>JAHDVS010000036.1:18274-29716 GCA_023382435.1 Thermoleophilia bacterium
GGACGACGCCTGGGCCGAGCTCGCCGCGCGCGAGGCGATCGCGGGCGAGCGCTGGTGACCCGGGGAGAGGTCTGGTGGGCCGAGCACCCGGACGCGGGGCGCCGGCCCTTCCTCGTCCTCACCAGGGAGGCGGCGATCTCCGTCCTGCACCGCGTCGTCGCGGTTCCCGCGACGCGCACGATCCGCGGCATCCCGACCGAGGTCACGCTTGATGTCGAGGATGGCATGCCGGAGCGCTGCGCGCTCAGCTTCGACAACGTGACGACGCTCCCGAAGTCGCTCCTGACCGAGCGGATCTGCCGCCTCGGCGCCGACCGCCTGGCCGAGGCCTGCCGCGCCCTCGCGGCCGCGACCGGCTGCTAGCTCGCGAGCGCAGCCGGCTGGCGCTCGCGGGTGAGCGCTCGCGCCACCTCGTCGAAGACGTCCCGGCCTTCGAGCGAGTAGTCGCTGGTGAAATCGACCGCGCCGTTCAGCTCGAGCACGACCCAGCCCGCGTCGGAGGGGAGCAGGTCGACGCCGACGAGGTCGGCTCCGACGGCGGCGGCTGCCGCGATCGCGGTCGCACGGGCGTCCGGTGACGGCATGACCTGGTGGCGCGTCGCGCCGAGCGCGACGTTCGTCCGCCACTCGCCGTGCGCGGAGCGGCGCTCGATCGCGCCGACGATCTCGCCCCCTGCGATGATGACCCGCAGATCGAAGCCGACAGGCCGCACGAACTCCTGGGCGAGCACCCCGTGACGGCGAAACCAGCGGCGCCGTGCCAGCACCCCGAGCTCGCGCTCGACAGCTTCCGGCGACTCGCACAGCACCACGTCACGACCCCAGCTCCCGAATCGCGGCTTCAGGACGATCGGGGGCTCGAGCTGCGGGAGGGGCTTTTTCCCGTCGAGGTGGACGGTCTTCGGATGCGACAGGCCCGCGCGCCCGAGCCTGAGGGCCGTCTGGAGCTTGTCGTGCGAGGCCAGCAGGGCACCGACGCCGTTGATGACGCGGGCGCCGAAGCGCTCGAGCCGGCGGAGCTCCCACAGGCACGTCTCGACGCCCTCGAGGCTCGGAAGCACGTCGACCCGGCCGAGCAGTACGTCCCCGGGGCGCACCTGGCCTCGTACCTGCTCGGGGCGCAGGAACGAGGACTCGACTCCGGCCCGGCCGAACGCCGAGACGAGCGCCGCGTTCGTATCGGTGCGCTTGCCCGCGACGACGAAGAGCCTCTTCATGATCTCACGGGGATGCCGCCGTCGAGACGCGAGAACGGCTGCCAGGGGACCGGCTCCCAGGCGGCCGTGCGACACATCGGGCACCGCTCGGGGGCGGTGCCCGTCGCGATCCCGTAGCCGCACGAGCCGCAGCGCAGGTCGTGCGCCGGACCGGGGACGCGGCGGACGGCCGGCACGGAGGGCCGGACGAGGCGCAGGCCGGCGGCTCTCACGCTCGTCATGAGGCCATCGTGACCCCGGCCTCCGAGGGGCGGGTGAGCGTTGCATGAAGATACGCTCACACGGGGCCGAATCCCCGTGGGGGAGCCGCAATACTGTGTCAGGTGCCACGCGTTCGGATCAGCATGCGCTGGTGGCTTGCGGTCGCGTTCGCTCTCATCGCGGCCGTGACCGCCGTCACCGTCGCCCAGTTCTTCGCGCAGCGCTCGGAGCGGGCGTTTCGAGAGCGCGCGGAGGACCTGGCCGTCGGTGCGAGCATCGCCGCCGCGGACGTCGTCGTGCGGGCCGCGCGCGAAGGCAGCCTGGAGCAGTCGGTCACCGCGATCGCCGAGAGCCGGCGCCTGTCCGTGTTCGTGTTCGGGTCAGATGGTGCGCTGATGACATCGTCGCGCTCGCACAGGGTCGATCTCAGCGCCGTCCCCGGTCGCGAGGAGGCGCTCGAGAGCGCGCTCGCGGGGCAGCGCTACATCTCGTCGGTCGAGGACGGCCGTCTGACCGTGGTCGCGCTCCCGCTCAGGGGGCCGACGATCGCACCGGTGCCGGTCGATCTGTCTGCGCCCGCCGCGCTGCTCGCGTACGCGTCGCGGCCGGAGCTGGCGGCCGAGCTCGGGATCGTGCGCGACAAGATCGTGGAAGCGGCGCTCTGGGCGGTTCTCGTCGGCGCGGTCGTCGGACTGCTCGTCGCCATGCTGATCACCGCGAGGCTGCGCCGGATCGGGGCAGCGGCCGCGGCCATCGAGGCCGGGAACTTCGAGCGTCCGCTGCGCCCCCGGTTTCGTGACGAGCTCGGTGTGCTCGGCCTCACGATCGACGCGATGCGGGAGCGTCTGCGCGACTCGTTCGGCCGGCTAGAGGCGGAGCGCGATCGGCTCGCGCGTCTGCTCGAGCGCCTCCAGGACGGCGTCGTGACCGTGAACCGCGACCTCGAGGTCGAATTCGCGAACGAGGCGGCCAGGCGGCTGCTCGGCCGACGCGATCTCGCGATGGGCGATCCGCTGCCGGACCCGTGGCATGAGCTCTCCCTGCGGCAGCTCGCGGCCGGCCTGTTCGCCCCTGGCGCCCGTGTCGCGCAGACCCGGCTCACTCCCCGTGATGACCGCACGTACGCGGTCGTCGGGCTGCCGGCTCGCCGGGAGTCGGAGACCGCCATCCTCGTGCTCACCGACGTGTCGGAGCGCGAGCGGCGCGAGCGTGCGGAGCGCGAGTTCGTAACGAATGCGGCACACGAGCTCCGCACCCCGCTGGCGGCGATCACCGGCGCCGTCGAGGTTCTCCAGCAGGGGGCGAAGGAGACGCCGGTGGAGCGCGATCGCTTCATCGCCCACATCGAGCGGGAGGCGGCGCGACTCGGCCGCCTGACGAAGGCGCTGCTCGTGCTGGCGCGCGCGCAGACGCAGCAGGAGGCGCCGCGCCTCTCCCCGGTCGAGCTCGCCCCGTTGCTCCGGGAGGTGGCCGCGAGCCTGGATCCCGCCGAGGGGGTCGGCGTGGAGGTCGAGTGCCCCGCAGGGCTCGCCGCTCACGCCGATCGCGACCTCGTCGAGCAGGCGCTCTCGAACCTCGCAGCCAATGCCGTGAAGCACACCGAGCGAGGCCGGGTGGTCCTCCGGGCACGGGGCGCGCGGGCCGCCGTTCTCGTCGAGGTCGTCGACACGGGGCCCGGGATGTCAGCGGACGAGCTGGAGCGGATGTTCGACCGCTTCTACCGGGGTGGGCGGCGCGACGCGGACGGCTTCGGCCTGGGTCTCGCGATCGCACGCCAGAGCGTCCGCGCTCTCGACGGGCGGATCGAGGTCGACTCAGCGCCGGGGCGCGGGACGACAGTGCGCATGGTGCTGCCGGCAGCCGGTGAGCGGGCGGCATGAGCGCGCGGATCCTGCTCGCCGACGACGAGCCCGCGATCGTCGACGCGGTCGCGTACGCGCTGGGCCGGGAGGGTTTCGAGGTGGACACGGTCGCGGACGGCCAGGCCGCCCTCGAGGCTGCACGCTCGTCTGCCTACGACCTCGCGATCCTGGACATCATGATGCCGAGGGTCTCGGGAACCGACGCGTGCCGCGCGCTGCGCGCCGAAAGCGATATCCCGATCATCCTTCTGACCGCGAAGGACGCGGAGCTCGACCGCGTGCTCGGGCTCGAGCTCGGGGCCGACGACTACGTGACGAAGCCGTTCTCCATGGCCGAGCTCGTGAGCCGGGTGCGGTCGATCCTCCGCCGCCGGGAGCTCGACCGGGCGGAGAGCACGACAGCGGGCGTTCGCGAGCTCGGGGGAATCAGGGTCGATCTCGTCCGGCACCTCGTCGAGGTGGACGGGCGACCGGTGCACCTCACGCTGTCCGAGTTCAAGGTGCTGGCTCTGCTCGCGGCCGAGCCGGAGCGGGTGTTCACCCGCCGTCAGGTCATGGAGCACCTCTGGCAGAGCCCGTATGTCGGAGACGAGCGCGCCTGCGACGTCCACGTCTCCAACCTGCGCCGCAAGATCGAGCGCAGCCCCGCGGAGCCCGAGCGCATCGTCACGGTTCGCGGTGTCGGCTACAAGCTCGTGCCTGTCTGAGCACGGCGTCGGCGCGCGCGAATCAGGGGGCCGGCTCGATCAGGAAGCGCGTCCGGTCGCCCTCCCGGCAGGCATGCAGGCGCTTGCCCTCGAGCCGCTCGGCGATCCCGAGCTCGAGGAAGATCCGCAATCCGCAATCGAAGACGACGAGGTCGTCGGCTCTGGAGCGGGAGAGCGCGAGCATGAGCGCTCGCCTCGCGCCGACCGGCCGCTCGACTATGCGCAGCACGCGCCCGCCCTCCTCGTGAGACGCGAGGAGCTGCATGATCGACCTGGCTGCCTGTCTGGTGATCGTGAGCATGAAGCATCGGCGGGCGAGGGGTGCCCCCCCGCACGCTAGCTCGCTGCGGTGAGCGCCGCGCGAGCGTTTCGGGAAGGCTTGCTCATATCCGGGGACGCATCAGCGCGCGGCAGAAGTCCGCGAGGCCGAGCATGCCGATGTATGTCCCGTCGCGGACGACCGCGATCGCCGGCATGTCCAGGTGGAGGAAGCGCTCGGCGACGTGCGTCGCGCTCGCGGTGGCGTCGATCGTGACCGGCGCGTGCGTGTTGCCCCCGATCGGCTCGTCGCGCACCCTGGCGAAGCATTCCGCGAGCAGGCCCGGGTCGTCGCGCACGAACGCGGTGTGGTGCAGCTCCCCCAGGTAGCGCGGGAACAAAAGGCGCAGGAGCTGGAGCTCGCCGAAGAGGCCGGCCACCCGTCGCTCCTCGTCGAGCACGGCAAGGGCGCCCACACGGCTCTCGCCGAGCAGCCGGGCGGCCTCCGAGAGCGGCGCGGAGCGCGGCACTGCCGCATCAACGAGCTCGAGCTCGAGCAGATCGAGGAAACCGCTCACGAGGCGATCATCATCACAGCTGGAAGAGGAGCAGGTAGCCGGTGGCGATCCCGAGCGAGAACAGCGTGACCGGCACGCCCACCACGAGGAAGCGCGTGAACGAGACGGGGTTGCCGCTGCGGGCGAGGACGCCGCTCGCGGCCACGTTGGCGGCGGCGGCGATCACGGTCGCGTTGCCGCCGAAGCAGGCGCCGAGCGCAAGCGCCCACCAGTTCGTATCGTCGAAGCCGCCGGCCACTGGCTGGAGACGATCGACGACGGGGATCATCGCGGCCGTGAAGGGGATGTTGTCCACGAGCGCGGACCCGAGCGCGGCACCCCACAGGATCACGAGACCCTCCGCTACTCGCGACCCCCCGGTGACGTCCGAGAGGAAGTCGGCGACGCGCGCGAGGACTCCCTGCGCCTCGAGCCCGCCCACCATTACGAACAGGCCGAGGAAGAAAAACAGGGTCGTCCAGTCCACGCGGGCGAAGGCCTCGTCGACGTCGCCGACGGACACGAGCAGAAGAACCGTCGCACCCGCGAGCGCGACGACTGCGGGCTCGACGTGGAGGAGCGAGTGGAGGAAGAAGCCGACGATCGTGCCGGCGAGGACGCCGAGCGACCGCCTGATGTGTCGGCTCCCGCGGATCGCCTCCAGCGGATCGAGACGCTCGACTTCGAGGGCCCGCTCCGGTGGCACGGCCAGCTGCCGGCGAAAGACGAGGTAGAGCAGACCGGTGGTCGCGAGGAGCGTCACGATCGATACGGGCGCCAGGTTGACGACGAAGTCGATGAACGAGAGCTCCGGCACGTGCGTGCCGATCAGGATGTTGGGAGGGTCGCCGATCAGAGTTGCCGTGCCGCCGATGTTCGACGCGAGGATCTCGATCAGGACCAGCGGCACCGGCGAGACCCGCAGCACGTCCGCGATCAAGAGCGTCACCGGAACGACGAGCAGGATCGTGGTCAGGTTGTCGAGGAACGCGGACAAGACGCCTGTCGTGAGCGCGAGCAGGAGCACGAGCCGGAACGGCCTGCCCCCGGACAGCTGCGCGACCCGCAGCGCGAGGTAGGTGAAGATCCCCGTCCGCTCGGTCAGGCCGACGAGGATCATCATCCCGGTGAGGAGACCGAGCGTGCTCCAGTCGACGGCCTCGATGGCGTGCTCCTCGTCGAGGACCCCGATCACGACCATCAAACCCGCCCCGGCGAGCGCGACCTTCGTGCGGTGCACCCACTCGAACGCGATCAGCGCGAGCGCCACGACGAACACGCAGACGGCGACGATCTCCACCGAAGCGACTCTACCCAGCGCGGGTCTCGCCGGCCTGCGATGGCCCCGGGAGGAGTCGAACCTCCGCACGCAGATTCGAAGTCTGCCGCTCTATCCACTGAGCTACGGGGCCTCGCGGCTGAGTCTAGCCCCGGGCGGGGGTATCCTCAGTCCCGAGCGCGGGCGTGGCGGAACTGGTAGACGCGGCGGGTTTAGGTCCCGTTGGGCGGAAGCCCCTGGAGGTTCGAGTCCTCTCGCCCGCATCGCAGGAATGCGGCCGCCGCCGGCGCCGTTATGATCCCCCGAGAAGGAGGGGAGTATCCCACCCGGCTCCGTCGTCAATCCGGCCCGAAAGCCCGGCGGAGCGGCCTGACAGGCGGGGAGAGACCTCCGGTGACGTCGAGCGACACGCCGTGGGAGGGATCGAGCCCGTGACATCCAGCTTCAGCACCCGCCTCAGATCCTGGCTTCTCGTTGCCGGGCTCTCGGGGCTCCTGCTCGCGATCGGCGCCGTGATCGGTGGCGGCACGCTGTACGTGTTCGTCGCCCTCACGGTCATCTTCAACGTCGTCATGTACTGGTTCTCGGACCGGATCGCGCTCAGGATGAGCCGCGCCCAGCCGGTGTCGGAGACGGAGGCGCCCGGCCTCTACCAGGACGTCCGCGAGCTGACCGTCCGCGCCGGCCTCCCGATGCCGCGCCTGTACCTGATTCCCGCCGACCAGCCGAACGCGTTCGCGACCGGCCGCAACCCATCGCATTCCGCCGTCGCCGTCACGCGTGGGCTGCTCACCGATCTGCCGCGTGAGCAGGTGCGCGGCGTGCTCGCGCACGAGTTGGCCCACATCAAGAACCGCGACGTGCTCGTCGCGACGATCGCGGCCGTGATCGCGGGGGCGATCGCCGCGATCGCCAACGTGCTGCAGTTCTCGCTCCTGTTCGGTGGCTCCGACGACGACGACAACCCGCTCGGCCTGATCGGGACGCTCGCCGCGATCATCGTCGCGCCGCTCGCGGCGATGATCCTCCAGCTCGCCGTCTCGCGGCAGCGCGAGTACCTCGCGGACGCGACCGGCGCCCGCTTGCTCGGCGAGGGCCGTCCGCTCGCCGACGCGCTCCAGTCGATCCACGCGCTCGTGGCGCGGGCGCCGATGGCGGTCAATCCCGCCACCGAGGCTCTCTACATCGCGAACCCGCTCTCCGGCAAAGGCGTCGCCTCGCTCTTTTCGACCCATCCGCCGATGGAGGAGCGCGTCCGCCGGCTGCGGGCGCTCGACCTCGAGCTCGCCGGCCGTCTCGCGTTCGCCGGCTAGCCGGCCCGTCGCCGCTCGCAGGACGGGAGCTCCGCGATGGCTGTCGCCTGGTGGGCCTGGCTGGCCCTCGCCGGCCTCGTCGCCGCGCTCCTCGTCGTCGACCTCCGGGTGTTCGCGCGCGACGCGGGCGCGATCCCGTTCCGGGAGGCCGCCGTCTGGAGCATCGCCTGGACGGTGCTCGGGGCAGGCTTCGGTGGACTGCTCTGGGCGTGGCGGGGCTCCACCGCCGGGGAGGAGTACCTGGCCGGGTTCATGATCGAGAAGAGCCTCTCGATCGACAACCTGTTCGTGTTCGCGCTCGTCTTCTCCACGCTCTCGGTGCCGGCGCACCTGCAGCGTCGCGTCCTCTACTGGGGGATCGTCGGCGCGATCGTCCTGCGGGCCGTCTTCATCCTGGCCGGCGCGGCGGCACTCGACGCCGCCCACTGGACGATCTACGTCTTCGGCGCGTTCCTCGTTCTCACCGGGATCAGAATGGCCTGCCATCGCGAGGCGGAGATCCATCCGGAGCACAACCCGGCGCTGCGGCTCGTCCGCCGGCTCGTTCCGATGACCGCCGGCTACCACGGCGGCCGCTTCTTCGTGCGCGACGGCGGCGGCCGCGTCGCGACGCCGATGCTGGCCGCGCTCGTGCTCGTGGCGACGTTCGACGTCGTCTTCGCCGTCGACTCGATTCCGGCCATCTTCGCGATCACGCGGGATACGTTCGTCGTCTTCGCGGCGAACGCGTTCTCGCTGCTCGGCCTGTCCGCCCTCTACTTCGTGCTCGTCGGGATGATGGGTCGCTTCCGCTACCTCAACGTCGGCCTGGCGGTCGTGCTCGTCCTCGTCGGCGCCAAGATGCTCCTCGCCGACGTCTACAAGCCGCCCGTGTGGGCGGCGCTCGCGGTCGTCGTCGTCGTGCTCGGGTCGACGATCGGGGCCTCGCTCGTCACGACGCGCGGGGCCGGTCGAAGCGATCAGGCGGCGGCGGACCGGGCCCTTTCTGATTGAATTGGCGCTCCTGTGAAGACGAAGGTCGAGGAGCTCGCGGACAGCAAGGTACGGCTCGAGGTCGAGGTGCCCGAGGCGGCCGTCGACCATGCCTTCGACCACGCCGCCCGCGACCTCGCCGAGGGCATGCGCGTCCCCGGCTTTCGCAAGGGCAAGGTGCCCTACGCGGTCGTCGCCGCCCGGGTCGGCATGGAGGCGCTCTCCGAGGAGGCGGTCCGCTCGCACGTCGAGGGGTGGTTCTGGGACGCCGCCCTCACGGCCGGTGTGAGACCCGTCGGCGGCCCCGAGGTCGACTGGCAGCTGCCTCCCGAGCGCGGCAAGGCTTTCACGTTCGTGGCCACGGTCCCGGTGGCGCCGCCGCCGCAGCTCGCCGACTGGAGAGCCCTCGAGGTGCCCGCCGGCGAGACGGAGGTGCCGGCCGACGTGATCGACGCCGAGCTCGACCGGCTGCGCGAGTCCCAGGCGGAGCTCATGCCGGTCAGCGGCCGGCCCGTCGCCCCGGGTGACACGGTCGTGCTCGACCTCGTCGCCGTCGAGGAGGACAAGGAACCCGCGGAGCATCGCGACTACGTTGCGGAGCTCGGCGCCGGGCGGCTCGCCGGCGAGATCGAGGACGCGCTGCTCGACATGTCCGAGGGCGACACGAAAGTGGTCGAGATCGACCTGCTCGAGGAGGGCAAGGGCACGGTCACCGTGACCCTCAACGAGATCAAGCAGAAGCGGCTGCCGGAGCTCGACGACGAGCTCGCCCGCGCCGCGACCGAGTTCGAGACGCTGGCGGAGCTGCGAGCCGACGTCGAGAGGCGCCTGCGCGAGCAGCTCGACGCCGCCCTCGAGGCCCGCTTCCGCGAAGCCGCGCTCGACGCGCTCGTGGACGCATCCGGGGTCGATGGCATCGAGCCGCTCGTGGAGCGGCGCACCGGTGCGCTGCTCGCCGGGCTCGTCCGCTCGCTCGAGCAGCGTGGCGTGTCCGCCGAGGCGTACCTTGCGGCGACCGGCCAGACCCCGGAAACGCTCGAGCAGAGCGCTCGCGCCGAGTCGGAGCGCGCCGTGAAGCGCGAGCTCGTGCTCGAGGCCGCAGCGGACCGGCTCGCCGTCGAGATCACGGACGCGGAGATCGAGGAGCTGATCAGGCGGGAGGCGGCCGAGTCGGACGACGACGCCGACGCCGCCGTCGAGGTCCTGCGCGAGCGGGGCGGGTTCGAGCAGATCCGGGGCGACCTGCGGTTGAAGAAGGCGCTCGACGCGATCGCCGCAGAGGTCAAGCGGATCCCTGTCGAGCTTGCCGCGGCGCGCGAGAAGCTCTGGACCCCCGAGAAGGAGAAGGGCGGCAGCGGGATGAAGATATGGACGCCCGGAACCGAGGAGCCGAAATGAGCCTGGACACGCCCCGGATGAGCCCACTGATCCCGATGGTGATCGAGCAGACGTCGCGTGGCGAGCGCGCGTTCGACATCTACTCGCGCCTCCTGAACGAGCGCATCATCTTCCTGGGCACGCCGATCGACGACCAGATCGCGAACCTCGTCGTCGCACAGCTTCTCCACCTCGAGTCGGAGGAGCCCGACAAGGACATCTCGCTCTACGTCAACTCGCCCGGCGGCTCGGTCTATGCGGGCCTCGCGATCTACGACACCATCCAGTTCATCAAGCCCGACGTGCAGACGATCTGCGTCGGCATCGCGATGAGCATGGGGGCCTTGCTGCTCGCGGGGGGCGCGAAAGGGAAGCGCATGTCGCTGCCGAATGCCAAGATCCTGATCCACCAGGTCTCCAGCGGGTTCCAGGGGCAGGCGACGGACATCGAGATCCAGGCGCGCGAGGTGATCTCGATCAAGCGCAGCCTGGAGGAGATCATCGCCGAGCACACGGGCCAGCCCCTCGACAAGGTCTCGAAGGACATGGAGCGCGACTACTTCATGACATCCCAGGAAGCGAAGGAGTACGGGATCATCGACACGGTGATCGCGCACCGATGATCCGGACGGGTCTGGCAATGTCGACGGCTAGCGTGTAGAGAGAGAACGGTGGCCCGAGCGAGCGACGGAAACGAGCAGCTGCTCTGCAGCTTCTGCGGCAAGAGCCAGCGCCAGGTCAAGAAGCTGATCGCGGGGCCCGGCGTCTACATCTGCGACGAGTGCATCGATCTCTGCAACGAGATCATCGACGAGGAGCTCACCGCCCCCGCACAGCTCGACCTCGACAACCTGCCGCGGCCGCGGGAGATCTACGACGTCCTGAACGACTACGTGGTCGGCCAGGAGGAGGCCAAGCGTACGCTCTCCGTCGCCGTCTACAACCACTACAAGCGCGTGCGCATGACGTCCGACGGGGCGGACGAGATCGAGCTCCAGAAATCGAACATCCTGCTGCTCGGCCCGACCGGCTGCGGCAAGACGCTGCTCGCGCAGACGCTTGCCCGGATCCTGAACGTGCCGTTCGCGATCGCGGACGCCACCGCGCTGACCGAGGCCGGCTACGTCGGCGAGGACGTCGAGAACATCCTCCTGAAGCTGATCCAGGCCGCCGACTTCGACGTCAAGAAGGCGGAGACCGGGATCATCTACATCGACGAGGTCGACAAGATCGCGCGCAAGGCGGACAACCCGTCGATCACGCGCGACGTCTCCGGAGAGGGCGTCCAACAGGCGCTGCTGAAGATCCTGGAGGGGACGGTCGCGTCGGTGCCTCCGCAGGGCGGGCGCAAGCATCCCCACCAGGAGTTCCTCTCCATCGACACCACGAACATCCTGTTCATCTGCGGCGGCGCGTTCGCCGGTCTCGAGAAGATCATCGGCAAGCGCATCGGCAAGAACCAGGTCGGCTTCGGTGCGGACATCCGGTCGAAGCGATCGGTCGAGGGTGCCGAGCTGCTCTCGCGGGTGATGCCCGAAGACCTCCTCTCCTACGGGCTGATCCCGGAGTTCATCGGCCGCCTTCCCGTCGTTTGCGCGGTACACCAGCTCACCCGCGACGACCTCGTGAAGATCCTGCTCGAGCCGAAGAACGCACTCGTCAAGCAGTACCAGCGCTTCTTCAACTACGACTCGATCGA
>JAHDVS010000037.1 GCA_023382435.1 Thermoleophilia bacterium
GCAACACGCGCAAGATCACGAAGGCGATGGAGCTCGTCGCCGGCGCGCGGCTGCGCCGGGCCGAGGCGCGGATCCAGGCGATGCGCCCGTACGCGGACCGGATGCGCGAGCTGATGATCGGCACCGCCCGCGCCGCAGGCCCGCTGGCCCGCCATCCGCTGCTCGAGGAGCGTGCCGACGTGCGCCGTGTCGCCCTGATCGCCGTCACGGGCGACCGGGGGCTCGCCGGCCCGTTCAACACGCAGGTGTTGCGGCGCGCCTTCGCGCTCGAGCGCGAGCTTCGAGCCGGCGGGCAGGAGCCGGTGTGGTGCGTCGTCGGCAAGAAGGGGCGTTCGACGCTCGCGTTTCGCCGCTACGAGCTCGCTGGCTCGTGGGTCGGCTTCACCGACCGGCCGGCGTACACGGACGCCGGCGCGATCACCCACCGGGTGAGCGAGCTGTTCACGAGCGGGGCCGCGGACCGGGTCGTGCTCATCTACAACCGCTACATCTCGCCGCTCAGCCAGGAGGTCGAGACGCTCGACCTGCTGCCCGTGCCGCGCCGCGCGCTCGAGGAGGACGGCGAGAAGACGGCCTACGAGGTCGCGCTCGAGGGGGACTTCATCTACGAGCCCGAGCCGGAGGAGATCCTCGCGCGGCTGCTGCCGACCTACGTCGAGACGACGATCTACCGGGCCCTGCTCGAGTCAGCCGCCTCGGAGCTCGGCGCCCGCATGACCGCGATGCGCAACGCCTCGAAGAACGCCGAGGAGCTGATCGACCGCCTCACGCTCGACATGAACCGCGCGCGTCAGGCCGAGATCACCCAGGAGATCCTCGAGGTCGTCGGCGGCGCGGACGCGCTCGAGTACGGGTAGGCGGGCACCGGCGGCGCCCACGCGCGGCACCGGGTCGGCGATCGGCTCGACCATGACCGTGCGCAGGGGCCGCCCGACATCCATGCCAGATCAAGGATCGCAGGTCCCGTTCACTTCGCGGGCCCAGCGCGCTAGAGTGCGACGGTCTTGAGCGGAGACGAGATCGAATGACGTCCCTCGCGGGGCCTGTCGAGTCCGCGCCGCTCATGGGGCAGGTCGTCGGCAAGTCGCCGCGGCAGCTCGCCTGGGAGCGGTTCCGCCATGACCGAGCCGCGCTTGCCGGCCTGCTCGTGATCGTGCTCCTCGTCCTGATCTCGATCTTCGCCGGCGTGATCGGCAAGTACCTCGCCGGGCACGGCCCGAACGACCTCTTCCAGCGCGAGATGACCGACGAGTTCGGGCTGCCGCTCGGGCCCAACTCGGATTTCTGGTTCGGAGCCGACACCGCAGGGCGCGACCTCTTCGTCCGCGTGCTCTACGGGGCGCGAACGTCGCTGCTGATCGCGCTCGCCGCGACCGGGATCGCGGTGTTCATCGGCGTTGTCCTCGGGACCGCGGCGGGCTATTTCCGGGGGGTCGCCGACACGATCGTCTCGCGGGTAACCGACGTGATCCTGGCCCTGCCGCTGCTCCTGCTCGCGATCGGAATCGCGGCCGCGTGCGGCACGACGAAGGAGGGGTGCCTGAACGGTGCAATCGAGCCGGGGCTGTCGCTGGTCGTGTTCATCATCGCGCTCTTCTCGTGGCCCTACATCGCCCGCATCGTGCGCGGCAACGTGCTCTCGATCCGCGAGAAGGAGTTCATCGAATCCGCCCGGTCGCTCGGCGCCGGCAACGTGCGGATCATGTTCCGGGAGGTCTTGCCGAACCTCATCGCGCCGATCATCGTCTACTCGACGCTGCTCATCCCGAGCAACATCCTGTTCGAGGCGGCGCTCTCGTTCCTCGGGCTGGGCGTGCCGCAGGAGACGCCGTCCTGGGGGCGCATGCTCTCCGACGCGGCCGGCGTGTTCGACGTCGCCTGGTGGCTGATGCTGTTCCCGGGGCTGTTCCTCGTGGCAACGACGCTCGCCTTCAATCTCGTCGGGGACGGGCTGCGCGACGCGCTCGACCCGCGGAGCGGCAGGTGAGCGGCTCCGGCGCCGATGCGCTAACTTCCGTCAGTGCTCGTCGTCGATTGCGGAAGGAAGATGTCCGGATCGCCTGGGGAAGCGGGCCGGGGAAACCGAAGAGGGGGTACACGTGAGACACTGGAGAGCACTGGCGATAGTGGTGGTCGCGCTCGGGCTCGCGGTCGGCGCCGCGGCTTGCGGGGGCGACGACGGCGGCGAGGCCACGCCGGACACGACGGCGACTGAGCCGGCCACGACCGGCGAGGAGCCGGCCACGACCGAGGAGGAGCCGGCCACGACCGAGGAAGAGCCTTCGCCTGAGGGCCCCCAGGCCGGTGGGACGTACCGCGTCGACTGGGAGGAGACGTTCGGCTTCACCGGCGGCTTCGACCCGGTGGGCGAGTACCTGGGCGAGGCGTTCGGGATCCAATCGGGCCTGCTCGTGCGCACGCTCATCGGCTACCGCCACACGGCGGGATCGGCCGGCAACGAGTTGATCCCCGACCTCGCGACCGATCTCGGCACGATCTCCGACGACGGTCTCACCTACACGTACACACTGAAGGACGGGATCAAGTTCGGCCCGCCGCTCAGCCGTGAGATCACCTCGCAGGACGTCGCCTACGCGTTCGAGCGGATCGGCACCGAGTCGCTCGTCGCCCAGTACGGCTTCTACTACACCGTGATCGAGGGAATGTCGGAGTTCATGGCCGGCGAGGCCGACACGATCTCCGGCATCACCACCCCGGACGACAAGACGATCGCTTTCAAGCTGACGGCGCCGACGGGCGACTTCCCGTTCCGCCTCGCGATGCCCGCCGCTGGCCCCGCGCCTCGCGAGGTCGCCGGCTGCTTCACGGAGGCAGGCGCGTACGGCCGTTACCTGATCTCGTCCGGCCCGTACATGTTCGAGGGCTCGGACGCGCTCGACGCGTCGAGCTGCGACACGCTCGAGCCGATCGCGGGCTTCGACCCGAACACGTCGATGACGCTCGTGCGCAACCCGGACTACGACCCGGCGACCGACACGCCCGAGGCGCGCGAGAACTTCGTCGATCGCTTCGAGTTCAAGATCAACTCGAACCCCGACGACATCTTCAACAAGATCAAGGCCGGGGAGATCGAGGATGCAGTCGCGAGCGAGCCGCCGAAGGTGATCCGAGAGTACACCGAGAACGAGGAGCTGACGCCGCTCCTGCACATCAACGCCGGCGACCGCACGTGGTACATCACGCTGAACCTGACCCAGCCCCCGTTCGACGACATCCACGTGCGTAAGGCCGCGAATCTCGTCATGGACAAGGAGGGGCTGCGCCGCGCCTGGGGAGGACCGACGGCCGGTGAGATCGCCACGCACATCATCCCGGACGCGATGCTGAACGAGACGCTTGCCGACTACGACCCGTACCCGTCGGAGGGCTACGCGGGCGACGTCGCGGCGGCGATGGAGGAGATGAAGCTCTCGAAGTACGACACGGACAAGGACGGGATCTGCGACGCGCCCGAATGCAAGGACGTCCTCTACGTGACCGAGGCCGATCGGCTGCGGCAGGACATGCAGCCGCCGACGAGCGCGTCGTTCGAGAAGATCGGGATCACGCTCAAGGTGCGCTCGGTCGAGGGCGCCTACCCGGTGATCCAGGACGTCTCGAAGAACGTCCCGGCGTCCGGGCGGCCCGGGTGGGGCAAGGACTACGCGGACGCCTCGACGTTCATGGTCCTGTTCGACAGCCGCTCGACCCTACCGACCGGCAACATCAACTACTCGCTCGTCGGCCTCACGCCCGAGCAGGCCGCGAAAGTGAAGGCCTCCGGCACGGTCGAGGGCATCCCGAGCGTGGACGCGGACATCGACGCCTGCAACGTGATCCCCGTGGGCGACGAGCGTGTCCAGTGCTGGGCCGACCTCGACAAGAAGCTGATGGAGGAGGTCGTCCCCTGGATCCCCTACCTCGACGCGACCGCGACCCAGATCACGGGTCCGACCGTGACGAAGTGGGACTTCGACCAGTTCTCCGGCACGATCGCCTACGCGCACGTCGCGGTGGCGCAGTAGACCGGAGCGAAGCGACGAAGGCAGAGAGGGCCGTCCCGGCAGGGGCGGCCCTCTCGTCTCTTCCCATCGTGGTCGAACGGCTTCCCGAGCGATAGGCTAGACCGGTGGCGGCCTACATCGTCCGTCGTCTGGTCTGGGTGATCGTCGTCCTGCTCGCGGTGACGATGATCACGTTCGCGATCTTCTACCTGCTTCCGACCGGAGACCCGGCGGTCCGCTTCGCCGGCAAGTCCCCGACGCCGCAGGTGCTCGAGGAAGTCCGCAGGCAGTTCGGCCTGGACAAGCCCTGGTATGCACAGTACTGGCACTTCCTCAGCGACCTGACCACCGGGGACAAGTACGGCTGGCCCGGGCTCGGCTTCTCGTTCGACACCCGTATCCCGGTGCGCGAGGAGCTGCTCGAGCGGGCGCCGAGGACGCTCTCGCTCGCGTTCGGAGCAGCGATCGTGTGGCTGACCCTGGGCGTCACGATCGGGATCGTCTCCGCCCTCAGGCGCGGCACGCTGCTCGACCGGGCTGCCATGGGGTTCGCGCTCTTCGGCGTCTCCGCGCCGGTCTTCTGGCTCGGCCTGATGGCGCTGTGGCTGTTCGCAGAGACGGGGGGCGGGCCGGACTGGCTCCACTTCTTACCCGGGACCGGCTACGTTCCGTTCTCCGAGAGCCCGTCGGAGTGGTTTACCCATCTGATCATGCCCTGGGTCGTGCTGGCGCTGCTCTACGCGGCGTTCTACGCCCGCATGACGCGAGGGAACCTGCTGGAGACGATGGGCGAGGACTACATCCGCACCGCCAGGGCGAAGGGCCTGACCGAGCGCCGCGTCGTCTTCAAGCACGGGCTGCGGGCGAGCCTGACCCCGATCGTGACTATGTTCGGGATGGACATCGCCCTGCTAGTCGGGGGCGCGGTGATCACGGAGACCGTGTTCAACATCCAGGGGCTCGGCGCCTGGGCGGTCCGGGCCACGTTCAACCAGGACCTGCCGGCCGTGGTCGCGGTCGTGGTCGTGAGCGCGTTCGCGGTCGCGATCATGAACCTGCTCGTGGACATCGTCTACGCCTGGCTCGACCCGAGGGTCAGGTACCAGTGAGCGGAAGTCGCGGAAGGAGGCACGATGCCTGACGGCGAGGTGCTGCTCGACGTCTCCGGGCTGTCCGTGCGCTTCCCGACCTCCGACGGGGTCGTCAACGCGGTCGACGACCTCTCCTTCCAGGTGCGTCGTGGCGAGACGTTCGGGATCGTCGGCGAGTCCGGCTCCGGCAAGAGCGTGACCAACCTCGCTTTGCTCGGGCTGCTCAACCGGCGTGCCGCGAACATCGAGGGAACGGCCCTCTTCAAGGGCCGCGACCTCCTGACGATGCCGCCTGGCGAGCTGCGCCGGATCAGGGGCAAGGAGATCGCGATGATCTTCCAGGACCCGTTCGCCTGCCTGCACCCGATGTACCGGGTCGGCGACCAGCTCGTCGAGGCGATCCGCGCACACGAGCGGGTGCCGCGGCGGCAGGCGGCCGAGCGGGCGATCGAGGTGCTCGCGGCCGTCGGTATCCCGAAGCCGCGCGAGCGCTTCCGCGACTACCCCCACCAGTACTCGGGCGGCATGCGCCAGCGTGCGATGATCGCGATGGCCCTGCTCCTCAACCCCGACGTCCTGATCGCCGACGAGCCCACGACCGCACTCGACGTCACCGTGCAGGCGCAGATCCTCGAGCTGATCGACCGGGTCAAGAAGGAGTTCGACATCGCGGTGGTCTTGATCACCCACGATCTCGGCGTGGTCGCCGAGGTCGCCCAGACCGTGATGGTCATGTACGCGGGCCGGGCGATGGAGCAGGGCCCGCGCCAGCAGGTGTTCGGCAAGCCGCTCCATCCGTACACGTGGGGGCTGCTCGAGTCGATCCCGCACGTCGACCAGAAAGTCTCGCGGCTCGTGCCGATCGAGGGCGCGCCCCCGTCGCTGATCTTCGTCCCGCCCGGGTGCCCGTTCCATCCCCGCTGTCCGCACCGCTTCGGGCCCTGCGACCAGAAACGACCCGAGTTCCGCGACCGGGGCGGGGGACATGCGGAGGCCTGCCACCTGTCCGCGGACGAGAAGCGCACGCTCTGGGCGGAGCGTCAGGAGCGATTCACGAGGGCAGCGGTTTGAGCGAGACGGCGACAGCGGCCGAGGCTGCCGGCGCCCGGGCGGCGAGCGTGGAGCCGCTCGTCGAGGTCGAGGGGCTGACGAAGCGCTTCCCGATCCACCGCGGCCTGCTGCAGCGCACGGTCGGCCACGTGCATGCCGTCGAGGACGTCACGTTCTCGATCCGCCGGGGCGAGACGCTCGGCCTCGTCGGGGAGTCCGGCTGCGGCAAGTCGACGACCGCGCGTCTGATCCTGAAGCTGCTCGAGGCGACGGAGGGGACGATCAGGTTCGAGGGCCGCGACATCACGCGCCTCTCCGCGCGGGAGATGCGGCCGTTGCGGCGCGAGCTGCAGATGGTGTTCCAGGATCCGTACTCGTCGCTGAACCCGCGCCAGACCGTCGGCCAGATCGTCGGCACTCCCTTCGCGATCCACGGCATCGAGGGCTCCACCAGGAGCAAGGTGCAGGACCTGATGGAGCGCGTCGGCCTCAATCCCGAGCACTACAACCGTTATCCGCACGAGTTCTCGGGCGGGCAGCGACAGCGCATCGGGGTGGCCCGGGCGCTCGCCCTGTCCCCGAAGCTGATCGTCTGCGACGAGCCGGTCTCGGCTCTCGACGTCTCGATCCAGGCGCAGATCCTCAATCTCCTGCTCTCGCTGCAGCACGACTTCGCCCTCACCTACCTGTTCATCTCGCACGACCTCGGGGTTGTCCGCCACGTCTCCGACCGGATCGCCGTCATGTACCTGGGACGGATCGTCGAGATCGGCGACGCCGGCGATGTCTACGGGGTGCCGAAACACCCGTACACGGCGGCCCTGCTCTCGGCCGTTCCCACCGGCGAGGCCGGCGGGGAGATGAAGCGCGAGCGGATCATCCTGAGCGGGGACGTGCCGTCACCGGTCGACCCGCCGCCCGGCTGCGCCTTCCATCCGCGCTGCCCGAAGGCGCGCCTCGTGACCGGCTCGCCGGACGAGGTACCGGAGAACTGCCGGACGGAGATCCCGCCGCTTCGGAACTCGGGCGGCCGCCAGCAGGCGGCATGCTGGTACCCGCTGCGCCCGGACGACGAGCTGCAGCGGGTCGTGTCTCACGAGCCGCGCGGCTCGTAGGGCCGCTAACCTCCGCGGTCGGCTATCGTCGCAAGGGGTAGGGAGAGACGATGGCCGGCGAACCGCTTGACCCCGATCGAAGCTGCGTACGCGCCCGTGAGTGGGCATCGCTCGGCCTCGACGGCGAGCTCTCGGAGCTCGAGCGGCTGCTGCTCCAGCGCCACCTTGCCCGCTGCGAGCGCTGCCGCGCGTTCGCCGGGAGCGCGGCCGCCGTGGCCGGGGCGCTGCGTGGCGCGCCGGTCGAGCGCCCGCGGCGAACGGTGGTGCCGGAGGCGCGCCCGCCACGCCGGCGCGCCCGCTACGGCATCGCCGCGGCCGCGGCCGCGCTCGTGATGGTCGGGGCCGGGGTCGGCACGCTGGTCGCGTCGCTGCGGGACGATCCGTCGCCCGGTCAGCCGTCCGCGCCGACCGAGATCGCGCAGCTCCCGCCCGAGCGAGCGCCGGTCGAGACCGAGACCACGCCGACGGTCCAGAACGTCTAAACGCTCACGATCGCTTGTAGCGTCGCAACTCGGTTGGTCGGATAGACTCCCGTCGAGTTTGTAACACCGGATCACCGAGCCACCAAGCCCCGCGAGGAGCCACATGACCGAGACCCTCACGCCGACGAGCGTCGGCAGCATCGTCGAGATCAAGGGCGTCGTCGTCGACGCCGTCTTCCCCGATCGGCTGCCCGCCATCTACAACGCCGTGCGCATCTCGGTTCCGAGCGCGGACGGGCAGCCCGGCCTCGACGTGATCGCCGAGGTGCAGCAGCACCTCGGGGACGGCACGGTGCGCGCCGTGGCCATGGACTCGACCGACGGGATCCCGCGCGGGGCCGCCGTGGTCGACACGGGGGCGCCGATCGCGGTTCCCGTCGGCCGGGGCACCCTCGGGCGTCTCTTCAACGTCCTCGGAGACGTGATCGACAAGCGTCCGGAGGCGGTCGAGGCGGACGAGCGCTGGCCGATCCACCGCGACCCGCCCGCGTACGAGACCCTCAAGCCGACCGCCGAGATCTTCGAGACCGGGATCAAGGTGATCGACCTGCTAGCGCCGTACGTGAAGGGCGGCAAAGTCGGTCTGTTCGGCGGCGCCGGCGTGGGCAAGACCGTGCTGATCCAGGAACTGATCAACAACATCGCCACCCAGCACGGCGGGCTCTCGGTCTTCTGCGGCGTCGGCGAGCGGACGCGCGAGGGCAACGATCTCTGGATCGAGATGACCGAGTCGGGCGTGATCGAGAAGACCGCGCTCGTCTACGGGCAGATGAACGAGCCGCCCGGGGCGCGCCTGCGCGTCGCGCTGGCCGGGCTGACGATGGCTGAGTACTTCCGCGAGCAGGGCCAGGACGTGCTGCTCTTCATCGACAACATCTTCCGTTTCGTCCAGGCGGGCTCCGAAGTGTCGGCGCTGCTCGGGCGGATGCCCTCCGCGGTCGGCTACCAGCCGACGCTGGCGACCGAGATGGGACAGCTTCAGGAGCGGATCACCTCGACGCAGCGCGGCTCGGTCACGTCGGTCCAGGCGATCTACGTGCCCGCGGACGACCTCACCGATCCCGCCCCCGCCAACACGTTCGCCCACCTCGACGCCACCACCGTGCTCTCGCGGGCGATCTCGGAGCAGGGGATCTACCCGGCCGTCGACCCGCTCGACTCGGTGTCGCGGATCCTCCAGCCGGGCATCGTCTCGGCCGAGCACTACCAGACCGCGACAGGCGTGCAGGAGGTTCTCCAGCGCTACAAGGACCTCCAGGACATCATCGCGATCCTCGGCATCGACGAGCTCTCCGACGAGGACAAGCTCGTCGTTGCCCGCGCGCGCAAGATCCAGCGGTTCCTGTCGCAGCCGTTCTTCGTCGCCGAGGCGTTCACCGGCTCGCCCGGCAAGTACGTGCGCCTCGACGACACGATCAAGGGCTTCGCGGAGATCATCGAGGGCCGCCACGACGATCTCCCGGAGTCAGCGTTCTACATGGTCGGCACGATCGACGAGGCCGTGGAGCGCGGCCGTGAGCTGGCAGAGGCCGCGTAGCCTGCCGTGGCGGAGGGCACCGACAAGACGTTCGACCTCTCGGTCGTCACCCCCGAGGGGTCGGCGTGGGAGGGGGAGGCGCGCCTGGTGATCGTGCCGGGCGCGGCCGGAGAGATCGGCGTGCTGGCGCGGCACGCCCCGCTCGTCTCGATGCTGAAGGCTGGCGAGATCCGGATCAAGACCGGGGACGATTGGACGGTGTTCGCGACCGGGCCCGGCTACTTCAAGGTTCAGCGCGACCGGGCGATCGTGCTCGTCGACGACGCCGTCCGGGCCGAGGAGATCGATGTCGAGCTGGCGCGCCGGCAGGCCGACGAAGCGCGTGTCCTGCTCGAGCGGGCCGACGCCGGCGAGGAGGGCATCGACCGCTGGCTCGTGGCCGAGCGGCTGCGTCATGCCGAGAACAAGGTCTCGGTGGCCGGCCGCGACTAGGGCAGGGCCGGCGAACCGGCCCCCGAACAGTCAGCTATTCTCGGCCGGGGCCCCTTTCCCGTCGCGGCCGCTCCGACCAAGACAAGCGTGCGAACGACCCTGAAGAGAGGCGTCGGCCGCGGTGGCCGCCCCAGCGGCGGGCCACCGGAGCCGCCGGCCTCCCCGCTCGCGGCATCGCCGCCGTTCTCGCCGCTCGGGCCGATGAGCCGGTACGCGGCGTGGCGGCGCAGCGGCTGGCGGCTCGCCGGCAGGATCCTGCTGGCTCTGGCCGTAGTCGCGATCGTGGCCGCGGGCGCGCTCGGCGGGGGGATCTGGCTGTACCTGAACGAGAGCGTCGCCGCCGTGCAGGCGCACTCCGAGGAGGTGAAGCAGATCGCCGAGGAGGGCGTTCTCGAGGCGCCGTTGCCCGGCGAACCGACGACCGCGATCATCATCGGTTACGACAAGCGTGCGGGCGTCGAGGGGAGAGGTGACCCCGGGCGCTCCGACACGGTGATGCTCCTGCGCGCCGACCCGAAGAGCGACACCGTGACCCTGCTCTCGTTCCCGCGCGATCTCGTGGTCGATCATCCCGGCTGCCGGAGTCACGCGCCCTGGCGCGACCGCATCAACACCGCGTACGCCTACTGCGGCCCGACCGGCACGGTCAAGACCGTCAGGGCGCTCACGGGGGTGCCGATCAACTACGCGATCGTCGTCAACTTCCACGGCTTCAAGTCGATCGTGAACGAGGTCGGGGGTGTCTACGTCGACGTCGATCACCGCTACTTCAACGACAACACCGGCTCGGAGCAGTACGCCCGCATCAATCTCATGCCGGGGTACCAGCGGCTCACGGGCGGGGCCGCGCTCGACTACGCGCGCTTTCGCCACACCGACTCGGACCTGCACCGCCTCGCCCGCCAGCAGGCGTTCGTGAAGGCCTTCAAGCAGCAGGTGCAGGCGAGCTTCAGCATCACGAAGCTTCCCGGCGTGATCAACGCGGTCGTCGAGAACGTCGAGGTGGTGAAGGGCGGCAAGAAGGCGAAGATCTCCGTCGAGGAGGTGCTCGGGTACGCGCGGTTCATCTACGGGCTGCCCTCGGGGCACTTCTTCCAGGCGCGGATCGACGGGATCACCGGCTACGCGGAGCTCACCGCCGCCGAGGGATCGGTGGAGGAGGCGGTCCGCGACTTCCTCAACCCGGATCTGGAGGCGGCCGACAAGGCGACGGCTGCCGCATCCGGGAGGGAGGAGACGGGGGGGCCGCCGAAGCCGGCCGAGACGACCGTCGAGGTGCTGAACGGAAACGGCGTCGAGGGCTCGGCCGACACGGCTGCCTACCTGCTCGGCGAGCGCGGCTACGTGACGACCGTCGGGGGTAACGCGCTCGACGAGGTGGGCAACGCAAAATGGGACTACTTCACGAGCGCGGTCGTCTACGACCCGGCCCGGGCGGGCGCGAAGGAGGCGGCCACGATCGTCGCCGACCTGTTCGGGGACGCCGAGGCGAGGGCCGCCGGCGACGGGGAGGAGCTCCCGACGATGCTGCAGGTGATCGTCGGCAAGACGTTCCACGGCACGATCGCGGATGCCCCGGTCGACGAGACGCCGGAGCATCAGCCGCCCTCCGTCGTCAGGGACGTCGAGACCGTCGCGGCGCTCCTGCGCGACGTGCGCGGGAAGGTCGGCTTCCCGTTGCTCGTCCCGACCATGCGCGATCTCAACTCGACCCTCGATCCGGAGGTGCCGCTGCGTGCCTACCGGCTCGCCGGCCACGGCGCCGTGCGGATCGTCTACACGGCCGGCTACGGCCAGTACTGGGGGATCCAGCAGACGTCGTGGACGGACGCGCCGATCCTGTCCGGGGCGAACGTCGAGAAACGGATCGGCGGGCGCACGTACAGGCTCCACTTCGCCGGCTCGAAGCTGCACATGGTCTCGTTCGAGGAGAACGGCGCCGTCTACTGGGTCGCCAACACGCTGCTCGACGACCTCACGAACGAGACGATGCTCGCGATCGCGAAGGGCCTGAAGCCGCTGTCGGCGGCCCGATGAGCCGGCTCGAGCCGATCGGCGTGCTCGGAGCGGGCTGGGTGGGGCTCGTGACCGCGGCCTGCTTCGCCGAGCTCGGGCACGAGGTCTGCGTCCGTGACATCGACGAGGCGCGCATCGCGGCGCTCGAGGCCGGCGGGACGGGGATCTACGAGCCGGGCCTCGCGGAGCTGCTCGAGCGAAACCGCGAGCGGCTCCGCTTCACGCTCGACGTGCGGGAGGCGTTCGCGGCGGCCAGGTCGGTGTTCGTCTGCGTGGGCACGCCCCCGACCCACTCGGGGGACGCCGACCTCTCGGCGGTGTGGCGCGTCCTCGATGAGCTGGAGCCGGGCAGCGACGGCCTCACCCTTGTCATGAAGAGCACCGTGCCGGTCGGCACCGGCGAGAAAGTGCGCATCGAGCTCGACAGCCGCGGCCGCGCGGACGTCGGGTACGTGTCCAACCCCGAGTTTCTGGCCGAGGGCACCGCCGTTGCCGACTTCCAGCGGCCCGACCGGGTCGTGATCGGGTCGTTCGGGCCCGGGCCGGGCGACGCCATTGCGACCCTCTACGAGGGACTCGGGGTTCCGATCCTGCGCACCGACGTCGCGACCGCCGAGATGATCAAGTACGCGTCGAACGCGTTCCTCGCCACGAAGATCTCCTTCATCAACGAGATCGCGAACGTCTGCGAGGAGACCGGGGCCGACGTCTCGGTCGTCGCCCGGGGGATGGGCCTCGATCCGCGGATCGGGCCGCACTTTTTGCGGGCCGGCCTCGGCTTCGGCGGCTCGTGCTTCCCCAAGGACGTCGCCGCCCTCAAGCAGCTGGCCGGGAACTCCGGCTATCACTTCCAGCTCCTGACCGCGGTGATCGAGGTCAACGAGCTCCAGAAGCGCCGGGTCGTCGCGAAGCTCGCCAAGCACCTCGGGTCGCTGCGCGGCAAGACGGTGACGTTGCTCGGGCTCGCGTTCAAGCCGAACACGAACGACATGCGCGAGGCCTCGAGTCTCGTGCTCGCCTCCCGGCTCCTCGCCGAGGGCGCGCACGTGCGCGGCTGGGACCCCGTCGCGCTCGGAGAGGCCCGCGAGCTGCTCCAGGGCGTCGAGCTCCACGAAGACCTGCTCGCGGCGCTCGAGGGCGCCGACGCCGCCGTGATCGTGACCGAGTGGGACGCCGTGCGAGCCTTTCCCTACCACGAGGCCGGGCGGGTGATGCGAAGCGCCGTCCTGATCGACGGGCGCAACGTCCTCGACCCCGACGAGGCGCGCGCAGCCCGGTTCTTCTACGAGTCGGTCGGGCGGCCGTAGCTCGCGTGAACGAGGCGATCATCCTGGCCGGGGGGAAGGCCGAGCGCCTCGGCGACGCGGCTGGCGAGCTGCCCAAGGCGCTCGTGCCGGTCGGCGGCCGTCCGCTCGCCGGCCACCAGGTGGCGTTGCTCCGCGCGGCCGGCGTCACGCGCGTGATCGTGAGCTGCGCCGCCGGGCAGGGGCCGTCCTTCCAGGCCGCGCTTGGTCGCCCGGGCGTCGAGATCGTGCCCGTCGAGGAGCGGGAACCGCTCGGGCGCGGCGGCGGCCTGCGCCTCGCGGCCGCGGCCCGTACCGGCAGGGGGCCGCTCTACGCGCTCAACGGGGACGAGCTCTTCGACGTCGACCTCCGCGCGCTCTCGGCGCTGCACGAGGACACGGCCGCCGCAGCGACGATCGCCGTCTGCCCGCTGCGCTCCGCGTTCGGAATCGTGGATCTCGACGGCGACGTCGTCACCGGCTTCCGCGAGGCCCCGCTCTTGCCCCACTGGGTGAGCTGCGGTCTCTACGTGCTCGGCGAGGAGGCGATCGAGCTGCTGCCCGAGCGTGGCGACCACGAGCGCTCCACGTTCCCGGAACTCGCCACCGCGGGCAGGCTGCGCGCCTACCGCCACCGGGGGACATGGCTGACCGTGAACACGCCCAAGGAGCTACGGGCCGCTGAGGCGCACGTGGCGGCGAATCCTGGCTGGCCGGCGGTGACGTGAGCGGCTACGCCTTCGAGACCCGGCGCGTCGAGAAGCCCTGGGGCCACGAGCTCCACTTCGCCCTGACCGACCGCTACTGCGGCAAGGTGCTCGTCGTGCGTGCCGGTGAGGCGCTCAGCCTCCAGTACCACGAGCGCAAGGACGAGACGCTCCACCTCCACGCCGGCCGGGCCCGGCTCGACGCGGGCGAGAGCGCGGACGCGCTCGACAGCGTCGAGCTCGTGCAGGGCGACTCCGTCCGGCTGGCGCCCGGCACCGTGCACCGGCTCGTCGCGCTCGAGGACTGCGTGATCCTCGAGGCGTCGACGCCCGAGCTCGACGACGTCGTTCGTCTCGACGACCGCTACGGGCGGGCCCGCGGGTAGACTGGCCCGCGATGGCGACCAGGGCCGAACGCCACGACGTCAGGGATCTCGCGCTCGCTCCCGGGGGCGTGCTGCGGGTCGAGTGGGCCGAGCGCGAGATGCCCGTGCTGCGGGCGATCCGCGAGCGGTTCGCCCGCGAGCGGCCGCTCCAGGGCTACCGGCTCACCGCCTGCCTGCACGTGACGACGGAGACCGCCAACCTGCTGCGAACGCTGAAGGCGGGCGGGGCCGACGTAGTCTGCTGCGCGTCGAACCCGCTCTCGACCCAGGACGACGTCGCGGCCGCGCTCGTCGCCGAGTACGGGGTCCCGGTCTTCGCGATCCGCGGCGAGGACGCGGACACGTACTACGCGCACATCGACGCCGCGATCGACCACCGGCCGCAGCTGACGATGGACGACGGCGCCGACGTGATCGGTGTTCTGCACTCGCGGCGGCGGGAGCAGCTCGGCGACGTACTCGGGGCGACCGAGGAGACCACCACTGGCGTCATCCGTCTGCGGGCGCTCGAGGCCGACGGGAAGCTCGGCTTCCCGGTGATAGCGGTCAACGAAGCGCAGACCAAGCACCTGTTCGACAACCGCTACGGCACCGGGCAGTCGACGATCGACGCTGTGATCAGGTCGACGAACCTGCTGCTCGCCGGCCGCAGGGTCGTCGTCGGCGGCTACGGCTGGTGCGGTCGGGGCGTCGCGATGCGCGCCCGCGGCATGGGCTCCCACGTGATCGTGACCGAGGTCGACCCCCTGCGCGCGCTCGAGGCGGTGATGGACGGGTACGAGGTCATGCCGATGGCCGAGGCCGCCGTCGCCGGCGACATCTTCATCACTGCCACCGGCGACAAGAACGTCGTCGCGCGCGACCACCTCGCGCTCCTGAAGGACGGCGCGGTGCTCGCGAACGCCGGGCACTTCAACGTCGAGATCGAGCTGCCGGCCCTGCGGGCCGCGGCCGTGTCGGAACGCGAGGTGCGCCCGAACGTCGCCGAGTTCGTGTTCGCGGACGGCCGCCGCGTCTACCTCCTCGCCGAGGGGCGGCTCGTCAACCTGGCCGCGGCGGAGGGCCACCCCGCGGCCGTGATGGACATGAGCTTCGCCAACCAGGCGCTCGCGGCCGAGTACGTCGTGGCGAACGCGGGGGAGCTCGAGCGCCGCGTGTACGACGTCCCGGACGAGATCGACCGCGAGATCGCCCGCCTGAAGCTCGAGACGATGGGGGTCGCGATCGACACGCTCACCGAGGAGCAGGAGCGTTACCTGTCCTCGTGGGACGAGGGGACGTAGACCCCGAGGAGGTCGTCCGCCTCGAGGGGGACCGGGTCGTCCTCCTCGACCAGCGCCGCCTCCCGGACGAGGTGGTCGAGCTCGTGTGTCGCTCCGCCGGCGAGGTGGCGGAGGCGATCCGCGCCCTCGCGATCAGGGGCGCGCCGGCGATCGGCGTCGCCGCGGCCATGGGCTATGCGCTCGCGGCGCTGCGCGGGGATGACCTCGACGAGGCGGCCGCTACCCTGCTCGCGTCGCGGCCCACCGCTGTCAACCTCGCGTGGGCGCTCGGGGAGATGCGCGCGGCCGGTAGCGATCCGGACCGGCTCGTGGAGCGGGCGCGGGGGCTGCACGCGGATGAGGTCGCGCGCTGTGTCGCCATGAGCGACCACGCGGTGCCCCTGTTTCGGCCCGGGGGCGCGCGCGTGCTCACCCACTGCAACACGGGCGCGCTCGCAACCGCGGGGCACGGCTCCGCGCTCGGGGCGGTCAAGGCCGCGTTCGCGCGCGGGCTCGTCGAGCGGGTCTGGGTCGACGAGACGCGGCCGCTGCTGCAGGGGAGCCGCCTGACCGCGTGGGAGCTCGAGCGGGCCGGGGTCCCGTTCGCGGTGGTCGTGGACGGTGCCGCCGGTTCGTTGATGGCGCGCGGCGAGGTATCGCACGTCGTCGTCGGAGCCGACCGGATCGCCGCGAACGGCGACGTGGCGAATAAGATCGGAACCTATGGCCTCGCGGTGCTCGCCGCCCACCACCGGATCCCCTTCGTCGTCGTCGCTCCGACCTCGACGATCGACCTCGCGATCGTGACCGGCGCGGAGATTCCCCTCGAGCGCCGCCCGGCCGCGGAGGTGACCGCGCGCTTTCGCGCCGAGAATCCCGCGTTCGACGTGACGCCGGCCGCGCTCGTGACCGCGATCGTGACGGAGGCCGGCGCGCACCTGGCGCCCTACGCGGAGACGCTGCCGCGATGAAGGCGATGGTGATGGCCGCCGGGCTCGGCACCCGCCTGCGCCCGCTGACCGATTACCTGCCCAAGCCGATGGTGCCGATCGCGAACCGGCCCGTGCTCCACCACCTGCTGAACCTGCTCGCTCGCCACGACATCCGCGAGGTCGGCATCAACCTGCACTCGTTCCCGGAGCTGATCCGCCGCTACTTCGGCGACGGCGCCGCCCTCGGCATGTCGATCCACTGGTCGGAGGAGACCGAGCTCCTCGGCACGGCGGGAGGCACGAAGCGGCTCGAGGATTTCTGGGGCGGCGAGACGATCCTCGTCACGTCCGGCGATGGCCTGCACGACATCGACGTCACCGCCCTGCTCGGCCATCACCGCCGCACGGGAGCTCTCGCCACCCTGACGGTGAAGCCGGTCGACGACCCGTCGGCCTACGGTGCCGTGATCGTCGACCGCGAGACGCGGATCCGCGGCTTCCAGGAGAAGCCGCGCCGTGACGAGGCCCGCTCCGACCTCGCGAACTGCGGTGTCTACGTGATCGAGCCCGAGCTGCTCGAGCGGATCCCGGCCGGGACGTTCTCCGACTTCGGGCAGGACGTCTGGCCCGCGCTCGTGTCGGCCGGGGAGCCGATCTACGCTTACACGACGATGGCGTACTGGAACGATGTCGGTGGCCTCGACGAGCTGCGCAACTCGATCAGGGACGCCGTGCTCGGACGGGTCCGGATCGCCGTTGCGGGCGAGGAGGTCGCATCCGGCGTGTGGGCCGAGGGGGGCTGCAGCATCGCCGCGGACGCCGTCCTCGAGGGTCCCGCCGTGATCGGGCGCAACGTCGTGATCGAGGCGCGTGCGGTCATCCGCGGCCCGGCGGCGATCGGCGCCGACTGCACCGTCGGTCGCAGCGCCGCCATCCGCAGCGCCGCTCTGCTTCCCGGCACGTCGGTCCCGGCCGAGGGGATCGCGATCGCCGGGATCTTCGGGGACGCCTCGAAGCTCGCGGACAGCATCCTGCGCTACCCGGTCGCCTAGCGCGGTCTCCCATACCGTTCGACCGCAAACCGCGGGCCGGTATCGGTCGCGACCACGTAGGGGCCGGACCTGTCCGGCCCCCAAGAGACGACGCATCAGCCCGGATATATCTGACACACATCAGAACAAACGTGTAATGTCCTCCCGCGCCGCTTGCAAGGCGGACCTGACATCGAGCGGGAGCGAATGGGAAGCTGCCACGGGGCATCCAGTGTGGCCGCCCTCCAGGAGGGAGGCGCCGTCGCGTTGCTCGGCCCTCCGAACGTGGGCAAGTCGGTGCTGTTCCGGCAGCTCACGGGTCGCTACGTGCTCGTCGCGAACTACCCCGGCACGACCGTCGAGGTGACCCGGGGGGCGGCCCAGATCTGGCCGGACACGGCGGTGATCGACACCCCCGGGGTCGTGTCGTTTCCGCCCGTGAGCGAGGACGAGCAGGTCGCGTCGCGGGTCCTTCTCGACGAGCAGGTGCGGGCGGTCGTGCACGTTGGCGACGCGAAGAGCCTGCGGCGGACGCTGCTCCTGACCGTCCAGCTGGCGGAGCTCGGGCTGCCGCTCGTGCTCGCCCTGAACATGGCCGACGAGGCGGCCCGCCGCGGACTTGCCGTCGATCCGGACGTGCTCTCCGGGCGCCTCGGCGCGCCGGTCGTCCTGACGACCGCGATCTCGGGAGACGGGGTCGACGAGCTGGTGGAGGCCGTCGCGACGGCCACGCCGCCCGAGCACCCGGTCGCGTACCCGTCCGCGATCGAGGAGGCCGTGACGGCGTGCGCCGCGCTCCTGCCGGAGTCGTCCGTGTCCGCGCGCGGGCTCGCGCTCGCCTGGCACAGCCGTGACGCCGCGGCGGAGGAGTGGATCGCCGCTCGGGTGAGCGAGGCTGGTCACGCCGGGCTCGTGTCGTTGCGCGAGCGCCTCGAGCGCGAGCTCGGCGAGCCGGCCTCGACGGCGATCCAGCACGCCCGCCTCGCGGCCGCGGAGAGGCTCGGCCAGGGGGCGGTCAGGCAGGTGGCCGGGCGCGGGGGCGGGCTCGGGCGGGGCCTCGGGATGCTCACGATCCACCCGGTCTTCGGGGTGGCGGGCCTGCTTGCCGTCCTGTACGGCCTCTACCGGTTCGTCGGCGTGTTCGGTGCCGGCACGCTCGTCGGGCTGGTCGAGGAGGATCTCTTCGGCGGCGTTGTCAACCCGTGGGTCGAGGAGTGGGCGTACCGGCTCTTGCCGTCGGGTGTCGCCGACTTCCTCGCCGGTGAGTACGGGCTCTGGACGATGGGAATGACGTACGCGCTCGCGCTCGTCCTCCCGATCGTGACGACGTTCTTCCTCGCATTCGGCGTGCTCGAGGACTCGGGCTACCTCGCGCGCCTGACCGTGCTCGCGAACCGGTTCTTCCGCTTCCTCGGCCTGAACGGGAAGGCGGTGCTGCCGCTCGTGCTCGGCCTCGGCTGCGTGACCATGGCGACGATGACGACGCGGATCCTCGAGAGCAAGCGCGATCGGCTGCTCGTGATCCTCCTGCTCGCGCTCGCTGTTCCGTGCTCCGCCCAGCTCGGGGTCGTGCTCGGAATGCTGGCGAGCGTCTCCCTGGCCGCCACCGTGATCTGGGGGGTAGTGCTGCTCGTCGTCCTGCTCGCGGTCGGCTGGCTCGCGGCGCGCCTCCTGCCGGGCGAGCGCTCGACGCTGCTCGTCGAGCTGCCGCCGCTGCGACGGCCCTCGGCCGCGAACGTGGCGGTGAAGACGGCGGCGCGGCTCGAGTGGTACCTGAAGGAGGTCGTGCCGCTCTTCCTCGCGGGCACCGCGCTGCTGTTCGTGCTCGACAAGGTGGGCGCGCTGCCGGGGCTGATCCGCGCCGCCGAGCCGGTCGTCGTCGAGTGGCTCGGCCTTCCCGCGGAGACGGCCTCGGCATTTCTGCTCGGCTTCCTGCGGCGGGACTTCGGGGCCACCGGCCTCTTCGTCGCCGCCGGTGACGGGCTCCTGACGGGGGCGCAGGTTGTTGTCGCGATGGTCACGATCACGCTCTTCATCCCGTGCGTGGCGAGCGTCCTGATGATCGGCAAGGAGCGCGGCTGGCGCACCGCGGCCGCGATGGCGGCGCTCGTGTTCCCGCTCGCCTTCGTGGTCGGCGGGGTGCTCCAGCGGATCCTGGGCGCGGTGGGGTGGAGCGGTTGAGCGAGCTCGCGTGCCCGCTCTGCGGCCATCACTTCGATCCGCGGCAGCATGAGGCCTGCGGGTCCTGCCCGCTGCACGGGGGCTGCGGCAACGTCTGCTGCCCCGCCTGCGGCCACACGACCGTCGACCCGGCGCGCTCGATCGCCGTCACGGCCGCGCGGCGGCTGATCGGCCGCCTGCGCGGCCGCGGCGGGAGCGTCGCCCCGGCGGGGCCGTTGACGCTTCTCGATGTCGCTCCCGGGCAGCGCGTCGAGGTGGTTGACCTCTACGGCCTGCAGGGAAGTCGCCGTGAGCGGCTCCGGGCGTATGGCCTCGTTCCAGGCGGGACGGTGCGGGTGCTGCGCCGCTCTCACGTCACGGTCATCGAGGTCGAGCAGCTCGAGCTTGCCTTCGAGGCCGAGCTGGCCGCGGCGGTGCACGTGCGCAACGCCTCCTGACTGTCGCGCGGGCTGCGCCACGCTTTCGGCACGGTCCGCGACGTCCCGGTCGGGAACTCGCGCGTACGCTCGGGCGATGTGGCTGGTCGACCTGCTGCTCCCGGGCCGCTGCGCCGCCTGCGGGCGGGAAGGCCCTGCGATCTGCCCGGAGTGCCTGGGTGCGCTCGGGGAGATCCGCCCGCCGCTCTGCGCCCGCTGCGGGGCGCCGACGGCGTGGCCAGTCGAGCGTTGCCGCGAATGCGCGGGGCGACGCCTCGCGTTTGCCCGGGCACGTTCCGCGGTCGCCTACGAGGGATCGGCGGTCCAGCTCGTGCTGGCGTGGAAGGACGGGGGCCGCCGTGCTCTCGCGCGTGTCGCCGCGGCCGCGGTCGCGGGCGCGGTCGAGCGCCCTGCCGTCGAGGCGATCACGTACGTCCCAGCGGCCCGCGCGCGCGAGCTCTGGCGCGGCCACAACACTGCGGCGGCGCTCGCTGCCGAGCTCTCCCGCGTCTGGGAGCTGCCGGTGGCCCCGGTGCTCGACCGCGTGGCCGAGTCGCGTCCGCAGCGCGGCCTGCGACTAGCCGAACGGCGTCGCAACGTCGCGGGCGCCTTCGTGGCGAGGGGCATCGTGCCCTCCTCGGTGGCCCTCTGCGACGACGTCTACACGAGCGGCGCCACGGTGGCTGCGGCGGCCTCGGCCCTGCGCCGCGTCGGCGCCGCGCGCGTCGAGGTGGTCACGTTCGCAAGGGCCCTGAGGGGCGGCGGCTTGCGCGGGAGGTCGTGAGCTAGAGTGAACGTCAGAGCGCAGGGCCGGTGCGCGCTCGCCTCGCGCGGGCGCCCTGACAGGAAGGGGGCTGCGTGCGGCTTCAGGTCAAGGGCAAGAACGTCGAGGTCAGCGACGCGCTACGCGGCTACGCGGAGGAGAAGCTCTCCAAGCTCGCGCGTCACCTCGACGATGCGACGCGGCTCGAGCTCGAGCTCGCTGTGGAGCGCAACCCGTCGAACCCCGCGAGCCAGGTCGCGGAGGCGACGGTGTGGACGAAGGGCCCTGTCCTGCGGGCCCGGGAGAGCTCGGACGACATGAAGGCCTCGATCGACCTGCTCGCCGACAAGCTCGAGCGACAGGCCCGCCGCTACCGGGAGAAGCGCCAGCGCAAGCGGCTCGCGCGGCACGCGCACGCGCCTCCCGAGCCGGCAGACGGGGAGGCGTCCGGGGGCACAGAGCCGGCGATCGTGAAGACGAAGCAGTTCGCGGTGAAGCCGATGACCGCCGAGGAGGCGGCGCTCCAGCTCGAGTTGATCGGGCATGACTTCTTCGTCTTTCGCGACGTCGAGTCGAGCGAGGTGAGCGTCGTCTACCGGCGCCGCGACGGCAACTTCGGCCTGATCGAGCCGCGCGGCTAGGCCGGCGTGGGCGAGGAGGACATCGTTGACCCGCGCGTCGTGCCGCGGTGGGTGCCCGCCGGGGTCTCCGGAGTGCCGCGTGCCCGGGAATGGGACGCGGTTGTCGTGGTCGACGTCCCGGAGCTCGCCGGCGACCCCGTGGCGGAGCTCGCGTTCCGCGTGCGCGAGGACGGTACCGTGGTCGAGGACGGGAACGCCGCCCCGGCGGCCGCGCTCGCCCGCCTCGCAAACGCGCTCTCCGGTGCCGTCGAGCCGCCGTACGAGGCCCGCGCCGCCCGGCGCGACCGCGTCGGCTGGTCGGCGGCGGCGCGCCGTCTGCGTTCCGGGACGGCGGAGCTCCCCCTCGATCTCGCCGCCTCCGAGATCGCCGTCGCGATCCCCCCGGACGGCGAGCGGCTCGTGCTCGTCGACGGGGAGGAGCGCGAGCGCCTGGACGGGGCCCTCGCGGCTGCCGCCGACGAGCTCGAGCGGCGGGGTCGCGAGCGGTACCGGACGTTCGTCGTCCGCGCCGAGCGGCGCCCCGGCGAACGGTGGGAGGTGGTTGTCGATCCACTCTGACCGCTAACCTCTGGATCGTGGCCAGGGACTACGGAGCGCTCGAAGGCCTTCTCCGCATGGGGGAGGGCCGCCGCCTGAAGCGACTGGCCGAGCAGGCTGCCTACGTCGCCACGCTCGAGCCGGACTTCGAGTCGCTCACCGACGCCGAGCTCGAGGCGAAGACGGCGGGGTTCAAGCAGCGGCTCGAGAACGGCGAGGAGCTCGACGCGCTCGTGTTCGAGGCGTATGCGGCCGTCAGGGAGGCCGCGAAGCGGACGCTCGGCCTCCGTCACTTCGACGTCCAGGTGATGGGCGCGATCGTCCTCCACGAGGGCGATATCGCCGAGATGAAGACCGGCGAGGGCAAGACGCTCGTCGCGACGATGCCGCTGTACCTGAACGCGCTCACCGGCGCGAACGTGCACCTCGTGACCGTGAACGACTACCTGGCCAAGCGCGACACGGAGTGGATGGGCCCGGTCTACGCGGCGCTCGGCCTGCGGGCCGCGTTCATCCGCAGCCAGATGCCGTTCGCGGAGCGCCGCGAGGCGTACGCGGCCGACATCACCTACGGCACCAACTCCGAGTTCGGGTTCGACTACCTGCGCGACAACATGGCGGTCGCTCTCAAGTCGTGCGTCCAGCGCAGCCACGACTACGCGATCGTGGACGAGGTCGACTCGATCCTGATCGACGAGGCGCGCACGCCGCTCATCATCTCCGGGGAGCCCGAGACCGCCGCTTCCACGTACTACGACTTCGCCCGCGTCGTGCGGGCACTCGAGGGAGTGGCGACGAAGTTCGTACCCAAGGGGATGGCGAAGCCCGAGGACGACGCCGACTACGAGTTCGACGAGAAGTTCAAGACCGTCTCCCCGCGGGAGCCCGCGATCGAGAAGGTCGAGCGGGCGCTCGGGATCGAGAACCTCTACGACCCGCGGAACGCGCAGCTCGTCAACCACCTGATCCAGGGGCTCAAGGCGGAGTCGCTCTACCAGCGGGACGTGGACTACGTCGTCATGGACGGCGAGGTGAAGATCGTCGACGAGTTCACCGGGCGGATCATGGAGGGCCGGCGCTGGTCGGAGGGCCTGCACCAGGCGATCGAGGCCAAGGAGGGCGTCGCGATCAAGGAGGAGCACGTCACGCTGGCGACGATCACCCTCCAGAACTACTTCCGCCTCTACGAGAAGCTGGGCGGCATGACCGGGACCGCGAAGACGGAGGAGAAGGAGTTCCAGGAGATCTACGGGCTCTCGGTCGTCGAGATCCCCACGAATGTCCCCGTCGCGCGGCTCGACGAGAACGACCTGATCTACAAGACGAAGGAAGCCCGCTACGACGCCGTGATCGCCGACATCAGGGAGCGCCACGAGCGCGGGCAGCCCGTGCTCGTCGGGACGATCTCGGTCGAGGTGTCCGAGCACCTGTCGAAGCTGCTCGAGCGCCAGGGGGTCCCCCACAACGTGCTCAACGCGAAGCAGCACGAGCGGGAGGCCGAGGTGATCAAGGACGCGGGCGAGCGCGGCGCCGTCACGATCGCCACGAACATGGCGGGCCGCGGCGTCGACATCAAGCTGGGCGAGGGCGTGCGGGAGCTCGGCGGGCTGTACGTGCTCGGCACCGAGCGCCACGAGGCGCGCCGGATCGACAACCAGCTCCGCGGGCGCTCCGGCCGTCAGGGCGACCCCGGCGAGACGCGCTTCTACCTGTCCGCGCAGGACGATCTCGTGCGCTTGTTCGCCGGCGATCGGATCTTCTCGATCATCGACCGGTTCAAGCTGCCGGACGACCAGCCGATGGAGGCGGGCATCCTCACGAAGCAGATCGAGGGCGCCCAGAAGAAAGTCGAGGAGCAGAACTTCGTCACGCGCAAGAACGTGCTCAAGTACGACGACGTCATGAACTCGCAGCGGATGGTGATCTACGAGCAGCGCCGCCGCGTGCTCGAGGGCGAGGACCTGTCCGAGGACATTCGCGACTGGGTCGACGAGGTCGTCGAGCGGATCGTGCTCGAGCACACGGCGGAGGACGAGGCCGGCATGTGGGACGCCGGCGCGCTGCTCGGGGAGATGGGAACGCTCTACGACACGGAGATCCGCCCGGAGGAGCTCGACCTGAAGTCCCTGGCCCGCGCAGATCTCGTCGTCGAGTTCCAGGAGGACGCGCGGGACGCCTACGAGGCGAGGGAGGAGGAGCTCGGTGCCGAGCTCCTGCGGGAGATCGAGCGCTACCTCGTTCTCCAGGTCGTCGACGTCCGCTGGCGCGAGCACCTCGAGTCGATGGAGTACCTGCGCGAGGGGATCCACCTGCGCGCGATGGCGCAGAAAGACCCGCTCGTCGAGTACCGCTCGGAGGGGCATGCGATGTTCGAGGAGCTGTCGGCGACGATCCGCGAGCAGGTCGTCCGCTACCTCTTCCACGTCGAGGTCGCCCGCGAGGAGCCCCAGCACCTCGAGCCGGAGGCGCACGACGAGCAGCTCGTGTACGAGCATGAGTCCCTGGCCGGTGCGGACGCCATCGCCGCCGCGGGCGGCGCCCCGGCTGCGACGGCTGCCCCGCCGCGGCCGGTCGCGACACGCGCGCAGACGCCGCCGGAGTTCCAGGGCGTCGGCCGCAACGACCCCTGCCCGTGCGGCTCTGGCAAGAAGTTCAAGAAGTGCCACGGCGCGTAGGGGCGGGTGCTCACCCGCCCGCCTGACCCGCCCGACGGCTACGACGCGCCGGTCGCGGCGAGCGCGGCTGCGGCGAGCGCGGCGCGGCGCTCGGCGACCGTCGCCTCGACGGCCTCGCGCAGCTCGGGGTCGCGCTCGACCAGCTCCCCGAAGTCCGCGCGGGCGAGGCTGTAGAGGTCGGTCGGCACGACCGTGCGCACCGTCGCGGCCCGCGGCGCGTCGGCGAGGAGCGCCATCTCGCCGAAGTAGTCGCCCTCGCCGAGCGTGTTCACGACCCGCTCACCCTCGCCGGCGCCGACGACCACCTCGACCTGGCCGCGGCTGACGACGTACAGCTTCTCGCCCGGGTCGCCCTGCCGGACGACGTCCTCGCCTGCTGCGTAGCGCTCGCGTACGAGCAGGTCGGCGAGGGTCTCGAGCTCCTCGGCGCTCGAGCCCGCGAAGAGCGGGATCGAGGCGAGTCGCGACGGGTCGAGCGCGGCGCGGGGCACTCGCGGGGCGGCAGCGCGGCCCTGCTGCTCGTCCCAGAGCTCTTGGTAGAGGCCGCCGGCTCGGGCGAGCTCCGCGTGGCTTCCCTGCTCGACCAGCCTGCCGTTGTCGAGCACGAGCACGCGGTCGGCCGTGGCGGCCAACGAGAGGCGGTGGGTGATGCTGACCGTCGTGCGGCCGCGGGTGAGCGTCAGGAGCGTGTCGAGGATCTCCCGCTCGGTCTGCGGATCGAGGGCGCTCGTCGCCTCGTCGAGGACGAGGACGCTCGGGTTTCTCAGAAGCGCGCGGGCGAGGGCGAGCCGCTGGCGCTGGCCGCCGCTCATCCGCACGCCTCGCTCGCCGAGGACGGTGTCGAACCGGGCCGGGAGCGACTCGACCCAGTCGTCGAGCCGGGCGGCCCGGGCCGCGGCAGCGATCTCCGCGTCGCTCGCACCCTCCCGGCCGATGCCGATGTTCTCCCGCACGGTCGTGTCGAACACGAACGTGTCCTGGAAGACGAGGGCCGTCTGCCCGCGCAGCGACACGAGCGTGGCGTCTCGCAGGTCGCTGCCGTCGAAGAGCACCCGGCCCTCGTCGGGGTCCCAGAAGCGCAGGAGCAGGTTCATGATCGTGCTCTTGCCCGAGCCCGATGGCCCGACGATGGCGACGTGCGAGCCCGCTGGAATCGTCAGGTCGAGGTCGTGGAGGACGGGCCTGCCGGGCTCGTAGCCGAAAGTGACGCGCTCGAACCGGATCTCACCGGCGAGCGGCTCGAGGGCGGTTGCTCCGGGGCGCTCCTCGATCTCGATCGGCTCTTCGAGCACCTCGCGAACGCGCTCCATGGCGCCGCTCGCTTTCTGGACGGTCTGCCCGACGGTCGCGAGCGCGGTGATCGGCTGGAAGAAGGACGGGAGCAGGCCGACGAACGCGACGAGCGTCCCGAGCGTGATGTCGCCCTCGATCACGAGGTAGCCGCCGACGCCGAGGACGAGGAGCTGCCCGATCGTGATCGCCATGCCGACGCTGGCGTTGAAGACGGCGCCGAGCGTGACGACCCGGAGGACCGCCCGGAACACGGCGAGCAGCCGCGCCCGGTAGGACTCGACCGCCTGCTCTTCGAGCCCGAAGGCCTTGATCACGGGCTGGGCCGAGAGGTTCTCCTGGGAGGCGGTCATCACCTCGCCGAAGCGCGCCTGCGCGTCCTTGCTCGCCTGTTGGACCCGGGAGAGCAGGAGCACGTAGCTGAGCGCGAACAGGGGGACGACGACGAGCGTGAGCACGCCGAGGAGCGGGTCGAGGAAGAGCGCGGCGCCGGCCGCGAACACCGCCTGGATCGTCAGGAACACCCCCTGCACGAGCACGGCCGTCATCGCGTTTCTGATCGCGTCGAGGTCCTGGGAGAGCCTCGACATCAGGTCACCGACCTTGGCCTTTCCGTGGAAGCGGTGGGAGAGGCGCTGCAGGCGCTCGAACATCTGCTCCTGCAGGGTCAGCAGGATGCGGTAGTTGACCCAGCTCGCGGCGTAAGCGCGGCGCACGTCGACGAGCGAGTTGAGCAGGAAGAGCACGAAGAGGGCGAGGGCGAAGAACGCGAGCAGCCGGACGCGGCCCTCGGGGATGATCGTGTCGAACAGGTACTTGAACGAGAAGGGCAGCGCGATCGTGAACGCGACCCCGAGCAGCATGTAGGCGCTGATCTCGAGCCAGCGCCGCCAGTGCGGCCTGATCAGCGGGGCGAGGTAGCGGAAGAGCTCCCGGAACGCCTCGCGCTTGCCGGACTGGCGCATCAGGCTCGCGAGCCACGTCTCTTCGAGCGCGGCCAGGGGGCGCTTGTAGACGGCGAGCGCCGCCTGCTCACGGCGCTCGGGATCGTAGGCGGCGAGGAACCGCCGGAGTGCCGCCGGGCCGTCGGCGTCGATCAGGAAGGCGACGAACGCGGTCGCCGCCTCGGGGAACTCGTCCTCGCCGGCCGCGAAGATCGAGACAGGAGCGCCGCCCGCGAGCCGCGCCTGCACCCGCTCCCGGGCCTCCGCCACGCTCGGTCCGGCTCCCGTTCGCGCCGCGACGACACCGGCGATTCCGGCGGGGACGGCCGTTGCTGCGGCCGCGCCCAGGCCTAGCCACCGCTCGACGAGGAGTCGCGTCAGCGGCCAGGTCACGGGCTCGCCGGGAGCGTCCGGCTGGATCGCTCGCACCAGCGCGCGTCCCCCGGCCCCGCTCCCCTCGTCTCCGGCGAGGCCGGTGCCGTCGGTCAGGTAGATCTCGACGGGTTCGTCCGGCGCGCCACCGAGCTGGAGGAGCTCGGCGAGCGCCGTCACCGCTGCGTCCGCCTCCGCGAGCTCCGCCGGCGCCCGCGTGGCCGCGTACGACCCCTCGGGAGCGTGGATCGTGACCCGTTTGCCGGGGAAGGAGCGCCAGGCGATCTCGAGCGGGGCTCCCTCCGCGTCGTGGGTGGCGTCATCGGCGTCCACGGCCGCGCAATTATCGCGCGGCGAGCGGTGTTGCGTCGACCGCGGAGCGTCGCGCGGCGGTGTAAAGGACTTGATTGCCCAGCTCAGCGCTCCGTGGTACGGTCGGCCGGTGAGCGTCACCGTCGGGATGAGAGCGGAGAGGAATGAAGCCGGCTCGGCCGGCGGCGCCCCGCGGGCCGAGCTGGTCGTGATCGAGAATTTCGGCTCGTGCAACCTCCGCTGCGCGTACTGCTTCCCCGAGCACATGTGGGCTCGCCGGGGGCACCAGAGCGTGATCTCGGAGGAGACCTACCGGGGCATTCTCGAGCTCACCTGCTCGGCGACGACAGCGGAGACGGTTCACGTCCGCTTCGCCGGCGGCGAGCCGCTGCTCGCCGGTCAGGAGTGGCTCGAGGCCGCGATCGCCACCGGCCGCGAGATCGCAGCCCGCCACGGCCACGGGATCGCGTTCTCGCTGCAGACGAACGCGACGCGCCTGACGCCGGACCTGGCGCGGCTGCTCGTGGCCGAGGAGGTCGACGTCGGGATCAGCCTGGACGGCGGCGCCGAGATCAACGAGCAGACGCGGGGCGAGACCGAGGCGACGCTCCGGGGCTTTCACGCCCTCGCCGAGGCGCTCGGTCGCCCGCCCGGGATCATCGTGACGGTCACCCGCTGCAACGCACGGCGGATGCGGGAGGTGATCGCCTTCCTGGAGCAGCTCGGCGTCCTTCACTTCCGCGCGAACCAGATGGGCGCCACGGCCTCCTGGAACGTTCATGCGGCGCCGCGGGCGCAGGAGTGGGCGACGGCCCGCAGGGACGTCTTCGAGGAGATCGTCGCCCGCCGCGGGGCGCTGATGGAGTTCAACCTCGCCCAGGGCGTGCAGAAGCTCGTGCGGTCGCTGCTCGAGCGTTCCTCGCCGTTCGGGGGCGAGAACGGCTGCGGCAGCGCTCGCTGCGCCGCCGGGCGGGCGCTCCTCTACTTCGACCGGGCCGGCACCGCCTATCCGTGCCCGCGCTCGACGGTGTCGCCCGACGCAGCCATCGGGAGCTACACGGACACCGACTTCGGGGCGAGCTGGGATGCGGCCGCGCTCGAGCTCGACGAGGCGATGGCGGTGCCTTTCGACTGCCGGTCCTGCCCGGCGCAGCTCCTGTGCGACTACGGCTGCCACGCCTTCAACGCCGCCCGGGGTAACTTCTTCGAGGTCAACTGCGACACGACCAAGGAGCACTTCGAGTGGCTCGCAGAGCGCCTCGACGACGTCGCCCGGGTCT
>JAHDVS010000038.1 GCA_023382435.1 Thermoleophilia bacterium
ACTTGAAGAGCAAGCCGCCTAATCAAACCCTGTCCACGGAAGCGGGGGAACTCCAAGGTGATGGCCTATGTCGCGGAACGCCAGCGAGACGATGACGTTCGGTGCGACGACGGAACGCCCCTCGGAGAGCTGGGTGTCCCCTGAGCACGTCGAACGATACGCCCTTCTTGTCGACGCGAGTCGGCCGTAGGGCCAGAACAGCCGCCTGCCTTGGATTCCTTTACCCCGACTCGCGGGCAGGCGGCGTTCCGGCAACACACGCTCTCATTCCGAACTCCCTCCAGCGCCCGGGCCCCACTCGCGGGTCCGTCCGGCGGGCGCGCTATTCTGTTGTCCATGGTGGCAACGATGGAGTGTGTTGATCTCTCGGCGCTTCGCCTCGACGAGCCCGAGGCCGAGCTGGCGACCCTGGCCTCGCACCTGTACGCGGGCACCTGCCGCTGGCTCGAGCTGGTCGGGGAACTGGACCGCCGCGGCGGCTTCGCCGAGTCGGGCCAGGCGTCGTGCGCGGAGTGGCTCGCCTGGCGCTGCGCGCTCACCCCCAGGGCGGCGCGCGAGCACGTACGGGTCGCTCGCCGGCTGCCGTCTCTTCCCGTGATCCACGCCGCCTTTGCCCGCGGGGAGCTCTCCTACGCGAAGGTGCGCGCCCTGACCCGGGTCGCGACCGCCGACAACGAGGACGAGTTACTCGAGCTTGCCCGCGTCTTCACGGCAGCGCAGCTCGAGCGGGCGGTCAGGGGCTACCGGCGCGTCACGACCGCCGAGGCGCGCGAGCTGCAGGAGGGCGCCTACCTGAGCGTGTTCTGGGAGCCGGACGGGTCGCTTTCCATCCACTGCCGCCTCGCGCCCGAGGATGGGGCGCTGCTCCTGCGCACCCTCGACGCTGCGCGCGACACGCTCTGGAAGCAGGGCGGCGGTTCCGCGGAACCGCCGCCCGCCCGCCAGGCCTCAAACGCAGAAGCGCTCGTCGCGGTCGCGGACACGTCCCTCGCCCACGAGGGCGAGACCCGCCCCGCAGGCGAGCGCTACCAGATCGTCATCCACACGGACGAGAGCGCCCTCTCGCGCGACGGCGAGGGCGGCTGCGAACTCGAGGACGGGAGCGCGCTCGCCCCCGAGACCGCGCGCAGGCTCGCCTGCGACGCCTCCCTCACCCGAAACGGACGGAAGACACGGACGATCCCGCCCGCGCTGCGCCGGGCGCTCAGAGCCCGCGACCGCGGCTGCCGCTTCCCCGGCTGCGAGAACCGTCGCTTCCTCGACGCCCACCACCTCCACCACTGGGCCAGAGGCGGCCCCACAACTCTCACCAACCTCGTCCTGCTGTGCCGCCGCCACCACCGCCTCGTCCACGAAGCAGGCTGGCAGATCGACCGACACGGACGCTTCCACGACCCCCGCGGACAGCCGCTCCCGGCGGTACCACGGCTCCCGCGCGGCCACCCCGACGGGCTCCTCGCGAGCAACCGCGGCCTCGCAATCGACGCCGACACCCTCCAGCCCGGCACCGGCGATCCCCTCCACCCCGCCGATGCCGTCGACGCCCTGCTCTCGATCTCGCCCTACGGCGCCGCCCTCGCCACGTCGAGCTGATCTGAGCATGTTACTGTTCATGATCATGAAACAACGCATGAGGATCTCGAAGGGCGGCCAGGTCTCGATCCCCGCCGGGATCCGGCACCGCTGGGGCACCTCCACGGTCGTGCTCCAGGACCTGGGCGACCGGATCGTCCTCGCCCCCGCTCCCGACGACCCGATCGCCGCCGCCGAGGGGGCGCTCGCCGAGGCGCTCGGCGGGCTCGACCTCGCCCGGCTGCGGCGCCGGGCGCGGGCGGACGAGCAGGCCGCGGAGGCCCGCCGGCGCCTGTGACGCTACTCGACGCCTACGCCCTGATCGCCTTCCTCGCCGGCGGCCCGGCCGCGGCGCACGTGCGGGCGCTCCTGCGCGAGGGCGGCGCCGCGGTCGCGACGGCCAACCTCGTCGAGGTGCTCGACGTCCTCCAGCGGGTGCGCGGCGTCCCGATCCCCCGGGTGGCCGAGCTCGTCGACCCGCTGCTCGAGGGTCCCCTGACGGCCCTCCCGCTCGACACCCCGACGGCCCGCCGCGCGGCCGAGCTCCGCGCCGCGCACTACCACCGCTCGCCACGCCCGATCTCGCTCGCCGACGCCGTCCTCCTCGCCTCGGCCGGAGCGGGCGACCGGATCGCGACCGCCGACCCGGACGTCCTCGCCGTCGCCGCCGCCGAGACGATCGCAACGCTTACGCTGCCCGGCGAGGGCTGACCCCCGCTCCTGCGCTCGCCTCGACGGCAGCGTGTACCTTGACGGCTCGGAACGATTCACGGAGGCGGTGATCAGCGCCTGGCGGGAGCGCAAGCAGAAGGTGATCCGGAGCGGCAATGAGGGCGAGGAGATCCGTCTCGACGGCGAGCAGGGGCTGACGGAGCGGCGAATCGCGGGGATGCGCCGGATGTTCACGGCTCCCCGTGTCGTCTGCTCGGAGTGGCTCGACCCGGACGCCGACAACGGGCGACGAGCAGTCGCCCCCGGCCCGGCATGATTGGCGAAGTGACCGCGGGGCGGGACGGGCGACCTCGGGAAGCCCAACGACGGCGGCCGGACGCCCGTCCGGCCCGGCGACGGCGAGGACGTGCGCCGAGCGATCGACACGATGGGGGTCGGCTACCGGGAATCGTCCGGGAACTGGACGCGGGACGAGACGGTCGGACGGCCGCCAAACCGCCCCGACCCCACAGGGAGGTACCCGAATGACACTCACGTTGACGAGCCCCGCGTTCGCGGACGGCGCGCCGATCCCGCAGCGCCACACGGGCGAGGGCGAGGACACGTCGCCGCCGCTCTCCTGGAGCGGCATCCCGGCGGAGACCCGCTCGCTCGCGCTCGTCGCCGACGACCCGGACGCGCCCCGGGGGCTGTTCACGCACTGGCTCGCGTGGAACCTCGAGCCGGGCGCGGGTGGTCTGCGCGAAGGGGAGCGCCCCCGGGGCGAGGGGCTGAACGACTTCCCGAAAGTCGGCTACGGCGGCCCGATGCCGCCGCGCGGCCACGGACAGCATCGCTACGTGTTCCACCTGCACGCGCTCGACACGCGGCTCGAGCTGCCGCGAGGCGCCACCCGCCTCGAGCTCGAGAGTGCGCTCTCGGGGCACGTGCTCGCGACCTGCGAGCTGGTCGGGACGTACGAGCGGCGCTAGCCGAAACCGCCGCCGCCGCCGCCACCACCACCCCCGCCGCCGCCGGAGAAGCCGCCGCCGCTGCCACCCGAGCCGCTCGACGGCGGTGCGAGCGCGGACCCGAACCCGGAGGCGAGGTCGGAGATCCCGAGCGCCGACGCGCCGGAGCCGAGGTCGCCGGTCGGGCTGATCCAGTAGACGCTGCTACGGTCGTGCACTTCCTGCGGCATGTGGAGCTGCGCGCCGGCGAGCACCCGCTCGGCGATGCCGAACGCGATCCCGTAGACGAGGTAGCGCTCCCAGAGGGCGAGCGTCGCGGGCGGCGCCACGTCCAGGCGCGGGAAGTCGTTCAGGTAGCGGCGGAACGCCTCCCAGCGCTGCGCCTCGACCTGCGCCGGCTTCGAGCGGCGCCGCCACACGCGCACGTTCGCGGCCGCGACGAGGCAGACGGCGGCGTTCGCGATGAAGCAGCCGCCAACGGCGATCAGGACGATGTCGCTCCAGCGCGGAGCGACCGGGCGGAAGCCCGAGATCCCCACCCAGAGCAGGACGAGCGCGGTCAGGCCGAACAGAGCAACCCCACCCGCGAGGACGAGGCCGCCCGTGTTCACGAACCAGCGGCGCGTCTTCGCCTCGGCGCCGATCGCCGCCTTGAACGCCGAAAACCGGTTCGCGTTCGCGGTCCGGTTGGACGCGATCCGGGCTCGGAAGCGCGACAGGCGCTCCGGCCCGTCGTCAAGGACCGATGCGACGACGTCGTCGACGGACTGCTCGAACGCGGTCAGGGGAATCGCCTCGCCCAGCGTGAGCTCGAGGTCGGCGACCTCCTCGCTGCGCAGCCCGCCCCACAGGCCGCGCTCCGTCGTGACGGGCTTCGATGCGTACCGGCCGCGGCGGATCAGGTCGAACAGCGTCGCCGTGAACTCGTAGGAGCCGGCCGTACCGCCCTGACCGAGCAACGTCGGCACGAGCGCGGGCTCGAGCTCGGACGGCGGCTCCTGCTCGTACTCCCGGTCGTAGCCGGTGCGGAGCTCCCGCCCGAACAGCCGGTAGGCTGCCGCGATCACGAACAGGGCAGGGCCGACGCCGAGCAGAAGCAGGTACAGGATCGTCCGGCCGATGTTGTGAAGCGCCGAGTCGATCCGCTCGCGGTCGCGCTCGTAGCTCATGGCGTCCTGCTCTTCCTCGACGAGGATCGCCTCGAGGCCACGCCCGTCCTCGACCCGGGCTCCGGCCGTTGAGTCGAGCAGGGCGCGCGGGAAGACGACGCGAAGCTCGACGAACTGCTTCGCGGGCACAGAGACAGCGCGCAGGAGGACACGGCTCGCCTCCAGGGTGACGTCGCCGCGCACCCAGACCGGGTGGCCCCAGGCGCGCAGCGGCCCCGCGCCCGTTGTCTCGCCCGGCAAGGTGAGGGTGGCGGTGAGCTGCCCGAGCGGGATCGTCCACTGGTCGCCCCACACCTTCAGGTTGACGTCGACGACATCGTCGTAGGCGACGGAAAGGCCCGAGAAGCGGTAGCGGATGAGGAAAGTGCGCTGCTCGCTCGAAGCCGTGAAGCGCCAGACGACACGCACGCGGTCGGAGCCCGCGTCGACGCCGAAGGTTCCGGCAGGCCCGCCCGGCTCGAGCTCGGTGGAAGCGCCCGGCCCGTACGCGCGCCCGTTCTCGCTGACGCTGACCTCCGTGATCCGTTCCCCCTTTCGCAGGGGGATGTCCCGGTAGCCGTAGGTGAAGCTTCCGGAGAAGTCGACGACCAGCTCTTCCTCGACGACGAGCGAGCCGTCCGGCTCCACGTCGACCCGGACGTCTGCCTGAGGCAGGTAGACGGACTGGGCTCCCGCCCCGGGGGCCGCCACGAGGACGAGCGCAAGAAGTGCCGCCAGCAGCGCGGCCCGGCGCACGATCGTCAGAACTTGACCTGGACCGGCTGGCGCGCCGGCTCCTCGATCTCGAAGTACTCGCGCGGGCCGAAGTTGAAGACCCCGGCGATGATGTTCGTCGGCACCGACTCGATTGCGGTGTCGTAGGTGAGGACCGTGTCGTTGTAGACCTGGCGAGAGATCGCGATCGCCTGCTCGATCTCGACTAGCTGCGCCTGCAGCGCCTGGAAGTTCTCGGTGGCGCGCAACTCGGGGTAGGCCTCGGCGAGGGCGAACAGCCGGCCGAGCGCCTGGGTGAGCATGTTCTCCGCCTTCGCCTGCTCCGCGATCGATTTCGCCTCCTGCGCGGCCGCGCGCGCTCGCGTCACGGCCTCGAAGGTCTCGCGCTCGTGGGACGCGTAGCCCTTGACGGTCTCGACGAGGTTCGGGATCAGGTCGTAGCGGCGCCTGAGCTGCACGTCCACCTGTGACCACGCGTTCTCACACCGGTTGCGCAGCCGGACGAGCTTGTTGTAGAGCGCGACGACGATCAGCGCCAGAGCGACGACGACCGCGGCGATGACTATCCCGGTGATCATGCGTACAAGCCTAACTGCCCGGTCGGCCGGTAACAACGCCGCCCGTCGTAGCCCGGATGTGTAGGGGCGGGTCGTGACCCGCCCCTACGCTGATCCCGGGGATGGCGCCGGGGCGTTCCCCGGCGGCCGAGTACTAGTCGCTTGCCCCCATGTCGGTACCGGACTTCTTCTTCTTGCGCCAAAAGAGCAGCGCGCCGAGCGCCGCGCCGAGAGCTGCGAACATCCCGACCTTCTTGCCTGCTGCCACAACGCCCCCCTTCCTCAGGGTTCGCTTCGCCGCGAACTTCGCGACCCGGTAGATGATGACGCCCATAACGGCCTCACGCGTCTTCAGCTTCATCGCGTCACCGGTCCCACCCCTGGAGTCTATGCACTAGCGACGGTTCGGGACATGGATCGCCCGGCCGAGCGCGACGAGCCCGGCCTCCTTGATCGCCTCGGACAGCGTCGGGTGCGCGACCATGCCGTCGGCGACCGTGTCGACCGTGCACTCCGCGTCGAGCGCGACCACGCCGGCCTCGACCAGGTCGGTCACGTGCGGCCCGACCATGACCAGGCCGAGCAGCTCGCCGTAGCGCGCCTCGTGGATCGATTTCACCCACCCGACCGACTCGTTCTGCATCAGCGCCCGGCCGTTCGCGGCAAACGGGAACTTGCCCACGCGCACGTCGTCGCCGTACTGCTCCCGCGCCTCGCGCTCGGTCAGCCCGACGCCCGCGATCTCCGGGTCCGTGTAGATCGGCCGCGGGACGCCGCGGCCGTCCACGACCGCGTCGTGCCCGCACGCGTTCTCGGCCGCGACCTCGCCCTCCCGAAACGCGGTATGCGCGAGCTGCCAGTGGCCGGCGACGTCGCCGACCGCGTAGATCGTGGGGACGTTCGTCCGCCGCCGCTCGTCCGTCGCGATCCCGCGCTTCGGGTCGAAAGCGACGCCGGCGGCCTCGAGCCCGATCCCCTCGACGAGCGGCCCGCGGCCGGTCGCGACGAGCATCAGGTCGCACTCGACGACCTGGTCGCCGTTGAAGGTGACTCGCAGGCCGGCCTCGCCCTCCTCGACCCTGTCGCAACGAGACTCGAGGTGGACGGTGATGCCGCGCTTGCCGAACTGGCGGCGCAGCTCGTTCGCAGCCTCCTCGTCCTCCTGCGGGATCAGGGTCGGCAGCAGCTCGACGATCGTGACCTGGGAGCCGAAGCGCTGGAAGATCGAGGCGAACTCGCAGCCGATGATGCCGCCGCCGAGCACGACGAGTCGCGCCGGTACCGTCTCCTGCGCCAGCATTCCGGTCGAGTCGACGCAGCGCGGCGAGTCGAGCCCGGAGATCGGCGGGCGTAGCGGCCGTGCGCCGGTCGCGACGACCGCCTGGCGGAACGTGATCTCCTCGCCGGGGTCGACCGCGATCGTGGCGGGCCCGGTGAACCGCCCGGCGCCCTTCACCCACTCCACGCCGTTCGCCTTGAACAGCCCGGCGACGCCCTGCGTGAGCTGCTTGACGACGCCGGCCTTCCACGCGTTCGCCGCCGAGAGGTCGAGTGTCGGCTCGCCCACCTGGACGCCGAGCTTCGCGAACGTCTCGCCGGCCTGCCTGAGCGCGTGGGCGGTCTGCACCCACGCCTTCGTCGGGATGCACCCGACGTTCAGGCACGTGCCCCCGAGGCTCTCTCCCTGCTCGATGCAGACGGTCTTCGCGCCGAGCTGGGCGGCGCGGATCGCGGCCGTGTAGCCGCCGGGGCCTCCACCGAGAACGGCGACGTCACAGTCCATGCTTGGCTCTCCTCCGATCGCGTTGCGCTCCTGCGATCCTACCGGCACGGCCGCCTCGTCTCGCTGCCCTTCTACAGGGCCAGGCCGGGCTCCTCGAGCAGCTCCCTGACGGTGCGCAGGAACTCCGAGGCGGTCGCGCCGTCGACGGCCCGGTGATCGCAGGAGAGGGTCATCTCCATCCGCGGGCGGACGACGACCTCGCCGGCTTCGACGACGGGGTGGTCCCCGATCGCGCCCGCGGCGAGGATCGCGACCTGCGGCGGGTTGAGAACGGCGAAGAACCGCTCGACGCCGTACATGCCGAGGTTCGAGATCGTGAACGTGCCCCCGTCGACGTCGGCGGGTGTGAGCTCGCCGGCGCGGGTGCGCGCAACCAGCTCCTGGCGGGCGGCGGCGAGCGCGGGAACCGTCTGCGCCTCGACGCCGCGCAGCACCGGGACGACCAGCCCGTCGGGAATCGCCACCGCCATGCCGACGTTCGCGGTCGGAAAGCGCCTGATCTCCCCGTCCACGTAGTGCGCGTTCAGAGCCGGGTGGCGGAGCAGCGCGACCGCGCAGACCTTCGTGAGGATGTCCGAATAGGTCGGCCGGGCAGCCCCCTCGGGAGTGCGGGCGACGAGGGTCTCGCGCAGCTGCACGACCCGGCTCATGTCCGCGGTCATCGAGACGGCGAAGTGCGGCGCCTGCCACGCCTCGCTGAGGCGCCGGGCGATCGTGCGCCTGACGCGCGAGAGCTTCACGGTCTCTGCCTCCGCCGGCGCGGGGACGGGCGCCACGGCCGGGGTGGCCGCAGGCACCGGGGCGGCGGCCGGCGCTTCCCCGGCGGCGGCGCGCTCGACGTCCTCGGCGACGACCCGCCCATCCGGGCCCGTGCCGACGACCGCGGCTAGATCGACCCCGCGCTCCTTCGCCATCCGCCGCGCGAGCGGCGAGGCCTTGACGCGCCCGTCCGGAGCCGCCTCGACCTTCGGTGCCTCCGCCGCAGGCGCTGCGGGAGCCGCCGCGGGCGCTGCGGGAGCCGCCGCGGGCGCCTGGGCGGCGGGCGCGGGCGATGCGCTGACAACGACCTCCTCGCCGACCGCGCCGATCACGCAGATCGGTGCGCCGACCGGCACCTCGGAGCCCTCGGGCGCAACGATCCGAAGCAGAACCCCCGTGGCGGGCGACTCGACCTCCTGGGTCACCTTCTCGGTGTCGAGCTCGTACAGCGGCTCGTCCTGGGCGACCTCGTCGCCCTCCGCCTTCAGCCAGCGCACGATCGTGCCGGACTCCATGCCCTGCCCGAGGCGGGGCAGCGTCACCTCAGTCGCCACCTGTCACTCCCTCCCGACCGTGCGGCGGATCGCCGCGAGTACGTCTTCCATGTGAGGAACCACCCACTGCTCCATCACCGGCGCGAACGGGACCGGGCAGAACTTCGCACCGACCCGCTCGACGGGTGCGTCGAGATGGTCGAACGCCCGCTCCTGCACGACCGCCGCGATCTCGGCGCCGAAGCCCATCCTGACGACCGCCTCGTGCGCGACGACGCAGCGGCTCGTCTTCCTGACCGAGCGGACGAGCGCGTCCTCGTCGAGCGGCAGGAGCGTGCGCGGGTCGAGCACCTCGACCGAGATGCCCTCCGCCTCCGCCGCCTCCGCCGCCTTGAGCGCCTCGTGCACGAGGCGGCCGATCGCGACGACCGTGACGTCCTCACCCTCGCGGTGCACCCGGGCGCTGCCGAGCTCGAGCGGCTCGAGCTCGTCCGGCACCTCCCCCTTGAGCGGGTAGAGCAGCCGGTGCTCGAAGAAGAGCACGCAGTTGTCGTCGTAGATCGAGCTCCAGAGCAGGGCGCGCGCGTCCGCGGGGGTGGACGGGTAGACCACCTTCAACCCGGGGACGTGGCAGAACCACGCCTCGACCTGCTGGGCATGCTGGGCGCCCGGCGACCAGCCGGCCCCGCCCTGGGTGCGGATCGTCAGCGGCACCGAGAGCTGCCCGCCCGACATGTAGCGATGCTTCGCGGCCTGGTTCACGATCTGCTCCATCGCAAGCGTCGTGAAGTCCTCGTACATGATCTCGACGATCGGGCGCATCCCCTGCATCGCGGCGCCGATGCCGGCGCCGACGATCGCCATCTCCGAGATCGGCGTGTTGCGCACCCGTTCCGGCCCGAACTCTTCGAGCATGCCCTGGGTGACACCCATCGAGCCGCCCATCTCCGCGATGTCCTCGCCCATCACGAACACGTCCGGGTCGGCGCGCATGGCCTGGGCCATGGCGTCCCGCACCGCCTCCCGGTAGGTCATCGTCACCATCGTCAGGCGTACACGTTCTCGAGGGCATCCTCGGGACGGGGGTCGGTTCCGTTCAACGCGAAGTCGACCGACGCCTGCACGAGCACGGCGACCTCGTGCTCGAGCTCGTCCCACTCCTCCCCGGGGAGCTCGAGCCGGGCGCGAAGCTTCTCGAGCGGATCCTGGGTCTCGCGCGCTTCCCGCAGCTCCTCCCTGGACCGGTAGACCTGCGGGTCGCCGACGTAGTGGCCGGTCAGCCGGTGGGTATTCGCGAGCAGGAACACCGGGCCCTTGCCGTCGCGAGCGTGCTTCATCGCGCGCTGCGCGGCGTGGTAGACGGCCTCGACGTCCTGGCCGTCCACGGTGATCGAGTGCATCCCGAACGCGACCGCCCGCTTCGCGAGATCGGTGATCGGGAGCTGCTGCCAGGCGGGCGTCGACTCGGCGTAGCCGTTGTTCTCGCAGACGAACACCGCCGGCACGCCCCAGAGCTGGGCCAGGTTCAGGGACTCGTGGAACGTGCCGATGTTCGTGGCCCCGTCGCCGAGGAACGCGACGGCAACGCGCGGCTCGCCGCGTAGCTTGAACGCGAGCGCCGAGCCGGTGATCGACGGGAGACCGCCGCCGACGACGGCATTCGACCCGATCAACCCGCGGGCGACGTCGTAGAGGTGCATCGAGCCGCCGTAGCCGCGCGAGCAGCCCTCGACCTTCCCGTACAGCTCGGCCATCAGCTCGTTCGGGTGCATCCCGAGCGCGAGCGCGTGGGCGTGCGCGCGGTGCGTCGAGGCGACCACATCGCTTCCGTCGAGCGCCCGGCAGACCCCGACCGCGATCGCCTCCTGGCCGAGCGAGACGTGCAGGAAGCCGGAGAGGTCGCCGGCGCGGAAGCGCTCCTCGACCTTCTCCTCGAACCGGCGGATGAGCAGCAGCTCACGCAGGAAGTCGACGAGTCGCTCGCGGGACAGCGTGTGCCCCTTCTGCTCGACCTTCGCCATGTGGATCACGCTACCAGAGCGGCCCAATACAATCCCCGACATGACGCTCCGCGAACGGCTCTCCGTGATCCTCGACGGGCTGCCGGCCGGATGGTCGGAGGCCCGCGTCGTCCTGACCGTCGTCGACGCGACGCGGGCCGATCGCGCCGCGTCGCTGATCGGCCCGCTCGGCCCGGGCCGCACGGGCGCGACGTTCCTCCTCCGTGTGACCCCGGCCGGCGTCGGCGGCCCCTCGCGCGACGCGGCCGCCCGGGTGCTCGAGCGGCTCGAAGCGGAGGGAATCGATGCGCGGCTGACCGTTCCCGACGCGGAGGCCTACCGGCTGTCGGAGACGGCGCCGCCGCCGCCCGCCCCGTCGCTGGCCGCTAGCTGGGACGAGCTTGCCGATCGCCTCCCCGCCGACTGGTCCGACCTGTACCTCGAGCTCGAGCTCGCCTCGTCGACCGACACCGACCGCGGCGCACTCCTGCTGGGGCCCGCGAACCCGTTCCTGTTCGACGGGCCGCGGCCTCGCTTTCGCTTCCGAGCCGCACGCCTCGCCGGCTACGGCGCCTCGCCGGCGATGGTGCGCCGCTGCCTCGCCCGCCTCGACGAGGACAGGATCGCGGGCCGTCTCGAGCTGCGCCGCGTCCGCTCGGACACGCGCCACGTGCTCACGCAGGGCCCGGTCTGGCGCGAGAGCGGCCGCGCGATCTGAGCGCTGGACCGTCCCGCCGCGGCGGGCCCTGATCAGCCCCTGCGCTACCCGGTCCGGAGCTCGGCCCCGAAACGCTCGGCGAGCCCGGCGACGATCAGGCCGCGCAGGCCTGCCGCCTCCTCGTCGGTGAGCGTCCGCTCCGGCGACTGGAACGCGACCCGGATCGCGACGGACTTGCGACCCGCAGGAATCTGGCCGCCGCGGTAGACGTCGAAGACGCGCACCTCGCGCAGCTCCCGCCCGGCCAGGTCGCGCGCCGCGCGCACGAGCTCGCCGGCGGGGACGTCCTCGGGAACGACGAACGCGAGGTCCTGGCGCAGCGCCGGGTACGTGATCACGTCGTCGTAGAGGATCCGCTCGGGCACGCCGCGAAACAGCGTTTCGAGGTCGAGCTGGAAGATCCCCCAGGTTCCGTCGAGCAGCGCCGGGTGGAGCTCGCCGAGCCAGCCGGCGTCGACGGTGGCGGCCTTGCCGGGGTGGAGCCAGTCCCGCTGCGCGCGCTCGAACACCGGCTCGACCTTCAGGGCCTCGTGGAGCGTCTCGACGATGCCCTTGGCGCGGAAGTAGCCGCCCTCGCAGATCCCTCCGACCTGCCAGCGCTCCTCCGGGAGCCGGCCCTCCGAGCGTTCCGGTGGTGACCCCGTTCGGGGGTGGGTGGTGAGAGGGAGATAGATACGGGCCACCTCGAACAGGTCGACGCGCTCGTTGCCGGCGTCGACGTTGCGGGCGGCGGCGCCGACGAGACCCTCGACGAGGGTCGTACGCAGGAGCGCGTGCTCGGCCGAGAGCGGCACCGGCAGACGCAGCGCGGCCGGGTCGGGATCGCTCGCGGCGAGACTCCAGGTGTAGGCCTCGGAGAGCCCGGCGCCGGTCAGCACGTCCTCGACGAGGCGCCGCAGCCGCTGCGCCTGGGTGAGGCGGCCGAACATGGCGCGGCGCTGGGGCAGCGTGAACGGAACCTTCTCGAGCCCGTGCACGCGCGCGATCTCCTCGACCAGATCGACCTCGCGGGTGACGTCGCGGGCTCGCCAGGTCGGCACCGTCACCTGCCAGTCGGCCGAGACGTCGAAGCCGAGCCGCTCGAGGATCGCCCGCTGCTCGGCCTCGTCGATCTCGAGACCGACGAGCGCGCTCGCGCGCTCTGGCCGCAGACGCGTCACCGGCCGAGCGGGCAGCTCGCCGTGGACGTCACGGTGGGCGACGAAGCGCCCGCCGGCGAGCTCGACCAGGAGCTGGGAGGCGAGCGCGGCCGCCTGCTCGCAGAGGTACGGGTCGACGCCCTTCTCCCAGCGGTTCGACGCCTCGCTGCGCAGGCCGAGGCGCTCCGAGCTCTTGAGGATCCCGACCGGCTCGAAGTTCGCCGCCTCGAGCAGCACGTCCGTGGTCGTGTCGGCCACCTCGGACTCGAGGCCGCCCATGATCCCGGCGATCGCGACGGGCTCCCGGGCATCGGTGATCAGCAGATCGCCGGGGTCGAGCCGGCGGCTGACGCCGTCGAGCGTCACGATCTCCTCGCCGGGGTGGGCGCGGCGCACGCCGATCCGCCCGCCCGCGAGCCGGGCGTGGTCGAACGCGTGCAGCGGGCTGCCCAGAGCGAGCATCACGTAGTTCGTCACGTCGACGACGTTCGAGATCGGCCGCATCCCGGCCGCGACGAGGCGCGCCTTCAACCAGGGCGGCGAGGGCCCGAGCCGGACGCCGCGGAACAGGCGCCCGACGTAGCGCGGGCAGCCCTCGAGATCGTAGATCTCGAGCTCGAGCGGCTCGTCGCCGACGCGAGGTGGGTCGGTGCCCGGGGGCGGCGCAAGCTCGCCGCCGACGAGCGCGGCCACCTCGCGCGCCATCCCGTAGATCGAGGTCAGGTCCGGCCGGTTGCCGGTCAGCTCGACCTCGAGCACCTCGTCGCGAATCGGGAGCACGTCTCCGAGCGGCGTACCCGGCTCGTGCGGGTCGTCGAGGACGAGGATCCCGGCGTGGTCGGTCCCGAGCTCGAGCTCCCGCTCGGAGAGGATCATCCCCTCCGAGACGGCGCCGCGCAGCTTGGCCCGCTCGAGCGTGCGCCCGTCCGGGAGCACGGCGCCGGGAAGCGCGACGGGCACGGTCGCGCCCGCGCCGAAGTTCCAGGCACCGCAGACGATCTGGCGCGGCTCCGGGTCGCCGACGTCGACGCGGCAGAGCTGGAGGCGATCGGCGTTCGGGTGCTTGCCGGCCTCGAGCACGCGCCCGACCACGTAGCGGCCGAGGTTCCCGTCCTCGTCGGGGACGCCGCGGCGCAGGATCCGCTCGACCTCGGCGGACGCGACGGCGAGCCGCTCCGCCAGCTCCGGCAGCGGCGTCGCGAACGCGACGTACTCGCGCAGCCAGGAGATCGGGATCCGCATCAGAACTGCCTCAGCAGGCGCAGGTCGTTCTCCCACAGCTCACGCAGATCCGGAAGCCCGTGGCGGAGCATCGCGATCCGCTCGAGCCCGAGCCCGAACGCGAAGCCGGAGACCTCCTCGGGGTCGTAGCCGACGAACCCGTACAGCTCCGGGTCGACCATGCCGGCGCCGCCCATCTCGATCCAGCCGGAGTGCTTGCAGACCGAGCAGCCGCCCCCGTCGCAGAGGAAGCAGGAGACGTCGGGCTCGATCGACGGCTCCGTGAACGGGAAGTAGTGGGTCCGGAAGCGGACCTGGCGCTCCTCGCCGAACAGCGCCCGCATCAGGTGGAGGAGCGTCCCCTTCAGGTCGGCGAGCGTGACGCCGCGGTCGACGGCGAGGCCCTCGACCTGGTGGAAGATCGGCACGTGGGTCGCGTCGGGGGTGTCCCGGCGGTAGACGCGGCCGAGCGAGACCATGTAGACGGGCGGGCCGGTCGCCTCCATGACGCGGATCTGCGACGGGGAGGTCTCGGTGCGAAGAAGAGTCTCCGAGTCCAGGTAGAGCGACGCGAGCGGCGAGCGCGCCGGGTGCCAGGACGGCATGTTCAGCGCGGTGAAGTTGTAGTAGGCGGTCTCGACCTCGCGGCCGTCGACGACCTGGTAGCCGAGACCGAGGAAGATGTCCTCGATCTCACGGCGGATCTGGGTGATCAGGTGGAGGCGGCCACGCGGGGCGGGCCGGCCGGGCAGCGTCACGTCGACGACGTCGGCGGTCAGCTTCAGCTCGAGCTCGGCGCCCTCGAGCTCGGCGCGACGCTCCCCGAACGCCCGCTCCAGCCGGGCGCGCAGCGCGTTCAGGGCCTGACCGGTCTCGCGGTCGCGCACCTGGCGCAGCGCTCGGGGCAGCTCGGCGTTGCGGCCGAGGTAGCGGACGCGGGCCGACTCGAGCTCGACGGCGCTGCCCGCGGCCGCGATCGCGCTTCGCGCCTCGGTTTCCAGGGCAGCCGGATCCATGCGCCGGAGCGTACCATCGGGCCCGTGGACGTCTACGACCCTATCGCCCACCTCTACGACGGCTGGAGCCGCCAGGTCACGGAGGACGTCGGCTTCTACGTCGAGGAGGCGCTCGCGGCCGGCGGGCCGGTGGTCGAGTTGGGGGCCGGGACCGGGCGGGTCGCGATCCCGACCGCGCTCGCGGGCGTGCCGGTGATCGGTGTGGACGCCTCCCCCGGGATGCTCGCGGTGTGCCGCGCGCGGGCGGCGGCGGCGGGCGTTGCCGGGCTGCTCGACCTGCGCGAGGGCGACTACCGGGACCCGCCGGTGACCGAGCGCGTGCGGCTCGTCACCTGCCCCTTCCGCGCCTACCTGCATCTGCACACGGACGCCGAGCGGCTGGCGGCGCTGCGGGCGGCGCTCGAGCTGCTCGAGCCGGGCGGCCGCCTCGCGTTCGACGTGTTCGCTCCCAGCCGCCGCGACATCCGCGAGACCGACCGCCGCTGGCTCGAGCGCGAGCCGGGGATCTGGGAGCGCGCCGACTGGTTCCCGGAGAGCCGGCGGCTCGACCTGTCCGTGCGCGGCGAGGACGGCGAGACGACGATGGCGCTCGCCTGGGTCCCGACCGTCGAGTGGGGCCGGCTGCTCGGCCGGGCCGGCTTCGAGGCGGTCGAGTGCCTCGGCTGGTTCGACCGCCGCCCCTACCGCGGCGGCGAGGACTCGGTCTGGCTCGCCCGCCGGCCGGCCTGACCCGCCCCGCCGCCGCCGCTCGCACCGCGAACACGCCCACGTCGTCGGCGCTCGCCGGCTCGAGCCGCAACTGGTGTTCGTCGGAACCGGGTCGATCCGCAGCGCAGCGTTCGCGTGGATTCCTTCACCACCGACCGCACCTGCGACCCGACTACAAGACGCCCTGCGAAGTCAATGAGACCTGGGAAGATCCACAAGACAGCGCAACCTAACCTGTCAACACCGGCGGGGAGCAAGTCACGACCGTGGCTGACCCCATCGCCCCTCGGACGAACGGAGGGAGCCGAGATGAGCGAAGTCAAGAACAGCGGGGGCCCGGCCGATGCGCTCGTGCTCTTCGGCGCGACCGGCGACCTCGCCCACAAGAAGATCTTTCCCGCCCTCTATGCGATGGCGAAGCGGGATGCTCTGGCGGTCCCGGTGATCGGCGTCGCCTACTCGAACTGGGATCTGCCACAACTTCGGGAGCGGGTCAGGGACAGCATCGTGCAGGACGCCGGTGGCATCGACGACCGGCAGGCCTTCGACCAGCTCGTGTCGCTGCTCGGGTACGTCGACGGGGACTACAAGGACGCTGGCACGTTCGCGGCGCTCAAGAACGCGCTTGGCGGCGCCCGGCGCCCCGCGCACTACCTCGCCATCCCGCCCTCGTTGTTCGAGACGGTGATCGAGGCGCTCGGTGCCGCGGGCCTGACAGGGGGCGCGCGGGTCATCGTCGAGAAGCCGTTCGGGCGCGATCTTGCCTCTGCGATCGAGCTCAACCGGGTTGCCCGGTCGGCGTTTCCCGAGGATTCGATCTTCCGCATCGATCACTTCCTGGGGAAGGAGGCGATCATGAACCTCCTCTACTTCCGCTTCGCCAACTCGTTCCTGGAGCCGATCTGGAACCGCAACTACGTGGCCAGCGTCCAGATCACGCTGGCGGAGCAGTTCGGTGTCGAGGGCCGCGGCGCGTTCTACGAGACCGCCGGCTGCCTGCGCGACGTGATCGAGAACCACCTCTTCCAGGTGGTCGCATTGCTCGCGATGGAGCCGCCGACCCACAGGGGCTTCGGAGCCCTGCACCGTGAGAAGTTCGATGTCTTCAAGGCGATTCGACCGCTGGCCGCCGACGACCTGGTGCGCGGCCAGTTTCTCGGCTATCGGGACGAGCCCGGCGTGGCCAAGGACTCCGACGTGGAGACGTTCTGCGCCCTGCGGCTGTTCATCGACTCGTGGCGCTGGGCCGGGGTGCCGTGGTACCTGCGCTCCGGCAAGTGCTTGGCGGAGACGGCCGCCGAGGTGCTGGTCGAGCTGAAGCCGCCACCACAACAGCTCTTCTCCGACTCCTTACCGGCCAACGGTCTGGCCAACTACCTGCGCTTCCGCCTCGCCCCGGACGCGGCCATCGCCCTCGCCGCCCGCGTCAAGCGCGCGGGCGAGGAGTTCATCGGCGACCAGCGTGAGCTCTACCTGCTCGACACGCAGCCGGCCGAGGAGGCGCCCTACGAACGGCTCCTCGGTGACGCGATGGCCGGCGACGGCGCGCTCTTCACCCGCGAAGACGCGGTCGAGGCTGCCTGGGCGGTGGTCGATCCCGTCCTCGCGACCCACCACCGGGCGCACCCCTACGAGCCGGGCAGCTGGGGACCGAGCCAGGCTGACACGCTGATCGCGCCCGACGGTCGCTGGCACAACCCCGTGGCAGCGGCCGCGGCGTCGAAGCAGGCGGCCCTCTGAGCGGTCTCAGTTGGAGCTGACCCGCTTCCGTTGCTCTTCCCCGGGTTCTGGACTCGGGCGGCCTCGTTGATCTGCGACGAGGTCGTTCATGGTTGTCCCTACAGACCCCAGCCTGGAGGCGGCTCGTGCATCCCCGGCTCGGCGAACCAGTACTCGCGCAGCTCCGTGCAGAGGCCGTCGTCGCCGAAGCGCAGGAGCAGGCAGCCGGTCAGCGTCAGATCGTCCCCCTCGTCCGTGAGGAGCGTCGTCCACCACTCGACGGCGACGCGCTCGCCGGCCTCGAACGGCTCGCCGAAGCGCACCCGCACCCGATCCTGGCTCGAGGTTGCCGAGCGCCAGTAGTGGCGAATCGCGTCCCGGCCGTCGTGGGCGGGCCGAAAGGGCGTGACCCTGTAGAGCGCATCCGTCGCGAAGAGCGCGGCCGCCGCATCCGGGTCGCGCTCCTCCCAGGCCCGCCCGTAGGCCTCGATCCAGGCGGCGGGGCTCAGGCGAGATCCTCGATGGCTGCCGCGAAGCGAGCCATCTGGTCCTCGACTGCGGCACCGGTGTACGCGCCGACCACCCCCAGGTTCTCGACGATCAGGTTCGCCCGCGAGATCACGCGCAGGAACGCCTCGCCGCGCCGCACCTCCGCGAGCCGCTCCGGGTCGCCGCGCAGCAGGAAGAAGCCGGCGAGGTCGCCGCCGTGCGGTTCGAGGAAGACCGCCTCGAAACCGTCGATCTTCCCCTGCGCCTGCAGGTCCTGCCAGGTCCCGGCGGCCTCGCCGAACACCTGCATCGCCTGCCGCTCCCGACCCCGAACCGTGCCGCCCCAGCCGATGAAAATCGCTCCGTCAGCCATGCTCGACCTCCTTGATCGAGGAAGGCGGAATTGTAGCGCCGGAGCCTCGACGCCGATGCCCCGCCGGTAACCTCCCGATCCTGATCACATCGGCTGGAAACCCACGCCTGAAGCTCGTGCGCAAGCTCGCCGGGCCTCGGGCCCGCGACCGGCTCGGGCTGTTCGCCTGCGAAGGCGAGGACATCGTCGCCGCGGCGCTCGACGCGGGGATCGCCCCGGTCGAGGCGCTCGTGGACGGCGAGCGCCCGGCGCTCCTCGAGCGCCTGCCGGCGGCCGAGACGGTCGAGCCGCGCTTGCTCGCAGCCGTCTCGCAGCTCGCCCACCCGCCCCGCGTGATCGCCGTGTTTCGCCGTGCCGAGCTGCCAAGACTCGACCCCGGGTCGGCGCCGGCGGTCGGGCTCGCGCTCTGGCACGTCGTCGATCCCGGGAACGTCGGCACGCTCGTCCGCGCAGCCGACGCGCTCGGTCCCGCATTCGTCTGCCTCTCGCCCGGCTGTGCCGACCCCACCGGCTCGAAAGCCCTACGCGCCTCGGCCGGCGCGATCTTCCGCGTGCCGCTCGGGACGTTCGACGAGGCGCCGGTGCCTCGAGTCGCCCTCCTCCCCGAGGGCGCGCCTCCGCTCGCCACGCTCGAGCCGGGCCCGCGCGCCACGTTCGTCCTCGGCGCCGAGCGAACGGGCTTGCCGGCCCGCGTCGCAGCGGACTGCGAGTTCGCCGCCACCATCCCCCAGGCGGCGGGCTCGGAATCCCTCAACGTCTCCGTCGCGGGCGCGATCGCCCTCTACGACTGGCGCCGCCGCTTCGGCGGCCCGGCCCGGTAGGGCTGACTCAGCTTTCGAGCGCGGCCCTGGCTCGAGCAGCGACCTTCGCGAACGCGGCCGGGTCGTGCACGGCGAGATCGGCCAGCACCTTGCGGTCGAGCTCGATGTTGGCCTTGCGGCAGCCCGCGACGAACTGGTTGTAGGACAGACCCTCCTGGCGTGCGGCCGCGTTGATGCGGATGATCCACAGCCGGCGAAACGTGCGCTTCTTGTTGCGCCGATCGCGGTACGCGTAGGCGTCCGACTTTAGGAGCTGCTCCTTCGCCTTGCGATAGGAGATGTGCTTCTGGCCCCAGTAGCCCTTCGCCTGCTCGAGGACCTTGCGCCGCTTCTTGCGGGCATGGACGGATCGCTTGACGCGCGGCATCGCTCCCTACCTTCCGGCTCGCTGGCTAGCGCTTCCGGCCCAGCGGCAGACCGAGGAGCCGACGCACCTCGCGCACGTCGGCCTCGGCGACCGGGTGGTCGCGACCGAAGTCACGCCCGCGCTTGGCCGTCTTCTTCCCGAGGTTGTGGCTCTTCATCGCATGGAGACGCATCAGCCGGCCCGAGCCGGTGACCTTGAAGCGCTTCTTCGCCCCGGAGTGCGTCTTCTGCTTAGGCATCCTGTTCCGCCTCCACCTTCCCTGCGCCCCTCACCGGCGCCAGCACCATCGTCATGTTCCGCCCGTCGAGCAGCGGCGGCGTCTCGATCTGGCCGAGCTCCTTCACGTCCTCCGCGAGCCGCATCAGCAGGTCGCGGCCCCGCTCGGGATGGGTCGTCTCGCGGCCCCGGAACATGATCGTAACCTTCACTTTCGCCCTCTGCCCGAGGAACCGGACGACATGCCCCTTCTTCGTCTCGTAGTCGTGCACGCCGATCTTCGGGCGCAGCTTGATCTCCTTGACATGAACCTGAAGCTGGTGCTTGCGCGCGAGCTTCGCCTTCTGCTCCTGCTCGTACCGGTACTTGCCGTAGTCCATCACCCGGCACACGGGCGGATCTGCTCCCGCGGCAACCTCGACGAGATCGAGGTTCTTCGAGAACGCGTACTCGAGCGCCTCGGTGGTCTGCTTGATCCCGATCTGTGTCCCGTCCTGATCGACGAGCCGCACGCGAGGGACGCGAATCGCCTCGTTGATGCGCGACTGGGCAACGACCGGCCGGACAGGCTCGAACGCTCGCCGAGACCTCAAAGCACCATCACCAAGTCTTGCGCTCCCCCTTCCTCATACGACAAAAAAGCCGCATGCAGCAGCCACCTCGTCCTCACGGCCTTCGGTTGAACCTCCGCCGAGCCTGCGGCTCCGGAGGTGAGGAACTGGTAGCTCCTGCTTGCAGGGGTCAAAGCCTAGCAGCTTGGGCGATCTCGTCGAGGGCTGCGGCTCGCTCACGCTCGACGACCGCCCGCTCGCCGCGGATGCGCAGAGCGAGCGTGCCGCCCGAGCGCTCCTTGTCGCCGAGCACGATCACGTACGGGAGCTTCTCGAGCTCCGCGTTGCGGATCCGCTTCCCGAGCGTCTCCGCGCTCGTGTCGAGGTCAGCGCGGACGTCGCGCGCGGCGAGCTCGGCCGCGAGCTCCCGCGCATCCGCGTCGTGGTCGTCCGCAACGGGGATCACGCGCGCCTGGACGGGCGCGAGCCAGACGGGCAGCTCGCCCGCCGTGTGCTCGAGGTACACGCCGAGGAAACGCTCGAACGAGCCGAGCAGCGCCCGGTGGATCATCGCCGGGGTGTGCTCCGCGTTGTCGCTCCCGGCGTAGACGAGCCCGAAGCGCTTCGGCATCTGGAGGTCGAGCTGCACCGTCCCGAGCTGCCAGCTGCGGCCGAGCGAGTCGGTCATGTGCAGGTCGATCTTCGGGCCGTAGAAGGAGCCCTCGCCGGCGCTGACCGGCGCCTCGAGGTCGCGCGCCGCGAGCGCCGTCTGGAGGGCGGCCTCGGCGAAGTCCCATTCCTCGTCGGTGCCGAGCTTGTTCGCGGGCCGGGTCGAGAGCTCGACCCGGAGCTCGAGCCCGAACAGGTCGTAGAGGAAGAACGCGTAGTCGAGGCAGCCGAGCAGCTCGTCCTGGATCTGCTCGCGCGTACAGAAGATGTGCGCGTCGTCCTGGACGAAGTGCCGGACCCGCAGCAGGCCGTGGAGAACGCCCGAGAGCTCGTTACGGTGGAGGTTCCCGGCCTCGGCGAGGCGCAGCGGGAGGTCGCGGTAGCTGCGCGGGGCCTGGGCATAGAGGAGGCAGTGGCCGGGGCAATTCATCGGCTTGAGCCCGAAGTCGCGATGCTCGATCTCGAGCGCGAACATGTCGTCGCGGAACTTGTCCCAGTGGCCCGACGTCTTCCACAGGTCGGCGTCGTAGAGCTGGGGCGTGCGGATCTCGCGGTAGCCGCGACGCGCGTTCTCCCGCCGGCGCAGGTCCTCGAGGACGTTCCAGACGACCATCCCCCTGGGGTGCCAGAACGGCATCCCGGGGGCCAGCTCCGAGAACTCGATCAGGCCGAGCTGGCGGCCGAGTCGCCGATGGTCACGGCGCCTCGCCTCCTCGAGCCGCCGCAGGTGCGCGTCGAGGTCGCGCTGGTCGTAGAACGCGGTGCCGTAGATGCGCGTCAGCTGAGGGTTGCGCTCGTCGCCGCGCCAGTAGGCGCCGGCGAGCGAGAGCAGCTTGACCGCCCGGATGGGCGCCGCGGTCTGGAGGTGCGGGCCACGGCAGAGGTCGGTGAAGTCGCCCTGACGGTAGAAGGAGAGCGCGCCTTCGGCCGTGTCGACGAGCTCGACCTTGTACGGCTCGCCCTCCGCCTCGAAGATCCGGCGCGCCTCGTCCCGGTCGACCTCGCGGCGCTCGAACGTTCGACCCTCGGCGATCTCGCGCCTGATCTCCTCCTCCAGCCGCTCCAGCGCCTCCTCCCCGACGGGCTCCGGGAACTCGAAGTCGTAGTAGAAGCCGTGCTCGATCGGCGGACCGATCGCGACCTTCGTGCCTGGATAGAGCCGCCGGGCCGCCTCCGCGAGCAGATGGGCCGCCGAGTGCCGCAACACGTACAGCGCGTCGGGGTCGTCGCGATCACGGCTGGTGAGGATCTGGATGCGGGCCCCGTCCGGGAGGGGCAGTCTGAGATCTCGCCGCTCTCCGTCGGCGCGTACCAGCACCGCCTGCTCGGCGAGCTTCGGCCCGATCGCCCGCGCTGCGTCGAGTCCGGTCGACCCGTCGGCCAGCTCGAGCTCCGTCTCGTCGGGCAGCACGACCTTCACGGCCGCAGAGGATACCCGGGCCGCATCCGCCGGCCCGCGGGGCCTGTGGGCATCGGGGTGGTGAAGACCGCGTGAGCGGGTGGTAACGGCAGGCCCCGCGAGCTCGTTGGCTCGAATCCCACGTGAATCCCTTCAGGAATGCGAGGAAGTCGTAACCCGGCCGATCTTGGCCTGCCCTGGGCGATTCGCGCCCGTCGATACAATCGGCGGGTGGGGGCGATCCGGCAGACGATCGAGCGGGAGCTCAAGCTATCCGCCGAACCGGATTTCCGGCTTCCGGAGCTGCCCGGAGAGCGGCTCGAGCCCCGCTCCTTCACCTCGACCTACGTCGACACGGTCGACCTGCGACTGGCCCGGGCGGGGGTGACGCTGCGCCGCCGCGCCGAGGCCGGCACCGGGGTCTGGCAGCTGAAGCTCCCCCGCGGAGCCGACCGGCTCGAGCTCGAGCAGCCCGGCGGCGTCTCGGCACCTCCGCCCGACCTGCTCGATCTCGTCACGGTCTACCATCGCGGCAGCCGGCTCGAGCCTGTGGCGAGGCTCCGGACGCGCCGCACGGGCGTCCGCGTTCACGAGCTGACCGGACCGGTTGCCGACGTGACGATGGACACGGTCGCGGTCCTCGACGGGCGGCGAACAGCGCGGACGTTCCGGGAGCTCGAGATCGAGCTGCTCGATCGCGACCGCGCCGCACTCGACCGTCTTGGCGCAGTCCTGCTGGCGGCCGGGGCCGGGCCGGGCGACACGCGCCCGAAGCTGTTCCAGGCCCTCGGGCTCGACGCGCCCGCCTCGGCGGCGCCGCCGCCGAGGAGCGCGCCTCCGAGCCAGCACCTCCGCTGGATGCTCGAAGCCCAGTACCGCGCGCTTCTGCGCCACGACCCGGGGACGAGGCTCGGCTCCGACCCGGAGGAGCTCCATCAGCTTCGCGTCGCCACGAGGCGCGCCCGGGCGTTCCTGCGGGCCGGCCTGCCGCTGCTCGAGCCCGCGTGGGCCGAGGAGCTCCGCGGAGAGCTCGGCTGGCTCGGTGCCGTGCTCGGGCCGGTTCGCGATCTCGACGTGCTCTCCGAGCGCTTCCGCGAGGATGCGACCGGCCTGCCGCGGGACGAGCAGCGGGCTCTGCGACGGCTCTTCGCCCTGCTCGAGGCCGAGCGCGCCGATGACCGGGAACGCCTGCTCGAGGCGATGCGCAGCGACCGCTACCTCGAGCTGCTCGCGCGGCTCGAGCTCGCGACCACCGAGCCGCACCTCTCCGGGCAGGAGGTCCCGCTCGCTCGGTTGGCGGAGGAGGAGCTGCGCCGGCTGCGCAGCGCGGTGCGGGCGCTGCCGGCGGACCCGCCCGACGCCGACCTGCACGCCATCCGGATCCGGGGCAAGCGGGCCCGCTACGCGGCCGAGCTCGCCGAGCCGGCGGTCGGCCGCCGCGCCAGCCGTTTCATCGCCCAGGCGAAGGCGTTCCAGGACGTGCTGGGCGAGCACCAGGACTCGGTCGTCGCTGGCGAGCGACTGCGCGACGCCGCGCGGCGGCTCGGCGGGAAGGCGTTCGCGTTCACGGCCGGGCGCCTCGTCGAGCGGGAGGAGACACGACGGGCCGCTGCCCGGGCCGGGTTCCCGCAGGCGTGGCGGCGCCTCGAGCGCGCCGGCCGGCAGGCATGGAGGTAGAGCCGATCGTCCGGGCCGCCGGCGGCCTGGTGACGCGCGCCGCGGGCGAGACGGTCGAGGTGCTGCTCGTGCACCGCCCCGCTTACGACGACTGGTCGCTCCCGAAGGGCAAGGCCGGCCCGGGCGAGAGCGACGAGGAGTGCGCGCTGCGGGAGGTCGAGGAGGAGACGGGCCTTCGCTGCTGGCTCGGCGAGCGGCTGCCGGAGGTGCGCTACCGCGACGCGAGCGGGCGGCCGAAGATCGTGAGCTACTTCGCGATGCGGCCTCTCGAAGGCAGCTTCGAGCCGCACGACGAGATCGACAACACCCGCTGGCTCCCGCTCGAGGCGGCGCTCGAGGCGCTCACCTATGCGCACGACCGGGAGCTCGTGCGCGGGCTCGCGAGTGGCCAGGGCGCGTAGAGAGGGTGCCGACCACCACCTCGGTCGAGCCGCCGCCGACGTCGCAGACGGCCGAGTTCGCCCGGTTGCAACGCTACCGGGAGCGGCGCACCGGGTCGCGGCGGCGGGCGCGCTGACGCGCCCGGCGCATCAGCTTCGCATGCGTCGCCCGCGGCTTCTCGCCGGCCGCGGGGCGTTGCCGCGTCCAGGAACCGTCGGCGTCGAGCACCCACGCCTGCGTGTTGTCGGCCAGCAGCGTCTCGAGCGCCACGTCCAGCTCGTGCTGCACTTTCTGGCTCTCGACTGGAACGACGACCTCGATGCGATGGTCGAGGTTACGAGGCATCAGGTCGGCGCTTCCCATGTACAGGGTCGCGCGGTCACCGGCCTCGAACGCGAACACGCGACTGTGCTCGAGGAACCGGCCGAGGACGCTTCGCACCTGGATGTTGTCCGACATGCCCGGCACGCCGGGCCGCAGCGCACAGATCCCGCGGGCGACCACGTCCACCCGGGCGCCCGCCTGCGAGGCCGCGTACAGCTCCTCGATGATCGCCTCGTCGGTCAGGGCATTCGTCTTCAGACGGATCCGCGCCCGCCGACCGGAGGCCGCGGCCGTCGCCACGCCCCGGATCTCGTCGATCAGCCGGCCGCGCAGGTTGAACGGCGCCACGAGCAGCTTGCGGAACCGCTGGGGTCGCCCGAACCCGGTCAGGTAGTTGAACAGGTCAGCCACGTCAGCGGAGATGTCCTCGTCGGCCGTGAACAGCCCGAAGTCCTCGTACAGCCGGGCCGTGCGCGCGTGGTAGTTGCCCGTGCCGATGTGGACGTAGCGTCGCAGCTCGCCGCCTTCCCGCCGCACGAGCAGGGTCGTCTTCGCGTGGATCTTCAGGTTGTGGAAGCCGTAGACGACATGGACACCCGCCTGCTCGAGCGCCCTCGACCATTCGATGTTGCGCCGCTCGTCGAACCGCGCCTTCAGCTCGACGAGGCAGACGCTCTGCTTGCCCGCCTCCGCGGCCTCGATCAGGGCCGGCACGACCGGCGAGTCCTCGCTCGTCCGGTACACGGTCGAGCGCATCGCGATCACGTCCGGATCCTTGACGCCGCCCCGCACGAACGCCTCGACGGTCGTGCGGAAGGAGTTGTAGGGGAGGTGCACGAGGATGTCGCCCTTGCGAACCTCGGCGAAGAACTCGGAGGGCCCCGCCGCGGTAACCAGCCTCGCGGGAGTCGTGGGCTTCCACGGCTCGTCCCGCAGCTCGGGCACCTCGAGCGATGCGATCTGCATCAGGTCGGCCATGTCGAGCTGACCGTGGATCGGGTAGACCTGGTCGGCGGTCACGTCGAGGCCCTGGACAAGGCGGTCGAGCATCGCGCCCGACATCCGCTCCGACACCTCGAGCCGGATCACGTCGCCGAAGCGCCGGCGACGGATCTCGAGCTCGACGGCCTCGAGCAGGTCGTCCGCCTCGTCCGACACTTCGAAGTCGGCGTCGCGCGTGACGCGAAACAGCGCGCACTCGACGATTTCCATGCCGGGAAAGAGCCACGGCAGGAAGTGCTCGATCAACGACTCGAGCGGTGTGTACAGGCCTCGCTCGCCGACCGTCACGAACCGCTGCAGGCCCTCCGGCACTTTGACACGCGCGAGCCGCTCCTCCCCGGTCTCGGGGTCGCGGACGAACAGCGCGATCGACAGCGACAGCCCGGAGATGTACGGGAACGGCTGCCCGGGCCCCACGGCGAGCGGTGTCAGCACCGGGTAGATCTCACGGTCGAACAGGCCGGCGAGCTCGGCGAGCTCGTCGCCGGTCGCGTCCTCCACGGTGCCCACGCGGATCCCGGCGTCGGCGAGCGCCGACCTCAGCTCCTGCTCCCACAGGTGCGATTGACGCGCGGTCAGCTCCAGTACGCGCGCGCGGATTGCGGCCAGCGCCTCTTTCGGCGTCCGACCGTCCGGCGAGCGCATCGCCAGGCCGGAAGCGGATTGCCGCGTCAGGCCGGCGGCTCTGACCATGAAGAACTCGTCGAGGTTCGACGAGAAGATGGAGCAGAACTTGACGCGTTCGAGCAGCGGCACGTTCCCGTCGGCGACCAGGTCGAGGACGCGCGAGTTGAACTCGAGCCAGGATAGCTCCCGGTTGAGGAGGCGCTCCTGCGGGGTAGTGCGGGTCTCGACCCTGGCCATCGCCCTGCTCATGATACGAAGCTCGGGCTCGCCGGCCCGGCCGCGACCCTAGCGGACCGCCCGCAGATCGGGGTAGAGCCGCCGGCCGGCCCAGAGTGCGACGTAGACGAGGCCCACGAGCACCGGCACCTCGATCAACGGTCCGACCACTCCCGCCAGCGCCTGGCCCGACGTGGCGCCGAAGACGCCGACGGCAACCGCGATCGCAAGCTCGAAGTTGTTGCTCGCTGCGGTGAAGGCGAGCGCAGCCGTGCGGTCGTACGCGAGGCCGATCGCTTTCCCCAGCAGGAACGAGATCCCGAACATGAGCAGGAAGTAGACGAGAAGGGGCACCGCGATCCTGGCGACGTCGAACGGCTCGTTTGTGATCGCGTCGCCCTGGATCGCGAACAGCAGCACGATCGTGAAGAGGAGCCCGTAGAGCGTGATCGGCGCGATCCGCGGCAGGAAGCGCTCCTCGTACCACTCCCGCCCCCGGCGCCTGAGCCCGACGACCCTCGTCAGGTAGCCCGCCACGAGCGGGATCCCGAGGAAGACGAGCACCGTCCTGGCGACCTCCCAGATCGAGACCTCGAACCCCTGCGTATCGAGCCCGAGCCAGCCGGGTAGGAGCGTGAGATAGAAGTAGCCGAGCAGCGAGTAGGCCCCGATCTGGAAGAGCGAGTTGATCGCCACGAGCACCGCCGCCCCCTCGCGGTCGCCGCGGGCCAGGTCGTTCCAAACGAGCACCATCGCGATGCAGCGGGCCAGGCCGACAATGATCACCCCGGTTCGGTATTCGGGCTGATCGGCGAGGAAGGCGTGACCTGCTCCCCGCCGGTGTTGACAGGCTAGGCCGCTTGTTTTTGTAGTCCGT
>JAHDVS010000039.1 GCA_023382435.1 Thermoleophilia bacterium
GTCGAAGACGATCAGCGGCGCGTTGCCGCCGAGCTCGAGCGAGACCTTCTTGACGGTGCGGGCGCACTGCTCCATCAGCAGCTTCCCGACGGGGGTGGAGCCGGTGAAGCCGAGCTTGCGAACGACCGGGCTGCCGGTCAGCTCGGCCCCGATCGCGGGGGCGTCCTCGGCGTCGCCCGTGACGACGTTGAGGACGCCGGGCGGCAGGCCGGCCCGTTCGGCGAGCTCGCAGATCGCGAGCGCCGAGAGCGGCGTCTGCTCGGCCGGCTTCATCACCATCGTGCAGCCGGCGGCGAGCGCGGGTGCGCACTTGCGGGTGATCATGGCGGAGGGGAAGTTCCAGGGCGTGATGCCCGCGGCGACGCCCACCGGCTCCCTGAGCACGAGCACGCGCCGGCCGGGGAGCGGCTGGGGGATCGTGTCGCCGTAGACGCGCTTGCCCTCCTCGGCGAACCACTCGAGAAACGAGGCGGCGTAGGCGATCTCCGCGCGGGACTCGGCGAGCGGCTTGCCCTGCTCGAGCGTGAGGATGAGCGCGAGGTCATCCTGGTGGGCGAGCATCAGGTCGGCGAGCCCGCGGAGGATCCGGGCCCGCTCTTTCGCGAGCAGCCGGCGCCAGGCGGGGTAGGCACGCGCGGCGGCGGCGATCGCCCGGCGCGTCTCGACCGCCCCCAGCCTGGGCACGCGCGCGAGCACCTCGCCGGAGGCGGGGTCGACGACCGGGAAAGTGGCGCCCGAGTCCGCCTCGACCCAGGCGCCGTCGCTGTAGGCGCGGGTGCGGAAGAGCGCACCGTCCCCGAGGTCGGGACGGTGCGCCTCGGTGCCCGTGTCCGCGATCGTCACGACAGGGGGAATCCTACGCGGGCGCGGCCCCCTTCGACTCCCAGTAGCGGTTGAGCGCGCCCTGGACCTTGACGAACCAGACGATCCCACCCGCGATCGGGATCAGGTTCCAGAGCCCGGTCAGGCCGCGCACGGGCGCGGAGCCGGGGGCGCCGCCGTCGAGGTCCTCGTAGAGGTAGCGGATCTCGGAGGGGAGCACGAAGATGCTGACGATGCTCGCGACCATCCAGACGACCAGCCCGAGCACGCCGCCCAGCCCGTTGCCGGAGTAGCGCTTGATCTCCTCGTGCGTGCGGTATACCCATACGAGCCCGTAGATCCCGAGCGTGAGCACGAACCAGAGCATCGAGAGGGGGACCGAGCGGGTGTTCCCGACCGGGCCCCGTTCCTGCGCAGCCATCGCGAGCACCTCCCTGGAGTGGACGGGTCGATCGTAGTGGGCACGGAGGACGGCCCCGTTCGGATATAAGGGGTGACGTGGCGGGCTTCGAGACGACGAGCAGCTATGGCTTCGCGGGCCGGGTCGCGCTCGTGACCGGCGGTGCGAGCGGTATCGGGCGAACGGTCGCCGCTCGCCTGGCCGCGAGCGGCGCCGATGTCGCCGTCCTCGACCGGGACGCCGGGGCGGCGCGGGCCGTCGCGGACGAACTGGGCGGGAACGCGACGGCGGTCGCGGCTGACGTGACCAGCTCCCAGGAGGTGAACGCGGCCGTCGCGTCGGTCGAGGAGACCTTCGGCCGGCTCGACGCGCTCGTCTGCTGCGCCGGCATCGGCGGCGACTCGCTCCACACGGCCGACGTGTCCGACGCCGAGTGGCGCAGGGTGTTCGCGGTCAACTGCGACGGCGTCTTCTACTGCAACCGGGCGGTCGTCCCGGGCATGGTCGAGCGCGGCTACGGGCGGATCGTCAACGTCGCCTCGATTGCCGGCAAGGAGGGCAACCCGATGGCCGCGGCCTACTCGGCGAGCAAGGCGGCGGTGATCGGGATGACGAAGGCGATCGGCAAGGATCTCGCCGGGACGGGCGTGCTTGCGAACTCGATCGCTCCGGCCGTGATCGAGACACCCATCCTCGAGCAACTCTCGCAGGAGCACATCGACTACATGGTCTCGCGGATCCCGCTCGGGCGGCTCGGCAGGCCCGAGGAGGTCGCGGCGCTGATCGCGTTCCTCGCGAGCGAGGAGTGCTCGTTCGCAACGGGCGCCTGCTTCGACATCTCCGGCGGCCGGGCAACGTATTGACCGGCCCGGGCCGCACCCTCGTCACCGGCGCGCTCGGCTGCCTGGGAGCGTGGACGGTGCGTGAGCTGCACCGGCAGGGGCTCCCCGCCGTCGGCTTCGACCTCGGCACCGACGACTTCCGCCTGCGCGACGTGATGGGCGCCGAGCCCGCAGGCATCACGCTCCTGCGGGGCGACATCACGAGCCGCGAGGAGGTCGAGCGGGCGCTCGACGAGCACGAGGTCACGCACGTGATCCACCTGGCCGCGCTCCAGATCCCGTTCTGCCGCGCGGACCCGATCCGTGGCGCGCTCGTCAACGTCGTCGGGACACTCAACGTGCTCGAGGCGGTCAAGGAGCGCCGGGATCGGATCGCCGGGCCGGTCGTGTACGCGTCCTCGGCCGCGTACTGGGGCCTCCAGGACGTCGACGCCGCCGCGACCGACGAGGCGGCCCGCTCGCGCCCCGACACCCACTACGGCGTCTACAAGCAGGCGAACGAGGGCAACGCGCGCATCTACTGGCAGGACGCCGGCGTGGCGTCGCTCGGGCTGCGGCCCGCCAACGTGTACGGGCCCGCCCGCGATCAGGGTGTCACGTCGGAGCCGACGCACGCGATGCGGGCGGCCGCGGGCGGCGAGGGGTACCACATCAACTACGGCGGCCGCACCGTCTTCAACTACACGGCCGACGTCGCGAGCGCGTTCGTGCGGATGAGCCGCTCCACCTTCGAGGGTGCCGCCGCCTTCAACATGCCGGGCACCCCGGGCCACATGCTCGACATGGTGGCCGCGATCGAGGCGGCCGCGCCGGAGGTGACCGGGATGATCACGTTCGACGATACGCCGCTCCCCGTTCCCGCCGACCTCGCCACCGACGGCCTCGCCGCCGTTCTCGGCCAGGTGGAGATCACGCCGCTCGCGGACGGTGTCCGCGCGACGATCGATCACTTCCGCGGCGCCTGAGCCTACGCGCCGGCGGGTGTCGGGCGGCGACGCAGCCGCGCCGGCGACAGGGTCGCGGCGAGAGCCAGCGTGGCAGCCGAGGCAGCCACGATCACCCAGAGCACGGTCGTGTAGTCGCCCGCCGCGTCGCGGATCGCGCCGAGGCCGAACGGAGCCACGGCGGAGAAGGCATAGCCGGCACCGAGCATCAGTCCGGCGACGGCCCCTACATGCTCGGGCCGGTCCGCGACGTCGAGCGGAAGCGTGAGCACGAGCGGGAACAGCGCTCCGATCGCGATCCCGGTCAGCGCCGCCCATGCCCATGCCCCTCCCGGTGCGAGCACGACCCCGACAAGCGCGCCGGTCATCAACCCCGCCGCCGACACGAGGTAGAGGCGCCGCGAGCCGTAGTGGTCCGCGAGCCAGGGCACGAGCAGAGTCGTCGGCAGCGACGCGAGGTTCAGGACCGCGATCAGTCCGCCCGCGCTGCTCTCGCTCCAGCCGCGCTCCACGTAGACGTCGGGCAGCCACGCCGTCAGGCCGTAGAAGACGACGGCCATCAGGCAGAAGACCGCGGCCAGGAGCCACGCGATCCGGCTTCGAAAGGGCGGCCGGGGCGGCCGGAAGCCGGTGATCTGCCCGGTTCGCTCGCCCCGCGTGAGCCCGAGCCAGAGAACGACGAGAGCGCCCGTGAAGACCGAGAAGACCAGCAGTGAGCTCCGCCAGCCTCCCGCCGCACCGGCGATCGGGACAGCCAGCGAGGCGGACAGGGCTGACCCGAGGTTGATCCCGGTCGCGTAGACACCCGTCGCGAACGCGGGCCGGTGCGGAAAGCGCTCCTTGACGGCGACCGGCAGCAGCGCACCGGCGAAGCCGATCCCGACCCCGACCGGCACGGTCAAGAGGATCACGGCCGCGGCGGACGGGACGAGCGCGCGTGCAACCCCGAACGTGGCGATCGCCGCGAGGCAGGCGGCGATCGCGTAGCGGGAGCCGAGCCGGCTCGAGAGGTACGGGGCCGGCGGCGCGAACAAACCCATGCACAAGACCGGGATCGTCCCGAGCAGCCCCGCCACCGCGTGCGAGACGGCGAGGTCGTCCTGGATCCCGGGCAGCAGCGGCCCGACGCCGACGAGCTGCGGGCGCAGCGCGAGCGCGCTCGCGAACAGCGCGACGAGCAGCCCGACGCGCGGCCGTGTCACCGTGGCGCGCTCCGGCCGGTCAGATGTCCCAGGTGACGTAGAACGCGCGCTCGCGCGCCTCGAGCCGCGGGATCGCCTCGCCGAACCCGAGCTCCTTGAAGTGACCGGACTCGACGTGGGCCTGGTAGGCGGCCTCGTCCGCGTACTGCTCGTAGAAGAAGAAGACGTTCGGGTTCTCGGGGTCGCGGTGGGCCTGGTAGAGGAGCACCCCCGGCTCCTCCTTCGAGGGGCCGGCGAGCCGCCGCACGGCGTCGGCAACGGCGTCCGCCTCGCCCTCCTTCGCGATCCACTTCGCACACACGACGTACGCCATCTAGCCGCTCCTTTCGCGTTCCGCTTTCTTCGTGAAATACCGGACGAGCCCCGCGTAGGAGAGGTCGAGCCCGGGTAGCTGACGGTACAGGGCCGCCGCCTCTCCCGCCTCCTCGACCAGCTCTCGCACCGCCTCCTCGACGAACTCGGCCTCGCTCGCGCCGGCGGCGACACGACCGGCCCAGTCGCGCAGCCGTCCGCGGGCGCGGAAGATGATCTCGCAGGCGTCCCCGTGCTCGCCGAAGTGTGGGAGGCGAACGACCCCGGGGGCGCGCTCCTCGAGCGCCGCGAATGATTTCTCCCAGGCCTCCAGGTCGATCTCGGGCGGCGCGCTGGCCGGGTAGAGGAAGTTCCCGGGCGGAAGCAGGCAGCCGAGCGCGTCGCCCGCGTAGCAGACGCCGTCGGCGTCGAGGAAGGCCACGTGGTGCCAGGCGTGCCCGGGTGTCGGCACGACCTCGAGCCCGAGCGCGCGCGCGCCGAGCACGCGAACGTTCTCTGCCGGCACCGGTGCGATCGAGCCGAACAGGCCGTCGAACGACTCCCCGTAGAGCCGCCGCGCGCTGCGCTCGAGCCGCTCCGGGTCGACAAGGTGCGGGGCGCCCACCTCGTGGACGTGCACCTGGAGGGCCGGGTGGCGCCGCACGAGCTCGCCGGCCGCGCCCGCGTGATCGGGGTGGATGTGCGTGAGCAGGATGTGCCTCAGGTCCGCGAGCGCGAGTCCGAGCCGGGCGAGCCCCGCCTCGAGCCCGGGGAGGCAGATCGCCGGACCGCAGTCGACGAGCGCGGGCTCCGGCCCCTCCAGTAGATAGGAGGCGATCACGCCCTCGTTGCCGAGGTGGCGCAGATCGATGAGCGCGGCCACCGGCTCGCTCAGGCCGCCGCGCGGCGGACGGCCTCGAGGATCTTCACGTAGGAGCCGCAGCGGCAGAGGTTGCCGGCGAGCGCGTGCCGGATCTGCGCGTCGCTCGGGCTCGGGCTCTCGGCAAGCAACGCCGTCGCGGCGACGATCATCCCCGGCGTGCAGAAGCCGCACTGGAACGCATGGGCCTCGGCGAACGCCCGTACGACCGGGTGATCGGGCCCGAGACCCTCGGCCGTCGCAACCTCGGCTCCGTCGGCGAGCGGTGCGAGCAGGAGGCACGCCGACGTCGGACGTCCGTCGACGAGGACGGTGCAGGCGCCGCAGACGCCGATTCCGCAGCTCTCCCGGGCGGAGAGGATGCCGGCGTCGCGGCGCAGCACGGTCAGGAGCGTCTCGTCGGCCCGGACGTCCAGCTCGACGGGCTCGCCGTTGAGGGCAAAGCGGACTCTCACGACACCCCCGTGATAAAGCCGACACGGTCCGTGAGCCACCCGCGCAGACCGCGGCGATAGGCTGAAGCCGGAGGGAGGCAAGCGGCGGTCCCCGGGGGCAGACCGCCACGCGGCACGGGCGCGCCGGCCGTCACCGGACGCCTCCCCCGTCGCGGCGATCGATCGCGGCGAGCACCGTCTCGGGCATCAACGGCAGCTCGGTCGTCTGGATCCCGAGCGAGCCGAGCGCGTTGCCGATCGCGGCCGGGACGGGCGGGAGCGCGGTCTCGCCGAGGCCGTGAACCTCGGCGCCGGGCTTCGTGAGCAGATCGTGGGTGAGTCCATCCGGGATGTCGGCGATCGAGGGGATCTGGTAGTCGGACAGGTTCGCGTTCACGACCTGGCCGTCGGCGAACGAGACCGCCTCGAAGAGCGCCGAGCCGAGCCCCATGATCATCGAGCCCTCGTTCTGGAGCTCGGCGCCGGGCGGGTTGACGACCCGGCCGGCGTAGACGGCGGCATGGAGGCGGACGACCTCGACGAGGCCGGTCTCCTCGTCGACGCGCACCTCGGCGGCGGCAGCGCCCTGGTGCCAGTGCGACGACGCGACCCCCTGACCTGTGTCCGGATCGAGCCCACCCGAGTTGCGGAACTCGCCGACGCCGCGGCGGCCGTCCTTGCGCAGCTCGCGCACGGCCTCCTCGAGCGCGTTGCCCATCATGTAGGTCGAGCGGCTCGAGGTTGCGCGGGTGTCGTAGGGAACGATGTCGGTGTCGGGGTCGGGGAAGCTGATCTCCGACAGGGGGGCGCCGAGCAGCTCGCTGGCCACGAGCGTGAGCGCGCGGCGGGAGCCCTGGCCGAGCTCGGCGGTCGCGCAGCGGATCGTGTAACCGCCGCCGTCGGCGGCCTCGACGGCGATCTGGGCGCGGCTCGGCGTCTGCATGCCCTTCAGGAGCACGCACAACCCCTTGCCGGACCGCCCCTGGCCCCAGTCGATCGCGGCTGCGGCCCGCTCCAGGCACTCGGCGAAATGGACGTCGCGAACCGTCTCCCCGGTGCAGAAGACGTCACCGTCGCGAAGGACGTTGCGCAGCCGCAACTCGAGCGGGTCGAGGCCGAGGCGGTCGGCGAGCAGGTCCATGGCGCGCTCGGAGGCCCAGGCCGCCTGCGTGGCCCCGAAGCCGCGGAAGGCGCCGTTCGGGGGCCGGTTCGTGTAGACGCAGCGGGACTCCACGTGGACATGCGGGATCCGGTAGGGCCCGACCGCGGAGTAGCCGATCTTCTGGGCGACGCCGGGCCCGCAGTCGGCGTAGGCACCCGTGTCGATCCAGGAGTCGACGCGTTTCGCGACGAGCGTCCCGTCCGCCGTCGCGCCGATCTTCACCGTGAGCAGGGCCGGGTGGCGGTTGTTCGTCACCCACTCCTCGCTGCGGGGCAGCACGCAACGAACCGGGCGGCCTGCCTTGCGCGCGAGTGCCGCGGTCAGCGCCTCGAGGTGGACGAACGTCTTGGCGCCGAACGACCCGCCCATCGGCGGCACGACCACGCGGACGTCCTCCTCGGCCAGGCCGAAGACGCGGGCGAGGTCGGAGCGCACGTTGAACGGGGTGTGGGTGCCGGTCCAGAGCTCGAGCCGCCCCCCCTCCCAGCGGGCGAGGCACGCATGGGGCTCCATCGGCGCGTGCTGGGCGGCGGGCGTGCGGAACGTCTCCTCGATCACGACGTCCGCCTGCTCGAGCCCGACCTCGAAGTCGCCGTGCAGGATCCGGAAGCGATGGCAGACGTTCGTGCCCTGCTCGGGGCGGATGCCGAAGTAGGCGGCGTCGTTGTCGGAGATCCGGATCCGCTCGTGAACGAGCACGCTCCCTGCGAGAGCCTCCTCGAGGTCTGAGACAGCGGGCAGCTCCTCGTACTCGACCTCGATCAGCGCGAGCGCGTCCTCGGCCTCGTCCGGCGTTGCCGCCGCGACGGCGGCGACCGGGTCGCCCGCGTGGAGCGCCCGGTCGAGCGCGAGCACCGTCTGATCCTGGATCTGGCAGCCGTAGACGCCGAGCCCGCGTACGTCGTCGGGCGTGAGCGCGACGGCCCTCGCGGGCACGGCGGAGGCGTCGACGCGCACGATCCGGGCGTGCGGGTAGGGGGAACGGAGGACGCGGGCGTGCAGCATCCCGGGCAGCTCGCGATCCTGCGAGTAGCGGACTCGTCCGAGCAGGATCGACTCCCGGCTCACGTCGCGAGCTCCTCGAGCGCGCGGCGCACCTCGACGGCGATCACCCGCTTGCGGTAGGCGGCCGACCCGCGCACGTCCGCGATCGGCTCGATCGCGTCCGCGTAGCGGCGGCCGATCTCGGCCGCGTCGCCGTCCCGGCACAGCTCGGGGAAGTGCTGCGGCCGCCCTGCGACGGCACCGACGACGACCCGCGTCTCCGCGCCCCGCCGCGCTGCCGCAACGGCGACGCAGGGGCGGTCCTCGTGGGAGCGGGTGCGGAACTTGCGGTAGACGGCCCGGTCGGCACGCGGCACGCGCACCTCGACGATCAGCTCATCGGGGCGCAACGACGTCTCGTAGTAGCCGGTGATCAGCTCCTCGACCGGGATCTCCCGGACCCCGGCGGCGCTGCGCGCCACCGCCCGGGCGCCGAGGGCGCACAGCATCGCGGGCGGATCGGAGGCGTAGTCGGCATCCGCGAGCACGCCGCCCACCGTGGCCTGGTTTCGGACGCGCGGGCTGGCGACGACGCCGAACGCACGCGCGACTGCCGGCCACCCCTCACGGACGAGCGGCGAAAGCTCGACGTCGCGGTGCCGGGCCATCGCTCCGAGCCGCAGCTCCTCGCCGCCCTCGATCCCGCCGAGCGCTGCGATCCGCGCCAGCGACAGGAGGCAGGCCGGCTCGATGAGCCGCTGGTTCAGGAGCGCGGCGAGGAACGTGCCCCCGGCGAGCGGCAACGCCTCGTCGCCCCGCTCGGCCAGCAAGGCGAGTGCCTCCTCGAGCGAGGAAGGCGCGAGCCACTCCGGGGCGGCCCTCACCCGCGGGCCGCCGCTTCCCGGTCGATCAGCGCGATCGCCTCCTCGTAGAGGGGGCGGGCCAGCTCCCGTGCCCGCTCGACGCGGATCCGCTCGAACATCCGCCGGTGCTGCGCCTTCGCGCGCTCGGCGCTGCAGCGCCCCTTCGTGTACCAGCCGAGCACGAGCTCGCCGTTCGTCTCGAGGAAGGAGAGCGAGTCCGCGGCCTGGACGAGGTCAGCGTCCGGGGTGCCGCCGATCTCGTGCAGCTCGATCAGCTCGCGCACGCGGGCGACCAGCTCCTCGCCGGCCCCGTGCTCGGCGAGCCAGTCCCCGACGATCAGGGCGGAGCGCTCCGAGTGCGCCTTGCGGTAGTCCTCGTCGTGCGCGGCCATCGTGCCCGGGTCGAACTCGGGGCCGCCGCTGAAGAAGCGCTCCATGTCGTGGGTGAGCGCGGCCAGCACGAGCGCCTCGTCCGCGCCCGGCTCGAGCACGAGCAGCCAGTCGCGCGCGCGCTCGAGATGGTGCGCGTTCCAGTAGGGGCGGACCCACTCCTCCGCGCGCGGGACCAGCTCGCTTTTCACAGCGTCGTCACCGGTCGCGACTGGAGCAGGAGGATCTCGCCGCCGGCGATCGCCCATTCGACGTCCTGGGGCTGTCCGAAATGCTCCTCGAGCCCGCGCCCGAGCTCGGCGAGCCGCTCGAGCTCGCCTGGCGTGAGCACGCCGCCGTTCGGAAGCTGCTCGCGCTTGACGGCGCCGGCCCGGTCGGTGACGTAGTGGTCGGGCGTGACCTCGCCGGAGACGACCTGCTCGCCCAGGCCGAGCACCGCTTCGATGATCATCTGGTCGCGCCGACGCTGCACCGGGTCGACGGTGAAGATCACGCCCGCCTTCTCCGCATCGACCATCCGCTGCACGACGACGGCCATGCCGAGGTCGTCGAGCGAGCCCTTGTGGCCGCGGTAGAAGAGCGCCCGCTCGCTGAAGAACGACGCCCAGCACTCGACCACCCGCGCGCAGACGTCGCCGGCGCCGACGACGCCGAGGTACGTCTCCTGCTGGCCGGCGAAGCTGGCGGCCTCCGAGTCCTCCGCGGTCGCGGAGGAGCGGACCGCGACCGGGCCGCCGCCCAGGCGCTCGTACGCTGCGGCGATCTGCTCCCGCGGCGGCTCGGCGGCGAGCACGAGCGCGCGGGCCTCGTCGTGGGCGCCCGCGAGCGTGAGCCCGCGCAAGCGCTCCCCGTCGACGGAGGCCTCGAGCGCGCCGGCCGGGATCACGAACCCGGCCGGCACGGGCAGGTCCGCTAGCGTCATCGCAGCCAGGCTCGCGCCCTTGCCGCCCGCGACGCGCACGTCGCGGCAGGGCTCGTCGGCGAACCAGACGACCTGCGGGTCCATCACTCCTCGATGATGGCGACCGCGCGCACCGGCGCGGCGGTCGTGCCAATCCATTTGACGGGCAGGACGGACAGCTTGAAGCCGTGCGGCGGGAGCTGATCGAGGTTCATCAGGTTCTCGAGGTGCCAGTAATCCTCGTCGATCATGACACGGTGAGCCTCCCAGAAGTGCTTCGTCTCGAACATCGCCCACACGGGCGGGTCGAACGTGATCGCGTCGATGCCCATCATGCGGACGCCCCGCGCGATCAGGTGGCGGGTCGCCTCCGCGGTCATCCCGCAATGGTCGGTCCGGTAGCGCTCCTCGGTGTTGTACGCCCCGGCGCCGGTGTGGATCAGCACGATGTCGCGTTCCTTGAGCGTGTAGCCGATCGCTGCGAGCGCCGCGTCGATGTCCTCCGGCATGATCCGGTACCCCGACGGCCTGTCCCGGAAGTCGAGCACGACGCCGTCCGAGTAGCAGTACTCGAGCGGGATCCCCTCGACGCCGGGAGCGTCCGGCCCGCGCAGGTGCTTGACCGCGTCGCAGTGCGAGCCGACGTGGTCGTTCTGGATCACGAGGTAGCTCGCGGTCAGCCAGTCGACGCCGTGCTCGGCGGCGCCGATCCGCTCGGCGAACTCCTGCCAGCTCTCGTACATGACGAGCGTCGGCGGGGGCACGCGCGGGAACGTCAGCATGTCGCGGTGAACGGGCATGGACAGGTCGACGAGCTTCGTCATTCGGTTCCTCCTCCGAGCAGGAGCTCGCCGTACTCCTCGATGTGGCGGCGGACCGCGCGACCGGCCCGTTCCGGGTCGCGCTCGGCGAGCGCGGCCAGGACGGGCTCGTGGGTGTCGGCGAGCTCGTGATGGTCGATTCCGGTCTTCGTGGCGGTGATGATCGTGCGCGTCTCGACACGCAGGGAGGCCCACACGTCCGCGAGCGTGCGGTTTCCGGACGCCTCCACGATCAGGCGGTGGAAGCGCACGTCGTGCTCGACGAGGCGGTGGAGATCGCCGTCGGCGGCCGCCTCCCGCATCGCCGCGAGCTCGGTCGCGAGCGGGCCGACGTCGCCGTCGAGCCGGACCGCGGCCTCCCGCGCCGCGACCTCCTCGATCGCGGCTCTGACCGGGTAGATCTCGGCCAGCTCGGCGGTCGAGATCTCGCGCACGCGCGAGCCGCGAAACGGCGCCGACTCGACGAAACGCAGGAGCTCGAGGTCGCGCAGCGCCTCCCGCACGGGCGCCTGGCTCGTACCGAGCTCCTGCGCGATACGGGTCTCGACGAGCCGATCGCCCGGCCGGTACTCGCCGGAGAGGATCCGCTCGAGCAGGAGCTCCTTGACCTGCTCGCGCAGGACGATGCGCGTGACGGCGGCGCTCACGACAGGATCTCGACCACCCCGGTCGAGCCGTTGACACGGACGCGGTCGCCGGTCGCGATCCGCTCGGTCGCGGTGGAGGTGCCGACGACCGCGGGGATCCCGAACTCGCGCGAGACGACGGCCGGGTGGGCGGCGACGCCGCCGGCGTCGGTGACGAGGCCCGCGATCTTCGTGAACAGCACGACCCACGCGGGGTTCGTCATCCGGCAGACGACGATCTCCCCCTGCTTTACCTGGTCGAACTCCTCGAGTGAGGAGACGAGGCGCGCGGTCCCTTCCGCGATCCCGGGCGACGCGGCGAGGCCGGTGAGCCGGTCGAGCGTCTCGGGCGGCTTGCGGTGGAACTTCTCGGGGAAGCCCCAGAGCGTGTAGTAGGGGAACGCGAGCTGGGACTCGGTCGCGGTGCCGACCCAGTCGGGCGGGCGGATCGCGAACGCGGCCTCCCGCTCGTCCCTGCGCGCCGAGGCCGCCGCGCGGGCGTCGAAGGCCTCGCCGCTGCCGACGAGCGCGCGCAGCTCGTTGTAGCGCAGGAACATCACGTCCTCGGGGTCGTCGAGCACGCCGGCCTGCACGAGCTTGCGCCCGATCGCGACGAGCACGAGGCGCACCCGGGCGTTCGTGCCCTGGTCGATGAAGAAGTGGTGGTCGGGCGTGAGCGGGTTCATGCGCAGGGAGAGGTCGAGCGCGGCCTGGAGCCTGTCGCGACCCTCGCCGGCGGGGACGCCGTCCATCAGCTCGCGGATCGCCGACTCGAGATCGGCTTTGACGGCAGCGAGCGCGGCCGCGTAGTCGTAGTCGGTCTCGAGGTAGCCCCGGACGGCCTCCAGGATCGGAGCCGGGTTCTCACGCCACGTCGGGTAGACGAACTCGTGCGACCAGATCGCCTTGTTGCCGAACTCCTCCTGGTAGGGGCGCAGGCGCTCGGCGACGAAACGCCGGCCCCGCTCGGAGCCCTCGAGCGCGGCCAGCACGCCGGCCGCGGACTCACCCGCGTGGAAGGCGGCGTTCAGCTCGGCGTCGCCCTTGATCTCCTCCTTCATCCGCCAGAGCGCCTCGATCGAGTCCCAGTTGCGGTCGTCGACCGAGCTCTGCAGCCGCCCGGGGAGATCGGGATCGACGTCGCCCTTGATCTCCTGGATCGTCCCGTTCAGGGCCATCGTGGCCGAGAACTGGGCGAAGTTGAGCATCCAGTGGATCTTCCAGTGGCGGTCGTGGATGTCGATCGCGTCCTCGAGCAGCACGGCCAGCTCGACGAGGCCGGCGGCGTCCATGTCGTAGCCGTCGAGGTAGGCGAAGTTCCGCTCGATCTCCGGACGCAGGCGCTCGCGCCACCAGTCGAGGAAGTTGAGCGCGTAGTGGGGGAGCACGGCACCGAGGTAGGGGCCGATCCTGGCGGGGTAGCCCGGGTCACGGGGGACCCTGGGGACGTAGCGAGCCTCGTACTCGGTCGCCTCCGCCAACGCCTCGGGGTCGGCTGCGACCGCGGCCATGTACGCGTACCCGTTAATCGTCTTCATCACCCAGTCGGACGCGAACGGCGTGCCGAAGCGCCGGAACATGTGGTCACACGTCAGCCACCAGCCGCCGATGTCGAAGAACATCGGCGAGACCGGGTTCGGACAGTGGAGGTCGTCGAAGATCCAGAGGAGCTCGCGCTCGCCCTCCAGCCACTCGATCGGGAACTCGTCCGAGCCGTAGAAACTCCCGAGAGCCGCCTCAGCACCCGCCATCTCGCCCTCCCTTCGTCGGCACCACGATCGCGTCATCATCGATGATCGATTACGATCCCGTCAACCGATGACCCGCCTCGAGGGACGCAGGGCGCTCGTCACGGGCGGAGGCTCGGGGATCGGCCGCGCGACGGCGCTTCGGCTCGCCGCGGAGGGAGCCGCCGTCTGCGTCAGCGGGCGCCGCTCGGATCCGCTCGCCGAGACGGTCGCCGCGATCGAGGCGGCCGGGGGACGGGCCGTCGCTGTTGCCGGGGACGCGTCGGTCGAGGCGGATGCGGAACGGATGGTCGAGCAGACCGCAGCCGCGTTCGGCGGCATCGACGTGCTCGTCAACAACGCCGGCTCGATCAGGCGCAACGTGCCACTGCACGAGACCCCGAACGAGCGCTGGGAGCAGATGCTGGCCGCGAACCTGACGAGCGTGTTCCTCGTCACCCGCGCCGCGCTGCGCCGCATGCTGGAGGCGGACGGCGACCGGTCGATCGTCAACGTGGCCTCCACGTTCGCGTTCTGGAATGCCGTCGGCGTCTCCCCCTACGCGGCCGCGAAGGGCGGCGTCGTCGCTCTCACCCGGTCGCTCGCGGTCGAGTACGCGCAGGCGGGGATCCGCGCGAACTGCGTCTGCCCGGCCGTCGTCCGCACGCCGCTCTCGCTGGTCGACCGCGACAACTTCGAGGAGCTCCTGCCGACGCTCGTCGGTTCCCACCCGCTCGGCCGGCTCGGCGAGCCCGAGGATGTGGCGTCCGCCGTCGCCTACTTCGCGTCCGCCGACGCCGGCTGGGTGACCGGCGTCGTCATGAATGTCGACGGCGGCTACACGGCCCGCTGAGACGGCGAAGCCCGCCGGAGCGGGCCTCGAGAGGGTGGCCGACGGGACTCGAACCCGCGACAGCCGGGACCACAACCCGGGGCTCTACCAGCTGAGCTACGGCCACCGCGCCAGACTCACTGTATCCGAGATGCTGCGCGGCTCTCCCGTTCGACACGGTGCTACGCTCGCTGCGGGCGCCTGTAGCTCAGGGGACAGAGCAGCGGCCTTCTAAGCCGCGGGTCGGAGGTTCGAATCCTCCCAGGCGCATCGAATGCCGTCCGGGTCCGGGAGATCGCACCCGACCGGTGCTATAGTTGTGCGTGTTCGTTCAAGACGCGCGGTTCGACGGTGTTTGCGTGCAAACGCCTTCTTCCCCGTCTCGAGTGTAGGGAAGGAGGTGTTAGTAGATGGCAACCGGGACCGTTAAGTGGTTCAACGAGACGAAGGGCTACGGCTTCATCGCGCCCGACGACGGCGGGAAGGATGTATTCGTCCACCACACGGGCATCGCCGGCGAGGGCTTCAAGACCCTCACCGAGGGCGCCAAGGTCGAGTTCGAGGTGCGGGAGGGGACGAAGGGCCCCGAGGCGGCGGACGTCCGCCAGGTGGCCTGAAAGGCAGCGGCTGATGGCGGGTAAAGAGGAGAAGATCGAGCTCGAGGGCGAGGTGATCGAGGCATACCCGAACGGTATGTTCAAGGTCGCTCTCGACAACGGCCACGAGACCCTCGGATACGCGTCGGGGAGGATGAAGCGCTTCCGCATCCGCATCTTCCCCGGCGATCGCATCAAGGTCGAGCTGTCGCCGTACGATCTCAACCGCGGCCGCATCGTCTACCGCTACCGCTGACAATCGCGGGGCGCGGGGCGCTCACGCGCCCCCCGCGTCGCCGCGTCAGGTGGGCGGGCCGGGGCCGGCGGCGACAACGCGTTCGCGCCGCGCCTCCAGGAGCTCGCGGCCGATCACCTGGAGGGTGCCGGCGACCGGGATCGCCCCCAGCGCGCCGAGGACGCCGGCGAGGCTCGCCCCGATCAGGACGGCGGCGAGAACGACGACCGGCGAGATCGAGACCGTGCGCCCGTAGATCAGGGGCTGCAGCACGTGGTTTTCGAACTGCTGGTAGACGAGCAGGAAGATCCCGACCGCGAGCGCGATCACCCATCCCTTGGTCGCGACCGCGACCAGGACAACGACGAGCGCGGCGATCGTGGCACCCGCGAGCGGAACGAGGTCGAAGAGGGCGACGACCACGCCGAGCGAGACGGCGTACGGGATGCCTAGCCCGTAGAACACGGGGGTCGAGACGACGCCGGCGATCACGCTGATCAGGATGTTGCCGGTCACGTAGCCGCCCACCGTCCGGTACACGCCCTGGCCGACCCGCTTCCAGCGCGGCCGCGAGCGCTCGGGCACGAGATCGAGGAAGCCGCGTACGAGCCGCCGCCCGTCGAGGAGCAGGAACAGAGTCAGGAACGCGATCGTCACCGCCCCCACGACAGCGGTGACGACGCTGCGCGCAAACGAGAGCCCCGCCTCGGTGAAGCCGAGTACGCTGGCGAGACCGTCGCCCTCGACCGCCGCGCGGATCCGGTCGACGATCTGGTAGTCGCGCTGGAGGAACCCGAGCGCCCCACGCCCGCGGGTCAGGTCGTCGACGATGTCCGGGATCGCCTTCGAGAAGTCCGTGACCTGGGAGACGATCGGCGGGATCAGGAGGTAGCTGAGGCCGCCGAGAGCGACGAGCGCGAGCACGAACACGAGCACCGCCGCGTGGGCGCGGCGCAGGCGCCTGCGCTCGAAGAAGTCGACGGCCGGGTTGAGCGCCATCGCGAGAAAGGCGGCGATCATGATCCACGCGATCACGTCTCTCGCCGCCCAGGCGATCCAGAGCACGACGGCGAGCGCGAGCGCGAGCCCGAGCACGCTGAGCACGGTCCGCGGACGTATGACGACCGTGCGCTCGGGCGCTGCCATGCGCGCAGGATCGCCGACAGCCCGGACGGCGCCGGGACGTCAGCCGGCGACGCCGAGCGGGAGCGGGCGCCCGGCGTGGTGCTCGAACAGCCGCGCGAGCTCACCCGACTCGGCGAGCTCGCCGAGCGATGCGTCGACCGCGTCTCGCAACGCCGTGTCGGCCCGGCGAAACGCAATCACGTAGAGGTTGCCGGTCGGGATCGTGAACGCCACCTCGAGCGCCGGATCGGCCGAGGCGATCGCGCGGAACGGCACCTCGTCGTCGAGCGCCGCGTCGACGGAGCCGGTGCGGACGTCCTCGACCATCATCCCCATCACTTTCAGGCCGGGGTCGTAGACACGCACCTCCGCGACGCCCTCTAGCGAGCGGGCCCGCTCGAGATTCGTCGTGCCCCGGACGGCTGCGACCACGCGGCCTTCGAGATCGGCGGGGCCGCGCAGGCCGGAGCCGCCCCGGGCGAGAATCGCCATGTCCGTGCCGCCGTAGGGTCGGGAGAGCGCGAAGCGCTCCGCCCGCTCGGGCGTCCAGCAGAAGTTCAGCATCAGACAGTCGAACGCGCCCGCATCGAGCAGGTCAGGCAGATCCGGCCACGGCCGGTAGAGCCAGGCGGGACGCCAGCCGAGCCGCTCGCAGGCTGCGCGGATCACGTCCGGCTCGAGCCCCTCGACCTGGCCGCCCTCCTCCCAGATAAGCGGGCGCAGCGGCTGGTTGCAGCCGATCGCTAACGTGCGCATCGAAATGAGCTGGGGCGGGGCACGAAGCTGGAGCCTAGCGGGTCGCCGCGCGCTCGTCACGGGCGCGTCGTCGGGGCTCGGCCCGGCGATAGCGAGGGAGCTCGCCGGCCTGGGCGCGTCGGTGGCCGTGACCGCACGCCGCCCCGAGCCTCTCGCAGCACTGGTCGCCGAACTGGAAGGAGCGGGCGGTCGCTGCGTGGCCGTTCCCGGCGACCTTGCGGGCGGCGCGGACGCCGCGACGATCGTCGACGGCGCCGCGGCAGCGCTCGGCGGCCTCGACATCCTCGTCAACAACGCGGGCATCGGCGAGGGGGAGCCCGCGGCGACGTCGGGAGTGGACGGCTACGCCCGCGTGCTCGACGTGAACCTCGTCGCCCCGTACGCGTGCGCGACCGCGGCCCGGCCGCACATGCGCGACGGAGGCTACGGCAAGATCGTCAACGTCGCCTCCGTCTACGCGTTCACGGCGAGCCCGTTTCGCCAGGCGAGCGCGTACTCGGCCTCCAAGGCGGGGCTGCTCGGACTGACGCGCGACCTCGCCGCCTGGTGGGGCGGGGAGGGAATCCGCGTGAACGCTGTCGCCCCCGGCTATTTCGTGTCCGAGATGACCGCCGAGTTGCTCGCGAGGGCGGACGTGGCGGGCGCGATCGCAGTGCGCACGGCGCTCGGGCGGCCGGGCACGCTCGAGGAGATCGCGCGCGCCGTCGCCTTTCTCTGCCTGCCCGCGTCCGACTACGTGACGGGGGCGACGCTCGCGGTCGACGGCGGCTGGCTGGCTCGCTGAGGCGCTAGGAGCCCACGATGGCGATCCCGCTGACCGCGGCGATCACCAGAGCGACGCCGAGCTGCTGGCGGCGCAGCAGCCGCTCCCCGGCCAGGAGCCCGACGAGGACGGCCACGGTCGCGAACTGCGCGGCGAGCACGCTGGCGACGGCGACCGGTCCGCGATCCGCGGCCGCGAAGAAGAGGAGGTAGGCAGCGGTGTCGCCGACACCCCAGGCGGCCACACGCCACGGATCGGCCGTCCACGAGCGCCACGCCCCGCTCGCGAGCGCGACGGGCAGCGCGAACGCGACACCCACCGCGCGAACGAGCAGAAAGCCCCAGTAGACGCCGAGGTCGTCCGCGACCGGCGCGCTGAGGACGAGAATCCCGCCCCAGACGAGCGCTGCCGCCACAGCAGGAACGACCGTGGCCCTGCCGCCGCCGCGACCCATCGCCGCGAGCACGACTCCGAGGACGGCGACCGGGACGAACACGCCGACCAGGCGCCCGGGCCGCTCGCCGGAGGCAATCGCGAGCACCGCTGCGATCCCGCCCTCGCAGGCGATGATCGGGGCGACGACCGACACGGCGCCGTCTCGGAACGCCCGGAAGCCGAGGTAGTAGGCGACGGTGGAGCCGGCTCCGAGCAGCACCCCGAGCAGCAGCCCACGCGTCGTCCATTCCGGTGTTCCGATGAAGAGCGCGGCGGGCGCGGCGATCGCGAGCCCGATCGCCATCGACCCGAAGACCGTCGGGAAGGGCCCGACGCTACGCGTGGCCTGGGCGAGCCACACGTCGGGAGCCCCCCAGCAGATCGCACAGAGCACGCCGAGGAGAACCGTCAACCCCACGCCGGCTGACGCTACAGGAACGGTAGGCTCGCCACACCGAAGGGAATTCGGCGCGACCGACCCGGAAGCCCGCGCCTCTAGGCCTCGCAGCCGACAGCGCGATCGCCGCGGCCGTACCCGGGAGACCCGGGCCTGCAACGATCGTAGCCGGCGCCGCCCTTCAGCCTGTCTTTCCCGTTGCCGCCCTTCAGCCGGTCGTCGCCAGAACCGCCCACGAGCACGTCATTCCCGCCCTTGCCGATCAGGATGTCGTTGCCGTCGAAGCCGCAGATCAGATCTCCCTTGCCCGTGCCGACGAGCCGGTCGTCTCCGGGCGTGCCCCGAATGACGCGGCCGCCCAGCGGCCTTCCCGCGCAGACGCTCGGGGTGACGCGAACCTCGACAAGCACGGCCTGATCCGAATCGTCCGGGTCGTCGACCGGGCCTGTCAGGTACGCGCCGATGCCGCGCGAGAGCACGAAGTGCCCGGCGACACCGACGACCCTGAACTCGACATCCACGCTTGCGGATCCACCCTCAGCGAGGGCGCCGAGCGAGCAGCCGACGACAACCGGGTCGGCAGCCGGCGAGGCGATGCAGCTTCCCTGGCTCGCCGAGGCGGTCTCGACACGGGTGCCAGACGGGACGTCGACATAGAGGAACGTCTGGGGAGCAGCCGCGGGGCCCTCGTTTCGGGCGACGTAGACGTGAGCGAACCGGCCTCCCGGAGAGATCGTGCCCGGTTGCGCCTCGCCGCTGAGCGAGAGATCGGCCGACGGGCGAGTGCAGATCCGTGTCAGGTAGACGCCGTCGGAGTCGCGCATGGCCGTGTCCCGGTAGTAGGAAGGCCCGGAGTCGGAGGACGCATCGAGGAAGTCGCCGCTGTAGAGACCGCTCCAGAGCTCGAGGTAGTAGGCGATCGCCCAGGCGCCCAGCTGCTCGATCGTCCGATCGTTTCCGCCGCTGCAGTCGTGCCCCTGGCCCTCGTTGTGGCGCGCCTCGTGGGCGATCAGGTTCACGAGGCCAGCCATCCCCGTTCCTGTCCGCGGATCCATCCAGCGGTCGGTCTGGAGGACCGACAGGTTCGGCGCCCGGATGTTGACCACGTTGGCCGGGGAGCAGCAGAAACTGAACGTGATGTCATCGCGGTAGCGGATCCCGTCGATCGCGTCGACGAGCCACAGGTACAGGCTCTTGGACGTCCAGGGGAGCGGCCGCTCGAACTGCATTGCCCGGATCACGCGGATTGCCTGGTAGGCTCGCTCCTCGAGCCGGGTGAGATCCGCGGAGCCGGCCGCCGCGGTGCAGACGAGCGTGCCCTCGGTCGGGTCGGCGTCGAACGTGAGGTCGAGGTCGGTGTCGATTGCCGCGATCTCGGCCGCGCTCGGACAGCTCGAGAGGAGATTCTGGACAGGGCTCCCAGACGCTCGTTCCGACGGGAGCCGTGCGTCGGCAGCGCCGGGTACCAGGAGCAGCAGACCTACAAGCGCGGCCATGAGAGCGGCCACGCGAGCGACCCCTGTCATTCCACGTGCGATTCTATGCCCGGGCGGCCGGTGGTGCAAACGCGCCCGGGCCGCGTTACGAGCCTTCCTCCACGGCGCCCGTCCACGGTCTTCCGATCAAGAGCGCGGCGGGGATCACGAGCCCGATTCGCCATCAACCCGAAGACCGTGGGAGGCACCCGACGCTGCGCGTGGCCGAGTACGCCGGAGATGACCGTCAACCCCACGCCGGCTGACGCTACAGGAGCGCTGCTCCGAGGGTAGACAGAGGGCTGCCCGGCCGGGAACGGGCCGCGGCCGGGCAGCCTGCGCCGCCGCCTAGCCCTGGGGGCGCGCGCCGCGCAACTCGGCGACGCGAATGATCTCGTCCCAGCGGCCTTTCCCGAAGCGACCGGCCCGCTCGCGTCCCTGCGCCGCCAACTCGCGGATCTGGCGCTCGGACTCCGGGTCGTGGGTGCGGTAGACCGCGTCGCTCAGGAGGCGAGCAGCCTCCTTGTCGTGACCGGCGGCGAGCTCACGACGGGCCTCGGCGATGCTCACGGCGACGTCCATGTTCGTCACCTCCTTCGTCGTCGCCTCGTGTCGAATACTACAAGAGCCGGCGGCCTGGCGCCAGCTGCGGCTCCCGGGCGAGCAGCACGACCGCGGCAACGATCAGCGCCCCGCCGAGAATCTGGATGCCGCCCAGGGTCTCGCCGAGCACGACCCAGCCGAGGATCACGGCGGTCAGCGGGTCGCCGTTCGCAAGGATCGACGCCGTGCTCGCGCCGACCAGCTTCAGGCCCGAGTAGAACAGGATCACGGCGAGAGCGGCGCTGACCACGGCCGCGGCGGCCGCCCAGCCCCAGGCAGCGAGCCCGGGCGGCGCCTCCGGCCGCACCGGGACGACTGCGATTGCGAGGCCGAGCGCGGGCCCTGTGAACGTGAGCGCGCTCACCCACAGCGGTGACAGTGCGTGGCCGACCATCAGCTGGCGACTCGCGAGGATGACGGCCGCGATCGAGACGCCGCCGGCAAGGCCGAGCACGATCCCCGTCACCGAGACGTCCTGCTGCACGCCCGCGATCAGCCCGATCCCGCCGAGGCCTGCGCCGACCGCGAGCGCCCGCGCGGGGCCCAGCGCCTCCCCGAACAGAACCGCTGCCCCCACGGTCACGAGCAGCGGGTACACGTAGAACGCGAGCGTGACGAGCCCGATCGGAGCCCGGGCGAACCCCTCGAACATCGCGTACGCGGCGCCGAACTGAAACGCGCCGGCCGCGAGAGTTGCGAGCGCGATGCCGCGGGTCGGACGCGGCGCCCGGGCCGCGAGCGCGACAGCGCAGAGGAGCGGGCCGGCGATGCAGAAGCGCAGCACGAGCAGCGTGTAGGGGTCGCCGCCCCCGTCGTAGAAGAGACGCGAGAACAGCCCCAACGTGCCGAAGCACATTGCGGCCGCGAGCACCATCAGGTGTCCGCGGCTCAGCGGGGAAAGCCTCGGGCGCGGGAGGCGTGCGTCACGTCCCGGCGTCTGCCGGGACCGGAAGCGCGATCGTGAGCAGGAACGTTGCCCCCGCCCCGGACGTGACGGAGTGCGTGACCCCGGGCCCGAGCGAGAGGAGCTCGCCGGGGCCGAGCTCGTGCTCGCCCGCGAGCGCCGTGACCGAGATCCGGCCCTCGAGCGGCTGGAGCGTGGTCGGGCCGTCGGCAGCATGCTCCGCGACGGTGCCGCCCGGTCCGACCACGACGAGCATCACGCGAAGCGGCCCGTCCTTCAGGAGCGTGCGCGCGTTGCGCCCGCCGCGCTCGAGGAGCGCGGGATCGGCGGCCCGCTCCCGCTCCGCGTGCAGGTCGAAGACGCGCGCGTCGGGTGCGAGCTCGCGCCGGACGGGGCTCACGAGACCGCCTCGACCGGCTCGCGCTTGCGCACCCGCACCCGCCAGGTCACGGGGCCCGCCTCGAGGTAGTCGAACGTGAAGGCCTCGTCGCCACGCGTCGCTTTCAGCGTGTAGTACATGCACTTCGGGTCGTGATCGACCGTGAGCTCGAGCGTCTCGTCCCCGGCGAGGCTGTCGTAGGCACCCATGATCCGCTCGAAGCGGTGCTTGGGCTCCACGGGCCTGACATCGAGCTCCACTGTCCGGGTCATCGCTTTCCTCCTGTCGTGGACACGAGCGGCAGGGCGGCCGCCTTGCTGCCGCAGCCCCAGCCGCCGCCACGCCCGAGCCATGTCTGCCAGGCGACACGGTAGCGGCTCGACGTGGGCGCGAGCACGACCGCGCCGTCGTAGCCGGAGAGCGCGAGCCGTCCCATCAGCTCGCCGATGCCCTGACCCGCCTGCCCCAGAGCCTCGGGCCCGCCGCCGGCGAGCCGGATCAGCGCGAGCCGCTGGTCGACGCGAGCGAGGAGGGCCCCTACCTGCTCGCCAACCGGGCCGGCTGCCGGGTCGGCGTCCCACGCGACCTCGATCCCCAGCGCGGCGACGAGAGCCCCGTCCTCGGCAGCGGTCTGGCCGCCCACGACGACGGCGGCGCTTCCGCCCAGCCGCGTGATCTCTGCCGCCCGCTCGACCCGGCCGGCGACTCCGGCGGGCTCGTCGAGCAGGACGGGAGCGCCGAGCGCCACGGAGAGCCCGGCCAGGGCGGCGTCGGAGGCGTCCCCTGCGGTCCGGTAGCCGGCGAGCGCGACGCCCGCCGCCGCCGCGCTGCGGGCCGCATCCTGAGCACGCGCCGTGTCGCGCGGCTCGAGACCGTGCGCGTCGCCGTCGCGGAGCTCGAGCGCGGCAAGTCCCCGGCGCCCGCAGGCCTCGAGGAGATCCTCGAGCGAGGCGTCAGGCGCCGCGGCGGAGCTGAGCCCGAGACGCATCAACTCGTCTTCGAGATCTGGACGCGCCAGACCTCGGGCCCCTGCTCGAGGTAGTCCCAGCCGAACTCGCCCTCGTGCTCGAACTCGAACTGGTAGCGAAGCGGCTTGGGGTCGTGGTCGTTGACGAGCACGAACGCCTCGCCGGGCGCCAGCGCGGCGAAGGTCTGGAAGATCGTCGGGTGCTTCTCCGGCGGGGGGATCACCCGCACGTCGAGCGTGCGTTCACTGGGCATCGGTCGTTCTCTCCTCTCGGGGGGTGGCTGACTCGCCGGGGGCCCGGCGAATGAAGACACGCACGAGCCCGGGCTCCTGCTCGCGGATCTCGTACGTGAAGCCCCGCTCGTCGAGCAGGGGCAGCAGGAACTCGGGGACGCGCACGTTGATCTGGACGAGCACGCCGCCCGCGGGAAGCTGCTCGAGCGCGGCCAGCGTCCGCAACATCGGCTCGGGCGGCTCGAGGCCGCGCACGTCGAGGACGGTCGCTCCGTCCTCCTGTTCGACCGCCGCCGGCGCGGGTGCGACGGGGGGCGCCGGGGCGCGTCCGGGCACGGCGTAGAACCAGACCCGCCAGTCGTCCTCGGCGAGCCGCTCGGTGTGGTGGTCGAGCCCCTGGGCACCGAGGACGTCGTAGAGCGGCACCGGCTCGAAGATCGCCCGTACGCAGAGCGCGCCGCCCTCGGGCACGTCGCGGCGGCTCGCCATGATCCGGCTGAACGGCTCGCGCCCGGCGCGCAGATCCTCGCGGACGTCGACCTCGACGATGTTCTCGGCCGGGATCTCCCGCAAGGCAGCGGGCCGCTCACCCGCGGGCTCGCCGGGCCGTGCCCGCGCGAGCGGCTCCGAGCCGGCGCCGGCGCCGGCGTTCAGCCGGCTGACGAGCTCGTCCGCGTCGACACCCGCGATCCGGGCCGCCTGCTCGACGGTGACGAGTCTCGACATCACCTTGCGCATGCGGGGGTTGCGGAGCTTCTCGAACGCGGGCGAGACGCTGACGAACACGTCGATCAGCGATTCGTCGTGGCGCAGCACGGTGGAGACGCGGTCGTCCCTGCGGATCACCATGCGCCCTCCTCGATCATGCCCGGGTTCCAGGCCGGCTCCCAGACCAGGTTCGGCTCCACGGAGTCGACGCCGGGGAGCGGCTCGACCGCCCGGATGATCGCGTCCGTGATCAGCCCCTCGAGCGGGCAGCCCGGGGTTGTCAGGCTGTACGTGACCGTCACGTCGGCCCCATCGAGGTCGACGTTGTAGACGAGCCCGAGCGTGACGATGTCGAGCCCGATCTCGGGGTCGATGACCGTGCGCAGCGCCTCGCGCACCAGGGCCTCGAGCGCAACCGCGTCGAGAGGCTCGTCGTTCACGGCTTCCTCCTCGCCAGTCCGAGCATCTGTGCTCCTTCGATCGCGACCCCGGCGGCGAAGAGCGCCGCCGCGACCCGGGCTGCATCCTCCTGCCCTGATGCAACCGTAGCCACGAGCGCCGTCGCGCCGCCCGCGAGCAGGGCGGCGGCGAGCCACGCCGCTCGCACCGAGTAGAGCTCGGCGACGCGCGGCACGGGCTGGCGGCCGGCCAGGCGCCCGAACCGGTGGTACCAGACGAGGAACGGGACGATCTTGTAGGCGTGCGCGGCGACGAACAGGGTGAGGCCGAGCACGAGAGCGACGACGTAGGCGGTGTACCCGCGCGGCGTCGACCAGCTCGTGATCGCGACGAGGCCGAGGATGAGCCCGGCGGCGAGCAGCGCGAGCGCGGCCGCGGCGAGGCGCATCCCGGGATCGAGCGCCGGCCGGTGGCGGTGGCGAAAGAACTGACGCGCCTGGGCGAGAAAGCAGGCGAGCCCGGTCGCGAGCAGCGCCGCCGGCAGCCAGCGCCCGACAGCGGCCGGGCCGCCGCCGTGGGCGGCGAGGAGCGTCACCGAGCCGGCGGCTAGGAACGCGACCGACGCCTTCGCGAAGCGTCCCCCGGCTCCATGACTGAGCAAGAACATGGGCAGGAGCCGGTGGGCGACGCCGACCACGACGAGCAGCACCCAGCCCGCGAGCGCGACATGGAGGTGCGTCCCGAGCGCGGCCAGCCGCTCCCCGCCGAGGTAGCCGGAGCGCAGGTTGCCGGCAAGCAGGATCCCGAGCGCGAGCGTGGCCAGCAGGAACGCGTCGGCCCCGGCGAGTGCCCACCACGTCACGTCGCGGCGCGCCGAGCGCCACAGCGTAGCGGCGAGATTGCCCGTAAAGACGAGAATCCCGGCGCCGAACGTGCCGGCACCGGCGAGCATCACCGCCGAAGCGTCGAACGCGAGCCCGCACACGAACAGGGCGAGGCCGGGCACGTGAAGCGCGAAAGCCGCGTGGCCGAGGCGAACGGAGCGGATCGGCTCGCCGAGCGCGACCGGAACGAACTGGTAGAGGGCGCCCATGATCGCCGTCGTGACCCACCCGAGCGCGAACAGGTGCGCGACGGCGATCACGCGCGGCAGCGGATACCCACCGAGCGCCAGGTCGGGAGCAACGGCCACGGCGCCCGCCGCGCCGGCCGCGAGGAAGACGAAGGCGGCGGCGAAGTGCTCGCCGGGCAGGCGAAACGGCGGCGCCTTCGCGCTCGCTAGTCCCACCGGGCCGGGCCGCGTAGGCACGACCACGGGCGCAGCGGCGGTCACGCGGCCGCTTCCCGGTAGGAGCAGGAGGGATCGCCGGCCGGGATGTAGCTGACGCGCGCGAGGGTCTCGCCGAGCAGCTCCGCGACGAAGCCGATCTCGGCCCGGCAGGGGATCGCCGTCTCGTCGACGAGCTCCCGCAGCGGGCAGTGGCAGAGACGAAGCCGCGGGCCGTCCACGGCCCCCTCGACCTCGGCCATGAATCCGAGCTCGGTGAGGATCCGGGCGACCTCCTCGAGCCGCTCCCGCCCCGCGAGGGGCGCCACACGCGCGAGCGCCTCCTCCCGGCGCTCGCCGACGAGCCGCTCGAAGAAGCGCTCGAGCAGCCGTTCGTGCCCGTTCTCGCGCAGGTAGGCCACGAGCTGGCGCAGCGCCTCCCCCTCCCGCCGCGGGAACAGCGCCTCCGCCGCGGGCGTCAGGCCGTGAACGAGCTCCGGTCGTCCCCGCCCGCCGCGCACGCTGCCCGCCCGGCGAACGAGCCCGTGCGCCCCGAGCGCCCGCAGGTGATCGCGAACGGTCTCCGCGTTCAGCCCGAGCTCCGCCGCCAGCCCCGCCGTGGTCGCCTCCCCCCGGCGCTTGAGCGCGTCGAGGATCGCCCGCTGGCTCTCCCCCAGCCCCGGCGCAATTGTCAGGCTTATCGCCATGATTACGGTGATAATACAGCGAGCTCCGAGCGCATGCCCGGGCCCCCGCCCGCTCGATCACGGGGACCGCCCCAGCCCCTGCCGGCCGGGGCAGCTCGGAGAAGCGGGCGACGGGACTCGAACCCGCGACCCTCAGCTTGGAAGGC
>JAHDVS010000040.1 GCA_023382435.1 Thermoleophilia bacterium
TCCCCCACCTAACGCCTTAGCAGGGCGCCGCCTTCAGCCACTCGGCCACTTCTCCTCGCGCGGCCATCGTAACAGCGCAGGAACGTGACGAGGCCCGCGCAACGCGGGCCTCGTCGGTCGCCGGGGTTGATGGAGGAGGACAGGGAAGGCATCGGCTGACCAAGGCCCGCGGGGGATGCTCCCATCGAGGGATGTTCGCCCGGGCGGCTCAGTCGTTGACGCGGGCGATCAGCTCGCCGCGCCGCACGACCTTGACCGCGACGCCGCCGAGGCGCACATCGAAGCCGGCGTTCTTCGGGAACAGCACCTTGTCTCCCGGGTCGACGCCGTCCGCGTCCGGGCCGGTCGCGGTAACGATCCCCGAGCGGCAGCCCGCCTCCGCGCTCGCGGGGATGATCAGCCCGCTGCGCGTCTCCGTCTCCTCGTCGACCGCCTCGACGACGACGTAGTCGTCGAGCGGCTCCAGCGAGATCGCGAGTCTCTGCGTCTCCTCCATGTCTCGATTGTACGGCCCACCCGGCCGGTGGGCGCAACCCGCGGGGGGTCTCGACCGTCAAACTCAGTGGATGCGCAGAGTCGTCATCACCGGGATGGGGGCGGTCACTCCGCTCGGGAACTCCGTCGAGGCGACCTGGCGCGCCGCCGTCGAGGGCCGCAGCGGCGTCGACTTCGTCCGCGCGTTCGATACGACCGAGTATCCGGTCAAGATCGCCGCGGAGGTGAAGGACTTCTCCCTGAACGGCGGCCTCGTCTCCGCCAAGGAGCTGAAGCGGATCGATCGCAACATCCAGTTCGGGCTCGCAGCCGCTCAGGAGGCGCTGGGGATCGCGGGCCGCAACGGCTACCGGCCCGACCGGGTCGGCGTCGTCCTCGGCTCCGGGATCGGCGGCCTCCACGAGCTCCTGCGCCAGTACGACGTGCTGCGCGAGCGCGGGCCCGACCGGGTCTCGCCGACGTTCCTCCCGAACGTGCTGCCCGACTCGGCGAGCGGCCAGGTCGCGATCGCGCTCGGGCTGCGCGGCCCCAACTTCGCTGTCGTGTCCGCCTGCGCGACCGGCTCGCACGCGATCGGCGAAGGGACCGAGCTAGTCCAGCACGGACTCGCGGACGCCGTGCTCGCGGGCGGTACCGAGGGTTGCATCCACCCGCTCTTCTTCGCCGGCTTCTGCGCGATGCGCGGCCTCGTAGCCGAGGAGGAGGATCCCACGAGGGCGTCCCGCCCCTTCGACGCGACCCGAGCCGGGTTCGTGATGGGGGAGGGGGCGGGGCTCGTCATGCTCGAGGAACTCGAGCACGCGCGGGCGCGCGGTGCCACGATCTACGCGGAGGTGCTCGGCTACGGCGCCTCCAACGATGCCTACCACATGGCGGCGCCCGACCCGGACTCGGTTGGGGTCGCGGAGATGATGCGCGCCGCCCTCGAGCGCGCGGGCGTCGACCCGCGCCGGGTCGACTACATCAACGCGCACGGGACATCGACCCCGCTCGGCGACGCAGCCGAGACGAAGGCGATCAAGGACGTGTTCGGCGCCCACGCGTACAAGCTCGCCGTCTCCTCGACGAAATCGACGATGGGGCACCTGCTCGGCGCCGCCGGCGCCGTCGAGGTGATCATGTGCGCGCTCGCGATCCACCACGGGCTGATCCCGCCGACGATCAACTACCGCCACCCCGATCCGGTCTGCGACCTCGACTACGTCCCGAACGTCGCTCGCGAGGCCGAGATCGACGTGGCGCTCTCGAACGCGATGGGCCTCGGCGGCCACAACGGCTGCGTCCTGCTCGGCCGCGTCGACTGACGGGCGCGGGCGGGCGGGTCGCCCCCGCGACGCTCAGGGCGTCGGGGCGATCGTGGCCGGGGTCAGCTCGTCGATCGCGCCGAGCACCACGTCGGCGACGGCGAGCGCCTCGGCGCGCGGGGGGAAGGACGGGTTCGGGATCGCGACCACTCGCAGGCCTGCAGCCTTCGCCGACAGGATCCCGTTGTGGGAGTCCTCGACCGCCGCCGCGCGTGCCGGCTCGACGCCGAGGCGGCGCACCGCCTCGAGGTAGACATCCGGGGACGGCTTGCCGCGCGCGACCTCCTCCGACGACACCGTCACCCGGAACAGCCCGCCCAGACCGGCGCGGCCGAGCACCAGCTCGATCAGCGGGCGGTTCGAGGACGACGCCAGCCCGAGCGGCCAGCGGCCCGCGATGAGCTCCACCGCCCGGGTTGCGCCCGGCAACAGCGGCAGGCGCTCCCGGTAGCGCGCCGCCATCCGTCGAACGACCTCGTCGTTGATCTCCCCCGGCGACTCGGACAGGCCGAGCTCCTCGTGCATGTAGCGTGACCATTCCGGCGAGCTCATCCCCATCATGTCCCGCTGCGCTCCCTCGTGCCAGCGGCCGCCCCGCTCGCGCACGAGCTCCTCGCGAGCGGCGTCCCAGACCGCCTCCGAGTCGATCAGCACTCCATCCAGGTCGAAGACGACCGCGTCGATCACCGGGCGATCATGACACGGCCACCGCGGCCCGGCCGGTGGATCGTGCAGAATCCGGCGCGTGCCGCGCATCTCCCCCAGTGACGTGGACGGGGCCGGGAGCGCGCCGGAGCGGGAGGAGCGCGGATGAGGATCCTCGTGATCGGTGCGGGCCAGGTGGGAACGACGATCGTCGAGGCGCTCCACGCCGACCACTCGCTCGTGGTCGTCGACACCGACCCGGACCGCCTCGGCGTGCTCGCGTACCGCTACGACATCATGACCCTCGAGGGCAACGGAGCCAGCCGGCGCGTGCTGCGCGAGGCAGGCATCGTCGATTGCGACCTCGTGATCGCGTGCACGTCGCGCGACGAGGTCAACATCGTCTGCGGCATCCTCGCTGAAAAGCTCGCGCCGAAAGCCCGCACGATCGTGCGCACCCGCAACGTCGAGTACCTGGAGGTGTGGCTCGAGCGCCAGCTCGACGTCGACTTCGTCGTCTCCTCGGAGCTCGAGACCGCGAACGCGATCGCCCGCGTGATCGGCCTGCCTGCGGCCCGCCAGACCGAGGTGTTCGCCGAGGGGCAAGTGCTGATGGTCGAGTTCGACGTCGCGCCCGGCATGTCGGTAGGCGAGACCGTCGGCCGCGAGCTCCGGGAGGCCGTGATCCCGCCCGACTCGAAGGTCGCGAGCATCATCCGGGGCGGCCGCGTCCTCGTCCCCCGCGGCGACGCGTCGATCCAGCCCGGCGACCGCGTGATCGTGATCTGCTCTCCCGACGCCGCCCGGGCGTGGGGGCACATCCTGAGCGGCGGACGCAGCCGCGCCGCCGACGTCGTCGTCTTCGGCGGCGGCGCCACCGGGGTCGCGGTCGCGGGCGTGCTGCTCGAGCAGGGCGCCCGCGTTCGCCTCGTCGAGTCGGACGCCGACAGGGCGCGCGTCGTCGCCGAGGAGCTGCCCGGCGTGCGTGTCTTCCACGCCACGGGGCTCGAGGCCGACTTCATCGAGCGGGAGCGGATCGGCGGTGCCGAGGCCGCGATCTTCACCATGCGCTCCGACGAGCGCAACCTGTACGCGGCGACGCTGCTCAAGCTCCGCGGCGTCCGCTTCACGATCGCGATCGTCGACGACCCCGCCTCGGTCGAGGTGTTCGAGCGCGCGGGCGTGGACGTCGCCGTCAACCCCCGGATCGTGACCGCCGAGGAGATCGTCCGCTTCGCGCACGACCCGCGCATCCGCCAGCTCTCGATGGTCGAGGGCGACCGCTTCGAGATCCTCGATATCGTCGTGCGCGCCGACAGCGAGTTGCTCGGCAAGCCGTTTCGCGATCTGCCGATGACCGGGTCTCTGATCGGCGCCATCATCCGGGGCGAGCAGGCGATCTTCCCGCACGGGGAGGACATGCTCCAACCGGGCGACCGGGCGATCATCTTCACGGAGTCAGCCCGGATGCACCAGGTCGAGCGGGTCCTGTGAGGGGAGCCGCGCCGGCCGGCCGGGGCGGGGTGGAGGTTGGCTCCTAGCATCGCCCCGTCGTGGCACCTGCCCGGAGCGGGCCGTCTCGGAGTCGACGTGGCAGGTGCGCTCGGGCTCGTCGGGCGCTTCGTCCGCTACCTCGGCCTCGCATTCCTCGTGCCCGCGGCGGTCGCGCTCGGCTACGGGGAGCCCGCCTGGCCGTTCCTCGCCTCGGGTGCGATCACGGTCGCAGCCGGCTGGCTGCTCGTCGCCACCACCGGCGGGCGGCAGCGGATCGGGGTGCGCGAGGGCTTCCTCGTGATCTCGCTCACCTGGCTGCTCGTACCGGCGTTCGGCTCGCTCCCCTACCACTTCGCGAACGAGGCGCAGCTCGCGAACCCGATCGACGCGTACTTCGAGGCCGTCTCCGGCTTCACGGCCACGGGGGCGACCGTGCTCGTCGACGTCGAGGCACTCGACCGCTCCCTGCTCCTCTGGCGCCAGCTCAGCCAGTGGCTCGGCGGGATGGGCATCGTCGTGCTCGCGATCGCGGTGCTGCCGAAGCTGCGCGTCGGGGGCCGCCAGCTGCTCCAGTCCGAGCTCGCCGGCCCGACCGAGCTCGAGCGACTCGCGGTCACGATCCGCGAGACGGCCCGGCGCCTCTGGGTGCTCTACGTCGCCCTGACCGTCGCGATGGCGCTCGTGCTCGCCGCGATCGGCTGGAGCGGTCTCGACGAAGGCATGGGTGTCTTCGACGCGATCTCGCATGCGTTCACGGGAATCTCGATCGGGGGCTTCTCGACCCGCAACGACTCGCTGGCCGCCTTCGGCCCCGCGGTGCAGTGGGCCGTGGCCGCCTTCCTCGTGGTCGCCGGGGTCAACTTCCTGCGGTTGTACCGGCTGTTCGTGCAGCGCCAACCCCGGGCGCTCACGCGGGACGAGGAATTCCGCTTCTACCTCGGCTTCCTCGCGCTCGGCTCGGTGCTGCTCGTCGTCGAGATGGTCGGCAACGGCCTCGTCGGCGCGGAGGGGGCGGTGCGCCATGCCGTCTTCCAGGCGATCTCGATCATGACCACCACCGGATACTCGAGCGCGGACTACACGGAGTGGACCGCGCTCGCCGAGATGACTCTGCTGTTGCTCATGTTCGTCGGCGCCTCCGCGGGCTCGACCGGCGGCGCGATCAAGGTCGTCCGCCACCTGCTGATGGCGAAGATCGTGTACCGCGAGATCCGCCAGACCGTGCACCGGGAGCTCGTCCTGCCGATCAGGCTCTCGGGCTCCGTGGTCGACGAGCGGGCGCTTCGCTCCGTGATCGCGTTCGTCGCCCTCTACCTGATCATTCTCGCTCTCGGCGCCGTCGGGCTCCTGATCGACGCGAACCGCTACGACGTCGAGGTGGGCGCGTTCGCCGCGATCGGCGCCGCGGCCGCCTGTCTCGGCAACGTCGGCCCGGCATTCGGCTTCGCGGGCCCGTTCGGCTCCTACGAGCCGTTCAGCGACCTCTCGACCGGGATCCTGACCGGCCTCATGTGGCTGGGGCGACTCGAGATCGTCCCGGTCGTCGTCCTCTTGACTCGGAGCTACTGGCGGCCGTGAGCGTGCCGGGGACAGCCGGCCGCCGGGTGAGGTTGGGCGTTGACGTCGGCGGCTCGCTCAACCTCGTCGGGCGGCTGGTCAAGTACCTGAGCGTCGCGTTCCTGTTCCCCGTCGCGGTCGGGCTCGGCTACGGCGATCCGGTCTGGCCGTTCCTCGCCGCCAGCGCGATCACGCTCGCCTTCGGGCTCGCGCTCGAGCGCGCCACGAGCGGCGGCGAGACGATCGGGGTCAGGGAGGGCTTTCTCGTCGTCACGCTCACGTGGGGGCTTGCGGCGCTCGCCGCCTCCATCCCCTACATGCTCGACGAGGCCCAGCTCGCGAACCCGCTCGACGCCTACTTCGAGGCGATGTCGGGGATGACGACCACTGGTGCAAGCGTGCTCGTCGACATCCCCGCGGTTGACCGCGCGATGCTGCTGTGGCGGGCCCTCACGCAGTGGCTCGGCGGGATGGGGATCATCGTGCTCGGGCTCGCCGTGCTGCCGCGTCTGCGCGTCGGCGGGCGCCAGCTCCTCGAGTCGGAACTCCCCGGGCCCGAGTACGAGCCGCTCGCGACGTCGATCCGCGAGACCGCGCGGCGGCTCTGGCTGCTGTATATCGGCCTGACCGCGCTGCTCTTCCTCGTCCTCTGTGCGCTCGGCTGGACCGGCGTCGACGAGCTGATGAGCCCCTACCAGGCGATCGCGCACGCGTTCACGACGCTTCCGACCGGCGGCTTCTCGCCCCAGACGCGCTCGGTCGAGCCGTTCGCGGGGGCCACGCAGTGGGTCCTCACTGCCTTCATGGCTCTCGCGGGCACGAACTTCGCGCTCCAGTACCGGGCTCTTCGCCGCCGGGGGAGGCCGCTGCACGACGAGGAGCTGCGGCTGTACGTGGCGTTCCTCCTGATCGGGACGCTGCTCCTCTTCCTCGAGCTCCTGCGGGCGGACGTGTTCCAGGCCGGGGAGGCAGCCGTTCGCCACGCGGCGTTCCAGGCCGTCTCGATCATGACGACGACCGGGTACGCGAGCGCGGACTTCGCGCAGTGGACGGGTCTCGCCACGTTCGCACTGGTCGCGCTGATGCTGATCGGCGGCAGCGCCGGCTCGACCGGCGGCTCGGTCAAGGTCGTCCGGCACCTCCTGATCGGGAAGCTGCTCCTGCGCGAGCTCGACCAGACCGTGCACCGGGAGGCGGTCGTCCCGGTCCGCCTGAACGGGCGCGTTGTCGAGGAGCGGACACTGCGCGCGATCCTCGCGTTCGGCGTGATCTACGTCGGCCTCTTCATCGTCGGGGCGTTCGTGCTCGCGATCGAGGGCGCCCGGGCCGGCCTCGAGCTGACGCCGTTCGAGGCGATCGCCGCGTCCGCCGCGACGCTCGGGAACGTGGGCCCGGCGCTTGGCTTCGCCGGGCCGATGGGCTCGTTCGAGCCGTTCAGCCCGCTCGCGAAGGGAGTGATGATCTTGCTCATGTGGGCGGGCCGGCTCGAGATCATCCCGCTCGCGGTGCTGTTCACGCGGCGCTACTGGCGAGCGTGAGCCGGCCGCGCAGCGCGCCTACGGCGACTCGCCGCGCACGAGGTCCTCGTACGTGCCGGCCTCGCGGATCACCCGCCAGCGGCCGCCCTCGGCAAGCACCTCGGCGCAGAGCGGGCGAGCGTTGTAGGTCGAGGCCATCACCCGCCCGTACGCACCCGCGTAGCCGACGGCGACGAGATCGCCCGGCTCGGGCAGCGGCAGCTCGCGGCCGAGCGCGAGGAAGTCGCCCGTCTCGCAGACCGGGCCGACCACGTCGACCTGGCCGCGCTCACGCCCCTCGGCGCCCACGAGCGCGATCGGGTGGAACGCGTCGTAGAGCGCCGGGCGGACGAGATCGTTCATGCCGCCGTCGCAGATCGCGACCCGGCGGCCCGGCACCTCCTTTACGTAGAGGACCCGCGTCACGAACGTGCCGGCCGGGGCGACGAGGTAGCGGCCCGGCTCGAGCACGAGCGTCGCGCCGAGCTCGCCGGCGAGCCGGGCCAGCCGCCGCGCGTACGCCTCGACGTCGAGGTCGTCGCCGCCGCGGTAGGGAACGCCGAGCCCGCCGCCCGCGTCGAGGTCCCGGAGCTCGACGCCCTCGGCCGCGAGCTCGCGCCACACCTCCGCCGCGCGCTCCGCGGCCGCGAACACCGGCTCCGGGTCGAGGAGCTGCGAGCCGACGTGGAAGGAGATCCCGATCGGCGCGAGCGCAGGGTCGGCTGCGGCGCGGCGGATCTCTGCCAGCACCTGCGACGCGGCCAGCCCGAACTTGCTCGTGCCGTGGCCGGTCGCGACGTAGGCGTGCGTGCCCGGCTCCACGTCCGGGTTCAGGCGGGCGGCCACGCGGGCGACGATCCCGAGCGCCCGCGCCTCCTCGGCGACGATGTCGAGCTCGCCCGGCGACTCGACGTTGATCGAGCCGACGTCCGCCTCGAGCGCGGCGCGGATCTCGTCGCGGCGCTTGCCGGCGCCCGAGAAGACGATCCGCTCCGCCGGCATCCCGGCCGCGAGCGCCTTCCAGAGCTCCCCGCCGGAGACGATGTCGGCGCCGAGCCCCTCGTCGCGGGCGAGCCGGACGAGCGCGAGCGCGTCGTTTGCCTTGACCGCGTAGCAGATCCGGTGGGGCGCGTCGCCGAGCGCGGCGCGCAGGCGTGCGATCCGCTCACGGACGAGGTCGCCGTCGTAGAGGTAGAACGGCGTGCCGACCGAGCCGGCGATCTCCGCGAGCTGCTCCACGGGCCCGAGCTTACGAGGCGAAGCGCCGCCGCGCCTCGGCGATCGCCTCTCTGACCCCGCCGGGGCCGGGCGCGAGGCGGGCCGCCGCGCTCGCCGCGGCGTCGCCCTCGGCCGCGAACGTGCCTTCGCGTACCTCGGCCGCGACCCTCTCGTGGGCGTCGCGGAACGGGACGCCCGAGCGGACGAGCGCCTCGGCCGCGTCCGTCGCGCGCAGCAGCGGGTCGGCGGCGGCGGCGGCGAGCCGGTCGCGGTCGAGCTCGAGATCGCGCGCGAGCACAGCCAGGGCGCCGAGCGCGAGGCGGACGTCGCGCCGGGCCGCGAACACGGGCGGCTTGTCCTCCTGGAGGTCGAGATCGTAGGCGAGCGGGATCCCCTTCACCGTCGCGAGCAGGCCGGCCAGCCGCCCGATCGCCGTCCCCGCCTTGCCGCGCGCCAGCTCGGCCACGTCGGGGTTCAGCTTCTGCGGCATCATCGAGGAGCCGGCCGCGGCCGACGCGGGCAAGCGGGCAAAACCGAACTCCGCGCTCGCCCAGAGGCACAGCTCCTCGCCGATCCGCGAGAGGTGGCCGAACAGCACGGCGGCGGCGTAGAGGTAGTCGGTCGCGAAGTCCCGGTCGGCAACGGCGTCGAGCGAGTTTCGGGCCTGACCGGGAGGAGCCGGCAGCGCGAGCGTCGAGCCGGCCAACGCGCCGGCACCGAGTGGCACCGGTTCCGCCTGCTCGCGCGCGAACGCAAAGCGGGCGCGGTCGCGGTCGAGCATCTCGACCCAGGCGAGCAGATGGTGGCCGACCGTGACCGGCTGCGCCCGCTGGAGGTGCGTGTAGCCGGGCATCACCGTCTCCGCCTCGGCCTCGGCCCGGCCGAGCAGGACGCGGGCGAAGTCGCCGATCGCCTCGCTCGCCTCGCCGCAGGCATCCCGGACGTAGAGGCGAAACGCGGTCACGACCTGGTCGTTGCGCGAGCGGCCCGCGTGGATCTTGCGCCCGACCGGTCCGAGCAGCCGCTCGATCGCCGAGTGGACATCCTCGTCCTCGACGCCGAGAGCGGCTTCGCCGCGCTCGGCGATCTCGGTGAGCCGCCGCTCGACCTCGGCGTGCTCTTGCTCCGTGAGGATCCCGGCCGCGCGCAGGCGGCTCGCATGTAGGCGGGTTCCCTCGCAGTCGTAAGGGAGCAGCTCGGCGTCGTCGCCGCGCAGGAACGCGGCGACGGCGGGGTCGAGCCGCACCCCGCCCGTCCGGCCGGACCAGAGCGTCACGTCCCCTGTCCCAGCTCCAGCGGGTCGAGCGTCGCCGCCGGGCGGTCGAGGCGTAGCTGCCGCTGCGCGGCCAGCATCCGCCGCGTGTCGGCGATGTCGTTGACCTGCACGGCGAGCTGACCGATCCGGTCGGCTGCGGTGAAGGTGGTGGACGAGCGCTCCATCGAGAGGCGCCCAGGGTCGTACGAGAGGGCCGGGCCGCTCGTGTCGAGGATGGTGTAGTCGTCGCCGCGACGCAGCTCGAGGGTCACCTCGCCGGTGACCACGGCGGCAACCCAGCGCTGGAGCGCGTCGCGCAGCATGAGGGCCTGCGGCTCGAGCCAGCGGCCCTCGTAGAGGAGGCGTCCGAGCAGCCGGCCTTCGGTCGCGTAGCGGTCGAGCGTCTGCTCGTTGTGGATCGCGGTCAGGAGCCGCTCGTACGCGATGTGCAGGAGTGCCATCCCCGGTGCCTCGTAGATCCCGCGGCTCTTCGCCTCGATCACCCGGTTCTCGATCTGGTCGGAGAGGCCGAGTCCGTGCCGGCCGCCGATCTCGTTCGCGCGGTGGATCAGCTCGACCGGGTCAGAGAGCTCCTGTCCGTTCAGCGCGACCGGCAGCCCGTGCTCGAAGCGCACCGAGACGAGCTCCGGGTCGATCCGGACGCCCGGGTCCCAGTGCGCGACGCCCATGATCGGCCCGACGATCTTCATGCTCGTGTCGAGGCGCTCGAGATCCTTCGCCTCGTGCGTCGAGCCGAGCAGGTTCGCGTCGGTGGAGTACGCCTTCTCGACCGAGCCGCCGTGCGGGAGGCCGCGCGCGTCCAGCCACTCGCTCATCTCCTTGCGACCGCCGAGCTCCGAGACGAACGCGTCGTCGAGCCACGGCTTGTAGATGCGGAGGCCGGGGTTGGCGAGCAGGCCGTAGCGGTAGAAGCGCTGGATGTCGTTGCCCTTGTAGGTCGAGCCGTCGCCCCAGATGTCGATCCCGTGCTCGTGCATGGCGCGGACGAGCATCGTCCCCGTGACCGCGCGGCCGAGCGGCGTCGTGTTGAAGTAGCGCTTGCCGGCCGTCTGGATGTGGAAGGCGCCGCACTGGAGCGCGGCCAGACCCTCGCGCGCGAGGGCGTCCTTGCAGTCGAGGAGCCACGCGTCCTCGGCGCCGTACTGCCGCGCCTTGGCGGGCAGGGAGGCGATCTCCGGCTCGTCGTACTGGCCGAGGTCGGCGGTGAAGGCGTAGGGGATCGCGCCCTTCTCGCGCATCCAGGCGAGCGCGCAGCAGGTGTCCAGTCCGCCCGAGAAGGCGAAGCCGATCCGCTCGCCGACCGGCAGCGAGCCGAGGATCACATGCTCGTCGGTGCTCACTCGGCGGTCTCCAGATGCTGCTGGAGCTGCCCGGCGAGCTCGGCCCCCGAGACGCCCTCGCGGGCGACGACGAGGACCGTGTTCTCTCCGGCGATCGTTCCCGCGACGTGCGGGTGCCCTGCCTCGTCCAGCGCCTGCGCGAGCGGGCTCGCGTAGCCAGCCGGGGTCGAGAGAACGAGCAGGTTGCCGCTCGCCTCGAGCGCCAGAGCCCAGCGGCGCAGCGCTAGCTCGAGCGCCCGCAGCCGGTCGCCGTTCGCGGTGCCGGGCGGGGCGTAGACGAGCCGTCCGCTCGTGGAGCGGACCTTGACGAGTCGCAGCTCCGCGACGTCGCGCGAGACGGTCGTCTGGACGACGTCGAAGCCGGCCTCGTGCAGTGCCTCGGCCAGCTCCGCCTGCGTGGCGATCGGCCGCTCGCGCACGAGCCGCAGGATCGTCCCCTGACGTTCTCGCCGCTGCGGGGAGACGGTCACCTGAGCACCTCCGCGAGCGTCGCGAGGGCCAGGTCGACATCCTCTTCCGTCGCGACCAGCGGCGGCGTCAGGCGCAGCACCCGCTCGCCGGCGGTGCCGATGACGAGGCCGCGCTCCAGGCAGGCGGCGACCACGGGCCCGGCGGGCCGGTCGAGCTCGCAGCCCGCGAGCAGGCCGAGCCCGCGCGTCTCCAGCGCGCCGGGCAGCGCGGCGAGGCCGGCGGCGAGGCGGGCGCCGAGCGCCCGCACGTGGGCGAGCAGGTCGTCGTCGAGCGCGTCGAGGACGGCGCAGGCGGCCGCGCAGGTGACCGGGTTGCCGCCGAACGTCGACGCGTGGTCGCCCGGCTGGAAGCCGCCGGCGGCCTCGTCGGACACGAGCAGGGCGCCGATCGGGAGGCCGTTCGCGAGCCCCTTCGCGAGCGTGACCGCGTCCGGCCTGACCCCGAGCTGCTCGTGCGCGAAGAACGTCCCGGTGCGCCCGACCCCGCACTGCACCTCGTCGAAGACGAGCAGCCCGTCGTGGCCGTGGGCGAGCGCGGCCGCCGACTCGAGGAACGCGGGCGTGGCCGAGTTGATCCCGCCCTCGCCCTGCACCGGCTCGATCAGGACGCACGCGACGTTCCCGTCCGCGCCGGCGGCGGCGAGCGACTCGGCATCGTTCAGCTTCGCGAAGCGAACGTCGGGGACGAGCGGGCCGAACCCGACGTGTTTCGCGGGCTGACCGGTCGCCGAGAGCGCACCGAGCGTGCGCCCGTGGAACGAGCCCTCGAGCGCCACGATCCCCGTCTTCCCGGTCGCCTTGCGCGCGTACTTGAGCGCGGCCTCGATCGCCTCGGCGCCCGAGTTGCAAAAGAACGCCTGGCCGCCGCCGAGCCGCGCCGAGAGCCGGTCGGCCAGCTCGGCCATCGGCTGCGTCCAGAACAGGTTCGACACGTGCCAGAGCCGGTCGAGCTGGGCGTGCGCGGCCGCGGTCACCGCCGGGTGGCGGTGACCGAGCCCGACGACCGCGATGCCGGCGAGGAAGTCGAGGTAGCGCCGCCCGTCGGTGTCGACGAGCCAGACGCCGTCGCCCTCGACGAAGCACACGTCGGCGCGCGGGTACGTCGGCAGGACGTGGGCGCCGAGGCCGGCGGCCAGCGCGGAGGTCACGCCGGGGCCGCCGCGGCGGCGAGGATCCGCGTCTCGCCGATCTCGGCGCGCAGGCCGAGCCTGGCCGCGCGCACCGCCGCCTCGAGCTTCGGCACGATCCCGCCCTGGAACGTGCCGTCGGCAAGGAGAGATTCGGCCTCGTCGGCGCCGAGCGACGGGACAACGTCTCCGTCGACCAGCACTCCCGGTACATCTGTAACGAAGAGGATCCGCTCAGCCGCGAGGCCGGCGGCGAGGGCCACCGCCGCCTCATCGGCGTTGACGTTGAGCGGCCCCTTCGCCAGGGGAGCGACGACCGGGATCAGCCCGTCCCGAAACGCGCTCTCGACGAGCGCGGGGCGACTCGGAACGGGATCACCGACGAGGCCGAGCTTGGGAACCTGGACGGCTTCGAGGCCGATCTCGTCGCCCATGAAGCCGATCGCGCGCTCGCCGATCGCGGCGCACACGGCCGCGTTGACCTCGGCGAGCGACTGGCGAACCACGTCGAGCGCCGCCTCGGTCGTGTAGCGGCGCCCGTTCACGAACGTGACCTCGAGCCCGCGGCTGTGCATCTCGGCCGAGATCTGGGGGCCGGCGCCGTGCACGACGACCACCTCGTGCCCCTCGTCGGCGAGATCGACGGCGAGCCGGGCGGACTCCGAGGCGACGGCGCCGCCGATCTTGAGGACGAGGCGGCTCATGTCGTGTACTCCGCGTTGATGCGCACGTAGTCGTAGCTGAGGTCGGAGGCGAGGTAGGTGGCCGCGCCGTCGCCGAGCCCCAGGTCGAGGTCGATCCGGCACGCGGCGCCGGAGAGATCCGGGTCGCCGGCCAGCGGCACGCCGAGCTCGTAGACCGTGGTGCCGTTGAAGGCGAGGCGCACGAGCTCCGGGTCGAGACTCGCGAACCCGCCGTTCCAGGTGGCGGAGCCGGCGGCGGCGAGCACGCGCCCCCAGTTCGGGTCGCGCCCGAACGCGGCCGTCTTGACGAGCGGCGACGTCGCGACCCGGCGGGCGATCGCCGTCGCCTCGGAGTCGTTCGTCGCGCCCGTGACCGCGATCTCGAGTACGACCGTCGCGCCCTCGCCGTCGCTGACGATCTGGGTCGAGAGGTCGGCGCAGACCTCGCGCAGGGCCGCCCGGAAGCTCTCGTCCCGGGCCGCGTCTCGCGAGACCCCGCTCGCGCCGTTCGCGAGCAGCACCACGGCGTCGTTCGTCGAGCACTCGCCGTCGATCGAGATCCGGTTGAAGCTCTCGTCGACCGCGGGGCGCAGGAACCCGGCCGCCTCGCCCGGCCCGAGCGGGTAGTCGGTCGTGACGACCGCGAGCATCGTCGCGAGCACCGGGTGGATCATCCCCGCGCCTTTCGCCATCCCTCCGACCGTGAAGCCGTCGCGCGAGACCGCCGCCTCCTTCGACCGCGTGTCCGTCGTCATGATCGCCTCGGCCGCGTCGTGGCCACCGTCGGGCCCGAGCGCCGGCACGGCGTCTCGCAGCCCGACGAGCATCCGCTCGAGCGGGAGCCTCGTGCCGATCACGCCGGTCGAGAGCGCGAGCACCTCCTCCGCGCGCAGCCCGAGCAGGCGGGCGGCCTCCGCGGTGGTCGCGAGCGCGTCGAGCTCGCCGCGCTTGCCTGTGGCGGCGTTGGCCGACCCCGAGTTGGCGATGACGGCCCGGGGCTCCGCCGCCTCGAGGTGGGCGCGGGAGACGACGACCGGCGCGGCCTGCACCCGGTTTACGGTGAACATCGCGGACCCTGTCGACGGGACGGTCGAGCAGACGACCGCGAGATCCCTGGACGAGCGACGCATTCCGGCGTGGATGCCGCTAGCGACGAAGCCGCGTGCCGCAGTCACGCTCATACCAGCACCCCCGCGAGGCGAAGGCCAGCGGTCTGGGGCAGGCCGAGCGCGAGGTTGGCGTTCTGGACAGCCTGGCCCGCGGCGCCCTTGCCGAGGTTGTCGATCGCCGAGATCACGATCGCGTGGTCGGTCGCGCGGTCGGCGAACACGGCGAGCTCGGCGGCGTCGGTGCCCTGGACACGGCCGAGCTCCGGCGTGACGCCGGCCGGGAGCACGCTGACTGCCGGCGAGTCCGCGTAGGCGGCCTCGAGCAGCTCGCGCACCGCTCCGGCGGCGATGCCCCGCACGTAGCAGGTGGCGACGAGGCCGCGGCGGATCGGCAGGAGATGCGGCACGAAGCAGACGGGGAAGCCGAGCGCCTGGGCGATCTCGGGCTCGTGCTGGTGGCTACCGACCTTGTAGGCGGAGAGGTTCTCGAGCACGAAGCCCGCGTGCGAGCCCGGCTTCGGCGACCGGCCCGCGCCGGAGACGCCCGATTTCGCGTCGACGACGACGCTGCCGTGGTCGACGACGCCGGCGAGCGGTCCGAGCGCGAGTAGCGCCGCTGTCGCGTAGCAACCGGGATTCGCGATCAGCCTGCCGGTGGGCGGCCAGAGCTCCGGGAGCGCGTAGCACCAGGAGGCGAGCCCGTCCGGGCGCGGGTGCTCGAAGCCGTACCACTCGGCGTAGAGGACGGAGTCGCGCAGCCGGTGGGCGCCCGTGAGGTCGACGACGACGCCCTCGGCGGGCGGCTCGAAGCTCGCAGCGCGCGTGTGGTCGAGGCAGAGGAAGACGAGCTCTGCCTCGCTCGCGAGCGCCTGCTCGTTCGTCACGAACGCGGGGGCACGCGAGGCGCCGTTGCGGGCGAGCCGCGGGTCGAGTGCGCTCGCGGGCTGGCCGGCCAGCGTGTCGGAGCCGAGCGCGACCAGCTCGAGCTCGGGGTGCGCCAGCACCCGGTCGAGCGTCTCCTGCCCGCTGTAGCCGGCGGCGCCGATGATGGTCACTGGTATCACTACTTGCGTATTATGCAGAAATAGGCATACTTATGCAAATGGATCGCCCCGCCCAGCTGGTGCTCGAGGACGGCACGGCCTTTTCCGGTCGCGCCGCGGGGGCTCCCGGCGTCTCCGCCGGCGAAATCTGCTTCACGACCGCGATGGCGGGTTACGAGGAAGCGGTCACCGACCCGAGCTACTCGGCGCAGGTGCTCGTGTTCAGCTATCCGCTCGTCGGTAACTACGGCGTCGACGAGAGCCGCATGGAATCCAATCGGGTCTGGACCGAGGGCGTCGTCTCCCGGCGGCTGCGCCCCTCGTTCGCGGGCTGGCTCGCCGGCCGAGGCGTCGTCGCGCTCGAGGAGGTCGACACCCGGGCGGTCGTTCGCCATGTCCGCTCCCAGGGCGCCATGCGCTGCGCGCTCGGCGAGGCGGAGCCGGGCGAGCTGCTCGCGCGGGCGCTCGCCGAGCCGCACATCGACTACGAGCGGGCGCTCGCCGAGCCTGAGCTCGCCCACCCGCCGCTCGGCCTGCTCGCCGGCACGAGCGAGCCGTACTCGGTCGGGTCGGGCCCCCGCGTCGCCGTCCTCGACTTCGGCTGCAAGCGCTCGATCGTGGGGCGGCTCGCGCAGCGCGGGCTCGAGGCGTACGTGTGCCCGCCGACCTACGACGCCGACGCGGTGCTCGAGCTGAAGCCGCGGGTCGTGCTCGTCGGCAACGGGCCGGGCGACCCGGCGCAGCTCACGGACGCGATCCAGACCGTGCGCGACCTGCTCGGGCGCGTCGAGCTGTTCGGGGTCTGCCTCGGGCACCAGTTGCTCGGGCTGGCGCTCGGCCTCGGCACGTACAAGCTCCCGTTCGGCCATCGCGGCGCCAACCACCCGGTGCGGGTGCGCGACACGAGCCGCGTGCTCGTGACCGTCCAGAACCACGGCTTCGCCGTCGACGCCTCCGACGCCCCCGAGGTGAGCCACCTGTCGCTCAACGACGGAACCGTCGAGGGGCTTGCCGGCGATGGCTTCGCCTCGCTCCAGTTCCACCCCGAGGCGGCCCCCGGGCCGCTCGACGCCATCCCCTTCTTCGACCGGATCGCCGACGCGTGCCGAAGCGCACCGACCTTCGCAGCATCCTGATCGTCGGCTCCGGGCCGATCCGGATCGGGCAGGCCTGCGAGTTCGATTACTCCGGCTCCCAGGCGTGCCGCGTGCTGCGCGCCGAGGGCTACCGCGTCGTGCTTGTCAACTCGAACCCGGCCACGATCATGACCGACCCCGCCTGGGCCGACGCGACCTACATCGAGCCGCTCGACGCCGACGCGGTCGCGGCGATCGTCGAGCGGGAGCGGCCGGACGCGATCCTGCCTACCCTGGGCGGTCAGACCGCGCTCAACCTCGCGGTCGAGCTCGGCGAGGCGGGCGTGCTCGACCGTTTCGGCGTCGAGCTGATCGGGGCGAACCTCGACGCGATCCACCGGGCGGAGGACCGGCTCGCGTTCCGCGAGGCCGTCGTCGAGGCGGGGCTCACGGTGCCGGAGAGCGCCGTCGTCAGCTCGCTGGCCGAGCTGCCTGCCGGGCTCGCGCCCGCAGTCGTCCGGCCGGCGTTCACGCTCGGCGGCCAGGGCGGCGGGCTCGCGCGCACCGAGGAGGAGCTGCGCGAGCGCGTCGCTCACGGCCTCGAAATGAGTCCGATCGACCAGGTGCTCGTCGAGCGCTCGGTCGAGGGCTGGCAGGAGTTCGAGCTCGAAGTGATGTCCGACCGGGCCGGCAACTGCGTCGTCATCTGCTCGATCGAGAACCTCGACCCGATGGGCGTCCACACCGGCGACTCCTGGACGGTCGCGCCGCAGCAGACGCTCTCCGACCCCGAGTACCAGCGCCTGCGCGACGCCGCGTTCGCGTGCGCGCGCACGGTCGGCGTCGCCACCGGCGGGGCGAACGTGCAGTTCGCCTACGACCCGGCGAGCGGGGAGCTGTTCGTGATCGAGATGAACCCGCGCGTGTCGCGCTCCTCGGCGCTCGCGTCGAAGGCGACCGGCTACCCGATCGCGAAGCTGGCCGCGCTGCTTGCGGTCGGCTACACGCTCGACGAGCTGCCGAACGACATCACCGGCGCGTCGAGCGCGGCGTTCGAGCCGGCGCTCGACTACGTCGCGGTCAAGGCGCCGCGGTTCGACTTCGCGAAGTTCCCCTGGGTCGAGCCCGTTCTCGGCACCGAGATGCGCGCGGTGGGGGAGGCGCTCGGCCTCGGCCGCACGTTCCCCGAGGCGCTCCTGAAGGCGCTCGAGGGCCGCGAGGACGGCGGCGACCTGCCGGAGATCCCGGGCCTGCACCCGTACTTCGCGGCCGAGCTCGAGTCGATCCGCGAGGCCGAGCGGCGGCTCGCCGTGGACGGCGACGTCACCGCCGCGAAGCGCTTCGGCCTGCCGGACGCCCGGATCGCCCGGGTGCTCGGTGTCTCGGAGCGGGAGGTCAGAAGCTGCCGGGCACTGCCGGGGCGGCTCGCGGTCGACTCGTGCGCGGCCGAGTTCGAGGCGCGCACGCCCTACTACTACCTCTCGTACGAGGAGGGCGACCCGGTCGCGGGCTCCAGCGCGACCGGCACGATCCTGATCCTGGGCTCGGGCCCCAACCGGATCGGGCAGGGGATCGAGTTCGACTACTGCTGCGTCCACGCGGCCCAGGCGTTCCGCCGGCTCGGCTACGAGGCGGTGCTCCTGAACTCGAACCCGGAGACGGTCTCGACCGACTACGACACGTCCGACCGGCTCTACCTCGAGCCGATCACGCTCGAGCGGGCGCTCGACGTCTGCGCGCTCGAGCAGCCACTCGGGGTCGTCGTCACGCTGGGCGGCCAGACGCCGCTTTCGCTCGCCCACGCGCTCGCGGGAGAGGGCGTGCCGCTGCTCGGCGACCCCTTACCCGCGATCGACCAGGCCGAGGACCGCGGCAAGTTCGGGCTCGTGCTCGAGGAGCTGGCGCTGCGGGCGCCCCGCTGGGGGGTCGCGGACACGCGCGAGGAGGCCCTGGTCGTCGCGGGGCGGATCGGCTACCCGGTGCTCGTGCGCCCCCACTACGTTCTCGGCGGCCTGCGCATGCGGGTCGTCCGCTCTCCGGAGGAGCTCGAGATTCACGAGCCGGCGCTCGTCGACGAGTTCCTCGAGCATGCGATCGAGCTCGACGTCGACATCCTCTGCGACGGCGAGGATGCCTGGGTCGCGGGGATCCTCGAGCACGTCGAGCCGGCCGGCGTCCACTCCGGCGACTCGGCCTGCGTGATCCCCGGCCCGTCGGTCACGCCCGCGCTCGAGGCGGAGATCGGCGAGCTCGCCCGCCAGCTCTCCCGCCGCCTGAGCGCGCGCGGCCTGCTCAATCTCCAGCTCGCGCTCAGGGAGGACGAGCTGTACGTGATCGAGGCGAACCCGCGCGCGTCGCGGACCGTTCCGTTCGTGGCCAAGGCGACCGGGATGCCGCTCGTCGATCTCGCCTGCCGCCTGATGCTGGGCGCGTCGCTCTCGAGCCTCGGCCTGCCGGCGAAGGCGCACCCGACGCGCGCGTGGGCGAAGGAGGCGATCTTCCCGGACGACCGCTTCCCGGGCGCCGCCGACCGGACCGTCCAGATGCGCTCGACGGGCGAGGTGATGGCCGGCGGCGACACCGTCACCGAGGCCTACCAGCGGGCGTTACGGGCGGCCGGCCGCTCGGCCGCCTACGGTCGCGGTACCGTCGGTCCGTCGCTCCAGGAGCTCGCCGGAACCGGACGGTAGGCGCGGCGGCGGCCCCCTGCGGTCGCTACCATTCCCCGCTCAAGGCAACGACCGCATTCTGCGGCCCCTGCTTGGAGGATTCTCCCGGGGCGGGCGGAAGGAGGATCACCACCGTGCGGAAACCCCTCGCTCTGACGCTTGCGCTCGCGCTCGCTGCCACCGCTGCCGGGCTCGCGCTGCTCGCGCGGCCGGCGGCCGCCACCTCGAACGGCGGCAACGGCACCGTCGTGTTCGTTTCGAACGCGGGCGGGTCGCTCGACATCTGGAGGGTCGCCACCGACGGCTCCGGCCTCGTCAACCTGACCGCGAATCCCGCTCCCGATTTCGATCCCGCCTGGTCTCCCGACGGGGCCCGGATCGCGTTCGCCTCCACGCGCGACGGCAACACCGACATCTACGTGATGAGCGCCGACGGCTCGGGCGTGGCCCGCGTGACCGACGATCCCGGCGACGACACCGACCCGAGCTGGTCCCCGGACGGCTCGCGGATCGCATTCGTGTCCGATCGGGCGGGCAGCGGCTCCGACATCGGGGAGTCGCCCGACGAGATCTTCGTCATGGACGCCGACGGCTCCGACCAGACCCGGTTGACCTCGAATCGCGTGCTCGACGACGATCCCGCGTTCTCGCCCGACGGGACGACGATCGCCTATGCCCACCAGACGGGCCAGGCCGGGATGGACATCTGGGCGATCGCTTCCTCCGGCGGCACGCCGTGGCGCCTGACGAGCGCCGGCGGCGACGACGAGCAGCCGAGCTGGGCGCCGGACGGCCAGCGGATCGTCTTCAGCTCGCAGCGCGCCGGCGGTGTGTTCCAGCGCGGCGGCGGCGGCACCGGGGCGATCTACGTGATGAACGCCGACGGCAGCGGTCAGCAGGGGCTCACCGACTCCAGGCTCGACCGCGACCCGGTGTGGTCGCCGGACGGCGCGCGAATCGCGTTCGTGAGCGCGCGCGCGGGCGATCCCGAGCTGTACACGATGGCCGCGGACGGAACCGGTGTCACCCAGCTCGTCGAGAACTCCGCGAGCGAGCTCGAGCCGGACTGGCAGGCGTTTCCTGCCGGCCCGCCGCTGACGCCACCGGCTGCCGACTGCACGATCCGCGGCACCGAGGGCGACGACGTGCTCGTCGGCACGGCGGGCCAGGACGTGATCTGCGGCCTCGGCGGCAATGACGTGCTGAAGGGGCTCGGCGGCGCCGATCGCCTGCTCGGCGGGGACGGCGACGACACCCTCCTCGGGGGCAGGGGCAGAGACACCCTCGTCGGTGGCCGCGGTAGCGACTCGGCCCGGGGGGGCCGTGGTCAGGACACATGCGAGGCCGAGGTCACCGTGTCGTGCGAGGGAATCGCGGCAAGCTAGCCGCCCGGTGCGGCGCGGCGGCGCCGTGAGCGAGCTCGTCGATCTGCTCGGTCGCCTCGTGGCGATCGACTCGGTCAATCCGGACCTCGTGCCCGGCGCGGCCGGGGAGCGGGAGATCGCGGCGTTCGTGGCGGGCTGGCTCGAGCGGGCCGGGCTCGACGTCACCGTCAGCGAGGTCGCGCCCGGACGCCCGAACGTGATCGCCGTGGCCAAGGGGCGCGGCGGCGGACGGGCGTTGATGCTGAACGCACACACGGACACGGTCGGCGTCGGCGGGATGGAGAGCCCGCTCGAGCCGCGGGTGGAGGGCGGGCGGCTGCACGGCCGTGGGGCGTTCGACATGAAGGGCAGCCTCGCCGCGACGATGCTCGCCGCGGCCTCGCTGGCCCGCCTGGCCCCCCGGGGAGACGTGATCGTGACAGCGGTCGTCGACGAGGAGTACGCGAGTGCCGGCACAGACGCGGTCGCCCGCAAGCTTTCGGCGGACGCGGCAATCGTGACCGAGCCGACCGGGCTCGACGTCTGCATTGCGCACAAGGGGTTCCTCTGGCTCGACGTCGAGACGGCCGGCCGCGCCGCACACGGATCGCGCCCGGATCTCGGGGTCGACGCGATCGTGAAGATGGGGCCGGTGCTGACCGGCCTCGGTGCGCTCGACCGGGAGCTCCGGGCCGAGCCGAGCCACCCCCTGCTCATGAGCGGCTCCCTGCACGCTTCCCTGATCGAGGGCGGCCAGGAGCTCTCGAGCTACCCCGAACGCTGCCTCGTGCGGATCGAGCGCCGCACCGTGCCGGGCGAGACGCCGGAGCTCGTGGAGGCGCAGGTGCGAGAGGTCGTCGAGCGGGCGACGCTCGAGGATCCGGATCTGTGCGGCACCGTGATGTGCGGCTTCGGCAGGCCGCCATTCGAGGTCGCGGAGGAGGAGTCGATCGTGCAGCTCGTGCGCGACCGTGCCACCGCCGTGCTCGGGCGCCGGCCCGCCCTCGTCGGGCATTTCGCCTGGTTGGCCGCGGCGTGACCCGCAGGGGCGGCAACCCCCCCGTGCTTGTTCGGGCCCGGGGGCGCGGGCGCCCACCCCGCCGACGAGTGGGTGTCGCTCGACGACCTCGAGCGACTCGTCGAGATCCTGGTCGGGGTCGCGGCGGACTTCTGCGCCTGAGCGCGCCGCGCAGGAGCCAGCGGCCCCGACGGGAACCGGATGGCGCCGGCTCCGGTCCAACCGTGATTCGTGGCACCCTGTCGGCGAGAGAAGGACCACCCCCTGGCCTCGAACGAGCACCCCGCAGCCTCGAAGCCCTACACCCTGTACCGGGGCGAGAGGCAGCCGCGGGCGTTTGTCGCGGGGCTGTTCTCGCTGCTGCTCCCCGGCGCGGGCCAACTCTACGCCGGCAGCGCGCGCCGGGGGCTCGGGATGCTGGCGCTGGCCGCGCTGATCGGCGCCGCGGTCGCGGCCACCTGGCTTCGGGACTCGCTGTGGGTGCTCGGGATGCTCGTCAGGCCGAACGTCCTGATCGCGATCCTCGCCGCCGTCTTCGTCGTGTTCGCGCTGCACCTCCACTGCGTCGTTGACGCCTACCGGCTGGCGCGCCGCCGCCGCGGGCGGGCGGGCCGGCCCCGCGGACGCGCAGGCGTCCGCGCGACCGCGGTCGCCCTGCTCGCGTGCGCGCTCGCGGTTCCCTACGCGACCGCGGCGTACTACGATTTCCGAAGCTACGACCTGCTCGTCAGCGTGTTCGCCGACGAGGAGCCGACCGACTACAGCCCGCCCCCGCAGGCGCCCGCCGTCCCGGCGCCCGCGGAGACCGGGGAGACCGAGCCGGCGACGGAGCCGATCACGGAGCCGGAGGCGGGTGGTAACCCCGCCCCTGGCGGGGAGACGAAGCCGGCACGCCTGGTCGAGCCGCCCGAGCGGGGCGCCTACTGGAAGGAACGCGGGCGGGTCAACCTGCTCCTGCTCGGCGGCGACGCCGGCTACGACCGCAGCGGCATCCGCACGGACACGATGATCGTCGTCAGCCTCGACGCGCACGACGGGACGGGGGCGATCTTCGGCGTCCCGCGCAACCTCATGCGAGTCCCGCTCCCGCCGAGCGCGCAGACGGACATGGAGACGTTCCCGGACATCCTGAACGCGCTGTGGCAGTACGCGGACTGGCACCCGGAGCTGTTCCCCGGGGCGAAGAAGCCCGGCGCGACCGCGGTCAAGGAGACGATCGGCAACCTGCTCGGCCTGGAGATCGACTACTACGCGCTCGTCGATCTCCGCGGCTTCGTCGAGATGATCGACGCCGTCGGCGGCGTCACCGTCAACGTCACGACGCACGTGTACGACGCTGGCGTGTCGACGCCGTTTCCGGACGAGGAGTGGATCCCCGTCGATCTCGAGCCGGGCGAGCACCATCTGGACGGGCGGCTCGCGCTCGGGTACGTCCGCACCCGCTGGGCGACGAGCGACTACGACCGCATGAGCCGCCAGCGCTGCCTCGTGGGCGCGCTCGCGGAGCAGGCGAGCCCGGGGAAGCTGCTCCGGAGCTTCCCGAAGCTCGCCTCGACGATCAAGGAGTACATGCAGACGGACATCCCGCTGAAGGCGCTCCCCGACCTGATCGAGCTCCTGCCCGAGCTGAAAACGGACCGGTTCGTCGTCGTCAGCTTCGTACCGCCGACGTTCACGGCCACGTGGGAGAACGGCACCCCGGTTCCCGACGTCGAGCTGATCCGCGGGACGGTGAAGGAGGCGCTGCGCGCGAGGCCGAAGCTAGGCGAGGAGACCGGGCTCGCGACGCTGAAGGGGGCCTGCGGGTAGCGATCGCGTGGCGTCTCGCAGCGTTGCGCGGGAAACGGGGGAAGGCGCTACGGGCCGGGCAGGTCCGGCCCCTACGTCGTCGCGACCGATCCCGGTCAGCGGCTTGCGGTCGAACGCGAGGAGGAGCGTCTAGGAGGAGGCGGCCCGGTCGGGCTCGGGCTCGACGATCTCCTCGGACACGACGACGGCTGCTGGCTCCTCGACGGGCGGAGACGGCGGCGCGGCGGGCGGCGGCGCGGCGGCGGCCTTGGGCTCCTCGGCCGGCGTCTTCTCGATCTCGGCGAGCGGGTTCAACGCGGCCTTGAACTCCGAAGGCGTGACGGCCGTCGCCTCCTTGATCTCCCGGCCGGTGTCGGTCACGGTCTCCTTGAACTCGCGCATGCCCCGACCGAGCGAGCGGCCGATCTTCGGGAGCTGCTTCGGTCCGAAGATCAGCAGCGCCACGAGGACGATGAGGGCGATCTCCCACGCGCCGATGTTGCCCATGCGCGCCAGGGTAGCAGGCCCGCCACCGCCGCTGGCGCCCTGTTCAGCGCAGCCCGAGCCTGGCGCTGCACGCGGGCCAGGCGTTCCAGCCCTCGTCGGCGAGCACACGCAGGGCGACCTGGATCTGCTGCACGGGCGTGGCGACGTACGCGTAGCGGGGGTAGCCGGGCAGCCGGTAGCGCGTCCAGGTGCCGGGGTGGAACTGGAGGCCCCCGTCGAAGACGAGCGTGCCGTTGTAGCGCCAGTTCCCGAGCGACTCGCACTGGGCGAGGCGGGCCCAGAGGCTGCCCGGAGCGGGCTTCATGACGCGGGCCCGCTGAAGCCGCATGCGCCAGAGCGCGCGGGTGGCGAGACGCAGCTCGCGGCTCTCGACCGTGCGGTAGCGGAGGCTCGTCCGGAACGGCTCGCGGCCGAGCAGCGCTCGCAGCCGGTTCGTCTTCTTGCGGAGGTGATCGATCTCGTGGACGAGGGGCGCGCGCGTGCTGACGTGCGCCGCGGCGGGCGCCGGAAGCGCGAGGACGGCGAGCAGGGCGAGCGCGGCGAGACGCAGCTTCACGGTGTCACTCCTTGGGTTCCGACCCCGCGCGGGCGTGCGCGTGCGTATCGGTCAGGCGTCCTGTCTGCGCGGGGCGGGAGCCACCGCCGCTTCGGGCCGAGCCCGATGCCGCGACGAGCGACGAGCGGGCGGCTCCCTGGTTGTTGCTACCCGGGCAGTATGCCTGTACCCGCGGGCCGCCCGCCGGTAGTGTCGTCGTGGATGCGGGAGGCTCCCGGGCGTGTTGTGGCCGTCGGCGTGCGGCTCGTGCGGGCGCTCGCGCGCGGCGTCGCCGCGTTCGGTCGCCACCGCGGCTCGCAGTCCGCGGCTGCGATCGCCTACCACGTGCTCTTCTCGCTGTTCCCGCTCGCGATTCTGCTCGTCTCGATCCTCGGTCTCGTGCTCCAGGACGACAGCGCGCGCCGGGTGGTGACGGACTGGCTGCTCGACCGGTTGCCGCTCTCGGATGCCGGCGGTGTCGACCTCGAGCGGGCTGTGTCGGGGATCGCGAGCCCGCTCAGCATCGCCGGCCTTCTCGCTCTCGCCGGGCTGCTCTGGTCGGCGAGCGGGATGATGGGAGCGATCCGCGCCGGCCTCGACGCGATCTGGCACGAGGCCCCGCGCCGTCCGGCCGGACGTGCCAAGCTGCACGACTTCGCGCTCGTTCTGGCGGTCGGGGGGCTCGCTCTCGTCTCCTTCGGTCTCACGATCGTCCTTCGCGTCGTGACCGATGTCGCGGTCGCGGGCGAGCTGTCGCGCCTCGTCGTGCCGCTCGCGCTCACGTTCGCCACGTTCGCGCTCTGCTACCGCTACATCCCGTCCGCGACCCTCAGCTTTCGAACGGTCTGGGTGGGAGCTCTGGTCGGAGCAGCCGGGTTCGAGGCTGCGAAGACAGCGTTCTCCTTCTACGTCGCAAACGTGTCCAAGTTCAATCTGATCTACGGCTCGATCGGCGCGGTGCTCGCGTTCCTGTTCTTCCTCTACCTCGCCGCGGTCACGTTTCTCCTCGGTGCCGAGATCGCGGCCGCCTGGCCGGATGCCGACCGGCCGGGGCCGGGCCCGCCCCGCACGCTGCGCCAGCAGCTCGCCTCCGCCCTGCGGGGCATGTTCGTGCATGACGTGGATCGGGGCGGGCGGTGACCCGCCCCTACGTGGAGAACCGCGAGCGAGCCGTCAGCAGTCGGCGAGCGCCCTGAGCGCGAGGCAGACCTCCTGGCGCCGTGGGCCGAGGCTGCCGGCGCGCTCGGTGAGGGACGAGCGCCGGATCCGCTGCAGGTTGTCGAACACGGCCACGCAGTCAACCGGCAGGCCCTCGGCCTCGCCCAGCGGGACCTCGGTCGGGATCTCGCGGATCGTGCGGCTGACAGGGGCGACGACGATCCCGGTCAGCACCGGGACTGCCTCCGTCCGGGTGACGACGAGGACGGGCCGCCGTTTCTCCTCCGATTCGGCCCACCAGATCTCGCCCTGGCGCGGGGGGCTCACCACGGCTCCTCGCCCACGAGGGCGCGGGTCGCCTCGTCGAGCCCGGCGAGCTCCGCCTCGGCCTGGGGCTGGCGCCGGTACGCCTCGACGATCGCCGCCCCAACCCGCTGCCGGCGGTGCTGGTCGACCAGCCGCTCCAGTCCGAGGCGCACCGCCTCCGAACGGCTCTCGACCGCCCCGGCGGCGACCAGAGCATCGACGTCGGCCAGCAGGCGCTCGTCGAGCCGGGTCACGAGCTGCGGCATGCAATAAGCATACCGGAACGCAATGCGCACGCCAAGAAGGTCCAGGGCGGCCCGAGGGGCGAAGACGACTCCGCGAAAGCCGAACCCCGCGGCCCGGAGGCCACGGGGTTTCGAGCGTCAACATGTTGGCGGCCCTAG
>JAHDVS010000041.1 GCA_023382435.1 Thermoleophilia bacterium
AAGCCGCTCGCTCGTCGCCTATGTCGCCTAACCCCGTGGAATCAACCATCTAGACCCGGGCCGGCTGGCGCACGCGCTCCGCGACCTCGAGGAAACGCGTGCAGATCTCGCGGCCGATCTCGTTCCAGCGCTCGATGTAGACGTCCGTGTCGGCGCGCATGCTCGCCCCGTCGTACCCGGTCGGGTCGTGATCCGGGTCGGCCTCGAACTCGTCGCACCACTTGAAGACGAGCTCCCGCGTGACCTCGCAGTGGAACTGGAGCCCCCAGATCCGGTCGCCGAGCCGGTAGGCCTGGTTGCAGACTGCGCTGCGGGCCAGCAACTCCGCACCGCCCGGGAGGTCGAAGCGGTAATGGTGCCACTGGTAGGCCATGAAGCGGACGGGCAGTCGCCCCAGCACTGGATCGTCCGCGGCCGCCGGGAGGAGCTCGACCGGGAACCAGCCGACCTCCGGCTCGGGCGCCTTCGTGACCGGCGTGTGCACGGCCTTCGCGATCAGCTGGCCACCCAGGCAGATCCCGAGCAGTGGCATGCCCAGGTCGAGGAACCGCTGGAGGAGCAGGTTTTCCTCACGCAGCCACGGGTGGTAGTGCTCCTCGTGCGTGTGCATCGCGCCGCCGAAGGCGAGAACGGCGTCGTACTCGTCGAGCGGACGGGGGGGAGGCACGCCGAGCACGAGGCTCCACTCCTCGATCTCGTCGCCCCGCTCGGTGGCGGCCTCGGCAAAAACCCCGCTGCACGGGCCGTCCTCGTGGATCAGAGCGAGGATCCGCACGCGTCCGAGTCTAGCTGGCGCCGGCGGCAGCTTCGCGCCGAAGCGCCGCCTGGAGGGCGAGCGCCGCCGGGCCGGGCGCTCCCCCGCCGGCCGACCTGCCGTCGAGCTCGACGACGGGCATGATCTCCCGCACGGACGAGGACGTGAACACCTCCTCCGCGGCAGCGGCGCGCCCGAGCGGGTACCAGCCCTCCTCGACCCGGTAGCCGAGGGCGGCAGCGGAGCGCAGAACCTGCGAGCGCGTGACGCCTGCCAAGATCCCGAGCTCGAGCGCGGGCGTCAGGAGGAGGTCACCCTCGCGCCACCACACGTTCGTGACCGGGCCCTCGAGCACCGTCCCGTCGCTCGCGACGAACACGGCGTCGTCAGCGCCGCGGCGGCGCGCCTCGGCCTCGGCGGCCATGTTGACGGCGTAGCTCGTCGATTTGACGCCCCCGAGCAGCCACGGCGACGTGGCGCGCAGGCGCGCGTCGACCGCGAGCTGGAGCGAGATCACCCGGAGCCCCCGGGAGCGGAGCTCGTCGTACCCGCAGGGAAGCGGGCTCACGAGCGCGAGCGCCTCCGCGTTCTCCGCGCCCTCGCGCCCACCGGTCCAGTACACGCGCAACACGCAATCGGGCACCCCCGCCGCGGCGAGCGCGATCGCGGCGAGCTGCTCGAGCTCGCTCTTCTCCACCGGTGGCAGCTCGATCCGCGCGGCCGACGAGGCGAGACGATCGAGGTGCTCGGAGAGCGCGAACGGGCGGCCGCCGTAGACGCGCATCGTCTCGAAGGCGGCCCGTCCCCTGAGCAGGGCGACGTCGTCCGCGTGCAGGACGGGTTCGTCGGGATCGACGAGCCCCCGGCCCCGGACCGCGATCGCGAGCATCGTCACGCGCGGGTGCTCTCCGGCTGTCTCGCGCCGATCGCGGCGAGGAGCGGCCGGGCCTTCACCCAGGACTCCTCGATCTCCGCCTGCGGGTCGGAGTCCCACACGATGCCGCCGCCGACCCACAGATGGATGCGCCCGTCCGCAACGGCGAACGTCCGGATCGTCAGCGCGAGGTCGAGGTCCCCGTTCGGCCAGACGACGCCGAGAGCCCCCATCGAGGCGCCGCGGCCGACAGGCTCGAGCGCCGCGATGTGGTCGATCGCTGAGATCTTGGGTGCGCCGGTGACGGAGCCCCCGGGGAAGGTCGCGGCGAGGAGGTCGGCCAGGCCGACCCCGGGCATGAGCCGCCCCTCGACGGTCGAGACGAGGTGCACGACGCCTGCCTGGGTGTGCTCGCCCATCAGCTCCGGCCAGTGCACCGTACCCGGCCGGCAGACGCGCGAGAGGTCGTTGCGCTCGAGGTCGACGATCATCACGTGCTCGGCCGCGTCCTTCTCGGAGTCGAGCAGGTCGTCGCTCTCGCCGAGGGGCCGCGTGCCCTTGATCGGCTTCGTCCACACGAGTTCGCCCCGACGGGCGAGGAAAAGCTCCGGCGAGGCCGACACGATCGCCCATCCGTCACCTGCGAGCGGGCGCGGGTGGAGCGGCCGGAGGGGCGCGAGCGCGACCGCGAGCCCGGCGGGATCGCCGCGAAACGGCGCCTCGAGGTGCTGGACGAGATTCACCTGGTAGACATCCCCGCGCGCGATCGCCGTGTGCACCGCCGCGACGGCGGCCGCGTGCTCCCTCTCTGTCCAGGTCGGCTCGAGCTCCCCGGCCGCGAACGCCCCCGGCACCGGCGGCGGCTCGTCCGCCGGGCGAACCCGGCAGACGGCGAGCGGCAGCCGGCACGGCTCCGGCGGGTCGGGCCACGGAGCGCGTCGCAGCGTGCGCGCGAGCCCGTAGCCGAGGTACAGGTCGGCGCAGAGGCCCTCGGCGCCGCCCCCGAAGAACCCGGCCGAGCGCAGGTGCGCCTCGATGCGGGCAAACGCCCCCTCAGGCTCGCGCACCTCGAGCATGCCTCTACGCTACAGCGGTGGCGGGCCGCCCGCCCACGTACAATCGCCCGTCATGGATGCGCGTCCCGTGGGCGTGTTCGACTCGGGAGCCGGCGGCCTGACCGTCCTGCACGAGTGCCTCGTGACGATGCCGCACGAGGACTTCGTCTACCTCGGCGACGGCGAGCGCTGCCCCTACGGGCCCCGGCCCGCTGGCGAGATCCGCCGTTTCGCGCTCGAGATCGCCTCCTACCTCGAGACAGCCGGCGTGAAGCTGATCCTCGCTGCCTGCAACTCCGCGACCGCGGCCGCGCTGCCGGCGCTCCAGGAGCGCCTGTCCGTCCCGGTCGTCGGCGTACTGGCGCCGGAGGCGCGCGCGGCCGTGCAGGCGACGCGCAACCGCCGGATCGGGCTGCTCGCTACCGAGGCGACCGTGTGCAGCGGCCGCTACACGAGCGCGATCCGGGCGCTCGACGCGGGGGCACACGTCCACGAGGTGGCGTGCCCCGGGCTCGTGCCGCTGATCGAGGCCGGTGCCGGCGCCGACCCGCGTCTCGCCGACGCGGTGCGGGGATACGCGGCGCCGCTCAAGGCCGCAGGTGTGGACACGGTAATCCTCGGTTGCACCCACTACCCGTTGATCCGCCCCGTGCTCGAGCGGGTCTTCGGCCGGGACGTGACGCTCGTCTTCTCGGCCGGGGAGACCGCGCGCGAGGTGGCGGAGACGCTCGCGCGCAAAGGCATCGAGAACGACCCGGACCGGGAGGGGAGCTGCCGGTTTCTGACCACCGGGGAGCCGGAGGAGCTGAGAGCGCTGGGAGAGCGGTTCCTGCAACTTCCGCTCGAGCGGGTCGCGCGGGTGGCGCTGACCGAGCTGGCGCGGGCGGCGGCAGCCTGATGGCGCGCGAGGGCCGCGCACACGACGAGCTGCGTGCGCTCGAGATCGTCCCCGATTTCGTCGAGCAGGCGCACGGCTCGGCGCTGATCTCGTTCGGGCGCACGCGCGTGCTGTGCACCGCGAGCGTGGAGGAGAGCGTTCCGCGCTGGCTCGCGGGCCGCGGCAAGGGTTGGATCACCGCCGAGTACGGAATGCTGCCCGCCTCGACCGGCGCGCGCACCCAGCGCGAGGCGAGCGCGGGCAGGCAGAAATCCCGGACCGTCGAGATCCAGCGTCTGATCGGACGCTCGCTGCGGGCCGCCTACGAGCTCGAGGCGCTCGGAGAGCGTGCGATCTGGCTCGACTGCGACGTGATCCAGGCCGACGGGGGAACGCGCACCGCTGCGATCTCCGGAGCGTGGGTCGCGCTGGCGCTGGCGGCGGCGCGGGCCGGCCTGCCGTCCCCCTCGGCGCAGATCGCGGCCGTGTCGGTCGGCATCGTCGACGGGGAGGCGCTGCTCGACCTCGACTACCGGGAGGACGCGGGCGCCGAGGTCGACATGAACGTGGTCATGACGGCGGACGGGCGCCTCGTCGAGGTGCAGGCGACGGCCGAGGGGACACCCTTCTCGCGCGCGTCGCTCGACGAGCTGATCGACCTCGCGGCTGCGGGGATCGCCCGGATAGCCGAGGCCCAGCGCCGAGCGGCCGGCCCGTAGGCGTGCGGGTCGCGCTCGTGTCGGGCAATCCGGGGAAGCTGCGCGAGTTGCGGGCGCTCTTGCCCGGATGGGAGATCGATCCGCTCGACACCGCCGGGATCCCGGAGGAGACGGGGGAGACGTTTGCCGAGAACGCGCGGATGAAAGCGCTCTGGGGCCGCACCCGCGCGCCCGCCGACGCGTGGGTGCTCGGGGAGGACTCGGGGCTCGAGGTCGACGGGCTCGCGGGCGCTCCGGGGGTTCGCTCCGCCCGCTACGCGGGCGAGGGCGCGTCCGACGAAGCCAACCTCGCCCGGCTGCTGCACGACCTCCGTGACACCGCCGAGCCCGGCCGGCGGGCGCGCTACGTCTGCGAGCTCGCGCTCGTCGGGCCCGACGGCGGTGAGCTGCTCGCCCGCGGAACGCTCGAAGGCACGATCGCCCGCGAGCCGCGCGGCACGGGCGGCTTCGGCTACGACCCGGCGTTCGTCCCGGAAGGCGAGACGGAGACCGTCGGCGTGCTCGGTGACGCCTGGAAGGCCGGCTCGAGCCACCGCGCGCGTGCTGCGCGGGTGCTCCGTGTCGCTCTCGGGGCGGCGCCGGCCAGGCCGGCCGGGCCATCAAGCGTGTGGTAGCGTGCCCGCCGATGGAGGCCGCGCAGGCGCTCGCCGATCTGATCGAGATCTCCTCTCAGATCGAGAGCGCGGTTCTCGTCGACGAGAGCGGCGCCGTCGTGGCGAGCACGATCTTCGACCCCGCCCGGGCGGGCGCGATGGCGGGCGCGGCCCGCGAGCTGCTCGGCTCGGCCGAGAAAGCGATCGGCGGCGAGGCCGCGCGGGAGCCGCTCGTGCAGCTCCAGGCGATCACCCCGGGCGGCTGCGTGTTCGCCGTGCGGGACGCCGAGCGGATCGTCGCCGCCGTGACCGTGCCGGAGCCGACCGCGGGACTCGTCTTCTACGACCTCAAGACGTGCCTTCGCCACGTGGTCGGAGAGGAGCCGGCGCCCAAGCCGAAGGCTCGCGCCGGCTCCAGGAAGACAACGCCCGAGGATCCGGTGGCGAGCGGGAAGGCAGACGGGGATGGCGAGGCGTAGAACGGTCGTGCTCGTCGCCGGCCTCGCGCTCGCGGGCGCCGCGGTGTGGCGCCATCGGGGCGCGCGCCGGCGCGAGCGGGTCGACCTCTACTTCGCGGACGGCTCGATGATCTCGCTCGAGCAGGGCACTCTCGAAGCCGATCGCCTGCTTCCGCTCGCGCACGACGTGCTCTTCGCCGCCCGCGGCACATCGTCGTAGCGTGAACCGCGCCGCGCTGGCCGCGCTGATCCGCGAGCACGCCTACCTCGAGGGCGACTTCGTGCTGCGCTCCGGCCGTCGCTCTCGCTACTACCTGGACAAGTACCGCTTCGAGACACGCCCGGAGCTGCTCGGGCCGATCGGGGCGCTGCTCGCGGAGCACGTGGCCCGGGAGGAGCCGGCGGCGGCACGGCTCGCGGGGCCGGAGCTCGGCGCCGTGGCGCTCGCCGCCGCGGCCTCGCTTAGCGGCGGGCTCCCGTTCCTGATCGTGCGGAAGGCGAGCAAGGGCTACGGCACCGATCGTGCCGTCGAGGGCGTGTACGAGCGGGGCGAGCTCGTGTGCCTCGTCGAGGACGTCGTGACGAGTGGCGGAGCGGCCACGGACGCGATCGGGGCGCTGCGCGCAGCGGGGCTCGAGTGCAGGACCGCGGTGTGCGTGGTCGACCGTGAGGAAGGCGGGCGGGAGGCGCTCGAGGCGGCCGGGGTCCGCCTCGTCGCCGTCTTCTCGGCCCGTGAGCTGCTCGAGCCGGGGAAAGCGCCCGCAAACCCGCATGGTTGAGACAATCCGACCCTCCTGGTAGGCTGCCCGCACGTTTGCAGCGCCGTGAACCGTCGACGACGAGGGGAGTGTGGGGGCAGTGACCAAGGCAGATTTCATCGATGAGGTGGCGGACCGGACGGGGCTCTCCAAGCGTGCGGCCGCCGAGGCTGTCGATGCGTTTCTCGAGACGATCCAGGACGCCCTGAAGCGGGGTGATGCGGTCACGTTCACCGGGTTCGGCAAGTTCTCGACGCAGCAGCGCGCCGCGCGCGTCGGCGTCAACCCGCGCAACCCGGGCGAGAAGGTGCAGATTCCGGCCGCGACCGTGCCGAAATTCTCGGCCGGCAGCGCGCTCAAGGCGGCGGTCCGCTAGCCAGGGCCGGCCTATCGCGTTCACGGGGAGCGGGATCGCGGGTGCGGCCCCGCCCCCCGTGAACGTCTCTGATCAGGACCGACCGGAGAGGGTGCGCGACTCGCAGAGCGATCACCGCCCGATCCGACCGGGGCGCTAGCCTACGCGGACCAGATGGCGAACGAGCTCACGGCGCGGTCGGTCACCCCCTCGGTCTCGTTCTTCGCGGATCGGCTCGCCGACCGGGTCGAGCGCAAGCGCAGCCAGCTCGTCGTCGGCCTCGATCCACGGCCGGAGCTCCTGCCTCTCGAGCTCCGTGGCCCTACGCACACGGGCGGGCCCGCGGCCGCTGCCGAGGCCTGCGAGCGGTTCTGTCGCGGCATCGTCGATGCGGTCGCGCCCTACGTCGTCGCGGTCAAGCCCCAGCTCGCGTTCTTCGAGGCGCTCGGCGCCCCCGGCTTCGGCGCGCTCGAGCAGATCTGCGCCTACGCTCGAGCAGCGGGCCTGCTCGTCCTGGCGGACGGCAAGCGCGGCGACATCGGCTCGACCGCGCGCGCCTACGCGGCTGCGTACCTCGAGCCGCGGGACGGCCTCCCGCCGCTGGCGGACGCGCTCACCGTCAACCCCTACCTGGGGCAGGACTCGCTCGAGCCGTTCCTGGCCGCGTGCCGTCGCTCCGGCGCCGGTGTGTTCTGCCTCGTCAAGACCTCCAACTCGGGTAGCGTCGACATCCAGGACGCCACGCTGTCCGACGGCCGCCCGCTCTGGCACCACGTCGCCGAGCTCGTCGGTCACTGGGGGGACGAGCTGGCCGGGGAGAGGGGCCTCTCGAGCGTCGGGGCCGTCGTCGGCGCCACCTACCCGCGTGCGATCGGTGAGGCCAGACGTCTCCTGCCGCGCGCGGTGCTGCTCCTTCCCGGCGTCGGCGCGCAGGGCGCCGGGCCGGCGGACGTCGCGCGTGCGTTCACGAGTGGGCCCGCCAGCGCTCTCGTCCCCGTGTCGCGCTCGATCCTCTACGCGTTTCGCACCACCAGCGAGGAGTGGCGAACCGCTGCCGCCCAGGCTGCCGCGCACCTCCAGCGCGACGTCTGGACGGCGTCGGGCTGGTAGCGGATGGACACCGCGCGCGTCTGGCTCGCCCGCGTCGTCGCCCCGCTCGCGTTCCTCGCCGCGGCCGGTGCGCTCGTCGTGCTCGTCGACCGTGCTCTCGACGGGAGCCCGGACGCGGGCACGGTGACCGCGGCCGAGCCGGTGTCCTCGGTGCCGCTGACGACCGAGCCGGTCGAGCCCGGCACGACCGACCCCGTGGAGGAGAAGTTCTATCGGGTGAAGGCGGGGGACACCCTGGAGGCGATCGCCACGCGTTTTTCGACGACGGTCGACATCCTGCTCGAACTGAATCCGGGCGTCGACCCGCTCGCGCTCTCACCCGGTCAGCGCCTGCGCGTCGCCTGACGGCTCAGCCGCCGGCGCCGCGCGGCGGCTCCTCGGGCGCGTTCGCCCAGTTGCGCAGCGCGATCACGCCCGCGAGCGCGATCGTCATGAGCGGATTCCCGAGCGTGCGCACCTCGACGTCGCCGGCGCGCAATGTGCTCTCGCGCTTCGGGTAGTCGAGCGCGGCCGGCCGCGAGCCGAACGAGACCACCTTCTGCGCCTCCGCGCGCTCCTCCCCCTTCCAGACGAACAGGCGGGTCGGGCGCAGCTCGAAGCCCCCGAGCGAGCCGACGCGTACCTCGAGCGTGCGCTCCACCCCGGTGACCCTAGCGGGCGTTTGCTCGCCCTCAACCGGCGCCATGGGCGGAGTATAGGCTTGTGCCCGTGCCCCGCCGGTTGGGTCTCCTCGTCGCTGCCGGCGCCGTCCTCCTCGCGGCTGCTGCCGTGGCCACGGCCGGGCCGCCACCGGCGGTCGAGGCGTCCTCGATCCTGATCGGCAACGGTGCGAACGGTGTCGTGCTGCTCGCCGAGAGCGAGACGGAGCGGCTTCCGATCGCGAGCATCACCAAGGTCATGACCGCGCTGATCGTCCTCGAGCATGCCCGGCCCTCGGACGTCGTGCGGGTCGGAGGCCCGGCGCCGACGATCGGCGAGTCGTCGATCGGTCTGCGCACGGGCGAGCGGTTGACCGTGCGGGGGCTCCTGACCGCGCTGCTCGTCCAAAGCGCCAACGACGCCGCCTACGCGCTGGCGTGGCACGTCGGCGACGGCTCGGTGTCGCGCTTCGTGGCGCTGATGAACGAGAAGGCGGCAGAGCTCGGTCTTCGCGACACGCACTTCAGCCGTCCGGACGGACTCGATGCTCCCGGCAACCACTCGTCGGCGCGCGATCTCTTCAAGCTCGCCCGCGTCGCCATGCACAAGCCGCTGATCCGGCGGATCGTGCGGATCGAGGAGACGACGGTCGCCGGCCGGACGCTCGTCAACCGCAACGACCTGCTGTTCTCCTACCCGGGCACGATCGGGGTCAAGACCGGGCACACGGGGGACGCCGGGTGGAGCCAGGTCGCTGCCGCCCGGCGTGATGGCATCACGATCTACGCCGTGCTGCTCGGGGGCCCGAGCCGGGCCGAGCGCAACGCCGATCTCGCCGAGCTCCTGGACTGGGGGTTCGATCAGTACCGCCGGGTCGCGATCGTGCGCGGCCGCGTCACGTACGCGGAGGCGCTGGTTCCGTTCAGCGAGGCCCGGCTCGCGCTCGTCGCGGCCGAGCCCGTGGTCGCGATCGCCCAGGTGGGGCATCCCCTCGTCGAGCGGGTGGTCGCGCCCGCGATGGTCGAGCTGCCCGTCGAGGCGGGCCAGGAGCTCGGACAGATCCAGATCCTCGACGGCGACAAGGTTCTCGTCACGAGACCGCTCGTCGCCGCCGAGTCGCTCGACGCACCCGGCGTCGGTGGGCGCGCGCGCTGGTACGCTGACCGTGCGCTCGACCACGCCAGCGACGCCCTCGGCTCGCTTCTGGGATTCCTGCTTTGACGCCATGATCGTCACCGTCACGCTCAACGCTGCGATCGACCGCACGCTGCTCGTTCCGAACTTCCGGCTCGGCCAGCGGCACCGTGCGAGCGTGAGCCTCGCCAGCGCGGGCGGCAAGGGCATCAACGTCGCGCGCGCGCTCAAGCGGCTCGGCGTGCCCGTCGTGTGCACGGGGCTCGCCGGGGGGCGCACGGGTGTCCAGATCGTGGAGCGCCTGACGGGCGAGGGGCTGCTCAACGACTTCGTGCGGATCCGCGGCGAGTCCCGCACCTCGACTGCCGTCGTCGATCCGACGTCGAACGTGTACACGGAGATCAACGAGTGGGGACCGGAGGTCGAGGAGCACGAGCTCTTGATGCTGGAGGAGAAGCTCGCCTACCTCACACAGGGGGCCGACTTCGTCGTCTTTGCCGGCTCGCTGCCCCGTGGCGTCGCCGACGGCTTCTACGAGGAGGCGATCCGGGAGGTGAGCCGGCGTGGCGTTCCGGCAGTGCTCGACGTTGACGGCGAGCCGCTGCGTCGTGGAATCGAAGGGGAGCCGTATCTGGTGGTTCCCAACGTCCGGGAGGCGGAGGCGCTCGTCGGCCACGAGTTCGCGGGCGATGACGACCTGGTCGCGGCGCTCGACGAGATCGCGGAGCTCGGTGCGCGAAACGCGATCATCACCAACGAGAGCGGCTGTGTCGCGCTGCTTCACGAGGATCGCGCCGAGCTCCGCCTGGAGGCGCATGCACCCCGGCTCGAGCCGATCTCCACGGTCGGCTCCGGGGACGCGCTGCTCGCCGGCTTCATCGCCGCGCGTATGAGCGGCAAGTCGTTCGACGAGGCGGTACGAGCCGCGGTGGCGACGGGCGCGGCGTCCGTGCTCGAGGTCGGTGCCGGCCGCTTCGACGTCCGCGAGGTGAGCCGACTCGCCGCGCTCGTCACTGTCGGGCAGCTCGAGCCGGCCGCCTCCGAATAGGAGCGGGTCGCGTCGAGCGTGGCTGGTACCATGCGCCCACGTTGAGAGAGCAGGCGAGAGGCAGGTTCGCGGAGCCCAGGCAGCCCGTCGGTGCCTGGGTTTCCTGCTTGAAGGGGGGATGCGGGGCGTGAGCGTCGAGGTCGGGCCCGCGGAGCTCGAGCGCCTGCTCGAGCTGGAGCGGAAGTTCGCGAAGGAGGGCCTGACCTTCGATGACGTCCTGCTCGTGCCGGCGGAGTCCTCGGTGCTCCCCGACGAGGTCTCGACGCTGACGCGCTTCACCCGCGGGATCGAGATCGCGATCCCGATCTCATCGGCGGCGATGGACACCGTTACCGAGGCGCGAATGGCGATCGCGCTCGCCCGCGAGGGCGGCCTCGGGGTCGTCCACCGCAACCTCTCGATCGAGGAGCAGGTGGCCGAGGTCGACAAGGTCAAGCGCTCGGAGTCGGGCATGATCGTCGAGCCGGTCACGCTCCAGCCGCACGACCTGGTCGCCGACGCGCTCGAGCTGATGGAGACCTACCACATCTCGGGCGTGCCGATCACGGACGAGCGAGGCAAGCTCGTCGGCATCCTCACCAACCGCGATCTGCGCTTCGAGGGCGACACGGCGCAGCCGATCGCGAACCTGATGACGAGCGAGGGGCTCGTGACGGTGCCCGTCGGGACGACCCTGGATGCGGCGCGCGAGGTGCTGCACCGCCACAAGATCGAGAAGCTCCCTGTCGTCGACTCGGCCGGCTATCTGAAGGGCCTGATCACCGTCAAGGACATCCAGAAGCGGATCCAGTACCCGCTCGCGACGAAGGACGAGCAGGGTCGCCTGCGCGTCGGCGCGGCCGTCGGTGTGGGCGCCGATGCGCTCGAGCGCGCTGAGGCGCTCGCCGTGGAGGACGTCGACGTGCTCGTCGTCGACACGTCGCACGGCCACTCCCGGGGGGTCGTCGAGACCGTCCGCAGGATCAAGGAGCGCTTCGACGTGCAGGTCGTCGCGGGCAACATCGCCACCGCGGAGGCCGCGGAGGCGCTGATCGACGCCGGCGCGGACGCGGTCAAGGTCGGCGTCGGCCCCGGCTCGATCTGCACCACCAGGATCGTCGCGGGGGTCGGGGTGCCCCAGCTGACCGCCATCAACGACTGCGCCCGCGCCGCTGCCCGCCACGGCGTCCCCGTCGTCGGGGACGGCGGCCTGCAGTCCTCCGGCGATGTCGCCAAAGCGATCGCTGCAGGCGCGGACTCCGTCATGCTCGGCAGCGTCCTGGCCGGCACGGACGAGAGCCCCGGGGACGTCGTCTTCTACCAGGGCGAGCGCTTCAAGGAATACCGCGGGATGGGCTCGATCGGGGCGATGAAAGCTCGCTCGTACTCGAAGGACCGCTACTTCCAGGCGAATCGCGACGACGTGGCGAAGCTCGTGCCCGAGGGCATCGAGGGCCGGGTCGGCTACAAGGGGCCGCTGCGCGCGATCGTCTACCAGCTCGTGGGCGGCCTGCGCCAGGCGATGGGCTACTGCGGCGCCGCGACGATCGATGACCTCCGCATGCACTCGCGCTTCGTCCGGATCACCGCGGCGGGCCTGCGGGAGAGCCACCCGCACCACGTCTCCATGGTCAAGGAGTCGCCGAACTACCGCACCGGAGGCTGAGCCCGTGGCGGAGCCCGCCCCGCTGCCGCTCCCCGATCCGGGCCCGGAGGATCGACCCGTCCTGGTGATCGACCTCGGCGGGCAGTACGCGCAGCTGATCGCCCGTCGCGTGCGCGAGTGCCGCGTCTACTCGGAACTCGTGCCGGCCGGGATCCGGCCGGAGGAGGTGCTGCGTCGCGGCGCGCGCGCGCTCGTGCTCTCGGGCGGCCCGGCGTCCGTCTACGCGCCCGGGGCGCCGAGGGTCGATCCCGGCCTGTTCTCGCTCGGGGTGCCGATGCTCGGGATCTGTTACGGCATGCAGCTGATGGCCCAGGAGCTCGGCGGCCGCGTCGACCGCACCGACGTCGCCGAGTTCGGCCGGGCGGAGCTCGAGGTCACGGACGAGTCGAGCCGCCTGCTCGGATCGCTGCCGCGCGAGCAGACGATCTGGATGAGCCACCGGGACGCGGTCGTCGCCGCTCCCGAGGGGGCCCGGGTCGTCGCCGCCAGCCCGACGACGCCGATCGCCGCGTTCGAGGACGAGCGCCGCGGCCTGTACGGGGTGCAGTTCCACCCGGAGGTCGTGCACACGCCGCACGGCATCGAGCTTCTGAAGGCGTTCCTGTACGACGTCGCGGACGCGCCCCCGGTGTGGACCCCGGCCGCGGTGATCGAGGAGGAGGTTGCGCGGGTGCGCGCCCGGGTCGGGAGCGAGCGGGTCGTCTGCGGGCTCTCCGGAGGCGTCGACTCGGCCGTCGCGGCCCTGCTCGTCTACAAGGCGGTCGGCGACCGGCTCACCTGCGTCTTCGTCGACCACGGCCTGCTGCGCAAGGGCGAGGCCGAGCAGGTCGTGGAGACGTTCGGCCATCATTTCCACGTGCCGCTCGTCCACGTGGACGCGAGCGAGCGCTTCCTCGCCCGGCTCGAGGGGATCGAGGAGCCGGAGGAGAAGCGTCGCCGGATCGGGGAGGAGTTCATTCGCGTCTTCGAGGAGGAGGCGCGGCGGCTCGCCCGGGCGGGGTCGGGGCCGCCACCGTACCTCGTCCAGGGCACGCTCTACTCGGACGTGATCGAGTCCGGCGGCCACGCGGGCGTGGCGGCCAAGATCAAGTCGCACCACAACGTCGGCGGTCTGCCCGAGCAGATCGACTTCGAGCTCGTGGAGCCGCTGAGGATGCTGTTCAAGGACGAGGTCCGCCGGGTCGGGGAGGAGCTCGGCCTGCCGGAGGCGATGGTCTGGCGCCATCCGTTCCCGGGGCCGGGGCTCGCGATCCGGATCATCGGCGAGGTCACCCGAGAGCGGCTCGACATCCTGCGGGAGGCCGACGCGATCCTGCTCGAGGAGGTGCGTCGCGCGGGCCTCTACCGGGAGCTGTGGCAGTGCTTCGCGGTGCTGCCGGCGATCCGTTCCGTCGGCGTCCAGGGTGACGAGCGCACGTACGCTTACCCGATCGTGATCCGGGCGGTCACGTCCGAGGACGCGATGACCGCGGACTGGGCGCGGCTCCCGCACGAGCTGCTCCAGACGATCTCGAGCCGGATCATCAACGAGGTGCCGCACGTGAACAGGGTCGCGCTCGACATCTCCTCGAAGCCCCCCGCGACGATCGAGTGGGAATGAGCGAGCGCGCGCTGCGAACGGGATTCGGGCTCGAGTTCCGCAGGATCGGCGGGCTCCCCCCGTACGTGTTCGCGACGATCAACCAGCTCACGATCGAGCTGCGCCGCGCCGGCGAGGACGTGATCGACCTCGGCTTCGGCAACCCCGACATCCCCTCGCCGCCCGAGGTGGTCGAGAAGCTCTGCGAGGCGGCGCGCAAGCCACGCAATCACCGCTACTCCGCGAGCCGCGGGATCCCGAAGCTGCGCCGGGCGATCTGCGACCTCTACGAGCGGCGTTTCGGCGTCTCGCTCGACCCCGAGACGCAGGCGATCACGACGATCGGCGCGAAGGAGGGGCTCTCCCACCTGATGTGGGTGCTGCTCCAGCCTGGCGACTCGGCGGTCGTGCCGAGCCCGAGCTACCCGATCCACATCTACGCACCCGTGCTTGCCGGAGCCGACGTGGCGCGGGTGCCGATGGGCGCCGACGAGGACCTGTTCGGGAACCTCGTCGAGACGTTCGAGCGCTCCTGGCCGCGGCCGCGCGTGATCATCCTCTCCTTCCCCCACAACCCGACGACGGCGACGGTCGATCTCGACTTCATGCGCCGCGCGGTCGAGTTCGCGCGCGAGAACGAGGTGTTGATCGTCCACGACTTCGCGTACGCCGACCTCGGCTTCGATGGCTACCGGCCGCCGTCGATCCTCGAGGTCGAGGGCGCGGACGAGGTCTGCGTCGAGCTCTACACGCTGACGAAGTCGTTCTCGATGGCCGGCTGGCGCGTCGGCTTCCTGCTCGGCAACGCCGAGGTCGTGCAGGCGCTCGCCCGGCTGAAGTCGTACCTCGACTACGGGACGTTCCAGCCGATCCAGATCGCCTCGATCATCGCCATGAACGAGCAGCCCGGCTACCCGGACGTCGTCCGCGACGTCTACCGCTCCCGTCGCGACGCCCTCTGCGACGGGCTCGCCCGGGCCGGCTGGGAGTTCCCGAAGCCGCGGGCGACGATGTTCGTGTGGGCGCCGCTGCCCGAGCAGCATCGCGAGGCGGGCTCGCTCGAGTTCGCCACCATGTTGACCCGCGACGCGAAGGTGGCCGTCAGCCCCGGAGTCGGTTTCGGCCCGGGCGGTGACGGCCACGTCCGCTTCGCGCTCGTCGAGAACGAGCACCGGATCGGCCAGGCGGTGCGCTCGATCCGCAAGGTCGTGTTCCCGTAGCGTACGACGGGCCGCCGGCGCGCGTCCGGGCGGTCCGGTCTGATTCGCGGCGTGGCAGCGGCTCCCGCAGGCGATCGCGCCCGGCCAGGGCCGGCGGGACGGCGTCTGCTCGCCTGGTGGCGAGGACGCCGGCTCGAGCTCTCCACGCTGCCGCCCGCCGTCCGGGCCCTGACACTCGCCGCGTTCACGGCCTCCGGGCTCGCCGGCTTCACGATCGTCGCGCTCGGGGCCGGCTGGGCACTCCCGGGAGGAACCGACCCCTACACGGGCCCGGAGGGCGAGACGTCCGTTTCGCGCCTCCTGCTCGGCTTCACCTACCTCGGGCTCGCGCTCGTGGCCGCGGTACTGACGGCGGGGTCGCTCGAGGCTGGCTGGAGGCGGCCGCGCCTCACCCGGGCCGCGGTCGGATTCGTCGCCGGCGCCGTCGCGGCCGGCTGCGCAGGCCTCACCGGCGAGGTCGCCGCAACGTTCGGCGGCAGTCTGCTTCCCGCTCGCGCTCTCGCCTGGGCGGCGCTGCCGCTCGCGCTGGCGCTGCCGCTCGCGCCGGCCCGGCTGCTCGTCCCCCGGCCGCGCATCGCCGCCGCGCTCGCTGCCGCCCCGTTCCTGCTCGTGGGGCTCGGCTACGCGATCGCCTCGGGCGACCAGGCGCTCGTCGGCGGAGAGCCGGTCAGCGAGCGGTCGATCGTGTCGGCGTCGCTCGTGCTCGCCGTCACCGATCTCGGCGTCGCGCTCGGCCTCCTGCTCCTCTGGGGCGGATTCGCGTCGGTTCGCCAGGCTCGCGACTACGGGGAGCTCGGTGCGGCCGTCCTGGCGCGCGTACCGTGGGTCGTCGGGATCCTCCTCGGAGGCAAGCTCGTCTGGCTCGGCTTCGGCTACGCGGAGCGGCTCCCCGGAGCGCTGCGCGGATCGACGGAGGCCTGGCAGGAGAGCATCGACAACGGCCCCGTCGGGTGGGTGTTGGCGCTCGAGCTCGTCCTGATCCTGGCGGTCGTGCTGGTGCGCGCCCGGTCCCGCGGCGACGGCTTCGAGCGGCTGGGTGGGCCGGTCGCCGCGCTCTCGCTCGGGTTCGCGTCCACGTTCCTCGTGTTCGCCCTCATGCTCCTTCTGGTCGAGTACGCGCTGGTGCTGCCAACCGCCGCGGTCGGCAGGTGGCTTGCCGACACGGCCGGCTGGTTCGTCGAGCCCCGCGTGGCGTCGGCCGCGGTCGTCGGAACCGTCGTCGGTGCTGCCGTCCTCGGCTTCCTGCTGCGTCGCCTGCGCGTGCACGGGAGCACCGCGCTCTTCCTGGCCGTCGTCGCCGTCTGGGGCCTGCCGCGGGCGACGACGACGGCGTGGCGCGTCGTGGCGGGCATCGACAGCGAGCCCCCGTTTCGGTCGGTCGCGCTCGTGACGCTCGACGCCGCGGTGACGGTGGCGCTCGCTGTCCTCGCGCTGCTCTGGTGGGCAGGTCGGCAGCGGGCAGTGGGGCCAGGCGCGCTGCTCGTCGCACTCGTCGTCTCGACGCTCGTCGCCCATCCGGGCGTCTTCCTCCCCTCGGGTTGGAAGACCGGCATGCTGTTCTACCTGGCGCTGGTCTACCCGCCCCTGTGGCAGTTCGTGCTCGACGCGGCCTCGCTGAACGAGCCCACTGCCGACCGGCCCGCGCGGGTGCTGCGGGCGGCTGGCCTCGCGGCGCTGCTCCTCGTCGTCGCGGCGGTCAATGTGGCTGTGGAGATCGCTGCGCCCGGCAAGACGACCGTGCTCGCCGACTTCCTCGGGCAGGTCGGCCGTTACTTCCTGATCGTCCCGCTCGCGGCGCTGCTCGTGCTCGCAGCCTCCACCCGGCGCCGGTAGAGCGCGAACCAGGGCAGGATGAGCGCCGCCGCGAGTGCGGCCAGCCCGGACGCGAGCAGGAACGGCGCGCGGGTGTCGAGCTGGAAGAGCGGGATGTAGACGAGCGGCGCGGCCGCGAGGCCCGCGAACTTGAACGCGCCGAAGACGGAGACCGCACCCGCGCGGTTCTCCGGGAACGATTCGACCGTGATCGTGTTCAGACCGGCCCACGCGAAGGCCGAGCCGCATCCGACCAGGAAGAAGACGGCCCCGACGCCCCAGGCGGTGGGCACGAACGCAAGCGCCAGCACGCCGGCGGCGCAGGCTGCGGAGCCGGCGAACGCGGTGAGGGGCCGGCCGAGCCGGTCGGCGGCCGTGCCGCCGGCGCGGCCGAGCAGGATGCCGCCGACCCCGTACGTCGCAACGAGCAGCCCCGTGGCTCCGGCGCCGAGCCCGTACTCCTCAGCGGCGACGAGCGCGACGAGGAAGCCGATCCCGGTGAAGCCCGCGTAGCCCGCAGCGGCGGCGGCCGAGAGCAGCCCGAGCCGCCGGCTGACGAGCGCCCGCAGGCTCGGGCGGGCCCGCCCGTCGGCGCTTCGGCGATGCAGCTCGAGCGGCGTCAGCGCGAGCAGCAGTGAGGCGATCGCGACGGCCGCGAACGCGAGGCGCCACGACAGCTCGCCGAGGGCCCCGCCGATGAGCGGCGCGAGCGTCAAGCCCGCGGTCTGTACGGCCGCGAACGTGCCGACGCTGCGACCGAGCATCGGACGCGGCGCCGCTTCGTAGAGGGCCGCCAGGAGGATCGGGGTCAGGAACGCGTTCGCGGTACCCGCGAGCGCTCGCGCGCCGAGAAACGTCCAGATCTCCGGCGCGAAGGCGCACAGGAGCGCCGCTCCGCCGTAGGCCACGTACCCGGCTCGCACGACGCGCCCTCCGCCCAGGCGCTCGGCGACCGTTCCCGAGACGAGCTGGAACGCCGCGAACGGCACCGTGTATGTGGTGACGGACAGGGCGACGAGCCCGACGCTCGTGCCGAGCCCATCGGCGACGCTCGGGATGAGCGGGATGAGCATCGCTCCGCCGAACGGCCCGAGAAAGCCGCCCGCGTACAGCTCGGGGCGGTGCAGCCGGCGGCTCTCGGACGTCTCGCTCCCCCGGATGTCCGTCCTGACAGGAGGTCTACAGCCCGCTCTGGCCGGCGCGCTCGCGCAGTTCCTGCTGGCGAGCGTCGATCGCCTGCATGAGCGCGTCGCGGAACTCGGCGTCCTGGCGGACGAAGCCGATTCTCACGGCCTCGCCCTCGGAGGCGGACTCGACCTCGAGCGAGCCGGTGCCGATGATGCGATCCCAGAACGTCCGGATGTACTGGACGTCCTGGATTCGCTCGAGCCCGGTGGAGACGGTCACCTGGTTGAAGACTCCGCGCATGCTGAGCAAGCGGCGGTTCGTCACGGTCCACTTGGTGAACCGGTTCTGGACGAGCCGAACGAGGAACCAGGGCAGATAGAGGCCGAGGGTGACGAGGAGCATGAGCAAGAGCTTCGTCATGGACGGCTTGACGCTCATGATCTCCGTTTCGCCGTCCTGGAGCTGCCAGCGGGCCACCGCGATCCTCCTTTGCGTCGACGGGCGTAGGCTACGGCGTGGCGCGGCTGGACGCGGCGCTACGCCTCTCGCGCATGCGTGCCAGAGGCTGCTAGAATCCGCGGTCGGCGGGCGCGTGGTCCGCCGCTTTTTCTGAGCCTATGAAAACCTGGAACGCGAAGGCGGCAGACGTCGAGCGGCGCTGGTACGTCGTGGATGCCGAGGGCGAGACCCTCGGACGTCTCGCCACGCGCATCGCCGACACCCTGCGGGGCAAGCGCAACCCGGGTTATACGCCGCACGTGGACACCGGCGACTTCGTCGTCGTCGTCAACGCCGAGAAGATCGTCGTGACCGGGAAGAAGCTCGAGCAGAAGCAGTACTACCGCCACTCCGGCTACCCCGGCGGCCTGCGCTCCCGGTCGCTTGCGGAGGAACTCGAGCGCCGCCCGACGGAGGTGCTGCGCAAGGCCGTCAGGGGCATGGTTCCGCGCACCCGGCTCGGCCGCGCTCAGCTCGGCAAGCTGAAGATCTACGTGGGCCCGGAGCATCCACACGAGGCGCAGCAGCCGGTTGCGCTTCCCGGCACGACTCGGAGGGCAAAGGCAGAGTGAGCGAGATCGCGCAGTACCGTGGCACGGGCAAGCGCAAGACGTCGGTGGCCCGGGTGATCCTGCGCCCCGGCGACGGCTCGACGTGGGTGAACGGGCGCAAGCTCGAGGAGTACTTCCCCCGCGAGGCGCTGCGGACGCTCGCAACCGCACCGCTCAGGGTCGCCGGTGTCGAGGGGCGCTTCGATCTGCGCGTGCGCCTGCACGGCGGCGGCGTCTCCGGTCAGGCCGGGGCGCTGCGCCACGGGATCGCGCGCGCGCTCGTGGAGGCCGACCCGGCTCTGCGCGTGCCGCTGAAGCGCGAGGGGTTCCTCACCCGCGACGCCCGGCAGGTCGAGCGCAAGAAGGCCGGCCTCAAGAAGGCCCGCAAGCGGCCGCAGTTCTCGAAGCGCTAGGGCGGAGCCCTAACGCTTCGAGAACGTGTAGGGGCGGGTCATGACCCGCCCCTACGGTTGTGTCGTCTCCCCCGTGTCGCGCCCCGCGGTCCTGACCCGCCCCTACGGTCGTGTCGCGCCCCCGTGTCGCGTCCCGCGGTCCTGACCCGCCCCTACGGTCGTGTCGCGCCCCCGTGTCGCGCCCCGCGGTCCTGACGCGCCCCCACGGTCGTGTCGCGCCCCGCGGTCCTGACCCGCCCGGCCGTTCCTCACCCGCCCGCGCGAGTCTCGAGGCCAGCGTGTGCTGGCTCGGCGTGCTCGCCCGGCGGATAGGCTCCCGGAGCTTTGCGACGCTACTTCGGCACCGACGGGGTTCGCGGCGTCTACGGGCGGGAGCTGACGGAGGAGCTCGTGACTCGGCTCGGGTCGGCGTTCGCCCGATGGTGCGGAGGCGCGCCGGTCCTGGTCGGGCGGGACACGCGAGCATCGGGCGTCTCGCTCGAGCGGGCGCTGGCCGAGGGTCTCGCCGCGGGCGGGTCGGACGTCGCGCTCGGCGGAGTGCTGCCGACGCCGGCCGTGGCGCTGCTCGCTGACGGCGCCGGCGCGGTCGTCTCGGCCTCCCACAACCCGGCCGAGTACAACGGCGTCAAGTTCTTCGCGGCCGGGACGAAGCTGACGGACGGCGAGGAGGAGGGTGTCGAGGCGCTCATGGACGGCGACGGTGCCGCTACCGGATCGGTGGCCGCGATCGGCGGGCTCGCTGGCCGGTACGCCGACCTGGTCGTGGAACGCTTCGGCAGATCCCTCGATGGCCTGAGGGTGGCGGTCGACTGCGCCAACGGCGCGCTGGCGGGGCTCGCGCCGGGCGTGCTCGAGCGCCTGGGCGCGACGGTGATCCCGGTCGCCGACGACCCGGACGGGGCCAATATCAACGACGGCTGCGGGGCCACTGACCTGTCGTTGCTCTCCCGTTGCGTTCGCGAGCACGGGGTCGACCTGGGCGTCGCGTTCGACGGGGACGGAGACCGGATGCTTGCGGTGGACGCCGACGGTGCGGAGGTGGACGGCGACCAGATCCTCGCGGTGCTGGCGCTCCACCTCGGTGTCGAGCTGGTGGCGGTGACGGCGATGACGAACCTGGGCTTCCACCGGTTGATGGCCGAGCGGGGCGTGAGGGTCGTGACGGCGGACGTAGGCGATCGCTACGTGCTCGAGGCGCTCCGCCGCGAGGGGGGCGTGCTCGGCGGCGAGCAGTCGGGGCACGTGATCTATTTGAACGGGCATGTCACCGGAGACGGCCTGGCAGCCGCGCTGCTGCTCTGCTCGGCCCTCGTCGACGGCGGCTCGACTCTCTCGGGCGCGGTGGCGGTGATGTCCCGTCTGCCTCAGGAGAAGCGCAACATCGCGGTTCGCTCGAGGGTGCTTCCACCGGCTCTGCTCGCCCGGGTCGCGGCGCTGAACGAGTCGCTCGGCGGTCGCGCCCGCGTGCTCGTTCGGCCCTCGGGAACGGAGCCTCTGGTGCGTGTCCTGGCGGAGGCCGAGACGGCTTCGGAAGCCAAAAAGCTCTGTGCTAGGATGGCGTCTCTCGTCGAGCAGGAGCTCGGTTAGCCGCAAGAAACCACGGCCGGCCGGGCTCTCCGTCTTCAGGGAGACCGGGGAGGGGAGTGGGCGGTGGCGGGAAGGTCTGGAGTCGAGCCCATCGAGTGCCGATACAGGGGCGAGCGAGGCTAGACGACGAGGGGAGGCCGTTGGTGTGCGGAATCATCGGATACGTCGGCGGCCGGCACGCCAAGGAGCTGCTGCTGCGTGGGCTCGAGCGGCTCGAGTATCGCGGCTACGACTCGGCGGGCATGTGCCTGCTCGAGCGTGACGGTCCCGACTACGTTCGGGCGGTCGGCAACCTCGCGCACCTGAAGGCGGTCACCGGCGAGAACGGCTCGCACGCGACGGCCGGGATCGGGCACACGCGCTGGGCCACGCACGGACGCGTCAGCGAGGAGAACGCGCACCCGCTGACCGGCTGCGGCGATCAGGTCGCGGTCGTCCTGAACGGGATCGTCGAGAATTTCCGCGAGCTGCGCGAGGGCCTCGAGCGCGACGGCCACGCGTTCAGCTCGGAGACGGACGCGGAGGTGGTCGCGCATCTGATCGAGCGCCACTACGCCGGTGACCTGGTCGAGGCCGTGCGCGCGGCCTACGGCGAGCTCGAGGGCCACTACGCGTTCGTCGTCACCCACGCCGACCATCCGGGCCTGCTCGTCGGGGCTCGGTACCAGTGCCCGCTGGTCGTCGGGCTCGGAGCAGGCGAGACGTTCCTCGCCTCGTCCATCGCCGCGTTCCTGGGTGAGACGCGCCGGATCCAGCTGATCGAGGACGGCGACGTCGTTGCGATCACGAGCGGCGGGGCCCGCTTCTACGCCCCCGGGGGCCAGGAGGTCGAGCGCGCCGAGGCCGAGGTCGACTGGGACGACGAGGCCGCAGAGAAGCAGGGCTATGAGACGTTCATGCTCAAGGAGATCTACGAGCAGCCTTCGTCGGTGGCCGACACGATCGGCGAGCGCGTGCGCCACGGCCGGCTCGCACTCGAGGACATCGGCCTCACCGACGAGGAGCTCCTGCACCTGCGCCGGATCGTGATCATCTCCTGCGGCACCTCCTACCACGCAGGCGTGGTCGGCCGCTACGTGATCGAGGAGTGGGCGCGGATCCCGGTCGAGCCGGACATCGCGAGCGAGTGGCGCTACCGGAACCCCGTGCTGACGCGCGACACGCTCGTGATCGGGATCTCCCAGTCGGGCGAGACCGCGGACACGATCGCCGCGATGCGCCTCGCCAGGGAGAAGGGGGCGCATACGCTCGGGATCACGAACATGATGGGCTCACAGCTGACGCACGAGGTCGACCGGGTGCTGTACACGCGGGCCGGTCTCGAGATGGGCGTGGCGGCCACCAAGACGTTCACGACCCAGGTGACGCTCCTGTACCTGCTCGCGCTGCGTCTCGCGGAGGCGCGCGGCACGCTGCCGCCCGAGGAGATCGAGGCGCTCCTCGCGGACGTCCAGTCGCTTCCCGACAAGATCGCCGGGTTCCTCGCGGCCGACCACCCGATCGCCGAGATCGCCGAGCGCCACCACCAGAAGCCGTTCTTCCTCTACCTCGGTCGCCACATCGGGCTGCCCGTGTGCCTCGAAGGCGCGCTGAAGCTGAAGGAGATCTCCTACATCCCGACCGAGGCCTACTCGGCCGGCGAGATGAAGCACGGGCCGATCGCCCTGCTCGACGACACGACCCCGGTCGTCTGCATCGCGACCGACTCGGACGTGTACGACAAGGTCGTCTCGAACATTCAGGAGACCCGCGCCCGCGGCGCCTCGGTGATCGCGATCGCGACGGACGGCAACGAGGACATCCAGCACCACGCGACGGACGTGATCTACATCCCGCGCACGCACCCCTTCCTGCAGGCCGTGCTCGCGGTCGTCCCGCTGCAGCTCCTCGCCTACCGGATCGCCCGCCTGCGCGGCCTGAACGTCGACCAGCCGCGCAACCTCGCGAAGACCGTCACCGTCGAGTAGAGGGGGCCCCGCTTCCTGGTCTCTGACGGGAGAACGCCGCCGACGGCCAGGTGGCGTTCTCGATGCTGACGGTGTGCCCGAGCGCATCGAGCCGGACGACGAGGCGTCGGGTTTGCCGTCCGGGGTCGCTGGCCCGCTTCACGAGGCCTGGCGGTGGGGTTGGTGTCGGGCTCCCCGCGACGTCGTTCGCGCCGAAGAGGCGGCACGTTCCGGATGCACGGCGATGGAACGGCTGGCTCATCCGAGTCGGCCACGACCGCAAGCCGGTGGCTGTCGAAGATGCTCTCGGCGATCGGCCGTGGAACGACACCGTGAAGATGAGGTACAAATCGACGATTTCCTGCTCTCCTGATCCAAACGACAAACCCCATCACGTCCGGGCGGTCTGACGATGTCGCTCAGCGACCTCGAGCTGGTCGGCGGCCGCGACGAGCCTCCGTCGGAGCCCCTGGAGGTACGGGCTGGGCCACTTGTGGCAGCGCTGGACGGAATCGCTCTGCGCTGGATTCGTCTGGGCGGGACCGAGGTGTTGCGCGGCGTCTACCCGGCGATACGCGACGAGGGCTGGGGAACCCTCGAGACAGAGATCCTCTGGATCGAGCGCCAGGTCGTCGAGGCGCGATTCACCGTGGTCTTCGAGGCGCGAAGCCGGCAGGGACCGATCGACGTCGCGTGGGGCGGACGCATCGAGGGCGCCGCCGACGGAACCATCAGCTACTCGTTCCACGGTCGCGCCGAGAGCGCGTTCAGATACGGTCGGATCGGGCTGAACATCCTGCACCCTCCGTCAGCCGCGGGGCGGCCGTTTCGCGGCGAGGCGCCGACGGGGCAGGTGTCGGGGCACCTGCCCACGGAGATCGGGCCCCAGCTGTGCGTTGACGGCGTCTTCCTCGGGCTCTTTCCTCCGGTGACGAGTCTGACGGTCGAGGTCGCCGACGGGCTGGACGTGCACACGGTCTTCGAGGGCGACCTCTTCGAGATGGAGGACCAGCGCAACTGGACCGATGCCTCGTTCAAGACGTACTCGACGCCTCTTGCTCTGGGCCTCTCCCACGAAGCGGAGCGCGGCCGGACGTTTTCCCAGGCGGTCCGGCTCTCGGCGCGCGCGTCAGGCGGTCGGGGCGACCAGGGCGCCAAGACGCCGGGCTTTCGTCGAGCTAGGGGAGACGCTCGCACGTGGGGTGCCTGCGCTCGGTCTCGGCCTCCCGGAGGAGCCGACGCCGCCCACAGACCGGGAGCGCATGCTCCTTCGGGCGCTCGCCCTCGACCATCTGCGGGCGGATCTCCGCCCCCGGACCGACGGGTGGGAGGAACGACTGGAGGCGGCGAGCGACTACGCGCACGCGCTCGACACCCGGCTCGAGCTCGCGCTGCATCTCCCGGCCGGCGCGGCCCGCTCGCTCGAGCCTCTCGCACGCGCGCCCCTCGCGCGCGTTCTCGTCTTCGCGGAGGATCGCGGCACGACTCCGGGTCGGCTGGTGGTCGCGGTTCGAGACGAACTTCGAGGGCTCGGTGTCGACTGTCCGGTCGGCGGCGGAACGGACGTGCTATTCGCCGATCTGAACCGAGAGCGGCCGGACGGGGGTGTCATGGACGTCGTGTGCTATCCGATCAACCCGCAGATGCACGCGTTCGACGATGCATCGATCATGGAGACGCCCCCAATCCAGGGGCTGACAGTGGAGACCGCGCGCAGCTGGAGCGAGGACGGTTCGATCTCGGTGACGCCCGTCACTCTTCGCCCGCGCCCCGACCCCGACGAGGCGAGCGCGCACCCCACACCGCCCGGAGAGCTTCCCGGGAGCGTCGACCATCGCCAGGCATCGCTTCTCTGCGCCGCGTGGACGGTCGCGAGCCTTGCCAGTCTCTCCTACGCGGGCGCCGCCTCGGTCACCTACTTCGAGACAGTCGGCTGGCGAGGTGTGCTCGAACCCGATCAGCTCTCACCGCGGCCAGAGCGCTTCAGGTCCGAGCCCGGGACGGTCTTCCCCGTCTACCACGTGTTCGCGACGATCGCACCCTTGCGCGGTGGGGTTCTGGTGGATGTCGCGACGCCTGCCGAACCAGCCGTCGGCGTCCTTGCCGTGCAGACGGACGAGACGCTCCGGGCGCTGATCGCAAACCTCACCCCCCGCGCCCACGACATCGAACTCGCACCGCTCCCGGCCGCCCGCGCGGGTGTGCGCCTGCTCGACGAGGCGGCTGCGCGCACGCTCATGCGCGCCCCCGAAACGCTCGCCTTCCTCCGCAGAGACGCCCCCGTATCGAAAGGAAAGCTCCACCTCGAGCTTCCGCCCTACGCGCTCGCGATTGTCGACGCAGCCAGCCCGCGCTGAGCCTGAATCCAGCGCGGGGTGGCGAGTGTCCGGCGAACGGTGGAAGAACTCCTCTCGAAATGAAGGGACCCGTCGGGCGGCGGCGAGTGTCGCTGACCTGCTCCCCGCCGGTGTTGACAGGCTAGGCCGCTTGTTTTTGTAGTCCG
>JAHDVS010000042.1 GCA_023382435.1 Thermoleophilia bacterium
CAAACCGGCGCAGCCGGAGCACCGTGCACCGACCCTTCGCGGCCGGGCAGGACGGTCGTTTCGGGGCGCGGGCTGGCCCGTCCGTGCGCTGCACCGGCACCGATCGTGGCGAGCCCTCCCGGCTGGCGGCCCGGCAGGGTCGCGCGTGAGATGATAGGCGGGTGAGGGCGACGTCGGCCGTTGTGCCCCCGACCTTCGTCCCGGCGGTCAGGCCGGATCTCCGCCTGGAGGTCTCGATCTGCGAGCCGGGGGCGCGTCCTGGCGGGCACGGCGTCGCGGTCGAGCGGCCCTGGGCGAGGCGGAGCCACTGGTACCAGTCGGAGCTCGAGGCCAAGGGCGGTTTCGTGCGCCGGGTCTCCGACCTGCGCGACGCGGGCGGCGACCCGGTGCTGATCCAGCGGATCGAGGAGCGTCGCGTCGTCGAAGCCGTCTTCTTCAGCCGCGGCCTCGAAGGCATCGAGCGGGTCGCGCTCGAGGCGAGAGCGAGCGGCTAGCCTGGTTGCGGATCGGAACCGGGGGCGCCGAGAGGGAGCAGCCGCGCGAGACGGAACCAGCCGCACGCTCCCGCGCTCGTGTGTCGAGCAGGCCTGGCCGCTAGAGGACGGCCTCGAGGAACTGGCGGGTCTCGGGGCGCCTCGGGTTGCCCAGGACCTCGGCGGGCGGCCCCTGTTCGATGATCTCGCCTTCGTGGAAGAAGGCCATCCGCGACGCCACCTCGCGGGCGAAGCCCATCTCGTGGGTGACGACGAGCATCGTCATGCCGAGCTCGGTGGCGAGGCTTCGCATCACCGCGAGCACCTCGCCGATCAGCTCGGGGTCGAGCGCCGAGGTCGGCTCGTCGAACAGCATCACGCGCGGGTGCATGGCGAGCGCGCGAGCGATCGCGATCCGCTGCTGCTGGCCACCCGAGAGCTGGATCGGGTAGAGGTCGGCCTTCTCCGGCAGGCCGACCTGGGACAGCAGCTCGCGGGCGGTCTCCCGCGCCTCGCTTCGCGGCTTCCCCAGCACGGTGCTCGGGCCCTCCATCACGTTCTCGATCGCGGTCAGATGCGGGAACAGGTTGAAGTCCTGGAAGACCATCCCGGTGCGGACGCGCAGCTGGCGGATCTGCTCGCGCTTCACCCTCGTCCGGTGGCCCGTCTCGAGACGGATCCCGTCCACCTCGATCACCCCTTCGGTCGGCTCCTCGAGGAAGTTGATGCAGCGAAGGAGCGTCGACTTCCCCGACCCGGAGCGCCCGAACACGACCACCACCTCGCCCTCGTCCACCTCGAGGTCGATGCCGCGCAGCACGTCGTGGGCGCCGAACGACTTCCAGAGCCCCTCGACCCGAACGACCGTCCTTCCGCCGCCCGGCCTGCTCACGGCTTTCTCGCGCGCCGCTGTCCGCCGACCGCGACCCCCGCCGTCCCGCGGACGTAGCCCCTGCTGAGCCGCCGCTCGAGCCGCAGCTGGAAGTACTGGAAGATCGTCGTCAGCCCCCAGTACATCAGCGCGGCGATCAGAAGCGCCTCGAGGTTTCGGAAGTCCGCCTTCCCGACGAGTTGCGCCCGGCGGAAGATCTCCATCTGCGCGATCGTCGTGCCGAGGAAGCTGACCAGTGCCGTGTCCTTCATCATCGCGATGAACTCGTTGCCGGTCGGCGGGATGATCACGCGGAACGCCTGCGGCAGGATGATGCGGCGCATCTTCTGCCGGTAGCGCATGCCCAGCGCCTCGGCCGCCTCCGACTGGCCGTGCCCGACCGACTGGATCCCGGCCCGGAAGATCTCGGTCATGTACGCGCCGTAGTTGAGCCCGAGCGCGATGATGCCGGCCGTCAGCACCGGGAGGGTCAGGATGTCCGCCCAGGGGTCGCCGAGCGCGAGCCCGATCTGCGGCAGCGCCAGATAGATCAGGAACATCTGCACGATCAGGGGCGTCCCCCTGAAGAACGACGTGTAGAAGCCGGAGAGGCCCAAGGCGATCGGATTATGGGAGAGCCGCCCGAGAGCCCCGAGCAGGGCTAGTACGATCGCGAGCGCGATCGACGCGGACGCGATCACGATCGTCCAGACGACTCCACGGCCGATGAACGCCGTGTGCTCGCGCATCCAGGCCGTGTCGAAGCCGGCCGCGGCGAAGAGCGCGACCAGGGAACCGAGGATCACGACCCAGACGAGCGCGAGCTTGAGGACGAACGGGACGCGCGATGATGCCAGCTCGAGCGACTCGCGCCGCCCTCGCCGCCGGGCGGGCGGGAGCGGCGGCGCCATCTGCACGCCGCCGCTCTCGTGTCCCGTCGTCATGCGGCCACCGGCCTCAGGTCAGGACCGCACCGTGAGGTCGACGCCGTACCACTTGTTCGAGAGCTCGGAGAGCGTGCCGTCGGCGTGCATCTCCTCGACGATCTCCGAGATCCGCTCCACGAGGCTCGTCGGGTCGAGCGTCGAGCTGCGGTCGATCGCGACCGACAACGGCTCGAAGAAGACCGGCGAGCCGACGATCTTGATCGCCGTTCCGGCTTTGATCGCCTCCTGGAGCGTCGGTAGCGCCGAGATCACCCCGTCGAGGCGCCGGCCGTCGCCGAGCGCGAGATCCTGGATCGCCGTCGAGTCGGTGTCGTACGTAACGATCTCCGGGTCGGTCACGACCGACTCGATCGCGACAGCTTCGCCGGACGGGTCCTCGGCGAGCTCGAGCGTGCCCTGGAGGTAGAGGTCGTACGTGCAGCCGCCGCACACCCCGACCTTCTTCCCGCTCAGGTCAGCGGCCTCGGCGACGGTGGTGTTGTCCGCGTGCACCGCCACCGCAGCCGGGGTGAAGTAGTAGGGCGGCGTGAAGTGCAGCACCTCGGCCCGCTCGGGTGTGATCGTCATCGAGCCCACCGAGATGTCCCAACGGCCGTTCCAGTTGCCCGCGATGATCGTGTCCCAGGACGGTGCCTCCCAGGCGATCTCGACGCCGAGCCGCTTCGCGATCTCGGTCGCGACGTCGATGTCGAAGCCCTCGTACTCGCTCGTCTCCTCGTTCAGGAACGACTGCGGCGGGTAGGCCGGGTCGGTCGAGACGGTCAGCACGCCCTTCTCGAGGACCTGGGCAAGCAGGTCGCCGTCGCCCTCGGCGGGCTCCTCCGCCGGCTGGGTCTCCGCCGGCTGGGTCTCCGCCGGCTGGGTCTCCGCCGGCTGGGTCTCCGCCGGCTGCTCCGCGGTCCCGTCGTCCCCGCCGCAGGCGGCGAGCGCGAGCAGGAGTGCCAGGATCAGCGCCGCCAGCCCGGCGGCCGGGCTCCTTCTCGTAACCATCGCTTCCCCTTTCTTCGCGGTGGCGTGGCCGTCAGGGCCGGCTGCCACGGTTCGCCCGTTTCCGTCCTCATCTGCTACGACGCTTGCCGGGTGCGTTTGTCAGCACGGCCGTTGCGGCCGACTCCGCGCTCCCGGGGCGGGAGCATAGACCGGAGGCGAGAACGCTGCCGCCGGGGCGTGGCGGTGTCACAGGTGCCCGCACCGTGCCTGCCTACCCGATCGGGCCCGCTTCGTCGACCCACCACTCCCAGAGCGTTGCCATGCTCCCGTCGAAGAACGCGGTTGCGTTGACCAGCCTGGCCTCGTGCGTCCACGTGAGCTCCACGCCCTCGAGCCACTCGCGGCAGAACACCCTGCCCGCGGGCTCGCCGTCGATCGTGTAGGCGTGCTCGCCCGGCACGGACTGCGAGCAGTCGCCCGTGTCCTCGAGTGACTCGAGCGACCCGCGGTCTTTCCGGTACGAAAGCTCGAGCGACTCCGGCGAGTCGAGCTGGCTGTAGTAGACGTCGAGCTCGGGCGACACCGCGCAGCGCAGGCCCACGACGAAGCCCTCCGCCGGGTCGCCGCTGTAGAACGGCGAGCAGGTCTCCCGGTGCCCGTCCGGCACGGAGGCGTAGAGCGCGTCGAGCGCCGCTCCTAGTCCGGTCTCGGGGGCGTCAGACGGTGTCTCGAGCGGCCCGGAAGACGACGACCACCACTCCCACAGCGCCGCCTGGTCGTCGTCGTGGAAAGCCAGCCCGTAGATACCGGTGGCGTCATGGGTCCAGGCAAAGTTCGGGTACCCGAGCGCCTCCCAACAGACGAGTCTGCCGGCGGGCTCGCCTGCGATCCGGTAGGGCCCCTCGGCGGGCAGATCTTCGGCGCAGTCGCCCCCGGCTCCTTCCGCGATCGAGCTCTTGTCGAGCCTGTCGCGATACTTCGCCTGGAGCGTCTCGGGCGAGTCGAATTGCGTGTAGTAGACGACGAGCTCCGGCAGGTGACACTGCACCGATATCACCTCGCCGGCAGAGTCGTCCAAGGTCGAGTCTGGACGGCAGGTGTCGCGGTGGTCGTCCGGTATCAGAGCAAGCAGGGCCTCGAGCGCGGCTCCCAGGCTGTCCGAGGGGGGCTCCGCCTCCGGTGGCGGGGTCTCGGTCTCGACGATCCCGGTTTCGACCGCTTCGGGCGGAGCCTCGGACGGTTCCGGCTCCGGCGCGGTCTCGCCTGTCGTCGCGGGTGCGACCGTCTCCGTTACGACCTCGACCGGGCCGGCCTCGGGCTCATCACCTCCGCACGTGGCCAGGAGCCCGCCGGCCGTCCCGCCTGCGACGATCGCGGCTGCCGCGAGGGCCGCCACGAGCAGCCTGCGCGAGGGCCCGCGTCGCCCTCCGGCGGTGCCCACCCGAAGCACGGTGAGGCCCGCGCGGACCTCGTCGCCACCGCGTAGCGCGACCGGCTGCCCGATCCGGACCCCGTTTACGAATGTCCCGTTTGAAGAGCCGAGATCCTCGAGCGTGACCGAGCCGTCCGCCATCGCCGTGAGAGCGAGGTGGCGGTGCGAAACCTGCTCGTCCTGGATGACGAGGTCGCAGCTCTCCTCCCGCCCCAGGACGATTCGCTCGCCGACGTCGAGGTCGAACGACTCGCCGGCGCGCTGCCCCGAGATGATCGTGATCCGCATCCGCCAGAGCTCCGGCTCGTGGCTCGTTACCATCGCACGGGCGGCAACGAGCGTCAAGGGGCCGGGCGAACGCTGCCCCGCGCGCCGTCGGCGGTCGTTGCGACCGGGACCGTGGCGCTCAGGTTCTCGCGCGCAGCCGCGACGGGATTCGCAGCGCGCGAGCCGCGACCTTGCGGTCGCCTGCCCGATCACGGAACTCCACCCGGAGCCTCGCGCGGCCGGGGCTCACCGACCTGGGAACCGAGAGCACGATCGTGCGCCGGCCGGCAATCGATGCGACCGCACGCTTCGCGATCGTCCGGCCGCCTCGCACGAGGACGACCCGAGCGTCCACCTCGTGGAAGGCCTTCACCTCCACCGTCACGACGCGACGTCCGCGCGAGCGCCGTCGGACGCGGGCGCGGAAGGAGGCCCGGACGACGCCGTCCGCGGCTGCGGAGCCGTGTTCGGCCGGGCAGCCCGGGCCGCCGGGGTCCACCGGGGGATCCTCGTCCCCGCTGTTGACCGGCGGCGGAGCCGGGCCCGGTGGCGGCGCCGGCACGTGAGACGCACGCGCGAGCACGCTTCGGACCCACTGCTCGCGACGATCGACAGACGGACGGCCGCCTCCGGCGAGGAACAGCTGGTCGTAGACGTCCCGGTCGATCGTCCCGAGTGGAACGACGAGGCACCGGCAGTAGACGTGCGCGCGACCCGCGTTCGCCGCCGCGGCGCTCGCGAAGAGCTTGTTCGCGGCATGCGACCTGCACGCGCCGCAGCCGCCGCACGAGCAGCCTTCAGCGCCCCACTCGGGGTCGAGCCCCCACAGCTCGGCCGGCGGGCTCGCCCACGCGTCCGGGGCGACCCACGCGGTGGCACCGGCGAGCGCGACGAGACCGAAGCCGAGAAAGCCGCGCCGCGAGAGGCTGCGCTCGTCCTCACCCCGGCCAGGGGAGCCGCAGGGTGCGCCCGCAAACGCCGGGCGAATGCGCCGGGCGGGGCCCCCAGGGGCGGAGGCGCGCCCCCGCGAGGGGGCGGGCTCCTCCCGTTGGGGACCGGTGCCCGGCGCGGCCGGCGCGACGGTCGCTCTGCGGCTTCCCTGACCGGGAAGTGGGTAGGGGGGGATCCCCGACATGGAGGGCGCATCGACGTCCTGGATGGGGATCCCCATCCCCCGGTCGGGGGATCCACGCCGTCCAGGGGCGCACCGTCACTCTGCGCGACCCGGATCCAGTGAGCCCCGATCCGGGGTGCGCCGACCCCGACGTTGCGCCACAATGGCCCCATGGGAGCGGCGACCGTTGCGCCCGCGGAGGTCGAGCTCGAGCGCCCCGGGGAGGGAGCCGGCACCGATCCCGACGTCCCCTGGGTCGTGATCGTCTGGAACGACCCGGTCAACCTGATGTCCTACGTGACGCTCGTCCTCCGGAGGCTGTTCGGCTACAGCCGGGCGAAGGCAACGAGGCTGATGCTCCAGGTCCACAACGAAGGCAGGGCGGTCGTCTCGACCGGTACCCGCGAGAAGGCCGAGCACGACGTGGCGCGCCTCCACGCGCACGGGCTGTGGGCGACGATGCGCAGGGATTCGTGAGCGCGCGGCGCCAGCTCCAGCGCACGTCCGGCGGGAGTATCCGGCTGCGCCTCTCCGCCCGCGAGCGCAGGCTCCTGGCCGGCCTGGCCGCGGAGCTCGCCGAGCGGCTCGAGAGCGGCGTGGACGCTCCCGACCTCGCGCGGCTGTTCCCGCCTGCGCACGCGGACGACTCGCGGGCCGAGCGGGAGTATCGCCGGCTCGTCGGAGGCGAGCTGCTCGATGGTAGGCGCGAGGCGCTGCGCGTGCTGGCGGACACGGCCGGGCGCGGCGAGCTGACGGAGGAGGAACTCGACGCCTGGCTGCGCGCCCTCAACGACCTGCGGCTGGTGCTCGGCACCCGGCTCGACGTGGGGGAGGACGCGCTCGCGGACGGGCTCGACCCCGAAGATCCCGACGCGCCGATGCTAGCGCTCTACGGCTACCTGAGCTGGCTCCAGGAGCAGGCAGTCGAGGCCGCTGCCGCGGGCCTCGGGGATGAGGCGGCGTAGCCCGGCCGGAGGCTCGCGCAGGCGGCGTGTCGCGCTGGCCGGCGTCTGCGGGGCCCTGGCTGTGGCCGCTCTCGCCACGGCCCAGCGGGGCGTGGCTGCTCCAGCCGACCCCCGGCTCGCCGGCGTCGAGACCTGGGCGCTCGCGCTCGGCGCGACCGCCCTGTCCGACGAGCGGCTGGGCGGCTTCGACCTCGTCGTCGTCGACGGGGAGGAGACGACGCGCGGCCAGGTGCGGGAGCTCAGGCGGCACGGCACACTCGTGCTCGGCTACCTATCGGTGGGCACGATCGAGCCCTGGCGCCCGTGGTACGAGGCGGCGAAGCCCTACCGGCTCGACCGCTGGGCCGACTGGGGCGAGTGGTACGCGGATGTGTCGCGCCCGGGCTGGCGCGAGTTGATCGCTGGGCGAGTCGCCCCCGGGCTCGTCGCCAAGGGCTTCGACGGCCTCTTCCTCGACAACACCGATCTCGGCGAGAGCCATCCTGCCGAGACCGCCGGCATGCGCGCGCTCGTCCGCCGCCTTGCGGCGCTCGTGCACGGGCGGGGTGGGCTCCTCTTCACCCAGAACGGCGAGGACTCGATCGGTCCGACCCTTCGCCACTACGACGGCTGGAACCGGGAGAGCGTGACCTGGACTTACGACTTCGCCGGGCGCCGCTACGAGCGGGTGGCGGCTGGCGAGACGCGGCGCGCGCGTGTCGCGGTACGCCGGCTCGCCGCCGCCGGGCTGCTCGTGTTGACCACCGACTACGTGCGAGCAGGCGACCGGCGGGCGGTCGGGGAGGCGATCGCGAGCGCCTGCGCCGCCGACGCGCTTCCCTACGTCTCGGGTATTCGCCTCATCCGGCTGCCCGCCGAGCCCTACCGCTGCCCGTGAGGCGCAGCGGCCGCTCTGTCCCGCACGGATCGCTGCTGGTAGGTTGCCGTCGTGCGCGAGGAGGGCTTCGTCGCAGTCACCGGCGGGCGCGCCTGGTACGCGCGTGCCGGTGGGGACGAGGGGATGCCGCTGCTCGTTCTCCACGGGGGGCCCGGAGCGGCGAGCTACTACGTCGAGCCGTTCTGCGAAGCGATGGCCGCGCACCGGCCGGTCGTCTGGTACGACCAGCTCGGCTGCGGCCGCTCGGAGCAGCCGGACGACCCGTCGCTCTGGACGGTCGAGCGCTCCGTCGAGGAGCTCGACCAGGTGCGCGCGGCGCTCGGGCTCGATCGCTGTCACCTGCTCGGGCAGTCGTGGGGCGGCTGGCTCTCGATCGACTACATGTGCCGCGGGCCGGAGGGCATCCAGGGCCTCGTGCTCGCTTCGACCTCTGCGAGCATGCCGCAGTTCACGGCGGAGGCTCGGCGGCTGATCGACGAGCTGCCCGAGCCGGCTCGCTCGACGCTCGTCAAGCTGGGAGCGAGAGGCGAGTACGAGAGCCCGGCCTACCAGGACGCGGTGATGGAGTTCTATCGGCGCCACCTGTGCCGGCTCGACCCTTGGCCGGAGGCGCTCGTGCGCACGGCGGAGGAGCTCGACGGCAACCAGGTCTACCTGACGATGAACGGGCCGACCGAGTTCGACGTGATCGGCTGCCTGCGCGACTGGGACCGCACCGGCGATCTTCACCGGATCTCCGCCCCGACGCTCGTCACCTGTGGACGCTTCGACGAGATCACCCCCGCGTGCTCCGAGACGATCCGGAACGGGATCGCGGGTTCCCGCCTCGTCGTGTTCGAGCGCTCGGCCCACTGTGCGCACCTCGAGGAGCTCGAGCTGTACGTGCGCACGGTCGAGGAGTTCCTCGCCGGCGTCGACGCGGCCGCCGGGTAGCGCTGCCGGCCCCCGCGGCGCACGTAGACGTAGAGAGCGCGACGGTCACCGCCCGGCGAAGCATCGGAGCATGGGATTTCCGGCCCGGCTGGCGGCGCCGTAGGACACGTGCCTCGCGTCGCGAAGTACCCGTGTGCACAGGCGATCTGACGACTTCGATGTGGATCCAGCGAGCAGCGCGGATGTCCGCCGGGAACGCCTGGCGGATCGCGCTCGTCCTCGCGGGCCTGCTGGCCGCCAGCCTCGTGTACGGGGAGATCGGCGGTACGGTCGGGGCCGAGATCGCGCTGGCGATCTTCCTCGTCGTGCTCGTCGTCGCGTGGCCGCGACCGCGAGCAGGCTCGCCCGGCCGGGCGGTGCCCTGGCGTAGGCGCCGCAGACGGATCTCGGAGCTCGAATCCGAGCTGGCCTACGTCCGCTCCGGCATCGACGAGCTCGCCGGTGAGCGCGACGAGCTCCGGGTCGAGCTCCGGGAGCGCGAGGCGGCGCAGCGCGAGCACGAGGCGGAGGCGGCCTCGCAGGCAGCGGTTGCCGCGGGGCGGCTCGCCGAGGCGCGAGGGCAGCTAGCGGCGGTCGAGCGAGCGCGGGCTGCCGAGCTCGAGCGCGTCGGTGACGAGCTCCGCGTCCGCACCCGGGCGGTCGCGGCGCTGGAGGGGGCGCTCGAAGTCGAGGTTGCAGCGCGCGCCCGCGCGGAGAAGCAGCTCGCGAGCGCGGAGGCGCGGATCGCCGGTGTGCTCCCGGACGACTCCGGGCCGCACCTCCTCCTCGTCGCGCGGGCCGACGGGTACCGACTCGTTGTGCGCGACGGTCCCGCGCCGCTTCCCGGCGCCGCCGTCGAGCTGCCGGGCGCGGGCGTCTTCACCGTCTCGAAGCTGGGTCGCTCGCCGCTTCCGGGCGACTCGCGCCGCTGCGCGTGCCTGGGCCGTCCCGTCGGCCCCGGGGGTGGTGAAACGGGGTAGCGGCGTCAGGGCGCGACCCGGCCCTGTTACGGTCTCCGCCGTGGACGGATCCGATCCCCGCGAGGTCGTGGCCGGCCTCTGCCGGGAGCTCGTCGAGCGTGGGCTTTCCGGGGTGCTTGCGTCCGGGAACGTCTCCTGCCTTGCGGGAGACGGGCGGACGCTCGCGATCACGCGTTCCGGCGTGTCCTTCGCAGACACGACCGCTGCCAACGTCGTCACCTGCGACGTCTCCGCCGACCGGCGCTCGGCGGCCCCCCGGTCGCCCGGCCCGTCCATCGAGCTACCGCTCCACCTGGCGACGTACCGGGCCTGTCGGTTCGGGCCCCGCGCTGTCCTGCATCTGCACTCCGCCTACTCGGTCGCTGTCGCCTGCCTCGATCTGGAGGCGCTTCCGTTCGTCCACTACCACCAGGCCTTGCTCGGGTCGGAGTCGACGCCGTTCGTGCCCTACCGGACGCCGGGCTCGCCCGAGCTGGCCGAGCTCGCGGCCGCGGCCTTCGAGCGGGTGTCCACGCGGGCGCTCGTGCTGGCTCACCACGGGTGCCTGGTCGCGGTCGAGGATGCCGCTGCCGGGGTTGCCCTCGCCGAGGTGCTCGAGGACGTCTGTCGGATCCTGATCCAGACCGCCGGGCGCCACCGGGAGCTCGACGCGGACGAGTTCCCGCGCCTGGCGGCTCTGTTTCAGACCTACGGTCGCTGACCGTCGGCGCCCGCACGGGCGTCAGGAGAGACGCCTCGCCGGACGACTCGGACGCACACGCGATTCAGCCGAGGTCGCGGGGACGGACGAGCTCCGTCAGCTGCGCGTCGCCCGGGTGGAGGCCCGACCAGGTGAGTCGTCGCAGCGTCAGCGTGGCGAGGGCGCCGGTCGGGAGCTTGCCCTCGAGGCGCTCGCGTCCCGCCCCCTCGTGGACGAGCAGGAGCGCGAGCTCCTGCAGCCCCGGGTTGTGGCCGACCAGCAACACCGAGGGCAGTGCGTCGGGCAACCGGCGCAGCCGCTCGAGCAGCTCGGTTGCGCTCGCCGCGTACAGGCCCCGGTCGGCCTCGACCCGGGCCTGTGGGCCCAGTCCGGGACGGATACGCTCGAGCGTGTCGCGGGCGCGCGTCGCGGACGAGCAGAGGACGAGCGCGGGGCGTATGCCCTCCCGTTTGCAGTGTCGACCGAGCCTGTCCGCCGCCCTGCGGCCCCGCGGGGCAAGCGGCCGGTCGTGGTCGGCGAGCCCGGGGTCGTCCCAGCTCGACTTCGCGTGGCGAAGTAAGTAGAGGCGCTTCATCGGGACCCCAGTCTGCCACGACGCCTCCTGATCGAGAGATGCCAGGCGCCGAGACGTCCGCTCTGGAACACTGGGGGAATGCGCCGGATCGTCGTAGTCGGGATCGCTGCGGGGGCGTTGGCGGCGGCGGGCTGCACGGGGGGCGGCGACTCCGGGGCGGGCCCGGCGACCACGCTGTCGACGGCGGCCGAGCAGACCGCGCCAGTGCCGACCGACACGACCCTGCCGACCGACACGACCCTGCCGACCGACACGACCCTGCCGACCGACACGGGCACGACGGGCACGACGGGCACGACCGGTGACGCCGCGGGCGAGGATGCGGCAGCGGTGTTCGGCGACTTCGTCCTGGCGGCCGGGAGCGGCAAGGCGCTGGTCCTCTGGGATCTCCTCACCATGGCTGCCCGGGAACGGCTCGGCCCGAGCTTCGACTCGTTCCGGATCGGCGTCGCGCGGGAGCTCGAGGAGGGCCTCGGCGCCTTCGCGGGCGTGCCCTACGAGGTGCTCGTGGCCACCGAAGTCGGGGACGGCCTCGCCGTGGTGGCGATCGCGGGCGTCCGCGAGTCGGAGGGGCTGTCCGAGCTGTCGGGATACGCGGTCGTGCTGCGCGACGAGGGCGGCGGCTGGAGGGTCGAGCTCGGCGCACCTGTCATGCTGGCGCCGGCGCTGCCGGGGAGCGGCGCCGTCGCCGCGGGCGAGCTGCCCGAGATCACCGTCGGAGTCGAGGCGCAGGTCGCGATCGACGAGGCTCTCCTCTGGCTCGACGGGACGCCGCTCGCCGCAACGCTGGACGCGCCGGGAGACGGAACCGCGGGGACGCTGAGCGGACGGCCCGCGGAGCCTCTCGCTGCGGGAGCCCACGTCGCCGTCGCGATCGCGAGGGCGGGTGACCTCGCCAACGCGACGGCCTGGGTGGTCACGGCACGGTGACCCGGTGCCGGTCGCGGACGTCGCCGGTCGGATAGGTGGATCAGGTCTCGTCGGCGGCGCCGCAGGCGGGGCAGGTGCCGCGCAGCACGACCTCGTGCCCCTCGAGGTGATAGCCGAGCCGCTCCCCGAGCCGGTCGAGCGCCCGTTCGAGCCGGTCGTCCTCAAAGACGGCGACGGTGCCGCAGCGGTCGCAGACCACGTGATGGTGGTGCTCCCCGTCCGCGTGGGCGGGCTCGTAGCGGGCCACGCCCTCTCCGATCTCGAGCCGCTGGACGAGCTTCATGCCCGTCAGCAGATCGAGCGCCCGGTAGACGCTCGCGATACCGACGCGGCGGTCGCGCTCGCGCAGCTCGTCGAAGATCTCCTGGGCGGTCAGGCAGCAGTCCTGCTCGGCGAGCAGCTCGACGACGGCGGTGCGGGCGCCGCCCGCACGGTGGCCGGCCCGGCGCAGCTCCTCGAGCGCACGCTCCCCCCAACCGCTGCGGGCGGCACGGACGATCATCGGCTGAGGATAGCCGGTCGCTCCGGCGCCGACCGCAGCGGCTACGGGGCGGCGAGGGGCGGAGGCTCGCGCAGGTCGAGCCGGACCAGGATCGCGGCGAGGAAGATCACCCCGATGCCCCCCGCCTCGAGCGCTCCCGGCGTCTCGCCGAACACGATCAAGCCGCCGACGGCCGCGGTGGCAAGCTCGAGCGTGGAGAGCATGGTTGCCTGAGCCGACCCGACCGTGTTCATGCTCCAGGTGAACAGGAAGCGGGCGAGCACGACAGGCAGGAGCGCTGCCCCGACGAGAAGCAGCCCCGAGTCCCAGGTCAGGGGCGGGATGTCGGTGGCCGACCTTGCCGTGAGCGCGTCGACGACGAGCAATCCGGCCGCGCCGAGACCGCTCGAGTAGAGCGTGATCGTGGTCGCCGACATCCTCCTGACGAGGTGGCGGCCACCGACGGCGAACACGGCGGAGCAGAGCCCGGCTGCGAGGCCGAAGCCGATCCCGGCCGCGGAGACCACGACCTCTTCGCTCGAGTCGAGCAGCCCGGAGACGAGCACGACGCCGCCGCAGGTCGCAACCAGAGACACCAGAGCGAGTCGCGAGATCGACTCGCGCAGGAAGATCCAGCCGAGCAACGCGGCCATCGGCGGCGCCGTGTAGAAGAGCGCGATCGCCACGGCGATCGGTGCCCGCTCCATCGTCGCGAGCAGGGTGTAGGGCAGGGCCGCGCTCGCGATCGCGCTGTATCCGGCGAGCAGACCGAGATCGCGGCGACGCAGGCGAAACGCCCCTCTGGCAACCAGGCCGAGAAGACCGGCGACGAGCACGAACGCGACGGCCGAGCGGATACCGGCGAAGCCGAGGGCCGGCCAGCCGCGGTCGAGGAGCTCACGGGAGAGCAGCCCCGCGATTCCCCACAGCACGCCCGCCGACGCCGCCGCCGAGTAGCCGAGCGCCCGGCCGTTCTCCGCCGCCCCGGCCCGGGTGCTCGCGGCCAGCCGCACGCCCATCGGCGGAGTGTGTCAGACCGCCCGGTGTCGGAGCTCGCGACCTGCGCCGCAGCCCCGAACCCGACCGCTCCGTGATTGTCCGAGGAGACAACGCGACCGACGTGTCCGGCAGGGCCGGGCTCTACAATCGCCTCTGCGATGGCGTCCCCGTTCGTTCACCTGCACGTCCATTCCGAGTACTCGATCCTCGACGGGGCGTGCAGGATCCCCGACCTCGTGGCGCGCGCCGCCGAGCTCGAGATGCCCGCCGTCGCGCTCACCGACCACGGCTCGCTCGCCGGCGCGGTCGAGCTCTACCGCCACTGCGACAGGGCCGGTGTCAAGCCGATCGTCGGCTGCGAGGTCTACGTCTGCGACGACCGCAAGGAGCAGCGCAAGGGCTACGCGCACCTGACGCTCCTCGCCGAGACGAACGAGGGCTACGCGAACCTGATCCGGCTCGCCTCAGCCGGCTACCTCGAGGGCTACTACTACAAGCCGCGAATCGACTGGGACTTGCTCGCCGCGCACGCGAAAGGGATCATCGCCCTCTCCGGCTGTCTGTCGGGCCGCGTCTCGAAGGCGCTCGAGCAGGGCCAGCCGGTCGAGGCCGAGGCGGAGCTCCGGCGGCTCGTGGACATCTTCGGCCTCGAGCAGACCTACGTCGAGCTCCAGGATGCGGGGCTCGAAGTGCAAAAGACGCTCAATCCGCAGCTCGTCGAGCTCGCCTCGCGCACCGGCGTCCCGCTCGTCACGACCGGCGACATCCACTACCTCCGTCACGAGGACGCGCGGGCGCACGAGGCACTGCTCTGTATCCAGTCCGGCGACACGCTCGCGAACCCGAGCCACTGGAAGTTCGACTCCGACCAGTTCTACTTCAAGACCCCCGAGGAGATGCAGGCCACGTTCGGGCATCTCCCCGAGGCGATGGCGCGCACGCTCGAGATCGCCGAGCGCTGCAACGTGAGCATGGAGCTCGGCCGGATCCTGCTGCCGAGCTTCCCGACTCCGGACGGGCGCGATGCGTTCGAGTATCTCGCCGGGCTCTGTGACGCCGGCCTCGCGGAGCGCTACGGGCGCGAGACACCCGACCTGCGCGACCGTCTCGCGTTCGAGCTGAAGACGATCCGGGAGATGGGCTTCGCGGACTACTTCCTGATCGTGTCGGACTTCGTCGCGTTCGCGAGGCGAAGCGGGATCGGCGTCGGCCCCGGTCGCGGCTCCGCAGCGGGATCGCTCGTCGCCTACTGCCTCGGCATCACCGACATCGACCCGATCCGCTACGAGCTCCTGTTCGAGCGTTTCCTCAACCCTGGTCGGAAGTCGATGCCCGACATCGACATCGACTTCTCCGTCCACGGTCGCGACCGCGTGATCAACTACGTGGCCGACAAGTACGGTCGAGACCGGGTCGCCCAGATCATCACGTTCGGCACGATGATGGCCCGTGCGGCCGTCCGCGACGCCGGTCGCGTCCTCGACATCCCCTACGGCGTCGTCGACAAGGTCGCGAAGCTGATCCCGGAGGGGCCGAAGGTGTACCTCGAGGAGTCGCTGAAGCCCGGCGCGGAGCTGCGCCAGGCCTACGACTCGGACGAGGTCGTGCGGCAGATCGTCGACCTCGCCCGTCCGCTCGAGGGCCTCGTTCGCCAGGACTCGATCCACGCCGCCGGCGTCGTCATCTCCGACCGTCCGCTCGTCGAGATCGTCCCGCTCCAGCAGAAGGGGCGCGACTCCGAGGTCGTGACGCAGTTCGCGATGCGGGACGTCGAGGAGCTCGGCCTGCTCAAGATGGACTTCCTCGGGCTGCGCAACCTCGACGTGATCGACGCCGCGGTCGACCTGGTCGGCGACGTCGACATCGCCCACGTTCCGCTCGACGATGCGAAGACCTACGAGATGCTGCGCCGGGGCGACTCGACCGGCGTCTTCCAGTTCGAGTCGACCGGAATGCGCGAGGCGCTGCGCCAGGTCAAGCCCACCGAGTTCGAGGACCTGGTCGCGCTGGTCGCCCTCTACCGACCGGGCCCGATGGGATACATCCCCGTCTACGCGAAGCGCAAGGCCGGTCAGGAGCAGGTGACCTACGCCGACGACCGGCTGAAGCCCATCACCCAACCTACCTGGGGGATCTGCATCTACCAGGAGCAGTACATGGAGATCGCCAAGCGCCTCGCCGGCTTCAGCCCCGCACAGGCAGACGATCTGCGCAAGGCGATCGGCAAGAAGAACCACGGGCTGATGGCGTCGCTGCACGGCAAGTTCATCGAGGGCTGCGCCGCCAACGAGGTAGAGCGCAAGGTCGCCGAGCAGCTCTGGAAGGACATGGAGCAGGCACAGGACTACTCCTTCAACAAGTCCCACGCCGCCTGCTACGCGCTCATCGCCTACCGCACCGCGTATCTGAAGGCCAATCACCCGGCCCAGTACATGGCTGCCCTGATCTCCTCGGTCATGAACACGAAGGACAAGGTGCCCTTCTACGTCGCCGCGTGCGAGGAGATGGGGATCGAGGTGCTGCCTCCGGACGTGAACGTGTCCGCGTTCGACTTCGCGGTCGTCGACGGCAGGATCCGGTTCGGCCTGAGCGCGGTCAAGAACGTGGGGGAGAACGCGGTCAGGGCGATCGTCACCGCCCGCGAGGAGGGTGGTCAGTTCGCCTCGATCTGGGACTTCTGCGAACGCGTCGACCCGCAGGTCGTGAACAAGCGCGCGCTCGAGAGCCTCGTCAAGTGCGGGGCGCTCGACTCGACCGGCGCACCGCGCAAGGGGATGCTGGCGGTACTCGAGCAGGCGCTGTCCTGGGGCGGCCGGCATCACTCCGATCGTCTCGCCGGGCAGGCGTCGATCTTCGATCTCGGTTCCGGCGAGACGCCCGCCGAGCGGCCGCGCCACCACCCGCCGATCCCGCCCGGGGAGCTCGACAAGCAGGAGCTGCTCGCGCTCGAGAAAGAGACGCTCGGCCTGTACGTGTCCGAACATCCGCTGCACGCGATCCGGGAGCAGCTTCGCCGCAAGGCCGATCTTCAGATCGGGGAGCTCGCCGGCAGGCGTGACGGTGACATCGTCACCGTCGGCGGCATCGTCGGGGCGCTGCGCTCGATCACGACCCGCCGCGGCGACCCGATGGCGTTCGTGCGGCTCGACGACCTGTCCGGCTCGGTCGAGGCGATCGTCTTCAACTCGGCGTTCGCGGCCGCCCGTGACCTGCTCGAGGCCGATCGCGTGCTGCTCGTCAAGGGCCGTGTCGACCACAAGGACGGCGAGACGAAGCTCGTCGCGCTCGAAGTCGCACCGTTCGAAGCCGTGCCGGAGCGGCGAGAGGTGCGGCTGCGGGTCGACGCCCGCCGGGCCCACGAGGGTGTCATCCGGGAACTCGCGGCGGTCGTCCGCGGCTTCCCCGGCGACTCCCCGGTTGTCCTCGATCTCGACATGACCACCGGCCCGAGGGTGCTCGCGTTCGGGCCGGAGTTCAGGGTCAACCCCGACTCGGACTTCTTCGCCGAGGTCAAGGCGCTGCTCGGCGAGGCCGCGATCAGGTAGCGGTCACCCCGCCTGGACCTGAGCGAAATTGGTCAGGTCGTGCCCGCCGCGGCGGGGCATGCTGTGCAAGCGCGGTGGTCGAGGTCGGTCTAAATCGTGCTCCCCGGCACGACCTTCCTCCTTGGCTCCCGGCCTCGGCCACTGCGTGACCTACCTGACCCGATCGCTCCGTTGCCGTTCCCGGCATACGATGCGGCGATGCGGCGCGTTCTCGTACCGGTTGCAGTGGCTGCCGGGATTGCGATCGCGGCCGGAGTCGCGCGCGCGGACGTGATCCCCATCCAGGTCGCAGGCGCCAGCTACGCGATCGCGGCGAGCGCCGCCGGTGCCACGCTTCGCGGTGGCGGCGAGCTGACGCTGGACGGGAAGTTCGAGGCGACCGTTCGCGGCACTGCGCGAGGGGGGAAGCGTTTCGCGGCCACGATCACGCACTGGAAGCTCAACCATCGGGAGCCGCGGACGCGGCTCGAGCTGCGCTTCCGTGTCACGGCCAGCAGCGGCGCGGCCAGATGCCCGATCGGCACGCGTGGTAGGGCCGTGCTCGTCGATGACCCTGCCTCCGCCGGTGACGGCAGCGGGGACCGCGTCAGCATCTCCTTCGCGGGCAGGCGTTGCAAGGCGTTGGCCCGCAGCTGGGTCGATGCCGCGAGCGGCGCCCGCGCCCGCGTCGGTGTCGAGCTCGACGTCGTCCCGGGGATCGCAGCAACTCGCGCGGAGGGGATCGTCCGGAACGGTCGCCGCGCCGTACGCGTGTCCATGACGGCGATCGAGCCCGAGCCCCGGGCCGGCGGCCACCGCCGTCCGGATCCTCCTCTAGGCTCCCCACCTTCGCGGCCACCACGGCCTCGAGGGTAAGCTGACCGGGCGGGGCATGACGCGCCGCCCAGGGCTCCGATCATCGGGAAAGCACCGACGGGGAGGACCGATGAGCGCCACCGAATCCGAGATCCCGATCGCCACCGAGCTTGCCCGGGTCGTCGACTGGCGCCTCCGTGAGCTCTTGCGTGCCGGCTACGAGCCCGAGCCTGCCCGGCGGATCGCGGAGCGGACGGACATCGATCTGCACGTCGCGGTCGCCCTCGTGCGTCAGGGCTGCCCGCCCCAGACGGCCGCCGACATCCTGATCTAACGCCCGGGCCGGCCGTGCCTCGGGCGAGGCTGCCACAATGGATGCCCCTTGACCTCGCTCCTGGCCTCGATTCCCAGCCCGTCTGACAACGTCGCGGAGCTGGGGCCGCTCACGATCCGCTTCTACGGGCTCGCGCTGCTGGCGGGCATCCTTGCCGCCGTGTGGATCTTCGGTCGTCGCTGGGTCGCATGGGGCGGAGACTGGGACCTGATCATGCGCTGCGCGATGTGGGGCGTCGGCGCGGGGATCGTCGGCGCGCGCCTCTATCACGTCGCCACGAGCTGGGAGGAGGTTCCGGACGAGTGGTGGGGCGTCTTTGCCGTCTGGAAGGGCGGGCTGGGCATCTGGGGCGGCGTCGCTTTCGGCGTGGCCGCCGGCGCCATCGTCGCCCGCCGGGCCGGAGTCAGCGTCCCGCTGCTCGCCGACGCCGTCGCCCCCGGGATCCTGGCCGCCCAGGCGATCGGGCGGCTCGGCAACTATTTCAACCAGGAGCTGTTCGGCACCCCCACCGACCTCCCGTGGGGCGTCGAGATCGACGCGGAGCACCGGCCCGAGCGGTACGCGGACGCGGCCACGTTCCATCCCACCTTCCTGTACGAGATGCTCTGGAACGGGGTCGGCGTCGCCTTCTTGCTCGCGCTCGGGCGGCGGCTCAGGGCCGGGCAGGTCTTCTTCCTCTACGTGATGTGGTACGCGCTCGGGCGCGCCTCCTGGGAGGAGCAGCTCCGGATCGACCCGTCGAAGGAGTTCCTCGGGATGCGTCTCAACTTCTGGATCGCCGTCGGCGTCTTCCTCGTCGGGCTGTCCGGCTTCCTGTGGGCGCAGCGGCGCAGCCGGCCCGCCGCGGGGGTGGGCGTCCGGGCCGCCGGGTAGCATCGCGGCCCCGTGGGGCAAGCGCTCGCCGTCCGTGATCTCGACCTCGACCTCGACGCGTTCGAGGGGCCGTTCGACCTCCTGCTCACCCTGATCCTGAAGGAGGAGCTCGGGCTCCCCGAGGTCGACGTCGCCGAGATCGTGATCGCGTTCGTCGAGCGGCTCGAGCGGCGCGAGGGCGCCTTCACGCCGGCGCAGCTCGAGGTCTGCGGCGAGTTCCTCGTGCTCGTGGCCGCGCTGCTCGAGCTGAAGGCGCGCGAGCTGTTTCACGAGGAGGGCGAGCTCGACGTCGAGGAGCTCGACCCGGACGAGGCCGCGCTCGAGCTCGCCGAGCGGCTCGCCGAGTACCGCCGGGTGAAGGCCGGCGCCCTCTGGCTCGAGGAGCGTCTCACAGCGGAGTCAGACCGTTTCTTCCGGCTCGGGCCTGCCCCGGCGGCGCCGCCGCCCGTGCGCCGTCTCGCGCCGCAGGATCCCGCCCGGCTCGCTGCCGCGCTCCGCGTCCTGGCCGCCGAGCCGCCGGCGCCGTCGCTGTCCCACATGCCGCTGCGCTACCCGCCCGTGACGCAGTTTCTCGAGCGTTTCCGCGCGGCGCTGCGCCGCCGTCGGCGCTTCGTCTTCGACGAGGAAGTCGACGGGCTGTCGCGAATCGAGCAGGCGGTGGCGTTCCTCGCGCTTCTCGAGCTGCGCAAGGCGGGCGAGATCAAGCTCGGCCAGCCCGCACCGTTCGAGCCGATCTCGGTCTGGAAGGCGGCCTGATGCAGCGCCAGCTCTACCTCGTCGACAACCCCGTCGACCGGCTCGCGCGGACGCTCGAGGCGCTGCTCGTGATCGCGCCGCGCCCGCTTGCCGTCGAGGAATTGGCGCAAGCGGCCGCTGCTGGCGCGGAACGGGTCGAGACCGCGCTGGGCCTGCTCGCGGGGCGTTACCGGGAGGGGCGCAGCGGCATCGTGCTCGAGCGTGTGGCTGGCGGCTACGCGCTGCGGGCTGCCCGGGAGGCGGCGGAGGCCTGCGCCCGTCTCGTCGAGCGCCCGGTTCAGCGCGGTCTCTCGCAGGCGGGGCTCGAGACGCTCGCGATCGTCGCGTACCTCGGCCCGGTCAGCCGGCCGGAGATCGCGAGGATCCGCGGCGTCGCCGCCGACTCGGCCGTCGCGGGCCTCTGCGAGCGCGGCCTGATCCAGGAGTCGGGTCGCGACGGGGAGGGAGGCGCGATCCGCTACCGCACGACACCGCTGTTCGAGCAGGTGTTCGGCCTCGCCGGCCCCGAGGAGCTGCCGTCGCTCGACGACCTCGCCGGCGACGGCGAGGAGCTTCGCGAGCGTCTCGAAGCCGTCGCCGCGCGTCGCGGCGCCTAGCCTGCGCGGCCGGGGGCGCCGGGCGTCCGATAATGGCGGCCGTGCGCCTGAACGCCTACCTCGCCCGGGCCGGCGTCTCGTCACGTCGGGGCGCCGACGAGTTGATCCGCGCGGGCCGGGTCACGGTCAACGGGCAGGCAGCCGGCCTCGCGACGTTCGTGGCCGCGCGCGACCGGGTGGCGGTGGACGGCAGGCCCGTGAGCCTCGAGCCGCTCGCTTACGTGCTCCTCCACAAGCCCGCGGGGGTCGTCACGACCGCCCGGGACACCCACGGGCGGCCGACCGTCGTCGAGCTCGTCGGCCACGCCGTCCGGGTCGTGCCGGTCGGGCGGCTCGATACGGACACGACCGGGGCGCTCCTGCTTACGAACGACGGGCAGCTCGCTCACCGTCTCGCTCACCCGCGCTACGGCGTCGAGAAGCTCTACGAGGCGGAGGTCGAAGGCGTTCCCGACGCCGAGGATCTGCGCCGCCTGCGGGAGGGGGTCGATCTCGACGACGGGCGCACGGCGCCCGCGGGCGCCCGCCTCGTTCGTTCGGGACGTGCCGGGGCGCTGCTCGAGCTCTCGCTGCACGAGGGCCGAAAGCACCAGGTGAAGAGGATGTGCGCGGCGGTCGGTCATCCGGTTCGACGCCTGCACCGGCGAGGCTACGCGGGGATCGAGCTCGGGGGGCTCGGCCCCGGGGAGTGGCGGGAGCTGACGACCGGGGAGGTGGAAGCGCTCCGGCGGGCGGCTACGCGCCGTGCGCCGGAGCGAACCGCTCGGCAGCGGTGACCGGATCCGCCGTGAGCAGCGGCGCGCCGATCCTCGACGCGAGCTCCCGCTCGATGCCGGCCCCGGCGAGCGACAGCGGCGCCTCCAGGGCGAGCACGGCAAGCTCGCCCGCGGCCTCCTCGGCGTGGGACGCGATCTGCGCGCAGACGACGACGGCGTCCGGGCCGAGCGTCCGGACGGCCTCCGCGAGCGTCGCCACCGGCGTGTCGGCGCCGAGGTAGGCGATGCGCCAGCCGTTCGCGCGCAGCGCGAGGCCGAAGACGAGGAGCCCGAGGTCGTGTTGCTCGCCGGGTGCACACGCGAGCAGGGCGGTCGGGCTGCTGCCCCGGCCCCAACCGCGTGCGAGCGCGAGCAGGCGCCCGCGCACGACGTTGCTGGCGAAGTGCTCCTGCGCGACCGAGACCTCGTTGCGCGCGTAGCGCTCGCCGAGCTCGTGCAGGTAGGGGATGATCACGTCCCGCAGGATCGCGTTCAGCGAGAACGTCGAGAAGAGCCGGTCCAGCAAGGCCTGGGCGGCCGTCTCGTCGTAGGCGTCGAGCAGCTCGCCGAGCCGGGTCGCGCTCCCAGCCAGGCCCGCCGGGTCGGGCTCCGGCAGAGGCTCCGCTGCGCCCGGCGTGGCGAGCGCAGCCCGTGCGGCCTCGGCGGCCGAGAGCCCTTGCGCGAGACTCGCCTGCATGGCCGCGACACGTGCTTCGTCGACGGCCGTGTAGAGGCGAAAACCCCCGACCGTCCGCTCGGGTCGGAGGAGCCCGTAGCGTCGCTCCCACGCGCGCAACAGCTCCGGACTGACGCCGCTGCGGCGCGACAGCTCGCCGATTCGCAGGTAGCCACGCTGTTGCTCGCCCGTGGCGCGGATGGTGCTCGACACTCTGGACAGAGTCTAGGCTAAAGCTCGACGTGACGGCGAGGCCGCCGGTCCGCGTTCAGGGCGCGACGAAGCCAACGGCCTCGTGGGCCCGCGCGAGGGTGGCTGCCGCGACCGCGTGGGCCTTCTCCGCGCCCACGGTGAGAATGCGGTGCAACTCATCCGAATCGGCCCGCAGGTCCCCGTAGCGGCGCTGGATCGGCTCGAGCAGCCCGACGACGGCCTCGGCCACGTCGGCCTTGAACGTGCCGTAACCCTGGCCCTCGTAGCGGGTCTCGATCGCCTCGGGAGCTTCGCCGAGCGTGGCCGCGAGGATCTCGATCAGGTTCGTCACCCCGGGCTTGTCCGGGGAGCGCACGATCTCGCGGCCCGAGTCCGTGACGGCCGAGCGCAGCTTCCTGCGGATCACATCGGGCGGGTCGAGCAGGCGTAGCACGCCGGCGTCCGAGTCCGCCGACGTCGACATCCGACTCGTCGGGTCCTGCAGGTCCATCAGCTTCGCCCCGATCTCGGGGTACGTCCCCGCCGGCACCGTGAACACGTCGCCGAAGCGGTTGTTGAAGCGCTGCGCGATGTCGCGTGCCAGCTCCAGATGCTGGCGCTGATCCTCTCCCACCGGCACCGCGTCGGCCCGGTAGAGGAGGATGTCCGCCGCCTGGAGAACCGGGTACGTGAGCAGCGCGACGCCGAAGCCGTGCTCCTTCGCGGACTTCTCGCGGTACTGGGGCATCCGGCGCAGGTCGCCGTACGGCGTCATGCACTCGAGCACCCACGCGAGCCGCGGGTGCTCGGGCACATGGCTCTGGACGAACACAGTCGCGACAGCCGGGTCGAGCCCGCACGCGACGAGCAGCGCCGCCAGCGACAGCGTCGACTCGCGCAGCTCCCCGGGCTCCTTGGGGATCGTGATCGCGTGCAGGTCGACGATCGGGTGAAAGCAGTCGGCCCCGTGCTGCTGCTCCGCCCAGCGGCGGATCGCCCCGAAGTAGTTGCCGAGGTGCTTGTCGCCTGTCGGCTGGATGCCCGAGAGGATGCGCACGGTCGCCGGGGATTATCCCTCACTACACTGAATGGCCATGGCAGTGATGGATTCGACGTGGACACCCTCGTCCTGGCGTGCCCGCCGGGCATGCCACCAACCGAGCTGGTCAGACGAGCAGACCGCCGGCGCCGCCCTCGATCGCCTCAAGGCGATGCCGCCGCTCGTCTTCGCCGGGGAGGCACGGGCGCTCCGGGCGGCGCTCGGCGAGGTCGCGGCCGGCCGGGCATTCCTGATCCAGGCCGGCGACTGCGCGGAGTCGTTCCACGATTTCACCGCGGTCTCGATCCGCGAGAAGCTGAAGATCATGCTGCAGATGGCAGCCGTCCTCACGTACGGCGCCATGCTCCCGGTCGTCAAGGTCGGCAGGATCGCGGGCCAGTTCGCGAAGCCACGCTCCTCTCCGACCGAGCGTGTCGGCGACGTCGAGCTGCCCTCCTTCCTCGGCCATCTCGTCAATGGCGAGGCCCCCACCCCCGAGGCGCGCGTCCACGATCCCGGGCGGATGGTTCAGGCCTACCACCAGTCGGCCGCGACGCTCAACCTGCTGCGCGCGTTCACGAAGGGCGGGTTCGCCGACATCATGCGCGTCCACGAGTGGAACCAGAACTTCGTCGCCACCTCGGTCGAGGGCCGTCGCTACGAGCAGCTAGCGACCGAGATCGAGCGGGCGCTGCGGTTCATGACCGCGTGCGGGATCGACGTCGCCTCCGAGCGCCAGCTCCACGAGGTCGATGTCTGGACGAGCCACGAGGGTCTCGTGCTCGACTACGAGGAGGGGTTGACCAGGCGCGACTCGCTGACAGGCGACTGGTACGACTGCTCCGCCCACATGCTCTGGATCGGCGAGCGCACGCGCCAGCCGGACGGCGCGCACACCGAGTTCTTCTCGGGCGTCCACAACCCCGTCGGCGTCAAGCTCGGGCCGGGGGTGACCGCGGACGAGGTGCTCGACCTGTGCGAGCGCCTCAACCCCGGCCGCGTCCCGGGCCGGGTCACGCTGATCACGCGGATGGGTGCGGGGTGCATCGGCGAGCTGCTGCCGCCGTTGCTGCGCTCGGTCTCGGAGGCCGGGCACCCTGTCGTGTGGGCGTGCGACCCGATGCACGGCAACGGCGTCAGGACCGCGACCGGCGTGAAGACACGGAGTTTCGACGCGATCATGGCGGAGCTCGAGAGCTTCTTCGCTGCCTGCTGGCAGGAGGGAGCCTGGCCCGGCGGGGTTCACCTCGAGTACACGGGCGAGGATGTCACCGAGTGCCTCGGCGGCTCCGAGGCGGTGCTGGAGGAGCAACTCGCGCATCGGTACGAGACGCTCTGCGACCCGCGGCTGAACGCGCGGCAGGCGCTCGACCTCGCTTTTCGCGTGGCCGAGCTGATGCGGCAGCGCGACGTGTTCCCGGGTCGAGCCGGCTAGTGGCGCTCGAACGGCTCGCGCTCGTAGGCACCGGACTGATCGGCGCGTCGGTGGGTCTCGCGGCCCGTCGAGCCGGGGTCGGCCGCGTCGCCGGGTGGGATCGCGACCCGCGCGCCCTCTCCGTTGCCGCCGAGCGGGGTGCCGTGCACGTCGCCGCCGCGAGTCTCGAGGAAGCGCTCGACGGCGCCGAGCTCGCCATCGTGGCCGGCCCGGTCGCGACTCTCGCCGCCCAGGTCGCCGCGACGCTCGCGGCCAGCCCGGACACCTGCACCGTCACCGATGTCGGCTCGACGAAAGCGGCACTCTGCGCGGCTGTCTCCGATCGCGCGCGGTTCATCGGCGGCCACCCCGTTTGCGGATCCGAGGCGCGCGGGCCCGAGCACGCGAGCGGCGACCTCTTCCAGGGTGCAACCTGGTTCCTGACGCCGGTCTCGGAGACCGAGCCGGTGCGCTACCGGGACTTGCACGGCTTCGTCGCCTCGCTCGGTGCGATCCCCGTGGCGATCGACCCGGCAGCGCATGACCGGCTGCTCGCCCTGACGAGCCATCTGCCGCACGCGCTCGCGAACCTGCTCC
>JAHDVS010000043.1 GCA_023382435.1 Thermoleophilia bacterium
CGCGACATCAAGTCCTGCGTCGAGGGCTACTCCGAGATGTCCGACGAGGCGTTCGCGCGGCGCTTCTACTCGGACCGGACCGAGCTGATCGCGCTCGGGGTACCGCTCCAGTCGCAACGCGACGAGTTCACCGGGGAGGAGCTCTACACGCTGCGCTCCGAGCAGTACTTCCTCCCCGCGCTCGAGCTCTCCGACGAGGAGCTGGCCGCTCTCCAGACCTCGCTGTTTCTGCTCGAGGGGCAGTTCGCGTACGCGGAGCCCCTTCGCCTCGCCCTCCAGAACCTCGCTCTCGGCCGCCCGGTCCAGGCGGAGGCCGCGACCGAGAGCGCCGTGCGGGTCAACGTCCAGGGCCACGACTACTCGCCCGAGATGCCGGGCTGGCTGACGAAGCTCGACGCGGCGATCTCCAAGCAGCGCACCGTGCGGTTTCGCTACTGGTCGATCGCACGCGACGAGGTCGGGGACCGCACGGTCAACCCCTACGCCCTCTTCTCCGAGAACGGCTTCTGGTACGTCGTCGGCCACGACCTCGAGCGCGACGAGATCAGGACGTTTCGCGTCTCGCGCGTGCGGGGCGACATCACGTTCGCCACGCGACGGGAGCGTGACTTCCGCTTCCCGGCCGACTTCGACGTGTCCGTTCACCGCGGCCGGCCGCCCTGGCAGCTCGGCGAGAGCGCCGGCACGGCGCGGATCGAGGTCGCCCCGGACACCGCCTGGTGGGTGGCCCGCTCGTACGCGGGCCGCGGCGAGGTCGAGGACGGGCTGTTCACCACCGCCTACTCGGACCTCCGGCAACTCGCTGCGTGGGTGCTGCGCCAGAACGGCCGCGCGCGCCCGCTCGATCCGCCGGAGCTGGTCGCCGCGGTCGAGGACGCTCTCGACCGCGTCGCACGGTCGCACGAGCAGCCCCCGCCCAAGCCCGCGCCTGCACTGCCGCCCGAGGAGGCTGCCCCACTCCCCGAGCGCGTCGGCGGGCCGGTACCTCCGGAGCGGTTCGCCGTGCTCCAGGCCCTGCTCGCCCACCTGCTCGGCCGCTGCGGCGACGGCAAGAGGGCGGTGATCCCGGCCTCCGAGCTGATGGAGGGCTTCCGGATCCCCTACGAGCAGCTCGAGGAGCACCTGCAGATGCTGAACCTCGTCAACTTCGGCGGCGGCTGCTACGCGGTCTACTCGTTCCTCGACGGGGACATCGTGCGCGTCGAGAAGGAGCTGTTCGGGGACGTGTTCCGCCGGCCGCCGCGGCTGACCCCGCTCGAGGCGCGGGCGATCCGCCTCGCGCTCGAGTTCGTCGGCCCGATGATCGCGGCCGAGGCGCACACGCCGCTCGATCGCGTCCGGCGCAAGCTCGAGGACACGTTCGGCAAGTTCGCTCAGAGCGAGCCTCCCGCGCCGGCGAGCGTGACCGCGGAAGAGGAGCTGATCCGCACGTTCACGGACGCGATCGCCGAGCACCGCCTCGTCGAGATCGCGTACCTGCGCCCGGACGAGGATGTCACCTCGACCCGGGTCGTCGAGCCGCACGCGCTGGAGCGCGACCTCCCGAACTGGTACGTGCACACGTGGGACCGCACGCGCGAGGACCCGCGCAGCTTCCGCGTCGACCGGATGCGCAGCGCCCGGATGCTCGAGGAGAGCTTCGAGCCCCGTCCCGGCTTCGACGCGCGGCAGGATCGCCGCTCGGCGCGGCTGTGGTTCTCCCGGGAGGGCGCACGCTGGCGTATCGAGCGGGGCGCGACCCCGCTCGCGGATGGCGCGGCGCTCGAGGAGCTGCGCTTCGGCAGCGTCGACTGGCTCGTCGGCGAGGTGCTCTCGTTCCGCGGCGAGGCCGTGCTGATCGAGCCGGACGACCTGCGCCCCCGCATCGCCGCCCGCGCGCGCGAGCTCCAGGCCGGGGTCGCGCCGCCGCGAAGCAGGGCACGCGCGCGCCGCTGAACGCGGGTCGCCGTGGCCGAGACCCTCGATCCCGCCGCGTACGACGCCTGGTACCGCACGCCGCTCGGCGCGGCCGCCCACAGCCTCGAGCTCGCGCTCGTCGAGGAGCTCGCCGCTCCCGTCCCGGGCGAACGCGCCCTCGACGCCGGCTGCGGCACCGGCGTCTACACCGCCTGGCTGGCCGGGCGCGGCCTCGCCGTCACCGGTGTCGACGCCGACCCGCGGATGCTCGCGGTCGCCGGCGCCCGCGTCCCGCAGGCAACGCTCGTCGAGGGCGCCGTGACCGAGCTGCCGTTCGCGGACGGCGAGTTCGACCTGACGCTCGCCGTCGCCGTCCTCTGCTTCCTCGACGAGGCGGAGCGCGAGCGGGCGGCCCGGGAGCTGCTGCGGGTGACGCGGCCCGGCGGACGCGTCGTGATCGGCGAGCTGGCCCGCTTCAGCGCCTGGGCGGCGCAGCGGCGGGTCAAGGGCTGGCTCGGCTCGCCGACGTGGCGGGCAACGCGGTTCACGACCGCGGGCGAACTGGAGCGCCTGCTGCGGGGGGCGGGTGCGGCAGCGGTGACGGGCCGCTACGGCCTCTACCTGCCGCCGCTCGACCGCCGCTGGCTGGCCGGGCGCGCCGGCTCGCTCGAGCGCCTCGCGCGCCCGCTGGGCCCGCTCGGGGCCGCGTTCGTCGCCGTCCGCGCCCGCGCCTGAGCAGGACACCGTGTAGGGGCGGGTCATGACCCGCCCACGCGCTCGCCCGCCAGTATTCCAGCGATTTCTGGAATAATGGCGGCATGCCCGACGACAGCCGCAGCGCGGAGCTGTTCGAGCAGCTCGCGCGGATCGGCAAGGCGGTCGCCTCGCCGCGGCGGATCGAGCTCCTCGATTTGCTCTGCCAGGGCGAACGCGGCGTCGAGGCGCTTGCCCGCGCCGCGGGCATGTCGGTCACCAACACGTCGCAACACCTCCAGGCGCTGCGCGAGGCGAGGCTGGTCGAGACCCGCCGGGAAGGTGTCCGGATCCACTACCGGCTCGCGGACGACGACGTCTGCCGCTTCTTCCTCTCCCTGCGCGACCTCGCTCGCTCCCGCCTCGCCGAGGTCGAGCGGCTGCTCGCCGGCTACCTGCTCGACGACGGCGAGCTCGAGCCGATCGGGCGCGACGAGCTGCTCGAGCGCGCCCGCCGGCACGACGTCGTCGTCCTCGACGTCCGTCCCGCCGAGGAGTACGAGGCCGCGCACATCGCCGGTGCCGTCTCGATCCCGCTCGGGGAGCTCGAGCACCGGCTCGGCGAGCTGCCGGCCCGGGCGGAGATCGTCGCCTACTGCCGCGGGCCGTTCTGCCTGCTCGCCCCGCAGGCGGTCGAGATCCTGCGCGAGCGCGGCTTCCGCGCTCGCCGCTTCCTGGACGGGCTGCCGGAGTGGCGCCTGGCGGGCCTGCCCGTCGCAACCGCAACGGAAGGAGCGCCGTGAAGAAGACCCTGCTCGTCCTCAACGACCCGCCGTACGGCAGCGAGCGCTCCTACAACGGTCTGCGCCTTGCCGGCTCGCTCGCGAAGCGTGACGGCACCGAGGTGCGCATCTTCCTGATGGGCGACGCCGTCGGCTGCGCGGTCGCGGGCCAGATCCTCCCCGACGGCTTCTACCACCTCGACCGCATGCTGAAAGCGGCGCTCAAACACGGAGCCGAGGTCGGCTGCTGCGGCACCTGCCTCGACGCGCGGGCGATCGACGTCGCCGGGCTCGTCGACGGAGCCCGGCGCTCGACCCTGGACGAGCTGACCGACTGGACGATCTGGGCCGACCAGGTCGTCACGTTCTGAGGAGGGCACCGTGGCCGGCAACACCGTCATCGTCCTCGGAGCGGGCACCGGCGGTCTCGTCGCCGCCCGCGCGCTGCGCCGCCGCCTTCGCCGGGAGCACCGGGTCGTGCTCGTCGAGCGCGACCTGCGCTACTCCTTCGCCCCCTCCTTCCTCTGGGTGCTGACGGGGGAGCGCCGGCCCGAGCAGATCACGCGTGACCTCGGGAGGCTGCGCCGCCACGGGATCGAGGTGATCGAGGCCGAAGCGCTCGCGATCGACACGGCCGGGCGCGCCGTCGAGACCACCGCCGGCCGCCTGCTCTACGACCGCCTGGTCGTCGCGCTCGGCGCCGAGCTCGCGGCGGAGGCGCTGCCCGGGTTCGGCGAGGCGGCCCACACCGTCTACACGCTCGAGGGCGCCGTTGCCGCCGCCGGCGCGCTGCGCGACTTCGAGGGCGGCCGGGTCGCCGTGCTCGTCTCGAGCCTCCCCTATAAGTGCCCGGCGGCGCCGTACGAGACGGCGTTTCTCGTCGAGGCGGCGCTGCGCCGCCGCGGTCTCGCCTCCGCGTCGTCCGTCGACGTCTACACGCCCGAGCCGTTTCCGATGCCGACGGCGGGCCCGGAGGTCGGAGCCGCGCTGCGTGCCATGGTCGAAGCACGTGGGATCGGCTTCCACCCGGGGCTGACGGCCGAGCGGATCGACGCGGCCGGCCGCGAGCTCGTGTTCGCGGGCGGCGAGCGGGCCGGGTTCGACCTCTTGCTCGGCGTGCCGCCGCACCGCCCGCCCGCGCTCGTGCGCACGCCCGGGCTCGCGCCCGACGGGGGCTTCGTCCCCGTCGACCGGGGCACCCTGGCCGCGGCGGCAGACGGCGTCTTCGCGATCGGCGACGTGACCGTGATCCCCGTCGCCGGCGGCAAGTTCCTCCCCAAGGCAGGCGTGTTCGCGCACGCCCAGGCCGAGGCGGTGGCCGAGCGGATCGCCGCCGAGCTCTCCGGCCGCCAGCCGTCCGGGGCGTTCGACGGGCACGGAGGTTGCTTCGTCGAGCTCGGCGACGGGGCGGCCGCCTACGGGAGCGGCGACTTCTACGCGGAGCCGGCGCCGGCGGTGCGCCTGCGCCGGCCAGGCCGGGCATGGCACCTCGGCAAGGTGCTGTTCGAGCGCTACTGGCTCACGCGCTGGTTCTGACCCGGCTCAGCCCTTGAGCACCGCGAGCGGGCGCAGGCGTGCGACCCGCTTCGAGAGCCCCGCGCCCTCGCAGACCTCGACCACCTCGGACACGTCCTTGTAGGCCGCCGGGGCCTCCTCGACGAGCAGCGACGCCTTGCCGGCCTTGACGAGCACGCCGGCGTCCGCAAGCTCGCGCCGCAGATCCTCGACGCGGATCCGGCGCTTCGCCTCGTTGCGGCCGAGCACCCGGCCGGCGCCGTGGCAGGTCGAGCCGAACGAGCGCTCGAGCGCGGTCTCGAGGCCGACGAGCACCCAGGAGGCGCGGCGCATGTCGCCGGGGATCAACACCGGCTGCCCGGGGAACGAACGGGTCGCGCCCTTGCGGTGGACGACGAGGTCGCGGCCGCCGTGGCGCTCGACCTTCGCGATGTTGTGACAGACGTCGTACACGAGCTCGAGCGGCGAGCTCCCGGCCACGCTCGCGAAGACGCGGCGGACGAGCCCGGTCAGCACCTGGCGGTTGGCGCGGGCGAAATTCGACGCGGCAACCATGGCGCCGTAGTAGCGCTGCCCCGCGGCGCCCGCCCAGGAGGCGCAGGCGAGCTGGCGGTCGGGCAGCTCGATCCGCTCCCGCGCGGACGCCCGCTCCAGCTCGCGCAGGTAGTCGGTGCAGACCTGGTGGCCGAGGCCGCGGCTGCCGCAGTGGATCATCACGCAGACCGTGCCGGGAACGAGCCCGAAGGCCTCGGCCTCCTCGGGCGCGAGCACCTCGACGACCTCCTGCACCTCGAGGAAGTGGTTGCCGGCGCCGAGCGAGCCGAGCGTGGCTTTTCCGCGCAGGTACGCCCGCTCCGACACGCCCCCCCGGCTCGGCCCCCTCGAGCGTGCCCCGGTCCTCCGTGTGCTCGAGGTCGCGCTCCGTCCCGAAGTCGCGCTCGACCGCCCAGGCGGCGCCGCGGCGGAGGATCGAGTCGAGCTCCTCGCGCGACGGCTCGAGGCCGCCGCCGTGGCCGGTGCCGGTCGGGATCGCCCGGGAGAGCTCGTGCAGGAGCGCGGGCAGCCTCGGGCGCAGCTCGACCGCGGTGAGGCCGCTGCGCAGCAGCCGCACGCCGCAGGCGATGTCGTAGCCGACGCCTCCCGGGGAGATCACTCCGTCTGCGACGTCGAAGGCGGCGACGCCGCCGATCGGGAACCCGTAGCCCCAGTGGATGTCCGGCATCGCGTACGACGCCTGGACGATTCCCGGCAGGCAGGCGACGTTGCGCACCTGCTCGAGCGCGTTGCCGAGCTCCTCCTCCTCGACCATGCGGGCGCTCGCGAATACGCGGCCGGGTACGCGCATCGCCCCCTCGCGCGGAAGCTCCCACTCGAACTCCGACAGCCGCCTCACGGGCGAACGCCGGCGTAGAGGCCGCGGCCGGTCAGCCCCTCGGGATCGTGCTCGGCCGCGAGCCCGGCCCGCTCGAACGCCCGCAGGTAGTCCTCGTGGGAGAACATGCCGACCACGTGGCGCTCCTCGAAGCGCTCGACGCCGCCCGGGCGGCCGACGAGGTAGTGAAACTCGAGCGACACCACGGGCGCGAGCGGCGGGCTGCGCTCGATCCGGGCCACCTTCAGCTCCGGCTCGTCAACGAACGTCGCGTGAACGGCAGCCCCGAGCCAGGCCCCGGGCAGGATCCAGGGCTCGATCGCGAGCACCCCGCCGGGGGCTAGGTGGGACGCCATCGTCCGGACGGCCGCGTCGAGCCGCTCGACCGTTCGTGCGTAGGCGATCGCCGAGAAGAGGCACGTGACGGCGTCGAAGCGCCGCCCGAGCTCGAAGGCGGTCATGTCGGCCTCGTAGAGCGGGACGCCCGGCAGCCGCGCGCGGGCGATCGCGAGCAGGGCCGGGTCGAGGTCGAGTCCCTCCGCGTCGTAGCGGCCGCGCAGCTGCTCGAGGTGCTTGCCGGTACCGCAGGCGACGTCGAGGAGCGTGCGAGCCTGCGGGTTGCGCGCGCGAATCGCCGCGTCGACGCGGTCGGACTCGACCGCGTAGTCCTTGAACGAGTAGATCGCGTCGTAGATGTCGGCCGAGCGCGAGAACACGTCAAGCCCGGTCCGCTGCGGCGACCACGGACGCGGCGCGGCCGCCGCCGGCCAGCCGCTCGAGCGCCCAGCGCGCGTGCTCGGCGAGCAGGTCGTCTCCTCCGCTCGCGTGCCGCTCGAGCAGCGGCGCAAGCTCCGCTTCGCCCACGTTTCCGGCTGCGACGAGCGCGTTGCGCTGCAGGTGGCGCCCGTCGTGGCGGGGTACGTAGAGGCGCGCGTAGCGCCGGCGCAGCTCCGCCGGCGGCGCCGCGAGCCAGTCGCTCAGCGACACGACCGGCTCGTCCCCGGGCCCCGCGCGCTCGCCGGCGCGGCGCCGCTCGATCCCGCGGTTCCACGGGCAGGCGTCCTGGCAGGCGTCGCAGCCGTAGACCCTGTCTGCGAGCGACTCCCGGTGCTCCTCGGGGATCGCGCCGGGCGCCTGGGTCAGGTAGGAGAGGCAGCGCGTCGCGTCGAGCACGCCCGGCTCGACGAGCGCGCCCGTCGGGCACGCGTCGATGCAGAGCGTGCAGGAGCCGCAGCCCGGCGGGAGCGGCGCGGACGGCTCGACCTCAGCCCCGGTCACGAGCGTCCCGAGCACGACCCAGGAGCCGTGCCTGCGCGTGATCAGCATCGTGTTCTTGCCGTAGAAGCCGAGCCCGGCGCGGACCGCCCCCTCGCGATCGACGTGGGCGCCCGCGTCGACGAGCACGCGGTAGTCACCCCCGAGCCGCCGCCCGAGCGCGTCGAGCCGCTCGCGTAGCTCGCGGTAGCGGTCGCGCCAGGCGTGGCGGGGCAGCCTCCCCTCGCCGGGGCCGGGCGGCGGCGCGGGCAGGTAGTAGCAGAGGGCGGCGGAGACGACCGTGCGCGCCCCCGGGAACAGACGCTCCGGATGGCAGGAAACCTCGGGGCGCGCCATCGTGAAGCGCATGCCGGCGAACAGTCCGCGTTCGCGCCGCTCCCGGATCGCCCGCTCGGTCTCCTCGTACGCCGCCGCCGGGGCCGCCCCGATGGCGTCGATCCCGAGCTCCGCCGCGTGTCGCTCCAGATCGGCGCCGGTCACGGCTCCACCGTAGCAGCGTCCTGGCCGCCGCTAGGATCGCCGCATGAAGGCGGTGCGCATCCACGAGGACGGCAGCCCCGAGGTGCTGCGCTACGAGGACGCCCCCGACCCGGTGCCCGGGCCCGGCGAGGTGCTCGTGCGGCTGCGCGCGGCGGCGCTCAACCACCTCGACATCTGGACGCGCACGGGCCGCCCGGCGGTGCCGAAACCCTGGATTCTCGGGGCCGACGGCGCCGGCGTCGTCGAGCTGCTCGGGCCCGGCTCGAGCCGGTTCGCGCCCGGCGCCGAGGTGGTGCTGAACCCGGGTCTCGAGGACGGGCGCAAGATCATCGGCGAGCACTGTCCGGGCACGAACGCGGAGCTGATCGCGGTTTCCGAGGAGTACGTCGAGGCGAAGCCGGCGCACCTCTCGTTCGCCGAGGCGGCGGCGTTCCCGCTCGTCTGGGAGACCGCCTACCGGATGCTCGTGACGCGCGCCGGGCTCAGGGAGGGCGAATGGGTGCTCTGCTGGGGGTTCGGCAGCGGCGTCGGCTCGGCCGCGTTCCAGCTTGCGAAGGCGCTGGGCGCCAGGGTCGCGGTCACGTCGTCGAGCCCGGAGAAGCTCGAGCGCGCGCTCGCGCTCGGCGCCGACGTGGCGGTGAACCACGCGACCGCAGACGTCGCCGCCGCGGTCAGGGAGGCGACGGGCGGGCACGGCGCTGACGTGGTCGTCGAGCACGTCGGCGAGGCAACCTGGCAGACGTCGCTGGCCGCCGCCTGCTTCGGTGGGCGGATTGCAGTGTGCGGGGCGACGAGCGGCGCGAACCCGCCCGCCGGCCTGTCGCGGATCTGGTGGAAGCAGCTCACGATCCTCGGCTCGACGATGGCGACCCGGGAGGATTTCCGGGCGCTCCTGCGCCTCGTCTCGGAGCGGGAGCTGCGCCCGATCGTCGATCGGGTCTACCCGCTCGCCGAGGTCGCCGACGCGCATCGGAGGCTCGAACGCGGCGAGCAGCTCGGGAAGATCGTGCTCGAGATCGAAGGCTAGGTTGGACGCGATCGGCGGGCGGGACGCGCTCGTCCGGCGCAACACGCTGCTCCTGATGGGCGCCCAGGCGGCGCTGCTCGCCTCCGCGGCCGTGTGGTTCACGCTCGCTGTCGTCGCGGTCGTCGAGATCGCGGGGCGCGAGCGGTGGGCGGGGATCCTGCTCGCCCTGTTCAGCGCGTGCGCCGCGGTCTCCGCCCTGCTCGTCGGGCGCCTGATGGACCGGTGGGGACGCCGGCCGGGGCTGCTCGTCGGCCACGTCCTGCTCGGAGTCGGCGGCGCAGCCGGCGCGCTCGCGATCTGGGCCGACTCGCTGTGGGGGCTGCTCGGAGCGACGGGGATCTTCGCGGCCGGCCAGGGCGGCGCGCTGCTCGGCCGCGTGGCGGTCGCCGACATGTACCCGAGCGATCGTCGCGGCCGCGTCGTCGGGATCGTGGTCTCGGCCGGTACGCTCGGGGCCGTCGGCGGAGCCCCCCTCGTCGCCCTGGTCGGGCGCCTGAGCGGCTCGGACATGCTGCCGTACCTGATGATCCCGGTGATCGAGCTTCTCGGTGTGCTCGCGGTGCTCGCGCTGCGACCGGACCCGATGGCGCTCGCGGTCGACGAGGGCGCCGTCCACGGGTCGGCGCCGCCACGGCCGCTGCGGGAGCTCCTGCGCCTGCCGCCGCTGCGGGCCGCGATCGCGGCGATCTCCGTCGCCCAGACGGCGATGGTGGCGGTGATGGGCGTGGCGCCGATCGCGATCGAGGATCACGGGGGCGGTGCGCTCGCGATCGCGATCGTGCTCGGCGTCCACATCGCGGGCATGTACGCGCTCGGCCCGGTGATCGGCGTCGCGCTCGACCGGTACGGGCGCCGGCCGGGGCTGCTCGTCGGCGCGGTGCTGTCGGCCGCGGGCGCGGTGCTCGGGTCGTTCGCGCACGAGGTCGCGTTCGTGGCGATCGGGATGACGCTGGTCGGGCTCGGCTGGTCGGCCTGCTTCCTCGGCGCGACTGCGGTGATCTCGGACCTGACCACGGTGGGAGAGCGCGGCGGCGCGCTCGGCGCCAACGATCTCCTGACCTCCGTGTTCGCCGCAATCGGCGCGCTCGGCGGCGGCTTCATGCTCGAGTCGGCGGGCCTGGGGGTGGTGGGACTCGTGATGGCCGGGCTGATGATCCCCGTCGTCCTGGCCGTGCTGCCGCTGCGAGAGCCGTCCCCGGGGCGGTGGCAACCACGCTCGCGCGGAGCGGCGACGGTCGAGGAGCCGATCTGAGCGAAGCGGGCCGCCGCCCGGGGCTCAGTAGCCGAAGCCGAGGATGAACTTGGCGTCGTCCGACATACGGTCGGGCGTCCAGGGCGGATCCCAGGTCAGCTCGGCCTCGACGTCGTCGATACCCTCCATGGCCGCGACCGCCTCGCAGATCTGCTGCTCGATCAGCGGCCCGACCGGGCACCCGATCGACGTCAGGCTGTATTTCACGAACGCTTTCGTGCCGATCACCTCGGCGTCGTAGAGCAGGCCGAGCTCGACGATGTCCATCCCGAGCTCGGGATCCTCGACGACACGCAGCGCATCGAACACCTCGTCGCGAGTGGGCATATGAGCAGTGTAGCCAGCCCCGCCGCTCGCACCCCCACGGAGGCAGATACTGACCCGCCCGGACACATATGCGCACGGCCGGCGCGGTTCCCGGCCCGGGCATCCGGCCGCCTACCCGAGCAGGCGGATCTCCTCGCGGCGCTCGCGACCGAAGAAGTGCGTTCCGTCCACGAACCGCACCCAGTTGCAGCGGGTGCACAGGACGAGGGAGTGGGTGCGGGCCGAGTCCGCGAGGTAGCGCACGCCACGGAGCAGATCGCCGTTCGAGACGCCGGTCGCTGCCACGATCACGTCGCGCGGCGCCAGCTCCTCGATCGTGAACACCTTCTCCATCTCCTCGAAGCCGTAGTCGCGGGCCTGGGCGATCTCCGTGCGCGAGACCGGCCAGAACTGGGCCTGGAGCTCGCCGCCGAGGCAGCGCAGCGCCGCGGCCGCGATCACGGCCTGGCGGGCGCCGCCGATCCCGACCGCCAGGTGGTCGTTGGTGCCACGGATCGCGCACGTGATCGCGGCGGTGACGTCCCCGTCCTGGATCAGCTTGATCCGAGCCCCCGAGGCGCGCAGCTCCTCGACGAGATCGTGGTGGCGGGGCCGCTCGAGCACGATCGCGGTAACGTCGTTCGCCCTGCGGCCGAGCGCGTCGGCGATTGCCTCGACGTTGTCCGCGATCGGCCGCGCGAGGTCGATTCGGCCTTTCGCGACGGGCCCGACGGCCATCTTACGCATGTACATCTGCGGCAGCCGCGGCAGGGTGTCGTCCCCCCCGATCGCGATCATCGCCATCGCTCCGTAGCCGCCGCGGGCCACCACTCCCGGGCCCCCGAGCGGGTCGACCGCGAGATCGACGGGCTCCCCGCCGGCGCCGACGAACGAGCCGACCGAGAGCACGCCGTCGTCCTCGGGCCCGACGACGACCCGGCCCTCGATCGGCCTCAGGTCGAGCGCCGCCCGCAGCCCGGACGTGGCCGCCTCGGCCGCGCCCTCCTCGTCCCCGCGGCCGAGCCAGCGGCCGCCCGCGAGCGCCGCACGCTCGGTCACCGCGGCGTACGTCACGCACTGGCAGGTCTCTTCCGCGCCGATCGCTCGCACCGCCACGAGTCTACCGCGGGGTGGTGAGGCCACCATCCGGACCGGTTGCTATCCTGACCTGTGGATAATGCTGGAAATGCCCGTTTTCCAGGTATATTGCGGGGAAGAGACGCCGCAGTTCGCGAACGCTGCCGAGCTCGAGTGCGCCAAGCTCCTCGACTATCACGGCGTCCCGTGGGAGTACGAGCCGCGCACGTTCGTGCTGGGAACGGACGAGGAAGGCAGGGTGGTCGAGGCGATCACGCCCGACTTCTACCTGCCGGAGCAGGACCTCTACGTGGAGTTGACCGTCATGAAGCAGTCGCTCGTGACACGCAAGAACCGCAAGCTGCGCAAGCTGCGCGAGCTCTACCCCGACGTCAAGGTCAAGCTCTTCTACAAGCGAGACTTCGAGCGGCTGGCGCAGAAATACGGACTGAGCCACCGCACCTGATCGCCGACCCGCGCGTCGGCGAGGTCTACCTCTCGCGCGAGGAGCTGGCGACCCGGGTCGCGGAGCTCGGAGAGGAGATCAGCCGGGACTACGAGGGTCGCGAGCTCGTGCTCGTCTCCGTTCTGCGCGGTGCCTTCGTGTTCGTTGCCGACCTCGCGCGCGCCGTCAGCGCCCCGCACGCGATCGACTTCGTCGCGCTCGCGGGCTACGGCGGCGCGCTGGGCGGCCGCTCGACGATCCGCCTGATCAAGGACCTCGAGATGCCGATCGGCGACCGCGATGTCCTCATCGTCGAGGACGTCGTCGATACCGGGCTGACGCTCAACTACCTCGTTCGGACGCTCGAGCTGCGCGCCCCGCGCGATCTCGCGGTCTGCACGCTGCTCGACCGCCCGTACCGGCGCCTCGTGGACGACCTGCCGATCCGCTATGTCGGGTTCACCGTGCCGGACGAGTTCTTCGTCGGCTACGGCTTCGACCTCGACCAGCTCTACCGCAGCCTTCCGGACCTGCGGATCGTCAGCTTGCCTCGGGAGGCTGGGTAGACGGGTCGGGCCGCGTGCCGCGGCCGGCGCCCCCCGTGCTTTCTGCAAGGCGGTCGAGCGCGCGGAGCGCGGTGGCGGCATCGTGGCGCAGCGTGCCGACGAGCGCCCGGTAGTCCTCGTCGGAGACCTTGCCCGTGCGGTGGTCGAGCTCGAGCTCCTTCAGCGCGGCGAGGGCGCGGTCGCGCTCGTCGAGAAGCCGGAGCCGCTCGTCGACGCCGTCACGTCTGCCCCCCGCCGCCGGTGGCGGCAGCAGGAGCGGGCGCGCGACCCACAGAACGGCCGCGACCGCGAGCGCGGCAGCCAGGATCAGCGCCACGGTTGTCACTCAGGTGCTCGCGTAGGCTTCCGGGTCGGCGAAGCGCTGGGCGAGGCGGCGCTGCTCGCGCGCGTCCGGCCACATGGTGAACATCGAGCCCAGCACGAACACGACGCCGGCGAGCCAGATCACGTTCACGAGCGGGTTGACGAGCACCTTCAGGTACAGCGACCCGTCCTCGTTGAACTGCTCCGCGATCAGGAACAGGTCCTCGCCGCTCGGCCAGCTGGGACGGATTGCGACCTCGTTCGAGGTCTGCTGCTCCGCGAGGTAGCGGTTCTTGCCGGGCTCGAGCACGCCGAGCTGCTGCCCGTCCCGGCTCACCTCGATCCGGGCGCGCAGCTCGACCGCGTTCGCCGCCTGCCGCTCGGTCGAACCGAGGTAGCGCAGGACGTAGCCGTCGACCGCGAGCGCCTGCCCGGGCGCGAGCTGCCCCTCCCGCGAGCTCGAGAACGCGCCGATCCCGACCGCCCCGATCACGAGCAGCGCGATCGACGCGTGCACGACGTAGCCACCGTAGCGGCGGCGGTTGCGTGACACCAGGGAGGCGAAGGCGTCGATCCAGCCGGTGCGTTCGAGCGCCCTGCGCGCCCGGGTGCCCCGGATGAGCTCGAGCCCGATCGCGGCGAGCGCGAAGATCGCGAACGTGTAGCCGACCAGCCCGACCGGGCGCGCTCCCGACCCCGTGGCGGCGAGGGCGACCCCGGCCGCGATCGCGATCCCCCCGGGCCACGCGCCCGCCTTCACGAGGGCGCGCCAGGAAGCCCGCCGCCAGGCGATGAGCGGCCCGATCGCCATCAGGAAGACGAGCGGCAGCCCGAACACGAGCGCGAAGAACTCGTAGTAGGGCGGGCCGACGGTGGCGGCGATGCCGCGGACGGCCTCCGAGACGAGCGGGTAGGCGACCCCCCACAGCACGGTCAGAGCGAAAGCGACGAAGAAGAGGTTGTTGTAGAGGAACGCCGCCTCGCGGGACACGAGCGACTCCATCTTCGAGGGCGCGCGCAGCAGCGGCAGGCGCGACAGGATCAGCGCGATCGAGGCCGCCACGACAACGCAGATGAAACCGAGGAACCAGGCGCCGATCGAGGACTCGGCGAAGCTGTGGATCGAGTTGACGACGCCGCTGCGGGTGAGGAACGTCCCGAACAGGGAGAGGCCGAACGCGAGCGCCACCAGTACGACGTTCCAGACGCGCAGCATGTTCTTCTTCTCCTGCACCATCACCGAGTGCAGGAAGGCCGTCGCGACGAGCCAGGGCATGAGGGCGGCGTTCTCGACGGGGTCCCAGGCGTACCAGCCACCCCAGCCGACCTCCTCGTACGCCCACTTCGCGCCGACCAGGATCCCGATCCCGAGGAACGCCCAGGCGCCGAGCGTCCAGCGGCGCGTGGCGACGATCCAGCGTTCGTCCACCCGGCGGGAGGCGAGCGCGGCCATCGCGAACGCGAACGGGATCGTGAGCCCCACGTAGCCGAGGTAGAGAAGCGGCGGGTGCGCGATCATGTAGGGGTTCTGGAGGCTCGGGTTGAGCCCGAGGCCGTCGGCCGGTGGGGGCTGGGTCACGAACGGGCTCGACACGAAGACGAGGATGAGCGAGAAGAACGTGGCGACACCGCCGAGGATCGGGACCGTCCAGGGGAGCAGCTCGCGGACGAGTCGCCGGTTGAGGAGGACGGCGGCTGAGCCCATGCCGGTGAGAACGAGCAGCCAGAGCAGGAGCGAGCCCTCCTGGCCGCTCCAGAACGCGGTGAACGCGTAGCCGCGCGGGAGCGCCCTGCTCGAGTGCTCGGCAACGTAGGTGAGAGAGAGATCGTCGGTCAGGAACGCGCCGAGCAGGACCGCGGCCGCCGCGGCGGCCGCCATGAAAGCGGCAACGAGCGCATTGGTCGCGGAATCGACGACCCGGCGCTTGCCCCGGGCCGCCCCGTAGGCGCCGGCCAGGGCCGCGTAGAGGACGAGACCGAGGGCGACGACTAGGGCGGCGCGACCGAGTCCCGGCACGTCAGCCGGCGGCGTCGTCGCTCTTCGGCGCGTACTTGGACGGGCACTTCGTCACGAGGGAGTCCTTCACCCCGACGAAGACCCCGTCGCGCAGCTCGCCTTGCAGGTAGACGTGCCGGTCGGCGGCGAACAGGTCGGGTACCGAGCCCGTGTAGACGACGGGGACGGAGGCCGGCCCGTCGAAATCCCTGAGCGTGAACGTGAGCCCGGCGCCGCGCGCGTCTCCCTCGACCGGGCCGACCACGACGCCGGCGAGCTGGACCTCGCCCTGGGCGCCCGCGAGCTGGCTCGGACGCAGCGAGTCGGTCGCGCCGCCGGCGAAGCTCGTGTAGAGAAGGAAGACCGCGAGCACCATCGCGACCGAGAGCGCGACCACGAGCCGCACGGGGATGCGTCTACGTGCCACCGTCCCGATTGTAGCCCCGGCCCGCGGGAGCGGCGAAGGGTAGCGCTACCCGGCCCGGGTCGGCCGGGGAGCCGGAACCGTGTAGCCGTGGTCGCGGCAGAGCGACCCGGGCTCGTCCTCCGTGAGCGCGTCGCAGTACCCCTTGCCGTAGGAGGCGCGCATGAGCGCCGAGACCACGTCGAGCCCCCACTCGTCGACGTCGAGTGCCTCGGCCCAGAGGTCGGCGAGACGGACGTCGATATCGAGCTCGAGCAGCTCGATCCTGGATGGCCGGCGGGACATGCTCTCAACGTAACGGCACCGTCGGACGACATCCCGGTGCCCGCGCCCGCCCGACCGGAGACGTTGGGGGCGGGTCAGGGCCCGTACACTGGGGCCGTGGGAGACGTCAGCTTCGGGCCGCCGCGGCTGCCGGATCGCGCGTCGCCGGAGACGGCGGTCGAGCTCCTGTCGGCGCGCGGGTACACGGCCTGCGAGCTCGACCTCGAGGGCGGATTCTGGCTCGAGCAGGACGTCGCGGCACGGCTCGGGGAGCTGGCCCGCGCCCGGGGGATCGCCCTGTCCGTGCACGCGCCGCTCGCGGCGTTCCTCGGCCGCCCGGACAGGGACGCCAAATATCGCCGCGCGGTCGGGATGCTCGACCACTCGGCCGGACTCGCCGCCGCCGCCGGGGCGGAGCCGGTCGTCTTCCATCCGGGCTTCCTGCTCGGGCGAACGCGCGAGGCCGCGCTCGCCGACGTCGTCGAGCAGCTCGCGGAGCTCCGCGAGCGCCTCGAGGCGAAGGGGCGCGCGGTGCCGTTCGGGGTCGAGGTGATGGGACGCGCGCGCGAGCTCGGCAGCCTCGACGACGTGCTCCTGATCGCGGGTCGCCTCCCCTGGGTTCGGCCGGTGCTCGACTTCGCGCACCTGCACGCGGTCTCGGACGGGGCCTTCGTCGATGCCGACGCGTTCGCCGTGGCGCTCGCCGGGGCCGACCGGGTGCTCGAACCGGGGGCGCCGTTCCACGTGCACTTCTCGGACATCGCGTACGCGAACCGCAACGAGACGCGTCATCTCCCCTACGGGGAGGGGACGCTGCGCGCTGGGCCGCTGCGCGACGCGCTCGCCCGCTTCGAGCGCCCCGCGACGGTGATCTCGGAGTCGCCCGACGAGCGGAGCCACCAGGCGATCCGGGCGATTCTCCTCGACTCCTCCTAGCGCACGCGCCGAACGGCACGCACGCGCAGATACCTCTGCGCAGCACGACCTACCGCGTTGACACGCGAGCTGTTCGTGCGGAGGACAACGACGTCCCATGCGACGACTGGAATTGACCCGTTTCGGTTGACACCGCGCACTACCCCGGCCCCCCCATGTAGGGGCAACCCCGCTAGGCGACGATCTCGATGGCGAGGCGGAAGGCCGGTAGCCGGTAACCGAGCGCTAGGCCGGGTGCGTCGTCCTTGAAGCTGAGGATCGGGGTTTGGTACGCCCAGGGTGGCGTGCCGTGCCCTTGGTAGATCATGGGGTAGAGATCGATGAGATGGGTTCCGACTCCTCCTGTAGCGCGCAGGTTGATGGTGACGTCGCCCTGGCTGTTGAAGCCGCAGGCGTAGCCGATGTAGGCGTTGTCGTAGGTCACCGCGACACCGTTGTCCAGCTCCGTCCAGCCGATGCCCTTGATCGTGATCGTAAACGGCTCGCCCTCCCTCACCTCGGTCGGAGTGACTTCGGCCAGGCTCCGCTCGACGAAGTAGGGAACCTCGGTCAGTGTCTCCCCGTTCTGCGCCAGCTTGACGGCGTGCCAGCCACCCAGGTCGTCGGGGACCTGGAAGGCGAGCGAGATCACGCCATCGTCCGTCGGGGTCGCGTGCCCCAGTTCGCTTTCTTCGAGCGACCAGCCACTCGGGCTCACCCGGTTGCCGACCGCGGTCACCCACGCGACGCGGACTGGGTCCGCGGAACTGAGGCCCTCAGCTTTCACCTCCAGATCTGAGAGGATCGGGCCGCTGCTCGAAGAGAGGACAGCGGTGACAGTTGCCGAGCCGTCGCCGAGGGCCGTAATCGTCGTCTTGCCGACGCCGCCGCCAGGCTCCGGTGCCTCCGGCCATTCAACCGAGGCCGGAGGAGGTCCGTCGTCGCCGGTCACGTCGACGGTGAAGTCGAAAGCGCCGATGCTGGCGACCGGCGACTGCTCGATGTTGAGATACGGAACGGTCGCGCTGGCCCCGTCGACCTCGAGGATGTGGAGGCCGACGGGCCCGGACGCGCGGATCTGCGCGACCGCAGTGCCGCGCGTCGTTGTCGCGGTCATGAAACCTGCGTACTTGTTGTCGTACCGGACCGAAAGCGTGCTCTCATACGGCTTCCAACCCACTCCGGTAGCTGTAATCGTGATCGGCGTGCCGACCGGGCCTTCTGTGGGGCTGACCGTGACGTCGCGTGCGACGTGGAAGCCCCCCTTCGCCACCTGAACACCGTCCACGACCGCGTAGATGTCGTGGATCTCGCCGTAGTCCGAGGGAACGGTTAGGTCGACCTCGAGTCGACCGCTGGAATCGGTAGTCGACTCGGCCAGAACAACGTTGATCGGCTCGAACTGGCGCTCGTAGAACTCGACCGTCTCAGGCGTCGCGTTCATCGCGTAGGCGCCGGTGTACGTCCCCCAGAGGATCTGTACCTCTGCGTCGGGAGGCAGACCCTCGCCGGTCAGCGTGAACGTGCTTCCGACTTTGCCCGATTCCGGCGCTGACGCGAGCGGAGCTACGCCGTCCGGGTCAGCCTCCGGTAGCTCCGCGACGGGACCCGGAAGCGACTGATCGGACACACCGCCGTACGCCGTCGGCGTAGTCTCCTCCGGCACGCTCTCGACAGGCGCGGAGGTGGTGGCTGCGGCCGCTGTCACCGCCTCGCTCGGATCCGGTGCTTTGTCTTCCGTGCATCCCGTCGCAGCGAGCAGCGCCAGCCCGAGACCGAGCAGCAGGTGACCGCCGGCAACGGCTACACGCCTGATGGGTCTCTCCGCTACCCGGAGCATTGCTCCTCCTTGTCCTTTTCACCGACCGGAGGCCGGGCCCCAGGAACCGCTACTCGGCGATCTGCAGCAGCGTCGGCGGCACCGCACGAGGCTGCTGCCAGGTGACGGTGTCGCCGTCCACTGTGGTCACGGTGATCTCGTAGTCGACAGTCCCCAGGGGGTAGTCCTCAGGGACGTCCCACGCGGTCGTCCAGAAGAACGGCGCATCGTCTCCCTCTCCGTGCTTCCCATAGCTGAACGGGAGCTCCTCCCCGGTCGCGAGTCGTGCAACCGCCTCGCTGACTTCCGCGTCGCCGAGGGCCTCGCCCGTAACCGTGTCCTGAGCATCCATGCGAAAGACAACGTGCATCCCCCGCTGGAAGACGTTCTGCTGGACGCAGAATTTCTCGGCATCGATAAGACCCTCCCCGGGCCCAGACGTCACAGTGTCGACGTCCACTACGACGGGCACGGCCACCCTCGTCTCCTCGCCGCCACACGCAGCCGCAGCCACCGCGACGGCCGCGACACACGCGAGCACAACACATCTGAGCCACATTGCTACCGCCCCCTCTCCTTCGCCCAACGGCCCGAGGCGCCGCATCATGAGCCAACAGGCACGAAACAGATCCTAACGGAAGCGCCCCTCCGCGGTGACCTGCTCCCCGGCGGTGTTGACAGGTTAGGCCGCGATGTCTTGTAGATCCTCCCATGTTCGGCGCACCTCGTGGGGTGTCCGGTAGTCGAGCCCCGAGTGGGGCCGCCGGTGGTAGCGATCGACGTAGCCGCCGACGCCGGCTCGTGCGTCGTCGAGCGTCTCGTACTCGTTCAGCCCGACCTCCCGGCCGCCGCTTGTTCGACTACCGCGATCGCCCCACCGGTCCGGCAGCACAAGCTGAGCTGCCAGGCAACGGTCTGGTGAGCCCCGAGCAGATCCACGCCATCCTCGCCGGCCTGACGCCCGGCTAGACTCCCCGGCGATGACGGAGATCAGGCCACCGGCGAAGCCGGCGGAGGCCCCGGCCGCGAGCCCGAAGGCGCCCACCGCTCAGCGGACGGGGTTCGGCTTCCTCGGCGTGTTCGGCTGGCTCGGGATCTTCGGGATCGGCGCGGCTGTCGGCGCGGTTCTCGGGGCTCTCGACGTCGCTGGCTGGATCACCGGGCTCGCCGTCTCCGCGACGACCGTGGCGCTCGGCTTCTTCCTCCGCCGCTCGCTCTCCGGCTGACGCCCGCGCGACGCTACGAGACGACCCGGAAGGGGTCGCCGCCGACCAGCTCGATCACGCGCTCCTGCGCCGCCGCGCCCCACCCCTCGCCGAGCTTCTCGTCGAGCGTGCGACGCAGGTCGCCGCTCTCGTGCAGCTCCTCGGTGATGTCGGCGCCGCCGACGAGCTCGCCGCCGACGAACACCTGCGGGACCGTCGGCCAGCCGGACAGGGCAGAGAGCTCTTCGCGGATCCGCGGGTCGGGGAGGATGTCGACCGCCGCGATCGGTGCGCCCTCCGCCCGCAGCGCCTCGAGCGCACGGGCGGAGTTGCCGCAGGCGATGAACTGCGGTGTGCCTTTCATGAACACGACCACCTGCTCGGTGTCGATGATCTCCTTGATCCGATCTCGCAGCTCGCTCACTGGGCTCCTCTCGTTCGAATTCTCAGCTCGTGGATCGTCCCGTCCGCGAGCGGCTCGGCCAGCGCGTCGTAGACGAGCCGGTGCTGCTCGACCAGGGACAACCCGTCGAAGCGCGCGCTCGCGACGACGACCTGGAAATGATCGCCGGTGCCGGTGCGGTCGAGCACGACCACGTCGGTGGCATCGGGGAACTCGCGGCGCAGAAGGGTTTCGAGACGGTCGCTCACCACGGTCACATCATGCCTGGCGCGCACGCCCCCGCGGGCACCGAGCCGTCGCGCGCCGCCGGGGCCTCTCAGGCGGTGACGACGGGCGTGCCGCTCCCCAGCGCCGCCAGCAGGGCGCGCTCCAGCTCGAGCAGCGGAAACGGCTTGAGCAGATGAGCGACGGGCTCGAGCGCGGCGGTCTCCGCGTCGGGTGGGTGGATCGAGACGCAGACGACGCCGGCGCCGGTCGCCTCCCGAACCGTCCGGGCGATCTCGACGGCCCCCGGCACCGCCGGCTCGACCAGGATCGCGGCCACGTCGGAGACCTCGCTGGAGCGGTCGTACTCCACGGGCACGAGCTCGAGCCGGCGGACGACCCAGGAGAGCAGGCCGCGCACCTCCTCGTTCGGCTCGATGATCAAGATCCTCGCCACCATGCCGATCTTCGTCCAGGGAAGATGCAAACCGGTGTCAATTCAGGTATGAAAACGGGATGAGCCAGGCGCGGATCCTCGTCGTGGACGACGACCCCGACATCCGCAGCCTGCTTCGCGAGCTGCTCGAGCGCGCCGGACACGAGGTCTTCACGGCCGAGGACGGCCGTGACGCGCTCCGCTCCCTCTACGAGAAGCGACCCGACCTCGTCGTGCTCGACGTGGCGATGCCCGAGCTCGACGGCTGGGGAACGCTCGAGCGGGTCCGCGATCTGAGCGACGTCCCGGTGCTGATGCTGACCGCTCGCACGGGCGAGCTCGAGAAAGTGCGTGGGCTGAGGGCGGGCGCCGACGACTACGTCACGAAGCCGTTCGGGCGCCAGGAGCTGCTGGCGCGGGCCGAGGCGCTGCTGCGGCGCACGGCCGGCCGCCGGCCCGAGGCGCCGGAGACGTACGGGGACGACGTCGTCACGGTCGACTTCGGGCAGCGCCAGGTCGCGGTCGCCGGCGCCCCCGTGGCCCTGACCCCACTCGAGTTCCGCCTGCTCGCGGCGTTCGTCCTCCACCCGGGGCAGGTGCTCTCGCACGAGCAGCTGATCGCGCTCGTCTGGGGTGATGAGGGTGCCGCGTCACGCAACCAGCTCAAGCTGTACGTGGGCTACCTGCGGCGCAAGTTGGGCGCAGCCGCGGCCGGGCGGATCGAGACGGTGCGCGGCTTCGGCTACCGCTACCGGCCGGCGCGCCCGTAGCCGTCACGACGCGCCGAGAACCTCCTCGATCCGCGCCCGCAGCTCCGCCGGCTCGAACGGCTTGCGCACGTACCCGGAGGCGCCGGCCTCGAGGCCGGCCGCCAGGTCGGCGTCCTGCACGCGAGCGGTCAGGAGAAGCACGGGGATCCCCTTCGTCGCCTCGTCCGCACGCAGCGCCCGTGTCACCTCGAGCCCGGTGAGCCCGGGCATGGTCACGTCGAGGATCGCGAGATCGGGGGAGCGGTCGCGCACGAGCGCGAGCGCCTGCTCCCCGTCGGCGGCAGCAACGACCTCGAAGCCGAAGCGCTGCAGCCTCAGGGTGACGAGCGCCCGGATGTCGTCGTCGTCGTCGGCGACCAGGATCGTGCGCCCCCTCTCTTCCATCCGTCCGGCCCTCAGGCCGCGGCCTCCGCGGCGGGATCCTCCGCCAGGGGAAGCTCGACCCGAAACGTGGCACCGATCCCCTCGACGCTCTCGACGGCGATCGTGCCGCCGTGGGCCTCGACGATCGCCTTCGTGATCGGCAGTCCGAGCCCGGTGCCCTGGATCGCGAGGTGCGTGACAGTCGTCGTGCGGTAGAAGCGCTCGAACAGGCGGGGCAGCTCGGCCTCCGGGATCCCGAGGCCCGAGTCCTCGACCTCGATCACGGCCCTGGAGCCGTCGCTGCGCAGCCGCACCCGGATCGTGCCGCCGTCCGGGGTGAACTTGATCGCGTTCGAGACGAGGTTGTCGAGCACCTGCCCGAGCCGGGTCGAGTCGCCGCGGAACGCCGGCGTCTCGCCGGCGTCGACGGTCAGGACCACGCTCTTCTCGGCCGCCCGCGGGAGCGCGGTCTCGGCGCTCTCCGTCACGAGCCGGAGCAGGTCGACGTCGCCGGTGTCGAGGTTGAGCTTCCCGGCCTGCACCTGGGCGACGAAGAGGAGGTCGCTGACGAGCCGCAGCAGCCGGTTCGAGTTGCGCTGCGCGACGTCGAGGAAGTGCTGCACGTCCGCGGACAGCTCGCCCTCCTCGAGCGCCAGCTCGAGGTAGCCGAGAATCGACGTGAGCGGCGTGCGCAGCTCGTGCGAGACGAGGGCGACGAACTCGTCCTTCATCCGGTCGAGCTCGAGCAGCTGCTCGTTCTGCTCCTCGAGCTGCGCGACCAGCGCCTCCCGCTGCTGCTCGGCCAGCCTGCGCTCGGTGACGTCCTCGGCGATGCCGAGCAGGTACGCCGGCCGGCCGGCGGCGTCGAGGATCGGCACTTTCGTGGTGTGGACGATCTTGGGCTCGCCGCCCCCGAGCGCCAGCGGCGCCTCCGGGGCGTCCACGCGGGAGCGACCCGCAAGCACCTCACGATCCCACTCCTCGAACGGCTCCGCGAGCTCGGGCGGGAAGACGTCGCGCGACCGCCGCCCGCGCAACTCGTCCTCGCTGAAGCCCATGATCTCCTCCGCGGCCGGGTTGACGCGCACGTAGGCGAGGTCGCTCGCGTCCTTGACGTACAGACCCACGGGAATGCTCTCGACGACCGAGTCGAGCAGCGCCTTGGCGCGCGAGAGCTCCTCCTCGACCTCCTTGCGCTCGGTCACGTCGATGATCACGCCGTCGAGCCACAGCAAGTCCCCGTCCTCCCCGAAGACCGGCTGGCCCTTCTCGTGGGCCCAGCGGGTCGAGCCGTCGGCCGCGAGGAGGCGATACTCGACGACGAAGTCGCTGCGCCGGGCGACCGCCTCGGCGATCTCCCCGTCGACGAGGTCGCGGTCGTCCGGGTGGATCACGCTCGCGTACGTTCGCGCCTCGTTGCCGAGGAAGTCCGAGGCCGGGTAGCCGGTGATCCCCTCGATGTCGTCGCTCAGGAACTCCATCGTCCAGCTCTCGTCGACGGCGCAGCGGTAGACGGCGCCGGGGATGTTCTCGATCAGCGTGCGGAAGCGCTCCTCGCGCTCGATCGCGGCCGCTTCCGCGCGCTTGCGCTCGGTGATGTCGGCGAGCACGGAGACCAGCCCGACGACCTGCCCGCTTCCGTCCCTGAGCGGAGCGGACGAGACCCTGACGTCGATCTCGGAGCCGTCCTTGCGGTACCGGACGATCTCGACGTCGCGCCAGCCCTTGCCGCCGAGGGCGATGCCGACGTACCCGAGGAACTCCTCGCGCTGCGCCTCGGAGACGAACGGGTTGAACGCGCCGAGCACCTCGGCGGCCGCCCACCCGAACGTCCGCTCGGCCGCCGGGTTCCACAGGATCACCTTGCCCTCGCGGTCGAAGCCCACGATCGCGGCCGGTGACGCCTGCACCACCGCCTGGAGCGTCCCGGCGGTCTCGCGCGAGCGCTCCTCCGACAGGCGCCGCTGGATCGCGGCGCCGACGATCCCGGCTGCGGCGCGCAGAGCATCGACCTCCGCGGGCACCCACGCCCGCGCCTCACGGGCATCCTCGATCAGCAGGAACCCCCACCACGCGCCACCCACGAACACCGGCACGACGACGAGCGAGCCGACACCGCGGCGGGCAAGCACCTCCCGGGCCGGATCGGGCAGGCCCGCAACCGGCCCCTGGACGGCACGGCCGCCGGCCAGCTCCGGGATCCAGCCCGAGAGCCCGTAGGCGGGAAGCGAGGTGTCGCGGAGCTCCGGGTCGTCGACGAGCGGCTCGTCTCTCGCGACCCACTCGTGCCTGACCTCGATCCGCAGCTCCCCGGTGGCGGTGAGCCGGTTTCGGAACAGGAGCACCCGGTCTGCCTCCGTGGCCTGCCCGAGCGCCCCCAGCGAAGCTTCGACGGCCTCTTCCCAGCTCGCTTCGCGCAGCAGCTGCTCGGCGACGGTCGCGACGGCCCCGAGGATGCGCTCGCGCCCGCGCAGCGTCTCCTCCACGGCCTTGCGCTCGGTGATGTCGAGCAGAAAGCCCTGCGCGTACGCCGGCGTTCCGTTCCCGTCACGAACGGTCACGGACTCGTCGCGCAGCCACACGACCCGGCCGTCGCGGGCGATCAGGCGGTACTCGCTGGCGCGCGACACGCCGTCCTCGTTCGCGCGGTGGATCTCCTCGAGCACGCGTTCGCGGTCATCGGGGTGGAGCAGTTCGACGAACAGCTCCCGGTTCGACAGCCACTCCTCGACCGGATAGCCGAGCAGCTCCTCGACCTGGGGGCTCGTGTAGAGGTTCGAGCTGACGTCGTCGAGCGCGTCCATGTAGGTGACGAGCGGGAGCTGCTCGACCAGCTGGCGATACGCCTGCCCTTCCCCGGGCAGCCACGGCCGGGAATTGCCGCCATGCGAGGACCGATCTGCGATCACGCCATCATGATCGGCCGGCCGGGTCGCGTTCTTGAGAGCGGACGACGGGATTCGAACCCGCGACCCTTGGCTTGGGAAGCCAATGCTCTACCAGCTGAGCTACGTCCGCGCGCCGGGAAGTGTAGCGCGAGGCCGCGGGCAGGCCAGCCGCGCGGATCAGGCCGCCGACTGCCGGGCCGACTCGTACACGTCGACGAAGCGGCGGTAGCGGGCGGCGATCGACGCGATCGCGACGTCGCGATCGCCCCCGGCGG
>JAHDVS010000044.1 GCA_023382435.1 Thermoleophilia bacterium
GCTTCGAGCGAGCCGAACTCGGCTAGCAGGGCCGCCGCGACGTCGAGCGCGCTCTCGCCCTGCCGCCCGTTTCGGAGCACGAGCGCGAGCAGCTCGCGCTCGGAGAGCGCCTCGACTCCGCGGGCGAGCAACCGCTCGCGCGGCCGCTCGTGCTCGGGGACGTCCTTGATCCGGAGGGTCACGCCGCGGGGCTCACGGTAACGGCTGCGGAGCGACGAGACTCGCGTCGGTTCGTGCCGAGTTCGTGCCGTAAGATCGCGCTCCGGTCGAGCTGATTCACACACGACCGACGCAGTCGAGAGATGTCGTGTCGATCCTCGTCGTTCAGCTCGTTCTCCCGGCCCCGGCGGGTCGGCGCGCCGCTCAGCCCGCGGTCACGAGCGCGACCCCGGCGAACGCGCCGACGACGCCTGCCCGCTGGGAGAGCGCGATCCGCTCGCCCAGGAGCAGGTGCGCGAGCACGACCGTCGTGACCGGGTACAGCGACGCGATCACCGACACGACACCGATCATGCCGCGCGTCGTCGCCTCCGACAAGAGCGCGAGCGCGCCCACGTCGAGCAGCCCGACGAGGGCGATCGCCGGCAGGTCGCGCCGGGAGACCACGAGCTTGCCGCGGCCCCACACCGCGAGCGCGATCGGGGCGACGAGCGCGACGAACGTCAGCCGCTGCATCAGCACGGCCCAGCCGACGCTCTCCTCGCTCGCGGCGTCGAACGCGACGTAGAAGAGCCCGAGGCAGAGCGCGCTGACGACCGCGAGCCCGACCCCGGTCGCGACCCCCGCCCCCCGCTTCTGCCCCGGCTCCCGGGACGCGAGCGCGACCCCGCCCAGAACGAGCACCATCCCGCCCCCCTGCACCCACGTCGGCTGCTCGCCCCGGCCGAGGCCGACCGCGACGGGCACGATCGCGCCCGCGGCGCCGATCGGGGCCACGATGCTCATCGCGCCGACAGCGAGCGCGCGGTAGAGCGCGCTCAGCCCGAGCAGGCTGACGGCGCCTGCCGCCACGCCCAGGAGCAAGGCCCTTCCCCCCGGCGGGCTCATCTGCGTGGCGGCAACGACGACCGCGGCGGGCACGAGCCCGGCCAGCTGCGAGCCGCCAACGACGGCGACGGTGCTCGCGACCCGGCTCTTGAAACCGCCGAGGAAGTCCGCCGCGCCCCACAGCACGGCGGTCCCGAGAGCCATGAGCACGGCGGCCACCCGGCAGTTCTATCGCGAACCCCCGCGCGGGCGCGCCCGGAACCGCCGGGAACGCGCCCCGTCCGGGCCTGCTAGCCTCGCCCGACGATGAGCCCCAACCTGCGAGAACGCCTCCACGGTGACGGCCCCGCGCTGCTCGCGACGTTCGTGATCGTCCCGAGAATCGAGATCGTCGAGCTGGCGGCGGCCGCCGGGTACGACGCGGTCGTGCTCGACCAGGAGCACGGCCCGATCTCGATCGACAGCCTGCCGGCGCTGATCGCGGCCGCCCGCGGCGCAGGCCTCGCCTGCATCGTGCGCGTGCCGGAGTGCAGGGCGAAGCAGATCGAGTCCGCTCTCGACGCGGGCGCCGACGGCGTGCTCGTCCCCCACGTCTCCTCGGCAGACGCCGCGGCCGAGGCCGTCGGCGCGACCCGGTTCGCGCCCGAAGGGCGCCGTGGCGCCAACCCGTACGTGCGGGCCGCCGGGTTTTCCGGTGACCCAGCGTTCTACGGCAGCTCGAACGCGCGCTGCGCGTGCCTCGCCATGGTCGAGGGGCGCGCCGGCGTCGCGGCCCTCGACGAGATCCTCGCCACCCCCGGCCTCGACGGGATCTTCGTCGGCCCGGTCGATCTCTCGCTGTCGCTCGGCTACCACGGGCAGCCGGAGCACCCCGCCGTCGTCGAGGCGGTGGGCGACCTCGTCGAGCGCGGCCACGCCCGGGGCGTCGCAACGGCCGTCTTCGCACCGACCCCGACCGCCGCCCGCCGGTGGCTCGACCTGGGCGTCCGGCTCGTTGGCCTCTCCATCGACACCGCGGCAATCCTCGCGGGCTTCCGGGCCCCGCTCGACGAGCTGCGCGGCTGAGCGGGCTCGGAGCGGGCCGGGACTAGAATCGTCCCATGGGCCTGCGTGTCTGTCTCGTCACGCCGTTCGCCTGGTCGCAGCCGCACGAGGTCACGGACCACGTCGCCGCCGCCGCCACCGCGCTGCGCGCCCGCGGCCACGACGTCTGCATCCTCGCGCCGTCGAACCGCGCGCACGAGCTCGCCGCCGGTCGGCGCGCGCTGCGCCACCTCGAGCTGGACGGGACGCCGCTCGACGGGCTCGTCGCCCTCGGCCCGGCGCTCGCCCCCGGGCGCGGCGGGCCGCTGCCCGTCCCGGTCGGCATGCGCGCGAACCTCCGGCTCGCGCTCCTCCGTGGCGGCTTCGACGTCGTGCACGCTCACGAACCGGGCATGGTCGGTCTCTCCTCCCTGGCCCTGCGGGAGACGCGCGCGCTGGCGGTCGCCACGTTCCACTCCGCCGAGCGGCTCGGCTTCCCGCCCGGGAAAGCGCAGCGGGCGAAGCTGCTCGCGCGGATCGATGCGCTGACCGCGCTCGACCGCGACACCGCCCGGGCAGCGGCAGCGCGCTTCCCTGGCGAGTACCGTCTCCTCCCGGTCGGTATCGACACCGACCTGTTCGAGCCCGGAGCCGGTCGCCGTCGGTTCGTGCTCGAGTGGGATCCGGACGCGCGGCCGCTCGCGCGGGCGGCGATTCGCGAGCTACGGGCGCTGCCGGGCTGGGAGATCGCCGTGGTGAAGGCGCGCCCGCTCGGAGGCAGGCCCTACGTCCCCGGCGACCTGCGGCCTCGCGTTTCCGTCTCCCGGGCGCGCGACGCCGCCGCCCGGGCGGAGCTTCTGAGCGGCGCCGCGGGCTTCATCCCGGCGAACGGCTCACGCCGGCTGCGCCTGGAGGCGCTCGCCTGCGGCGTCCCGATCGTCGAGCCGCCCGGACGGCTCGAGCAGCCGGAGCTCGTTGCCGCCGCGATGGCCCGGCTGGCCGGAGACGAGCGCCACCGGGGGGCGCAGTCGGAGGCTGCGCGCAGGCTCGCGCTGCGCGACGACCTGAACGCGCTCGGCGACGAGCTCGACCGCCTCTACGGCTCGCTCGTCCACCGCCGGCGACCGCGGGCTGCCGAGGATCCCCTGGCCCACCGCGAGTGGATCCTCGCCGACCTGCACATGCACACGGAGCACTCGCACGACTGCTCGGTCGCCGTGGCCGATCTGCTCGACTACGCGGAGGCGATCGGACTCGGCGCGATCGCCGTCACCGATCACAATGTGATCTCGGGCGCGCTCGAGGCGGTCGAGCTCGCGCGTGGCCGCCAGCTGCGGGTGATCCCGGGCGAGGAGGTGAAGACCGACGGCCAGGGCGAGGTGATCGGGCTGTTTCTCGAGCGAGAGGTGCCGCGCGGCCTGACGATGGCGGAGACGATCGCCGCAATTCGCGAGCAGGGAGGCCTCGTCTACCTCCCGCACCCGTTCGACCGCCTCCACGCGATCCCCGACCCGGCGACGCTGCATCGCCACCTGGCCGAGCTCGACGTGTTCGAGGTCTACAACGCGCGCCTGCTGTTCGAGGGGTTCAACGACGAGGCTCTGCGCTTCGCCCGCAAGTACAACCTGCTCATGGGCGCCGGCTCGGACGCGCACGTGCTCCAGGGCGTGGGCACCGGGATCGTGAGGATGCGGGCATTCGAGACGGCGGAGGAGTTCCTGCTCAGCCTCCGCTCAGCAGAGGTCGTGCGACGCCCCAAGCCGCTCCTGTACCTCCAGAGCCTGAAATGGATGGCGCAGGCACGCGAGCGGCGGGCACGAGCCACCGCCCGGTAGGAACGCTCGCCGCCGGGCCGAACTTCATTCGCAGCGTCCGTGCCTGTGGCCACCAACGACATCTCCGACCGCTACCTGCGCAAGGCGATCGCCGAGAGCAACGATCTCGGCGCTGACCTCGCCCGGGCCGCCGGCGCGGACCGGGCCGTCGTGGTCGGCTCCGGTCATCCCCTGGCGGACGTGCTGCTCCTGAAGTACGGGCCGCAGGCGGCCGAGCTCCACGAGGGCGTTGCGTTCTTCGGACGAGCCGGGCAGGCCGTGCTCAAGTCGGTGCAGCGGCTCGGCGTCGACCCGACGGCGATCTACGGCACGAACTGCATCAAGTACGTCGGCGAGCCCGAGGACGAGGCCCGCGGGTTCCTGACGCGGGAGCTGCACATCGTCCAGCCCAAGCTGGTGGTCGTGATGGGCGAGGACGCGCGTCAGTTCCTGAACGCGCTCGGGTTCCCGCTCGCCCGCGAGCTCGAGGACGTTCCCGGCACGCTGCAGGAGCTGACCCCCACGATCCAGGGGCTTGTGACCCCGGACATCGACGCCTCCCTCGACGAGCAGTCGGCGAAGCGTGCGTTCTGGGAGTCCTTCAAGGCGCTCGGCCCCTGGTGGTCAGAGCTGCCCCCGTACTGAGCGCGGGGCCCCGGTGGCCGGACGCCGCACCCTGAGGCGCGCCCTCTGGCTCACGAGCCTCGGACTCGCCGCCGCTCTCCTTTTGCGGGCGGCCCGCGCCCGCCGCCCCCTCCCCCTCCCCGCATCGCCGACGAGTCCGCACCCGGCCGCGGGGCCGCCGCTCCCGTCGGCGCCCGAGGAGGACACCGAGGAGAACACCCGGCCGCTTCCGCTCCCCGGGGAGGACACGTCGGAGCTGCCGTTCGTGGCACCAGCGTCGACGCGCTCGCGGCCGCACCACGCCCCGCTCGCCTTCGCGGCGATCGCGGCCGCGCTCGGCGCCTACCACGCGCTCGCGAGCCGGCTCCCCGATGCGTCCACCTGGGCCGATGTCGCGATCATCGGCTCGCTCGTGATCCCGGCCACGTTTGCCCTCGTCCGCCTCGCTCTGCCCCTGCGCACTTCGCGGACGCTGCCGTGGGCGGCCCTCGGCCTCGCGGGGCTCGCGGCGATCCTCGAGCTCGCGGAGCTCGGGATCGCCGCGAGCTTCGTGAAGCTGGCCGCGCTGACCGCGCTCGGCTGGTTCTTCCTGCGCTTCTTCGAGCAGGCGAGCTGGGTGCTCCTGGTGGCGCTCCTGATCGTGCCCGTCGACATCTACTCGGTCGCGAGCGGGCCGACCAGCGTGATCCTGGAGCGGGAGCCCGGGATCTTCGACCGCCTCAGCGTCGCCTTCCCCGTCCCCGGCGAGGAGACGCTCGCCCGGCTGGGCCTCCCCGACGTGCTCTTCTTCGCGCTCTTCCTCGGCGCTGCGGACCGATTCGGGCTACGGCGCGACCTGACCTGGGCGGCCTGCACGCTCTCCTTCGGGGTGACGCTTGCCCTGACCGTGGGCTTCGACAGCTCCGGTTTTCCGGCCCTCCCGTTGCTCGCCGCCGGGTTCGTGCTCCCGAACGCCGATCTGTTGTGGCAGCGCCTCAGGCCGCGTCGCGCGTGAACAGCGCAACCGTCTCGACGTGCGGCGTGTGCGGGAACATGTCCACGGGCTGAGCCTGCACGAGCCGGTAGCCGCCGTCCGAGCAGAGCTCCCGCGCGTTTCCCGCGAGCGTCGTCGGGTTGCAGGAGACGTACACGAGCCGCGGCGCCTCCAGCCGGACGATCGCTCGCAGGGCCTTCCCGGCGAGACCGGCGCGGGGCGGGTCGACGACGACGACGTCGGGGGGGCCGGACCGGTCGCGCAGCTCGGCGAGGTCGGCGCCGACCTCGCCCGCGAAGAACGCGGCGTTCGCGAGCCCGTTGCGCACGGCGTTCTCGACGGCGCAGGCGACCGACTCTTCGGAGGACTCGATCCCCCACACCGTGAGCACCTCCCGGGCGAGCGCGAGCCCGATCGTCCCGATCCCGCAATAGAGGTCGTACGCCGTCTCCTCCCCGGTCAGGGCCGCGTACCGGAGCACGATCTCGTACAGGCGCTCGCACATCTCCGTGTTCGTCTGCAGGAACGCGTTCGGGCGGACGCGGAAGCGCAGGCCGAGCAGCTCCTCCTCGATCGCGTCCTCGCCCCAGAGCACCCGGGTCGGCAGGTTCGTCACTTCGGCGGGCCGGTCGTTGACCGCCCAGTGGACCGCCCTGACCTCGGGGAAGCGCCTGAGCGCCTCGACGAGCCTGTCGGCGCCGCGCAGCTCGCCGGGGGCGGTGACGAGAACGACGAGGGCCTGGGCGGTGTTGCGGCCCTCGCGCACGACGAGGTGGCGCAGGTAGCCCTCCCCGGACGCCTGCCCGTAGGCCTGGAGCTGCTCGGCGCGCGCCCAGTCGCGGACAGCGTCGCGGATCGCGTTGCCGAGATCGGTCGTGAGCCAGCAGCGCTCGATCTCGAGCACCTCGTCCCAGCGGCCCGCGCGGTGGAACCCGAGCGCCGGCCCTGCCGGCGTCTCGGTGAAGGAGTACTCGAGCTTGTTGCGATAGCCGTAGACCGACCCGGCCTGCAGGATCGGCTCGAGCTCGAACCCGGAGAGGCCACCCAGCCGCTCGAGCGCGTCGCGCACCTGTTGCTCCTTCTCCCGCGCCTGCACCTCGTAGGCGAGGTCCTGGAACCGGCAGCCCCCGCACGAGCCGAAGTGGGCGCAGGCCGGCTCGACGCGCTCGGCACCCGGCTCGACGACGTTCACGACCGCCGCCTCGGCGTAGCCACCCTTAACTTTCGTCACCCGCGCGCGGACCGTGTCGGCGGGGAGACCGCGCCGCACGAAGACGACGAAGCCGTCGAGGCGCGCGACGCCGTTCCCGCCGTACGCGAGCGAGTCGATCCGGAGCTCGAGCTCCTCACCCTTCGCGACGGGGGCAGCCACGCACGGATCCTACCGGCGCCGTTTCGTCTAGCGTTGCGGCGGAGCTGACGATGCGGGGACGCCGTGCTTCCCTCCCGGCCCGGACGGCCCTCGTCGCCGTCGCGCTCGCGGCCGCCTCCGCCGGGCCCGCCCTCGCGACCGACCAGAGTCTCCCGGTCGTCGTGGTCGAAGGCCTCGACCTCGCCGATCTCGAGGCACTCGCCCCCGCTGCCGCGGTCGGCCTGCTCGTCCCGGGCGCCGGGCCCCGGGTGAGCGAAGATGCCGCTCTCGCCGCGCTCGTGCGCGGCAAGGTGCGCAACTCGCTTCGCGGCGGCCTGCCGTCGGGCCCGGTCCTGATCGATTACGAGACCGCCACGGAGCCGCCGCTCGAGGGGCCCGCGATCGTGCTCTCGCTCCCGGCCGGGGGCGACCAGCGACACGAGGCGCGCTTCCCGATCGCGGTGCTCGGCGACGGCTACGAAGGCTTGCTCACCTCGGAGTCGACCCGGATCCCGGGGCTCGTCTCGATCGTCGACATCGCCCCGACGGCGCTCGGCGAGGACGGCGGGCTCGGTTCGGTCGCCGACCCCGACGCGGTCGGAACGATCGAGGCTCTCGACGCGCGGATCAGCGACAACTCGACCGCTCGGCCGCTGGCGGCGCTCCTGGCGGGGCTCCTGATCCTGGTGCTCGCCGCCGTCTCGCCCGCCGCCGGGCTGCTCGGGTTTGCCGGCGTGCTCTTCGCGAACCTCCTGCTCGGCCTCTTCGGGGTCAGCGAGCCGTGGCTCGTGCTGACCGCGATCGGGCTCGCCACCGGCCCGGCCGCGTGGCTCGCGTCCCGACGCCTCGGGTCGCCGTTCGGGCTCGCAGCGGTCTTCGCCGCCGTCATGCTCGCGTACCTGATCGTGCTCGGTGCCGACGGTCAGGCCGTGGCGCTGTCGCCGCTCGGGCCGTCCCAGAACTCCCGTTTCTTCGGCCTCTCGAACCTGCTCTCCGCGCTCCTGCTCGTGCCGGCGCTGGCCGGCGTCGCGCTCGCGCGGATCACGCTCGGCTGGATCGCAGCCGGAGCTGCCGCCGCGGTCTCGCTCGTCGCGATCGCCGGCAGCCGCTTCGGCGCGGACGGAGGCACGGCGATCGTGCTGGTCGTCGGGCTCGCCGTGCTCACGCTCGAGCTCGCGCGGGAACGCCGCCGCACGGCCGTCGCGGTCGCCGTTCTCGCAGCGGCCGCGGTCGCGGCGCTCGTCGCCGTCGACGCCGCCACGGGACCCTCGAGCCACCTGACGGATGCGATCGGCGGCGGCCCGGACGGGCTCGCGGCCGACCTGCGCGACCGCGCGGTGCTGGCCTGGGCGCGGGCGACCGAGCACTGGTGGCTGTTCGGGCTCGTGGTCGCGGGGACGCTGCTGATCGTCGTCCTCGCCGCGCGGCTCGTGCTCACGGGGACGCCGCGCGCCAGGCGGGCCTTGCCGCTCGCCCTCGCGGCGGCGACGCTCGTCTCGCTCGTCGTCAACGACTCGCCGCTCGACGTGATCTCCGCCGGTCTTCTCGGTTACCTGGCCGCGCAGGCATACGCGCTCGCCGGCGAGGCCTCGCCGAGCCGGTACGCGGAGGGCAGCTAGCGCAGGGTCGAGACGAGTACCCGGCGCGTCCGGGGACCGTCGAACTCGCAGAAGAAGATCCCCTGCCAGGTGCCGAGCGCGGGCTTCCCGTCGACGAGCGGGATCACGACCGAGGAGTTCGTCAGCGCGGCGCGGATGTGCGACCACGGATTCTGCTCGTGATCCTCGAAATGAGTGAACGGCCAGCCGTCGTCGACGATCCGGTCGAACGCCATCGCCAGGTCGGCCGCGACGGTGTCGTCGTCGCGCGGCTCCTGCACGACGACCCCGGCGGTCACGTGCGGAACGTAGATCAGCACGGCGGCCGCGTCGCCGGGATCCCCGAGCGCCTCGAGCACCTGCTCGGTGATCTCGACGAACTCGGTTCGCCGGGTCGTCTCCAGGGTCAGCTCGCGCACGGCGGTATCCTACGCGCTCGTGCCGGTGGACCTCGACTCCTACCGCGAGGAAGCCGACCGGTTCCTCACCGAGTTGACCGGCGCCTACTACCGGCACTTCGCCGGGCTCGAGGCAACGCTCGAGCTGGAGCCGGTGTACGAGCGCTTCGCCGGCCTCACGACCGTCGAGGCGTGCGAGACGCTGCGGGAGGCGGCCGCCGGGGCGCCGCCACGGTCGGCCCCCGTCGAGCTGTGGCGGTTCGCCTGCGAGGGGCACCTCGGCAGCGTGACCCGGGCCCAGGAGGAGCTGCTGGCGAACCTCGAGACGCAGCTCGAAGCCACGGTCGACGGCCACACGGTCGGCTTCCGGATGCTGCGGCCGACGCTCGCCAACGAGCCCGACCGGAACCGGCGCGAGCGGCTCGAGTGCGCCCGTGCCGAGCTCGCCGCCGAGCTCCTGCCCGCGTACCGCGATGCTGCCGGGGAGGTGCAGGCGGCAGCCCGGACGCTCGGCGGCGGCACCGTCCGCGACCTCTACGAGAGCTTCGGCCTCGCGCTCGGGCCGCTGGCGGAGCAGTGCCGGGCCGTCCTCGACGACACGGAGGACATCTACGTCACCGGGTTCGACCGGCTGCTGCGCGACCGCGCCGGTGTGTCGCTCGGCGACGCCCGCCGCTGGGACGTCCCGCGCCTCTTCCGCGCCGCGGCCTGGGACGACGCCTTCCCGGCCGAACGGATGGTGCCGGCCCTCGAAGGAACTCTCGCCGGGCTCGGCGTCGACCTACGGTCGCAGCGAAACATCGAGCTCGACCTCGACGAGCGCCCGACGAAGTCGCCACGCGCGTTCTGCGCCCCGATCGAGGTGCCGGACCGGATCGTGCTCGTGATCCAGCCGATCGGGGGGCTCGATGACTGGCGGGCGCTCTTCCACGAGGCGGGCCACACCGAGCATTTCGCGCACACCTCCGCCCGGCTGCCCCTCGAGGCGCGCCGCCTCGGCGACAACGCCGTCACGGAGGGACACGCGTTCCTGCTCGAGCACCTCGTGATCGACCCGGCGTGGCTCGAGCGCCGCCTCGACGTCGGCCGCGGCGAGGAGATCGCGTCCGAGTCCGCCGTCCGCCACCTGTACGCGCTGCGCCGCTACTGCGCGAAGCTGCTGTACGAGCTCGAGCTCCACGCGGAAGCCGACCCGGACACGATGCCGGGGCGGTACGTGGAGCTGCTCTCGGAGGCGACGAAGATCGAGCCCTCCGAGGTCGACTTCCTCGCGGACGTCGACCCGGGCTTCTACGTGACGAGCTACCTGCGCGCGTGGGCGCTCGAGGCCCAGCTCGCCCGCCACCTGCGCGAGCGCTTCGGGCGCGCCTGGTTTGCCGAGCGGCGGGCCGGCTCGCTTCTGCGCGAGCTGTGGAGCGAGGGCCAGAGCCTCGACGCGGACGCGGTCGCGCGGGAGGTGACCGGGGCCGCGCTCGAGCTCGCCGCCGCGGTCTTGCTGGGGCGGGAGGGGGACCACCCGTTGGCCCCACCGGGCCCCTCCTGTGCGTGCAGCCGGGCTGCCCCGGCTCCTCGACTGACCTCTAGGGCGCCGACGCTACGCGCGCGTGGACTCGCCCTCGATCGTGCCCTTCGTGCCGATCGGGATCCGGGTGGGGGTGCGCTCTGCCGGCTTGGGGACGTGCACCTCGAGGACGCCGTCCTTGAACTCGGCGCCGATGTCCGCCTCGTTGACGCCCTGCGGCAGAGTCACGCTGCGGGAGAAGCGACCGAAGCGCCGCTCGAAGCGGTAGAAGCGGTCGGTCTCCTGCTTGACCTCACGTTCCCGCTCGCCGGTGATCGTGAGCACGCCGTCCTCGACCTCGATCGAGACCTTGTCCTCCGAGCTGCCGGGCAGGTCGAGCGCGAGCACGATCTCGGCGTCCGTCTCCCAGACGTCGAGAGCTGGCAGCCACGTCGAGCCGCCGTTGCCGGAGCCCGCCGCGGGCGCCCCCCACAGCTCGCTGGCGAACCGGCTCATCTCGCTCTGAAGGGCGGCCAGCTCGCGGAATGGTTCCCACCGGACGATCGTCATCATCGACCTCCTTCTCGATATGTTGTTTTACCAGAGATATAATCTAAGTCGAAACATATCACATCTCTCTTTCGCTGCCGAGGATCTTTGCGCCCCGGGCGCGAGCTAGGATCAACGCGTGGTTCCCGGGCATCTGAAGGGCCGTGATCTCCTACGGATCGACGACTGGTCGGCCGCCGAGTTGCGTACTGTGCTCGGGCTGGCAGCGCAGCTGAAGGCAAAGCAGCGGGCTCGCGCCCCTCACCCGCTCCTGGCCGGTCGCGCGATCGGGCTCGTGTTCGAGAAGCCCTCGACCAGAACGCGCGTGTCGTTCGCGGTCGGAATCGCGCAGCTCGGCGCGGTGGCCGTCCCGCTCTCGTCCGGCGAGCTGCAGCTCGGTCGCGGGGAGACGATCCGCGACACGGGTATCGTGCTCTCCCGCTACCTCGACGCGCTGATGGTGCGGACGTTCAGCCAGGCGTGGCTCGACGAGCTGGCCGAGCACGCGTCGATCCCGATCGTGAACGGGCTCACGGACGAGCACCATCCGTGCCAGGCGCTCGCGGACGCGCTCACGATCACGGAGCGGTTCGGCGGGCTGGAAGGGGTTCGGGTCGCCTACATCGGCGACGGCAACAACGTGTGCCACTCGCTCGTCGCGGCCTGTGCCCTGCTCGGCGCGGACGTCGTCGTCGCCGCGCCAGCCGGGTACGAGCCCGACGGTGAGGTCGTGCGTACGGCACGTGTCGCGGCCGCGGGCGCGGGCGGCTCCGTCGAGCTGGTCGGCGACCCGCGGGAAGCCGCCCGCGGCGCAGACGTCCTCTACACCGACGTGTGGACGAGCATGGGTCAGGACGACGAGCGCGAGCGGCGGCTGCGCGCGTTCGCCGGTTTTCGGATCGACGAGAGCCTGCTCGCGCTCGCGAGCGAGCGCGCCGTCGTCATGCACGACCTGCCGGCGCATTACGGCGAGGAGGTCACGGAGAGCGTCCTGCACGGGCCACGCTCGGCGGCCTGGGACCAGGCCGAGAACCGCCTGCACGCGCAGAAGGCGCTGCTCGCGCTGATCGTGCCTTAGGCGGGCCGGGTGCTTCCGCTCAGAGACCAGCTCCCGACCCGGTCGTTCCCGGTCGTGACGATCGCCCTGATCGTTGCCAATGCAGCGGTCTGGGTGCTCTACCAGGTGCCGGATCTCGAGGGCTCTGTCCTCCAGCTCGGCTTCCGCCCGTGCGAGCTCGCCGCGAGCTGCCCGTCGGTCGGCCAGCCCTGGCCGCTCGACACGTTCGCCTCGATGTTCGCGCACGGGAGCTGGGGGCACATCGTGTTCAACATGCTGTTCCTGTGGATCTTCGGCAACAACGTCGAGGACGCGCTCGGGCGGATGCGATTCCTCGCCTTCTACGTGCTCTGCGGACTCGCGGCGCATGCGCTCCAGACCTTCGTCACGCTCCAGTTCGGCACGGATCAGGATGCGACGATCCCGACCGTCGGCGCGAGCGGTGCGATCGCGGGCGTGCTCGGCGCTTACGTCCTCCTGCACCCGCGGGCACGCGTTCTGACCTGGGTGGCCCCGTTCTTCTTCCTCGACCTGCCCGCGTGGGCGTACCTCGGGATCTGGTTCTTGTTCCAGGCCTGGGATGGCGGCTTCAGCGTCCTCCACCCGGAACAGGGCGGCGGGGTCGCCTACTTCGCCCACATCGGCGGGTTCGCTTTCGGCCTCCTGACCGTGCGCGGGTTCATGGCCGGCCGGCCGCCGCAGCTCGACACGGGAGGAGCGCGGTGATCGACTTCGAGAACCACGTCCGCCGCGCGCTCGACTCGCTCCCCGCCGAGTTGCGCCGCGCGATGTCGAACGTGGAGATCGTGATCGAGGACGAGAACCCCGAGGATCCCGATCTGCTCGGTCTCTACACCGGCATCCCGCTGACGGAGCGGGATTCCGGCTACGCGGGGGCGCTGCCCGACAAGATCGAGATCTACCGGCTCCCGCTCGAGGACGAGTTCGGCGACGACCCGGCCCTGCTCGAGGACGAGATCAGGATCACGGTCATCCACGAGCTCGCGCACCACTTCGGGATCGACGACGACCGGCTCGACCAGCTGGGCTGGGCCTGACGCCGCCCGGGGCCGCTACGCTTCGGCCGGTCCCGGCCAGAGGGAGGGGCAGCGACACGATGCTGACGTCCGGCCCCCGGCGCCAGGCACGTGCCGGGCACCCGGACATGGCCGTTCTGGTCAGGCCACGTACTCGTCCGCGATCGCGAGCACCTCGTCGAGGATCGCGAGACCCTCGTCGAGCTCGTCGCGGGTGATCGTCAGGGGCGGCGCGATCATGATCACGTTCCAGTGGACGAACAGGAAGAGGCCGCGCTCCATCGCCGCTTTCGCCAGGCGCACGACCGGCGCGGCCGCGTCGCCGGACGCGTTGAACGGCACGAGCATCTCCTTCGTCTCGCGGTCTCGGACGAGCTCGACACCCCAGAACAGGCCGAGGCCACGCACGTCGCCGATCGACGGGTGCCGCTCCGCCAGCTTCGGCAGCTCCGCCGCGAGCACGTCGCCCATCGCGGCCGCGTTCTCGACGATCCCCTCCTCCCGGAACGCCTCGATCGACGCCACCGCGACCGCGCAGGCGAGCGGGTGGCCCGAGTAGGTGAGCCCGCCCGCGAACGGTCGGTCGACGACCCAGTCCGAGATCGCCTCGGAGATCGTCATCGCCCCGAGCGGCACGTAGCCGGAGTTGATCCCCTTCGCCATCGTGATGATGTCGGGCACGACGTCCCAGTGGTCGCACGCGAACCAGCGCCCGGTTCGACCGAAGCCCGCCATCACCTCGTCGAGGATGAGAACGATTCCGTGGCGGTCGCAGACCGCTCGCACCGAGCGGAGGTAGCCGTCGGGCGGAACGATGATCCCGTTCGTGCCGGTGACCGTCTCGAGGATGATCGCCGCGATCGTGTCCGGCCCCTCGTACTGGATCAGCTCCTCGATGTGGGGCGCGCCCGCGCAGACCGGGCACGGGTCGGGGTGGCCGGCGGGGCAGCGGTACGTGTACGGGTCGAGCGCGCGCACGACCCCGGGGATGCCCGGCTCGGCCGGCCAGCGCCGCGGATCGCCCGTCAGGGTGACCGCCCCGGCGGTCGCCCCGTGGTAGGAGCGGTAGCGCGCGATCACCTTGTGGCGACCGGTGTACCAGCGGGCGAGCTTGATCGCGTTCTCGTTCGCCTCGGCGCCGCCGTTCGTGAAGAACGAGCGGACGAGGTCGCCGGGCGTCACCTCCGCGAGCAGCCGCGCCAGCTCGGAGCGCTTGTCGTTCGCCATCGGCGGCCCGATCGTGCAGAGGCGATCCGCCTGATCCTTGATCGCCTGCACGAGCTTCGGGTGCTGGTGACCGATCGAGACGTTCACGAGCTGCGACGCGAAGTCGAGGTAGCGCTTCCCGTCGTAGTCCCAGAAGTGACGGCCCTCGGCTCCCGCGACCGGGAGCGGGGCGATCTTCGACTGAACGGACCAGGAATGCAGGATGTGCTTGCGGTCGTCCTCGCGGACGCGCTCGGCCGCCTTCGGGTTGCTCTCTACAACGGCCATCGAGTCGCCACCTTCCTTTCGCTCCGGACTCTCTCCACGCCGCAATAGCCTACCGCTGCCACGCGCCCGGGCTCTGTGGCAGCCTGTTCGCGAGCCCGCCCGTCACGTACGAAGGAGGACACCGGTGAGACCGCTGACGATCCTGGCCACGCTCGCCGCCGTAGCGACGCTCACCGCCTGCGGCGCCGAGACCACCTCCCCGCCCGCGACGCAACCGGTCGCGACGACCCAGACACCGGCGACGACCGGGGCCCCGCCCGAGACCGAGCCGCCCGCAACCACCGAGACCGAGGAGCCGGCGACGACCGCCGAGGAGGCTGTCGAGAAGGAGACACCGACCGCGACGATCCGCCTCGAGAACGGCGCGCCCGTGGGCGGGGCCGCGCGGATCGAGGTGACACGCGGCGACCTGGTCACGATCCGGATCCGGTCTGATACGGACGAGCAGATCCACGTGCACGGGTACGACCTGACGCAGAGCGTCGGGCCCGGTCGGCCGGCCACGTTGACGTTCGCGGCCGAGCTGGAGGGGATCTTCGACATCGAGGCGCACGAGAGCGGCGCGCACGTGGCGGAGCTGGTCGTCAGTCCGTGACCGGCCTCGTCGTCGCACACGGCCTGTCCGGCCGGGCCGACCTGCCGATCCCGGCCTGGCTGGTCGGCTGGGCAGCCACCGGCGTGCTCGTCGTCTCCTTCATGGCTCTCGCCGCACTGTGGACGTCGCCACGGCTCGGGCGGACCCCTTCGTTTCGCCCGCTCCCCGCCCCGCTCTCTTCCGCGCTCACGAGCCGCCCCGTCGAGACGCTCTGCGGGCTCGCCGGCGTGTTCCTGCTCGCCGTCCTGGTCTGGGCGGGCCTCTTCGGCGTCCAGAGCACGGCCGACAACGCGGTGCCGACGTTCGTGTACGTGACCTTCTGGATCGGCCTCGTGCCCGTCAGCGTCCTCGCGGGCGACGTGTTCCGGGCGTTCAACCCGTGGCGCGCGATCGGGCGGGCAGGCTCGTGGGCCGCGAGCCGACTCGCGGGGGAACGGCTGGGCAGCCCGCTCCCCTACCCCGGGCGGCTCGGCCGCTGGCCCGCCGTCGCCGGCCTCGTCGCGTTCGCCTGGCTCGAGCTGATCTCCCCCAACGGGACCGAGCCGAGGACCGTGGCGGCGGCCGCGCTCGCCTACACGGCCGTGACGATCCTCGGGATGGGCGTGTACGGGGTCGAGCCGTGGCTGGCCCGCGGCGAGGCCTTCTCGGCGTACTTCGGCGCCTTCGCCCGCTTCGCCCCGATCGAGCGCCGGGGCCGGCAGCTTGGCCTGCGGCCCCCGCTCGCCGGTCTGCCCGGTCTCGAGCCGCTCCCCGGGACGGTCGCCTTGCTTGCCGTGATGATCGGCTCGGTCACGTTCGACGGCTTCCAGGAGACCGATCCGTGGTCGTCCCTGGGGCCCCGTCTCTCGTCGGGCTTCGACGCGGTCGGCGCCAGCCCCGGGCTCGCCGACGAGCTGGCAGCGGGCTTCGGGCTCGCCGCGGCGATAGCCATCATCGCCGGCTTCTTCATGCTCGGGGTCGCGGGCGCACGCGCGGTGGGCGGCGATACGGGCACGCGGGCGCTCGGCCGCCTGTTTGCCCACTCGCTCGTGCCGATCGCGCTCGTCTACGCGGGCGCGCACTACCTGACGTTCCTGCTCTTCCAGGGACAGGCGCTGGGCCGCCTCGTCTCCGACCCGGCCGGGCGGGGCTGGGACCTGTTCGGGACGGCCGGCTGGACGATCGACTACGGCCTGATCGGCGCAACGACAACGTGGTACGTGCAGGTCTCGCTCGTCGTCGCCGGCCACCTGGCCGCGCTCGTGCTCGCTCACGACCGGGCGCTCGCGCTCCACGACGACCCGCGGCTGGCCGCCCGCTCCCAGCGCTGGCTGCTCGCGGTGATGGTCGGCTTCACGGGTCTCGCGCTCTGGCTGCTCTCTCAGGCGAACGCGTGATGGCGGTTCCGTGCGCGCACGCGGGTCACTGGCTGACCGCGCTGGCGGCGGCCGCGCCGGTCGTGGCGGTCGTCGTCTGGATCGCGATCGCGACGCTGCGCGACCGGCGCCGGCGGCGCGGGGCTCGGTGACAATGCCGGAGTGAGCGGCCTCGCTCCCGCCGGCAGCACGAGCATCCCCGTGACCGAGCTCGGCGCCGCGTGGTCTCCGGCGCCGGCGGTGTTGACGGCGGCGGCGCTCGCGCTTTGCCTGTTCGCGCAGGGGTTCGTCCGTCTGCGCCGCCGCGGCCGCGCCGACCACGCCGCCTGGTGGCGGGCCGTCGTGTTCGCCGCGGGCATCGCGGTGCTCGTGCTCGCCCTCGTCTCGCCGCTCGACGCGATCGGGGAGGAGTACCTCCTGTCCGCCCACATGCTCCAGCACGTGCTGATCGGGGATGTAGCGCCCGCCCTGATTCTCCTCTCCGTGAGCGGGCCGCTCCTGTTCTTCCTGCTTCCCCGGGGGGCGCTGCTGTCGGCGGCGCGGGCGCGGCCCGTGCGCGTGGCGCTCGGGGTGCTCGTCCGCCCGCAGGTCGCGCTCGCCGCCTGGCTCGCCGCGGTGGGTGCCTGGCACGTGCCTGGCCCCTACCAGGCGGCGCTCACGAGCCCGTTTCTCCACGACCTCGAGCACGCCTCGTTCGTGCTCGCGGGGCTGCTCCTCTGGTACCAGCTGCTCGACCCGGCACGGCACGGCCGGCTCAGCCGCGGACGCCGCGTCGGGCTCGCCGCGATCGTGTTCGCCGCCGGCCAGGTGCTGACGATGGTGCTCGTGTTCTCGTTCGAGCCGCTCTACCGAACCTACGCGGAGCAGCCGGAGCGGCTGCTCGATCTCTCTGCTCTGACCGACCAGCGACTCGCCGGGGTCGTGATGATGGGCGACCAGATCGTCACGCTCGGCGCGTTCATCGCGCTCACGCTGCTCGCTACCGCCGGGGAGCGGCCCGGAGCGGCGCCGCTCGCGCGCGAGTCGCGGCCATGAACCCGCCCGACCCGTACTCGCCGAGCTTCGAGCCCCTCTTCCTCGCGCTCGCCGCGGTCGCGGCAGCGCTCTACTGGCGAGCCTCCCGCCGGGAGCGGGTGTGTCGCTGGCGGTTCGCGGCGTTCGCGGCCGGGCTGGTCCTGATCGCGGGCTCGCTCAACTCGCCGCTCGAGACGATCGCCGCTCACTATCTCGTGCTCGTCCACCTGCTCCAGAACGTGATCGTCGCCGACTGGGCGCCCCCGCTGCTGCTACTCGGCCTGACCCCGCCGATGCGGGCGGCGATCGCCCGGCGAGGCGGACGCCCGCTCGCCACACTGGTGCGACCGAGGGTGGCGCTGCCGGTGTGGCTCGTCGGCTGGTACGTGATCCACCTCGCCGCGATCTACGACACGGCGCTGCGCAACCCGTGGCTCCTGAACCTGGAGCACGTGGCGCTGGTCGCGATCGGTCTTGTCTTCTGGTGGCCGGTGATCTCCGACGCTCCCCGCGCGATCTCGACCGCTCTGCGGATCGGCTACCTGTTCTCGGGTTTCGTCGGCTCCGTGTTCCTCGGCCTCGCCCTCACGTTCTCCGGGTCGGCCTTCTACGACGCGTACGGGGAGGCACCGCGCCTCTGGGGTCTCTCACCGGTCGAGGATCAGAACCTCGGCGGCGTGCTCATGACCGCCGAGCAGGCGCTGATCTTCCTCGGCGCGATCGCGTTCTTCGTGTTGCGTCTGCTGCGCGAGGAGCAGGAGAAGGAGCGCGCCCTCGGCGAGCCGTAGAGAAAAAATCCGCTCTGCCCCTTCCATCTCGACCGCAGGGACGCGTACACTTCGCAATCACATGCGCTACCGGCTCGCCGTGATCCTCCTGCTGCTCGCCCTTGCGGTCGGTGTCTCGCTCGCCGGTTGCGGCGGCGGCGACGGCGACGGTGCGGGCACGACCGACCTGTTCGACACGAACGGCTTCTTCGACACCGGACAGGTCGAGACGCTGCCGGAGACGGAGACCGAGGTCGCGCAGCCTGACGCGCCGTTCCAGATCAAGGTTCCGAAGGAGGCCCCGATCGGGCCGCAGAGCCCGACCGGGACGATCTCAGAGCTCCAGGAGGCGCTGCTCCTGCTCGGCTACAAAGTCGGCGAGGCCGACGGCATCTGGGGCTCGAAGACGAAGAACGCGGTCGTCAAGTTCCAGAAGAAGCACAAGCTGAAGGCCGACGGCCTGGTCGGCGCGAAGACCGCGAAGCTGATCAACAGGGAGCTTCGCAAGCTCACGAACGGCTGAGCCGGCCGGCTCAGTACGGCTTCGCACGATCGGCGAAGCGCTTCGCGAGCGTGCCCCGCCGGGCCTCCGGGAACGCAACCGTGCCCGGGTCGCCGTCTGAGACGAAGCGCAGCTCCGGGCTGGCGGCGAGCGTGTCGAGCCAGTAGGCGGAGGCGAGCTCGACCGAGGCTTCGGGCGCGGAGCGGATGCGGGGGATCCCCGCCCCGTCGAACGCGCTGGAGAACGGCGACGGCGCGGGCTCGGCGCCGACGAGCATCACGCCCTTGAACGCGTAGGACTCCCCGTCCCAGGAGCCCTTGCGCGCGAGCCGCGGCGGGTCGGGCATGACCCCGAACGGCAGCGCCATCGTGACGATCTTCAGGTCCGGGACCTGCTCGCGGATGATGCGGCTCTGGAGCACGAGCTGTCGCTGCACCTCCGTGTCGGAGACCTCACTGAAGTTGACGTGGTCGCGGGTGTGGTTACCGAGCTCGAAGCCGTTCGCGACGAGCCAGCGGAGCAGCTCGCCGGTCTTCTCCCCGGCGGCGAACGGGTCGCCGTTCAGGTAGAAGGTCGCGGCCGGGCGGAAGCCAGGGTGGTTCTCCGCGAACTCGAGCATGATCCCGACCGCCGTGTCCGGGTCGATCGTGCCGTCGTCGCGAAGGACGGCCTGGCTGGCGGTGGAGTCGTCGAACGTGAGCACGACCGGCGTGGTGCCCTTCGGGATGTCGATCGTCCCGTTGACGAGGTCGGCGGCGGTGATGGGCCGGTAGTGCTCCTCGTACAGGCGCTCGAGCTCGGCGCGGAACTCGGCCGGCGTCAGGTCGTACTCGCTGCCCCCGTCGGGGACGACCTGGTGGTACATGAGCACGGGCACCATGCCCAGCTCGTTCGGCTCGAGACCGCTGTCGACCGGGCCCTCCTCCTCCGCGGCGGGCGCCGCCTGCTTCGCCGGCTCCGCCTCCGCGGATCCGCTGGTAGAGGGGAGCGTCACGAGCTGTTCGGATGCCTTCCCGGGCTTCGCGACCCCGGTCGTGGGCAGCGGTGCGTTGCCGGCGAGCGCACCGGCGGTGTAGGTGACCGCGGGATCCCAGAGCAGGAAGTCGTCCATGCCGGCGTCGGCGGCGCCGTCGATCTGCGCGCGCACCTCGGCGGGGCCGTAGTCGACGCCGAGCGAGAAGTCCTGGAGCCAGGGTACGACGCGGGCTCCGGTGCCGCTCACGGCCTCCTGGAAGTCCGCGAGCGACCGGTTGACGATCTCGTACGGCTGGACGCTCGGGTTCTCGAGCTCGTACTCGTACGGGCCCCAGTGGGACGGATAGACCATCGGCGCGACGTAGTCGACCTCGCTGGCGATCGACGGGATGTCCTGCGCGATCTCCTCGGGTCGGGTGGCGGCGATCCCGAACACGGAGGCGCCGAGGAAGGCCCCGGTGGGCGCGAGCGCCACACGGCTCTCCCGCATGAAGCCGGTGATCGAGTCGGTCGCCGAACCGGAGAGACCCGGGAAGACCATCGTGTCGAGGGGCCCGTCGGGGCGCCGGACGTAGTCGTAGAGGATGTCGTCGACGCCGAGCTTCGCCGCGGCGACCGCCACGGCGACGTTGTACGCGCGGACGTCCTCGTTCGCGAAGTTCGTGAAGCCGCCGTAGCCGCCCGAGTAGGGGCCGCCGCCGGGCGTCTGGACGACCAGCTCGCGCTTCTTCTGCTTCCACGCCCACTCGGAGAGAATCGGGTCGCGGAACGCGACGAGGCGGCCGATCACGCGCACCCCCTTCGCGTGGAGTTGCTCGACGGCGGCCTCGAGATCGAAGGTGTCGCGAACCGCGCCCGCTTTGCGGGCGAGCGGCACGGCGGCGTCCCACCCGATCACTCCCGACTCGTCCTTCAGGTCGATCTGGACGGCGTTGATCTTCCCCTGCTCGATCAGGGACAGGATCTCCCCGCGGAGCTGGTCGCTGGCCCAGGCGTCGGCGCTGACGTGGACGCCCCGGATCGGGTTGGGGGGGCGGCGCGGGACGAGCTCGACGGTGAGAGTGCTCGTGCTGGTGTTCCCGGCCGCGTCGCTGGCGACGAGGCGGATCGCCTTCGTGGGCGGCGCGTCGTAGGCGACGGTGAAGCGGCCTTTCTCGAGCCCGGCCTTCTTGCCGCCGACCGTGAGCGCCACGCCGCTGCCGATGGCGCCCCGAAGCTGGTAGGGGCTGCGGGCCTGGGCACGCAGCGACCCCTTGGTGACCTGGATCTGGGGAGCCACGGTGTCGACGGTGAAGCTCCAGGCGTTGGTGCCCTGCGACCAGAGCGTGAGCCCGGGGAGGCTGACCTCGATCCTGTGGGCGCCCTCGCCGAGCTTCCCGGGCCGGAACGTGACGCGGTCGCCGGCAAGCTTCGCCCGTCCGGTCACGTCCTTGCCGTCCAGCTTCCATTCCGCCCGCTCGAGCGTGCCGGCGTCCCCGGCAATCGAGACCGCGAACTGCTTCAGCTCGGCGGCGTTGACGAGACCCCCCGCGGGTGCCCGGGGATCGAGATCGGGTGCGGCGGCGCGCGCCACGGTGATGAGGACGGCAAACGAGGCGAGGGGAACGAGGAGCGAGAGCAGCGCGACGGGGCTCGTGCGGCGCCAGCGCGAGAGCGTGCGCCCGAGCTCGGGGGCGAGGCGAGCGCGTCCGCGGGCGCGGGCGCGTGCCGGCGCCGGCTCGGGCGCGGTGCCGTCCTCCCCGTCGGGCGCCTCGATATCGTCGCAGAGCAGGAGGATCGCGCGGGCAGCGGCCCGGAGCCTGTCGGAGCTACCGTTGTCCGCGGCCTCCTGCGCGAACCGTCGTATGCGCCCGAGCTGCTCGCTCGTCGGCGGCGGTGCCCCGGTGGGGGTCGCACCGCCCCAGTCCCAGCCTCCGCCGCCGCCGGGCTCGCGCCGGCGGAGGGCCTCGTCGGCGAGCCGCACGACCGCGCGGGTCGCCCGCTGCAGTCGCTCGTCGTCGTCGCCGGCGGCCGCTCCACGCGCCCAGCGGCGCAGCTCCGCGATCTGGGCGAGCGTCATCGAGCCTCGGGTCGCGGTCGGCATCGGCCTGAAACGGTACCTCGGACGGCCCGCCGCTACCAGCCGCGGGCGCTCCGGAGCGGGGCCTCCTCGCGGCTCGTTCGCTGCTCCGGGCGGTTTCCCTGCCCCGCCCGGCCGCGTCAGCCGAAGGCGTTGTCGAGGCCCATCATCAGGATGAAGCCGCCGAGGAGCGCCATCGTGGCCTCGCGCTCGTGACCGCGCGCGTGGCTCTCGGGAATCAGCTCGTCGACGATCACGTAGATCATCGCGCCGCCGGCGAAGGCGAGGCCCGCCGGGAGCAGCACGGCCGAGAACTCGAAGGCTGCGAACGCGGCGAACGCGGCGGGCGGCTCGAACAGCCCCGTGATCCCGGCGACGAGCGCGGCCATGCGCGGCCGGATGCCCGCCTCGACGAGCGGGGCGGCGGCGGCGAATCCCTCCGGGACGTTCTGGATCCCGATCGCGAGCGCGACGGGAACGCCGAGCTCGGGACCGCCGGCGGCGAACGCGACCCCGACCGCCATCCCCTCCGGGATGTTGTGGATCGTGAGCGCCGAGATCAGGAGCCCGGCCCGCTGCCAGGCTCTCCGCCGCCCGGGCGTGTCCGCGTGGCGGCTCTCGAAGAAGCGCATGTGCAGGTGGGGCACGTAGCGGTCGGCCACGGCGAGCGCGGCGCCCCCGAGGGCGAAGCCGGCGAGCACCTCCCAGAGGGAGCCCAGCTCGAGCGCGGGAACGAGCAGGCTGAACGCGGCCGCAGCGAACATCACGCCGGCGGTGAAGCCGAGCAGCACGTCGAGGCTGCGTGGGGACGGGTGCCTGATCAGGAGCACCGCGATCCCGCCGACGCCGGTAGCGAGGCCCGCCCCGACGATCCAGGCAACGGCCTCGGCGTCGAGCGGGCCGCTGACGAGGGCCGCTGCCGCGGGCGCGCTCACGCTGCCGCCCCCGTCTCAGGCTCCCGCGACTCGCCGGGGGCGCGCCGCAGGCCGGCGCGCCCCCGTTTGCTCGCGGAGTCCTGCCCGCAAGCGCGGTCGGCTAGTCGCCGCCGCACTCCTTCAGCCCGTAGTCCGC
>JAHDVS010000045.1 GCA_023382435.1 Thermoleophilia bacterium
TTGAAGAGCAAGCCGCCTAATCAAACCCTGTCCACGGAAGCGGGGGAACTCCACCTCTCGGTCGAGCGACCAAGCTGCGGGGCGCGCCGCCGAACAGAACTCAGCCGGGCGAGCGTCTACGCGCCATCCCGGTCCAGACCCGAACGGGAGAGCCGCGTACTCGGGTTGCCGATGCACCGGCGGCCGCTGGGACGAATCACGATTTGTTCGATTTCTTGATTCATTCCTAAAACTGCTAGACTGGGTGATCGTGGCCGCGACGCTCCCTGCCGAGAACCTCGATCCGCTGAGCCTGCGGCGGGCAGGATTGCGCGTGACCGCTCCGCGCCTTGCCGTGCTCGCAGCCGTACGGGAGGGCGACCACCTTGCTGTCGAGGAGATCGCGATCGCCGCGCGCCGACGCCTCGGTAGCGTCTCGATCCAAGCGGTCTACGACGTCCTGCGCGCACTGACCGACGCGGGCCTCGTGCGCCGCATCGAGCCTCCCGGCAGCCCTGCAAGATTCGAGGGGCGAGTGGGCGATAACCATCACCACCTCGTCTGCCGCTCCTGTGGGGCGGTGACCGATGTCGACTGCGCTGTCGGCCACGCTCCGTGCCTCGAGCCGGGCGGACCGGCCGGCTACGACGTCGAGGAGGCTGAGATCATCTACTGGGGTCTGTGCGCCGCCTGCTGCGCCGACCGCGATCAACCCCAACCGAGGAAAGAGAGCTCACGATGACCGAGCCCAACCTGTCCACGAGCAGTCACGACCGCCATCCGGTGACGACCACCGACTCCGGGATCCCCGCCGCAAGCGACGAGTACTCGCTGACTGTCGGCCCAAGCGGGCCCACGGTGTTGCACGACCACTACGTCGTCCAGAAGATGCAGCACTTCAACCGCGAGCGCGTCCCCGAGCGCGTCGTGCATGCCAAGGGAACCGGCGCCCACGGATTCTTCGAGGTCACCGAGGACGTGACCGAGTTCACGAAGGCGAGCTTCCTCGCACATATCGGGAAGCGGACGCCCGTGTTTGCGCGCTTCTCCACGGTGGCCGGCGAGCAGGGCTTCCCTGACACCGTGCGTGACCCGCGCGGCTTCGCGCTGAAGCTCTACACCGACGAGGGGAACTACGACCTGGTCGGCAACAACACGCCGATCTTCTTCGTGCGCGACGCGACGAAGTTCCAGGACTTCATCCATTCCCAGAAGCGCCTGCCGGACACCGGGCTGCGCTCGAACGACATGCAATGGGACTTCTGGACGTTGTCGCCCGAGAGCGCCCACCAGGTGGCGATCCTGATGTCCGACCGCGGCACGCCACGCTCGTTGCGCACCATGAACGGCTACGGCAGCCACACGTTCTCGTGGATCAACGCCGGCGGCGAGCGCTTCTGGGTCAAGTACCACTTCAAGACCGTCCAGGGAGTGGAGAACTTCACCGACGCAGAAGCCAAGGCGATGACCGCGGAGGACCCGGACTTCCACCGCCGTGACCTGTGGGAGTCGATCGCCGGCGGGGAGACCCCGGAGTGGCGTCTCGAGATGCAGGTGATGCCCTTCGAGGAAGCCGCCGACTACCGGTTCAACCCGTTCGACCTCACCAAGGTGTGGCCGCACGCCGATTACCCGCCGATCACCGTGGGTCGCCTGGTGCTCGATCGTAACCCGGCTAACTTCTTCGCCGAGGTCGAGCAGGCCGGCTTCTCGCCCGCCAACCTCGTGCCCGGGGTCGGCCTGAGCCCGGACAAGATGCTGATGGGCCGGATCTTCTCCTACCACGACACCCATCTGCACCGCATCGGCGCCAACTACGAGCAACTCCCGATCAACGCCCCCAAAGTCGAGGTGAACTCCTACAACAAGGACGGGCAGATGACCTACCGCCACGCGGGGTCACAACCGGTCTACGCGCCCAACAGCCACGGCGGCCCGCAAGCCGACCCGCTGCGCGCCGCGGACCTGGGCTGGACGGTCGCGTCAGGCGAGCTGGGCCGCTACGCGTACGAGAAGCACGCCGAGGACGATGATTTCGGCCAGGCCGGCTCGCTCTACCGGGACGTCATGGACGACACCGCCCGCGAGCACCTCGTGACCAACATCGTCGCCCACGCCGGCGACCGCGTCGCTGATGAGGTACAGCTCCGCGTGATCGCCTACTGGGCCAGCGTCGACCCGCAACTGGGCGCCCGCGTGGCCGTCGGCCTCGGGAAGGCAAACGCGAGCTCCTCAGCCGACCCGAGTTCCGCACAGGCCGCTGAGCTCGTCGCAGCCCGCGCGAACCGCGCCTGAGCGAGGCGTCGCCGAGCGAATCGAACGGGATCAGGCCCGCGGCCCCGTCCCCTCCTTCGACTACGGTCCCCGCGTGAACGGCAGGCGGATCGGCATGGGCCTCCTCTTCTACCCCCGCGGCGGGAGCGCGCAGGTCGCCCGTTACCTCGCCCGGGCGCTCGAGACGCGCGGCCACCGGGTGACGCTCGCGACCGGGTCGCTCGGGCCGTCGGGGAGCCCGGGCAACGCGGACACCTTCTTCTCCGGACTCGAGCTCGTCGTTGCCGCCTACGACGACGCCCTGGCCGCCTGGCAGGCTGGCGACGACCCGCTGTCGGCGTCGATGCCGATGCATCCGTCCTTCGAGCCGAAGGACGGCGTCGCGGATCGGTGCTTCGACGAGGTCAGTCCTGCCCGCGCCGGCCATGCGAGCGCCGCCTGGCGGCAACTGCTCGGCGCCTCGGAGCGCTTCTCCGCCTCCGATCTCCTCCACCTCCACCACCTGGGGCCGCTCCACGCCGCCGCGGCCGAGCTCTACCCCTCGCGTCCGGTGGTGACCCACCTTCACGGGACCGAGCTCAAGTTCCTCGCCCGCGTCCTCCGCGGCGGCGGCGGCACGTACGGAGCCTTCTGGGCCGAGCGGATGATCGGGCTCGCGCGGCAGGCGGCCGCGACGATCTGCATCTCGCCACACGACAGCTCCGAGGCGGCTCGGCTACTCGGGCTCGACCCGGACTCGATCACGGTCGTGCCGAACGGCGTCGACGTCGGGCGCTTCCGGGTCGAGCGGGCCAGCGGCGCCGCCCGGCTCGCCGCCTGGCGGCGCTGGCTCGTCGAAGAGCCGCTCGCCTGGATCGAGGATGACCACCGGCCGGGAGCCCTGCTCGTGACCGAGGAGCAGCTTCGTCACGCGTTCCTCGATGGGACGGGCGAGCCGCGCCCGGTGCTCCTCTACGTCGGGCGCTTCCTCGCCTTCAAGCGCGTGCCCCTGCTCGTCCGGGCCTACGCGCGGGCGCGGCGCGAGCACGCGGTCGAGGCGCCGCTCGTCGTCTGGGGCGGCGCCCCTGGGGAGTGGGAGGGCGAGCATCCCGCCACCGTCGCGCGCGCCTGCGGACTGCTCGGGGAGCGCCCGAGCGCGTTCTTCGTCGGTTGGCGCGGCCACGACGAGCTTCCAGACGGCCTCGCCTGCGCCGACGTGCTGGTGGCCCCCAGTGTCGACGAGCCGTTCGGCCAGGTCTACCTCGAGGCGATGAGCGCCGGCCTGCCGGTGATTGGCACGTCGACCGGGGGACCGCCCTCGTTCGTGAACATCGTCCCGGGCGAGGAAGACGGCTGGCTCATCCCGCCCGACGACGAAGAGGCGCTCGCGGAGGCCCTTGCGCGCGCGGTCGCGCCCGCCGAAGGCGGCGAGCGCCGGCGGCGAGGCGAGAACGCCGCCCGCCACGTGCGCGAACGCCTGAGCTGGGAGACGATCGCCGCGCGCGTCGAATCCGTGCACGACCACGCGCTCGAGGCCCGTGGAGCGGGATGACGGAGGCCGGTGCCCACGCCGCGCGCACGCAGACAGGGCTGCGCTCCCGCCTGCTCTTCCGGCCGTGGCTTCGCGTCCGAGACGGCGCCCGCGGGCGGCTCTCGAGGTGCTCCGGCCCCGCTGGCGGAGCGAAGCGGAGGTCCGACGCCGAACCTAGTCGGCTGCGGCCTGATCGTCGTCGGGCGCGCTCGCTAGCGGGGTCTCGCCCGCCTTCGCACTCCGCGCCGCTTCCTTCTTCTCCTGCTTCTTCGCGCGACGCTCCCTGAGCGCCTGCTCGCGCATCATCTTCGCCATCGTCTGCTGTCGCTTCGAGCTCATCGAGCCTTCCCTTCTGTCGACGCTCCCTGCGAGCGGCGTTCGCGACTCATGCTGCAGGGCCTGTAGCGGGCTGCCGCTTCGTCGTCGAATGGCCTCGCCGTCCGCGCATCGGGCACTCGCGTTCACCTGGCGCCCGGGGAAACACGATGCGAGTTCCTGCGGGAGTGGAAACCCGGGACGCGTACCTACTGTAGCGAGATCGTCGGCGGCCGCGGTGGGCCAGCGCTCCGGTGGGCCGCTACGCGCGGCCGACGACGAGGACGACGAGCCCGAGACCGAGCAGCGTCATCGACGTCACGAGCAGGGCGCCCAGCGCGCGGATCGTCGTCCATCCGTACACGGTGCGGATCCCGACGACGAGCAGCACGAGCGACCAGACGACGAACGCGAGCGAGATGCCCGTGAGCGCCCATTCCCCCGCTCCCTCGTCACGGCCGCCGCTACGGAAGCCGTCGCCACCGAACGCGAGCAGGCGCACAGGGACCACCACGAACAGCGAGAGGGCGAGCGGGGCAAGCGAGTACCCGAGCAGGTGGCGCGACTCCCGGTACGTTCCGTCCTCGACCTGCGTGCCGCGCAGGCCCAGGTAGAGCGCGAGCCCGCCCAGCCAGTAACCGGCGATCCCGTACAGCGCCCCGGCGAGGAACAGCAGCACCGCGGCGAGGGCGCCGTCCACCTCGGGGTCGTCGAGCAGCTCGCGCGACGTCGCGGAGAGCGACACGACCACGGCAACCCCGGCGAGCAGAACCAGCGCGAGCAGTGGCTCCTGCCTGGCCTCATCGTCCTCCTCGACCGAGTCGGCGATGGCGGCGAACACCTCGCGGGGCCGTCGCAGCACGAGCACGGCCCGGCGCAGCCAGAGCCGGTCGAGACCGCCGGCGGGGGCAGCGGGAGCGTCCGTCACGGTGCCAGCGTACCGTCGGCGCTGGCCGCGAGCGCGGCGGAGGCAAGCAGCGCGGCGGCGACGGCCGCCACGGCAAGACGCTAACCGGCCGCCCGCACCTCGACGATCGTCGCCCGCCAGGCCCCGCGAGGGGCCGGGACATCGACGGTGTCACCGGCGCGCTTGCCGAGCAGCGCGGCCCCGAGCGGGGACGCGGGCGAGACGGCGCCGGCTCCGCCGAGGCTCGACACCTCCAGCTCGAGGCGCTCGCCGTCCCCGTCCTCGACGACCACGTGCGAGCCCACGGAGACCACGCCGGAGGCGCCGCCCTCGACGATCACCGCGCTCTCGAGCCGCGAGCGGAGAATGGTGATCCGCCGCTCGAGCAGCCCCTGCTCGTTCTTGGCCGCGTGATACTCGAAGTTCTCCGAGAGGTCGCCGTGCGCCCGAGCGACCCTGATCGCATCCACGATCCCGGCTCGGCCCGGCCCCTCGAGCGCGGCAAGCTCGGCCGCGAGCCGGGCACGCTGGTCGGGGGTGAGGTGCTCGCCCACACCGCGCATTGTCGCCGATCCGGTCGAGGGACGTGCCTCGCCGGGCCCGGGCGGAGGGTGGACTCGCGAATCAGAGGGGATGAGGTTGCGGGTGCTCCACCGGTTGGTTCGCGCTGCACGACGACGATGTTCGGTCGCTGTACCTGCCCCCCGCCGGGAAGCGGTGGCAGCTCCGGGGCGGCCGGAGGTGGCGCGGCAGCGATAGCGCGACGAGGTCGAGGAGAAGAGCTGGCAGGCGCTGCATCGTCGGGTTATCGGCCGAGGCACCTTGAGCGGCGACGACGCAGCAAGCCGCACGGCGGCCCGGACCGTCTCGATTGCACTTGACCGGAGCCCGGCCGGCGAGGAAAATTCGGCTCGAGCGGGCGCCGACTAGCTCGCTCTGGCGCAGGCTCCCAGGAGCATGACCAAGTCTCTCCCCATTCGCCCAGCTCTCGTCGGCGCTCTCCTGGCCGGGCTGGCGGTGCTCGTCGCACCGGCCCCGGCCGCCTTCGCGGCGTCTTCCGCGTACTCCCTGGCCCCGGTCCCGAGCGCCCGCGTGCAGGCGAGCCCCTGGGCCGGCACGTGGCTCACGTCAAACGGTGTGGCGCTGAACTGGGTACAGGCCGGTGACCACGTCAGCGGCAACTGGACTGTGGGGGCTGGCTCCACCCACCTGGAGGGCATCGTCGCCGGCAACGTCCTGCATGGAACCTGGACCAACCCGACCCCTTCGGATCCCCCTCTCCCGGGCTGGGATGACGGCACCGTGGAGCTGACGTTGAGCGCGGACGGCAACTCCTGGAGTGGTTGGACCACTCCTGTGGCGTCCACGGCGCACGTCGACATCAGCGCCACGCGCGTTGGCGACGGCGGCACCGATACCCCGCCGGCAGAGGACTGCTCGGGGCCTCGGGCGCTTCCTCCCCCCGGCGTGCCGAGACCCGCGGCGCGGGACTGCACGCCGCCGAAGGTGCGGGCGTTCCCGTTCAAGAAGTTCGTTGAACCCGGGGAGCGCATCAAGCTCGAGTTCAGCGTCAAGGACAACAGCGGCCGGGTGAAGGCCCGCGCCACCCTGTTCGAGGGCGGCCAGTACATCAGGAACGCGCGCTACTCGGGGAAGACCGGGGGAAGACTCGTCTGGACCGTCGACCTGCCCGCCACGCTCGAGGGCCCGATGTTCGCCTGCATCTGGGCGAAGGACGCCGCCGGCAACAAGAGCGCGGGCGCGCCCAGGTCGAGCTGCGCCTGGATCAAGATGGTCGTGCCGATCGGAAGGGTGTCGAACGGCTGCGGCGGCGAGGGCTGGGACGCCGTCGTCTCCGCCGAGAACTATTTCGGCAACACCAGCACGTACTACGGGGAGGACGGCACCCCCTACGAGGTGAGCTTCGTCGACGCCTGCAACCTCCACGACGCCGGCTACGGTGGCCACACCGTGTACGACAGGTTCACGGGCGCCAAGATCGACTTCCACGGCTGGTCGCGCGCGGAGGTCGACGAGAAATTCCGCATGGACATGGAGAAGCTGTGCGAGGAACAGATCCCCGCCGAAGAGCAGCAAGCTCGGGCGGAGTGCAAGGCGAACCTCCGCTACCCCACCGTGCGCACGGTCGGCGGACTGTTCTTCGACGCCGACCCGATGCACGTCGGCACCCAGAGCGAGGGCACCCGAAGCAACGACTGAGCCTCGCGGGTCTCGGCGCTCCGGCGCCTCGAGCGCGCCCACGACAACGTATGGCAGCGTGTATGGCACGGTGAGGAAGACGACCGTGTACCTTCCGGACGAGCTCAAGAGCCGGCTCGAGCGGGTCGCTCGGGAGCAGGAACGCTCCGAAGCGGACGTGCTTCGGCTCGCGCTCGACGCCTACCTCCGCCGGGAGCGTCCGCGCCCGACGCTGCCGCTCTTCGCGAGCGGGGAGGTCGCGCCCGTCGAGGACTCCGACGAGGCGATGCGAGGCCTCGGAGTGCGTTGATCCTTCTCGACACGAGCGGGCTGCTCGCGGCGCTGAGCCCCGACCAGACCCACCATCGGCCCGCCCGGGCCGCGCTTGCCGCCGAGACCCCGCCCTACGTCCTCTCCCCCTTCGTGCTCGCCGAGCTGGACTACCTGACGCGCACGCGGGGGAGCGTCCGTGCCGAGCTTGCCCTTCTCGACCAGGTCGCGAGCGAGGCGTACGAACTCGCTCCGTTCGGGGCGGAAGACGTGGCCGAGGCAGCAAACGTGATCCACCGCTACCGCGACCTCGAGCTCGACCTCGCCGACGCGTCGCTCGTCGTCCTCGCCGCCCGCTACGGGACGCAGTGGATCCTGACCCTCGACGAGCGCCACTTCCGGGCGTTGCAGGCCCGGGACGGCCGCCCCTTCGTGCTGCTGCCCGCGGACGCCTGAGCCGCGCGGAGCGGCTCCCGCTACCGCGGCACGCAGACCGTCGACCGCGCCCGCCCGAAGCCGCTCACGCAGCCGCGGCGGCGGCCACCTCGGCCAGCACGTCGCGCAGGAATCGCCCCGTGAAGCTGCCCTCGACCCGCGCCACCTCCTCGGGGGTGCCGCACGCGATCAGCTCACCGCCCTCGTCGCCCCCTTCCGGGCCGAGGTCGACGACCCAGTCCGCCTGCTTGATCACGTCCAGGTTGTGCTCGATCACGAGCACCGTGTTGCCCGAGTCGACCAGCCGCTGCAGCACCTCGAGCAGCTTCTCGATGTCCGCGAAATGCAGCCCCGTCGTCGGCTCGTCGAGGATGTAGAGCGTCCGGCCCGTCGCCACTTTCGACAGCTCCGCAGACAACTTCACCCGCTGTGCCTCCCCGCCCGAGAGCGTCGTCGCCGGCTGGCCCAGCTTCACGTAGTCGAGCCCCACGTCGTGGAGCGTCTGCAAGCGGCGGCGCAGCTTCGGGATCTTCGCGAAGAACTGAAGCGCCTCCTCCACCGACAGCTCGAGCACGTCCGCGATCGACTTGCCCTTGAAGCGCACCTCGAGCGTCTCGCGGTTGTAGCGGCGCCCGTGACAGGTCTCGCAGGTCACGTACACGTCCGGCAGGAAATGCATCTCGATCTTGATCGTCCCGTCACCCTTGCACGTCTCGCAGCGCCCGCCGCGCACGTTGAACGAGAACCGCCCCGGCCGGTAGCCCCGCACCTTCGCGTCCGGCGTCTGCGCATACAGGTCGCGGATGTGGTCGAACAGCTTCGTGTACGTCGCCGGGTTCGACCGCGGCGTCCGCCCGATCGGCGACTGGTCGATGTCGATCACCTTGTCGAAGCAGTCGATTCCCTCGACCGCGTCGTGCTCGCCCGGCTTCACCCGCACCCGGCTGAGCCGGTTCGCGAGCGCCTTGTAGACGATCTCGTTCACGAGCGTCGACTTCCCGGAGCCCGACACGCCCGTCACGCAGACGAGCTTCCCGACCGGGAACTCGACGTCGATCCCCTTCAGGTTGTGCATCCGCGCCCCCAGGACGCGGAACACGCCCGCGTCTTGCGTTCGCCGCGGCGGCACCGCGATCCGCCGCGCCCCCGACAGAAACTGCCCCGTCACCGACCCCTCGATCAGCGCCACCTCCGCGGCCGACCCCTGCGCGACGACCCGGCCGCCGTGCTCACCCGCGCCCGGGCCCATGTCCACGAGCTGGTCGGCGGCGCGCATCATCTGCTCGTCGTGCTCGACGACGAGGACGGTGTTGCCGATCTCCTTGAGGCTCTCGAGCGTGCGGATCAGACGGTCGTTGTCGCGCTGGTGCAGGCCGATCGAGGGCTCGTCGAGGATGTAGAGGACACCCACGAGCTGGGAGCCGATCTGCGTCGCGAGCCGCAGGCGCTGCGCCTCGCCGCCCGACAGCGTCGCGGCCGCCCGGTCGAGCTGGAGGTAGCCGACGCCGACGTCGTTCAGGAACGTCAGCCGCTCGCGGATCTCCTTCAGGATCCGGACGGCGATGTGGCGTTCCCGCTCCGACAGCGCGAGCCCGTCCACGAACTCGATCGCCGCCCGCACCGACTTCCGGGTCAGCTCGTGGATGTTGAGTCCGCCGACGGTGACCGCGAGCACCTCCGGCTTGAGGCGGGCGCCGTGGCAGGCCGAGCACGGCCGGGCGGACATGTACTCCTCGATCCGCTCGCGCTGCGTCGCGGAGTCCGTCTCCTTGTAGCGGCGCTCGAGGTTCGTGACGATCCCCTCCCAGGCGAGCATGTACGAGCGCTTGCGGCCCATCCGGTTGCGGTACTGGACGTAGACCCGCTCGCCGCCCGTCCCGCGCAGAAACAGGCGCTGCGCGTCCTCCGGGAGGTCGCACCACGGCGTGTCGAGGTCGAGCTCGTAGCGGTCGGCGATCGCCTGCACGACCGACTCGTAGAAGGAGGAGCCGCCGACCGACCAGGGCACGAGCGCGCTTCCCACCGGCTGGGTCGGGTCAGGCACGAGCAGGTCGGGGTCGATCTCCTGCTGGTGGCCGAGGCCGGTGCAGCGCGGGCAGGCGCCGTGCGGCGAGTTGAACGAGAACACGCGCGGCTCGAGCTCGGGCAGGCCGGCGCCGTGCTCGGGGCAGGCGAACCGCTCGGAGAACGTCAGCTCCTCCCCGTCCACGACGTCGATCGTCACGAGCCGGTCGGCGAGCGCGAGCGCGGTCTCGATCGAGTCGGTCAGGCGGTGGCGCAGGTCAGGCTTCGCGACGAGCCGGTCGACGACCACGTCGATTGCGTGCTTGTACTTCTTGTCGAGCTCGATCTCCTCCTCGAGCAGCCGCTGCTCCCCGTCGACCCTGACGCGCGTGAAGCCCTCGCCGCGCAGGCCCTGGAGCAGGTCGCGGAACTCCCCCTTGCGGTCGCGCACCACCGGGGCGTTGACCGTGTACTTCGTCCCCTCCGGGAGCTGGAGCACCTGGTCGACGATCGTCTCGACCGACTGGCCCGCGATCGCGCGGCCGCAGACCGGGCAGTGCGGGCGGCCGGCGCGCGCGTAGAGGAGGCGCAGGTAGTCGTAGATCTCCGTGACGGTGCCGACGGTCGAGCGCGGGTTGCGCGACGTCGTCTTCTGGTCGATCGAGATCGCGGGCGAGAGACCCTCGATCGAGTCCACGTCGGGCTTCTCCATCATCTGGAGGAACTGGCGCGCGTACGCGGACAAGGACTCGACGTAGCGGCGCTGGCCCTCAGCGTAGATCGTGTCGAACGCGAGCGACGACTTCCCCGAGCCCGAGAGCCCGGTGATGCAGATCAGGGCGTTCCGCGGCAGCCGGACGGCGATGTCCTTCAGGTTGTGCTCGCGGGCGCCGAGGACGACGATCTCGCCGGCGGCCATCGAGGCTAGTTTAGCCAGGGCCCCGGACGAACACTTGTTCGTTCACGCTGGGCGGCGCCGCCCAGCCCCGGGTCCGCGAGAATCCGCCGCATGGCACGCGAGCTGGCGGGACTTCTCGTCGATCCGATCGACGGCGCGCGGCCGGGCGTGCTCAGGATCGAGGACGGGCTGATCACAGCGGTCGACCAGACCGACGAGCCGCTCGAGGCGCCACTCGTCTTCCCCGGCTTCGTCGACCTCCAGGTCTACGACACCGGCCGCTGCGCCGAGAACGGCGTGACCGGCTACCTGGCCACCGTCGGCACCTCCCCGCCGGGCGCCGTCGAGGGCTTCCTGGCAGCGCTCCCCGACGACCCGTGCTGCCTCGGTGCGCACGTCGAGGGGCCGTACCTGAACCCGGAGAGGGCGGGCGCCCAGGCGGTCGAGCACATCCGCCCCGTCGACCTCGCCGAACTGAACGGCTGGCTCGCGACCGGGCACGTGCGGATGGTCACGCTCGCCCCTGAGGTCGAGGGCGGCTTCGGGGCGATCGACCGCATCATCGCCGCGGGGGCGGTCGCGGCGATCGGCCACACGCGGACGAACCACTACACGACGCGGGCGGCGATCGACCGGGGCGCATCCTTCGCGACGCACATCTGGAACGCGATGAGCGGCTTCCGCGGGCGTGAGCCGGCCGCGATCGGGACGCTGCTCGCGGACGAGCGGGTCACGCTCGGGATGATCGCCGACGGACGCCACCTCCACCCCGCGACCGAGGAGGTGACTTTCCGTGTCGCCGGACCGATGCGCATCGCGCTCACGAGCGACCTGGTTGCCCCGCCGGCGGAGGATCCGGAGACGGGGAGGCTCCGCGGCGGCGACCGCTGCGGCGCCGCGCTCGTCGCGCGCACGGCGGCCCGCTTCGGGCTCGCCGAGGCGGCCGCGATGGCGAGCCTCACGCCAGCCGGCGTGCTCGGCCTCTCGGATCGCGGCCGGCTCGCGCCCGGGTTCAGGGCCGACCTGGCGGTGCTCGACGGGGACTTCTCCCCGGTGCGCACCGTCGTCGCCGGCGACCCGGTCTGGGTCAGGGACTGACGTGGCGCCGGAGCAGGCCCCAGGCGTGGAGGGCGTCACGATCGAGCGGAACGTCCCCTGCCGGCTGCGCGACGGGGTCACGCTCTACGCCGATGTCTATCGGCCCGGCAGCGGCCCCCACCCCGTGCTTCTGATGCGCGAGCCGTACGGGAAGGACACCGCCCAGGGCGGCTCGGGCTACGCCCACCCGTCGGTCTGGGCGAGCCGGGGCTACGTCACGGTCGTCCAGGACTGCCGCGGGCGCTTTCGCTCCGAGGGCGACTTCTACCCCTTCGCGAGCGAGGGGCCGGACGGCTACGACACGGTCGAGTGGGCCGCGCGCCTCCCCGGCGCCGACGGGCGCGTGGGCATGTACGGGTTCTCGTACCCGGGCGCGACGCAGCTGCTCGCCGCGGCGGAGCGGCCGCCGAGTCTCGTCGCGATCGCGCCGGCGATGACGTCGGCCCGCTTCTCGGAAGGCTGGACATCGAACGGAGGCGCGCTCGCGCTCGCATTCGCGGCTAGCTGGGCACTCGGGCTCGCCTGGGATGGCGCCCGCCGTCAGGGAGACACCGGGGCGATGCGCGAGCTCGAGCGGGCCGCGGGCGACCCTGCCTGGTACCGGCGCCTCCCGCTCGTTGACTGCGCGCCGCTCACGCGGGAGAACGCGCCCTACTACTTCGACTGGCTCGAGCATCCGGGCGACGACGGCTACTGGCAGGCGCTGGCCGCCGACCTCTCGCGGATCGAGGTGCCCGCGCTGCACGTGGGCGGCTGGTACGACATCTTCGTCGCCGGCACCATGGGGGCCTTCGCCGAGCTGGAGGGGCGCGCAGGCCGCCAGAAGCTGCTCGTCGGGCCGTGGACGCACGGGCCGTGGACGCCGGTCGGGCCCGGCTGCGACGCGGGCGGGCCCGCTGACTGGCGGGTCGTCGACGACTGGCAGCTCCGCTGGTTCGACCACTGGCTGAAGGGCCGGGACACGGGCGTGCTGGCCGCGCCGGCGACCGCGTTCGTGCTGGGCGATGGTTGGCGCGACTTCGACGGCTGGCCGCCGCCGGGCTCCCGACCGGTCGACTGGTACCTGCGCTCGGGCGGCCGCGCGAACAGCGCGCTCGGAGACGGCGTGCTCTCGCCCGAGCCCCCCGGGGAGGAGCCGGCAGACGTGTTCGTCTACGACCCGCTCGCGCCGGTCGAGAGCAGGGGCGGGCACTCCTGCTGCTCCGACCCGCCGGCGCCGATGGGCCCGACCTCGCAGCGCGTGACGGAGAGCTGGCGCGACGTACTCGTCTACACGACCGGGCCGCTCGCGGCGTCCGTGACGCTCGCCGGCGACGCCGAGGTCACGCTTTTCGCGGCCACGACCGCCCTCGACACGGACTTCACTGCGCGGCTCTGCCTCGTCGACCCGGCCGGCGAGTCCGTCAACCTGAAGGAGGGAATCGTGCGCGCCCGCTACCGCCGCTCGCTCGCGCGCCCGGAGGCGCTCGTCCCGGGGGCGGTCGAGAGCTACCGGATCTCGCTCGGGCCCCTGGCCGTGCGCGTTCCCGCCGGCCACCGGCTGCGCCTCCAGGTGTCGAGCTCCGACTTCCCCCACTGGGACCGCAACCTGAACACGGGCGGCCGGCCCGGGCTCGAGGGGCCCGAACGGGCGGTGGTGGCGACCCAGGCCGTTCTCCACGACCGGGCACGGCCGTCGCGGCTCAGCCTGTCCGTCTTGCCGTAGCGGCCGGGCGGGACAGGTCCCGCCCCTACGCGGGTGGGAGCGTGATCTCCGCCCCCGTCGCGGCCGACTCCAGCGCGGCGAGCGTGAGCTCGAGCGCCTGCCGTCCGGCCGCCGGCGGGCAGCGCTCCGGCTCGCGGCGCTCGCGGACGCAGCCGGCGAAGTACTCGACCTCGCGGATGTAGCCGGCGGCATCGAACGTCCACGGGCCGCCCTCGGTCTTGCCGGCGGAGCCGACGTCGACCTCCTCGACGACCCCGTCCCGCGCGACCGAGAGCGTCGGCTGGCGGCGGGAATCGTACTCGGCGATCCCGCGCTCGCAGACGGCGCGGAAGACGGCGGCGAACGGCTGAGCCTCCGGTACGTGCCAGCCGGCTTCGACCGTCGCGACCCGGTTCCCGTCGAAGCGAAGCAGCGCCTGGAGGTGCGACCAGCCCGTCTCGTCGCGCACACCGGTGGCGACGACCGAACGGGGCCGGCCGAGCAGCGCGGCCGCGATGTCGAGATCGTGGACGATCACTTCGCCGAGCCCGAGCCCCCGCTGCGGATCGAGCAGCCAGGGCGCGTACGGCCCCGGCGTCGCGACGAGCCGCGAGCAGGAGAGCGCCCGCAGCGACCCCAGCTCACCCTCGGCGGCAAGCTCACCCAGACGCTCGTACTCGGGCCAGAAGCGCAGGACGTGGGCGACCATCAACGTCGTGCCCGTCGCGCGGGCCGCGGCGAGCATCCGGTCGGCGGAGGCGAGATCGAGCGCGATCGGCTTCTCGCAGAGCACGTGCTTGCCGGCCGCCAGGGCAGCGAGGGTCGTCTCCTCGTGGAGCGACGTCGGCAGACACACGTCGACGACGTCGACGTCCGCGGCGAGTGCCCGCTCGAGCGACCCCGCCGGCTCGCCGCCGAAGCGCTCCGTCACCTCGCGGACGCGCGCGGGCTCCGCGTCGACGACCGCCGCCAGCTCGGCGCCCGGACACTCCGCCCACGCCTGCGCGTGGAACGTACCGGCGAAGCCGGCGCCGAGGATCGCGACCCGCAGGGCGCTCATGCCGCAACCCCCGTCCGCGCAGGCCATGTCAGGGGGTCAGACCCCTTGATAGGTAGCGACTCAGATCTCCTACGGATCTCGTTTGCACACGCGGGTTCTCGGGAACGACGGATCGCCGGGGTCTGACCCCGGGGTGTGACCCCCGGCGATCGTCGAGACCTCACGGGCACGGGTCACGACCCGCCGCCTACCCGCCGAGCCCGTCCCAGTAGGCCTTGCTGCGCCGAGCGGCCTCGACGCACGCCTCCCAGTCGGGCCACTCGTAGTTCGTGAACTCGATCTCCATCGAGACGGGGCCCGAGAAGCCGGTCTCGCGCAGACGCCGCAGCAGGTGGGGCACGTCGACGTCGCCTTCGCCGAGCGGCGGGAAATCGGCGACGCCCTTGCCGCCCCGCTGATCCTTCAGGTGGAAGTGCCCGAGCCGGTCGAGCGCGTGCTCGACGTCGGTCGAGGGGTCGGCGCCCGTGTAGTAGATGACGTTGCCGGGGTCGTAGTTGAACAGCACCCACGGATGGTCGATCTCGTCGAGGATCCCGCGCCCGATCTCGGCGGTCGGCAGCAGGTTCGAGTCCGTCTCGATGCAGAGGCGGATCCCGTAGCCCTGCGCCTCGTCGGCGATCTCGCGCACGTTCGCCTTGAACGTCTCGACCTCCTCCGGCGTCGCCGCGTCGCCCGTGAACGTGTTCAGCACGCTGATTCCGAACTCGCGGCCGGCGCGCAATACGTCCGTGAGCCGGCGCTTACCCTCGTCGGTGTGCAGCTGGGCGTGGCCGCTCATCGACACGCAGGTGAGGCCGTTCGTGTCGAGCAGCCGCCGACAGTTCTCGATCGCAGCATCGTCGATCGCGTCCGGGTCGAGGTGCTCGAGGAAGCCCTTGACGGCTCCGATCTCGACGTTCCGGAAGCCCGCCCGGGCGAGCCCCGTCAGCGCCTGCTCGAGCGTGTAGGGCAGGAAGATGATCGACGAGCCGGTCTGGATCCAGGACATTCGCGCTCCACTCCCTCGCTGGTCGGTTGCTCGGACGCGGCTCAGGCGACGCCGCACCACTCCATCGCGCACGCGGCGAGCCCCTTCGCCGCCGCGATCATCTCGTCGAGCGACACGTGCTCGTCCTTCGCGTGCGCGACCCGCAGGTCGCCGGGGCCGAACACGATCGACGGGATTCCCTCCCGCTCGAGCCACGTGCCCTCCATCGCCGCACCGAAATTGACCGGGTACTGCGGGCTCGGCGGCGGCACCGGCTCGCCGGTCACCCGCTCCCACGCCCGCGCCATCGTCTGCGGCAGCTCGTGCTCCCACGACGTCTGCAGACCCGGGTAGCGAAGCGGCCAGTCGAAGCTCGGCGGGTGCTCGGCGAGCCACGGGTCGAGCCGGCAGGCGGCGAGCACGTGCTCCTCGATCTCCCGCACCACATCGTCCTCGTCTTCCTGCGGCGGGTACCAGATCCCCCAGTGCAGCTCGGCGCGGTTTGGCAGGTAGGCGGGGAACGGGACGCCCGGATCGGCGTGGAAGAGCCCGGGCATGATCGTGAACCAGCCGGGCGAGAAGTACGGGTGGCTCTTCGTCAGCCCCCACCGCTCCTCGAGCTCCTGTAGCGCCCGGACGAGCTTCGCGCCCTTCTCGAGCGCGTTCACGCCGATCGCCTCGCCCGGCCCGCCCGGGCGGATCACGAGCGGGCGGTTCCCCGCGTGCGTGCTCAGGCCCTCGACGATGATCCGCAACCAGAGGAAGCCGGCCGACACCGGTGTGATCGTGAGCGGCCGCGGCGGGTTCGACGGCTCGGTCACGATCGCGCCGTCGGCGCGGAAGCCGGCCCGGATGCAGGCGAGCGTGCCGAGCTGGTACTCGCCGGTCTCCTCGCCCACGACCGAGTGGAGCTGGAGCTCCCCCGCGAGCCGGACGTCCGCGTCCTCGAGCGCCTGCGCGACGAGCCACATCGCGACCGCGGAGGCCTTCATGTCGGTCGAGCCGAGCCCGTACATGGAGCCATCGAGGATCACCGGCTCCCACGGGCTCCCGTGCGTCCAGTCGCCCCCCGCCGCGGGCGGCACCGTGTCGACGTGCCCGTTCAGGAGCAGCGAGCGGCCGCCGCCCGCGCCCGCCCTGACCCCGACGAGCGCGCGGCGCTCGGGATCCTCGAACACCCAGTGCGTCTCGAGCCCGGCCCGCTCGTAGCGCCCCTCGAGAATCTCGTTGACGCGGGTCTCGCCGCCGATCAGCGCCGCCCGGTCGACGCCCGGGTAGTTCGGGTTGACGCTGTTGACGCGGACGAGCTCGGCGAGCAGCTCGACCGCCTCCTCGCGGCGCGCCTCGATCCGCTGGAGCACCGGCTCGATCAAAGTCCGCCACCCGCCCCCGACCGGGCGGCCGCTGGCCGCCCCTCAAGGCCGCACCAGTCGATCGCGGCCGCCGCCAGCACCCGGGCGGCGAGCACGAGCTCGTCGAGCTCAACGTGCTCGTCCCTGCAGTGGGCGATCTCGAGGTTGCCGGGGCCGTAGACGACGGACGGGATGCCCTCGTCCTCGTAGAACGAGCCGTCGGAGGCGGCGCCGAAGTTGACAGGATAGGCGGGGCTCGGCGCCGGTACCGCCGCCCCCGTCACGCTCTCGTGCGCCGAGACGAGCGTCTGCACGAGCGGGTGCTCCCACGGGGTCTCCATCGGCGGCCAGTTGTTCAGCCATTCGAACACGGGCGGGTTCCGGGCCAGCCACGTGTCGAGCCGGCAGGCCGTCAGCACGTACTCCTCGATCTGGCGGGCGACGTCGGCCGCGTCCTCCTGCGGCGGGTACCAGATCACGTACTCGATCACGGCCCGGTCGGGGATGTAGGCGGGGAACGGCACGCCGGCATCGGAGTGGAACACGTTCGGGCCGATCGTGAAGAAGCCGGGCGAGAACTGCGGGTGGCTCTTCGTCAGGCCCCACTGACGCTCGAGCTGCTGGAGCGACTCGAGTACGAGCAGCCCCTTCTCGAGCGCGTTGACGCCGATGAGCTCGCCGGGGCCGCCGGGGCGGATCGTGAGCGACCGGTTGCCGCAGTGGCTGCTCTTGCCGCGGACGACGATCCGCAGAATCCACACCCCTGCCGCGACCGGCGAGACCGTCAGCGGCTTCGGGTAGGAGGTCGGCTCGGTCACGATCGCCGCGTCGGCGCGGAAGCCCGCCCTGACGACCGCGGTCGTACCGAGGTGGTGCTCCATCATCTCCTCGCCGATCACCGAGTGGAGCTGAAGCTCGCCCGCGAGGCGCACGCCCTCGTCCTCGAGTGCCTGCGCGACGGCCCACATGGCGACCCCGGAGCCCTTCATGTCCGTCGAGCCGAGCCCGTAGAGGCGCCCGTCGCGGAGCTCGGGGTTCCACGGGCTGCCGCAGAGCCAGCCGCCCGGGTCGACGGCAGCGACCGTGTCGACGTGCGCGTTCAGGATCAGCGAGCGCCCGCCGCCCGCGCCGGCGCGCACGCCGACGAGGTTGCGCCGCTCCGGATCCTCCGCGACCCAGTGCGTCTCGAGGCCCGCGCCCCGGTAGCGCTCCTGCAGGATCTCGTTGACGCGGGTCTCCCCGCCGATCACGTCGGCCCGGTCGACGCCGGGCTGCGTCGGCGTCGTCGAGTCGACCCGGACGAGCTCCTGGAGCAGGGAGACGGCGTCGTCGCGGAGCGCCTCGACGCGCGCGAGCACCCGGTTGCGGGCGTCCACCTAGACGGCCTCCGGGCGGCCGCTCGCGAGAGATCGGCTGGCGGCGAGCGAGAGCGCGAGCCCGAGCCGCGCCTGCTCGCCGGTCCCGTTGACGGGCTGGCGGCCCTCCTCGACGCAGCGGACGAACTCCTCGATCTCGGGCCCCCAGGGGTCGACCGGGTCGAGCAGGACGACCTCGGGGTCGCCGCCGCGCGGGTAGAGGCGCAGGCCGCGCGCGGACGGGTCGGACTCGCCGATGTTCCCGCCGCCCTCGGCTGGCGCCGCGCGGAACGCGTACTCGGCCACCCCGCCCTCGCAGAGGAGCCGGATCGAGCTCGAGAACGGGAAGCTCCCGGGCATCGCCATGCTCCCCTCGACGACCGCCTCGGCGCCGTCGTAGCCGACGACCGCGACGACGTGGTCGGGGTAGGACGGGTCGCCGAGGGAGACGGAGCGCGCGTACACGGTGCGCGGCGTCCCGAACAGCCAGTTCATCTGGTCGAAGTCGTGCACCATCAGGTCGATCGGCGGCCCGCCCGACACCGCCGGGTCCGCGTACCAGTCGGCCCAGTCCGCGGGTGGCGAGAGCCGGTACGCGGAGGCGGCGAGGGGCCGGCCGAGCTCGCCGGCGGCTACGCGTCGCTGCAGCTCGACGTACTCCGGCCAGAAGCGCAGCACGAGCCCGACCATGAAGACCCGGCCGCTCGCAGTCGCGGCGGTGACGATCGCGTCGGCATCCTCGAGCGTGAGCGCGATCGGCTTCTCGAGGAAGACGTGCTTGCCCTGCGCGAACGCCTGCTCGGCCACCTCGCGGTGAAGAGGGGTGGGTAGGCAGATGTCGACGGCGTCGATCTCGGGGTCGGCGAGCGTGGCCGCGAGGTCGGTCGAGACGCCGGCCCCGACGATCTCCGCGACCCGCCGTGCCTTCTCCTCGGTGCGCGAGCAGACCGTCTTGACGCGGACCCGGTCGCCGAGCGTCCGGTAGTTGTTCGCATGGGCAGCCCCCATGAAGCCACCGCCGAGGATCGCGACGGTGATCACGCGCCGCCGCCCCGGCCCGGCCGCGTGCGCGAGTAGGTGGGCTCGAGCCGGTCGTGGACGTCCTCCATGTCGCGCATGAGGTTCACGACCGCGGCCGTGCACCAGGACAGGAACTCCTCGCCCTGCTCGGCCGTCGACTCGCTCGGCTTCCCCCAGACGCCGCCACCGGCTTCGAGCAGCGCCCAGAACGAGCCGGGGGTGGCGAGGAAGAGCGGGTCGAGCAGCGCGAACGGGCTCGTTCGCAGCTCCGGCAGGTCGGGCGTGAAGTCCCGGACGCGCTCCATGTCGCAGAGGCCCTCGTCGATCGCGAGCACGATCGAGGTCTCGCCGACGTTCGCGTGCAGCCCCGCCGAGCCGGACAGGTAGCGCTCCGCCTGCTCCGGCGGGAGGCCGGCCCAGTACGGGAACGGGTAGACGCGGGCGCCCTCCGGGAGCTCGTCTGCGAACTGGGCGACGGCGAGCTCGATCGCGTGGGAGTTGCAGTAGTGGCCGTTCAGGAGCACGATCCGCCGGAAGCCGGTGTCGGTCAGCGAACGGCAGATGTCCCGGAGGAGCGCGACGAACGTGTCGAGGCGCAGGTGGACGACGCCGGGGGCGCCGCGGTGGTCGTGGGCGATCCCGAACGGGACGGGCGGGCCGACGAGGGCGCCGAGCTCGCCGGCGGCGCGCTTGGCGATCTCGAGCGGGATGTAGACGTCCGTCCAGAGCGGCCCGTGGTCGCCGTGGTCCTCGGTCGAGCCGACCGGGACGATCACGGTGCTCCCGCCGCCCCCGAGGTACTCCGACACCTCGAGGTGGGTCATCTCCGGCATGAAGATCGAGCGGCTCATCGTCATTCCTTTCCCACCGGGCTAGTAGCCGAGCGCGGTCAGATGCTCGCAGGCGCCTTTCATCGCGCCCGTCACGTCCGGGAGCGGCGGCCACGGCTCCCCGGTGAACTCGACCTCGACCCCGCAGGGGCCGTCGAAGCCGACCTCGCGCAGCACCTGGAGCACCCGGCCGAAGTCGATATGCCCCTCGCCAGGAGCGGGGAAGTTCCACTCGCGTGGCCCGCCGATCTTGTCCTTCAGGTGGATGTGGACGAGGTAGGGGGCGATCGCGGGGATGTCGTCGACAGCGGCGACGCCAGCGTAGAACTCGCAGTTCGCGGTGTCGTAGTTGACGCGGATCTCCTCGCGCCCGATCCGCTCGATCAGCGGCAGCGTGACGGCGCCCGAGGCCATGATGTCGCCGTGGATCTCGAGCGCGACGACGACGCCCGCCGCCTTCGCCTCGTCGGCGAGCTCGTCGATGTTCCCGAGGAACGCGTCCTCGTTCTCCTCCTCCGACCAGTGGCCGCCGATCGCGGTGTTGACGATCGTGAGCCCGAAGTCCGAGGCCCAGCGGACGGCCTTGATCCCGTGCGCGAGCCCGTCCTTCGTGGTCAGGTCAGAGTGGCCCGAGAGCGACACCGGCGTCAGCCCGTAGTGGTCGAGCCGGGCGCGCACCTCGGCCGTGGGCGCGTCGAGATCGACGTGCTCGGTCCAGCCGGGCACGGCCGAGAGCTCGACCCCCTTGTAGCCCGCCTCGGCGATCCCGGAGAGCGCCTCCTCGAACGTGTAGGAGTGGTAGCTGTTCGTGTGTCCGGCTAGGGGGTGATTCACGTTCTTCCCTCCTCGATCGGGTTTGCCCCGGTGCGGCCTTCTTACCACCCTGGCTAAACCGGCGTCAAGCTGATTGAACAGCCCGGCGGACGCTCGTCGTCGCAGTCACCCGGCTGGGAGCCGGCCCCGGGCCGGGGCGGGAGTCGCTCAGGGCGACCTCCAGGGTCACCTTCCCCCGCATCGCGGGCGCCCGCAGGCGCAACTCGAGGGTGTCGCTCGACCACGGCTCAGCATTCCGAGGGCGCAGCGGACGCGCTTGCCCTTCGCCGCGCAGCCGTCCGGGAGGCGGTGACCGCGTACGACGCGGTCGCGGTCAGGGCAGCGCCGTCGACGGGGAGGCCGGAGCGGAGGCTGCCGGCGGTTGGCGTGCATTTCCCGACAGACAGGAGCTCACTTGAATGGACGTGGGCGGGGCTACCGGCAGGGCTCGGGCGGCCGGCGCCTCAGCTGCTGGGATCGCTGCCGATAGCCGCGTCAAGCGGTTCCGTCGCCGGTCAGACCGCCTGCGCGCATCGCGAGCTCATAATCCGAGCGGCTGCACCTCACCGAGTCGGGAAACATCCGGCCTCGCTAGTAGCAGTCCCCAATCGACGACTTCTCCCGTTGTCGCGTCGTACACGACGAAGAGAACCGGGCCAGTTGGTTCATCTGCACCTGGCGGCCCGACCCCGTGTGCGGTGAACTCTCCGTCCACCACGGCCACGTGAACGTCCTGGTCGCTGTCGACGACAGTCCCCGGCCCAACGAGCTCATTGATTGCCTTGCGCGTCGTTGCGACCACGACGCCATTCGTCGGCTGCGAATCCCCGTTTGCCGCCGCAAAGTCGACGACTTCGCCCTTCACGACAGCTAGCTGGTCGACGGTGAGTGGTGGAACCACCCGTGGAGTCTTTCCACCGCCAACGCTAAGTCCTACGAATGCCAGCGCGCCTGCGCTGGCGCCCACGACTGCTGCAACGATTGCTCTCTCCCGGACCTTCACGTCTAACCCCCATTAGGAATGGGAGTGTAGCGTAGATCGTGGTTTCAGTCGTAATCTCAATTCCGCGAGTAGTTGCCCGTCGACTTCGGATCCGCCGAGTTCGCCCGAACTGGAGGGTTAGCGAGGAGGGATCCCTCCACCCAGTTCAAGAACCAAGTACCGGAAAGCACCCTTCATCCGGAACCCGTTGTCAGTCCCGGTTATGGCGCTGCTGTTGGAGATTGACTCGATTCCTGATTCAAAACAGTTTGTGTATGGAGCATGCTTCGTCGCGCTATTTCCGACGAATGTTCCATTTCGCTAACGGCATAGCTATTACCAGTGTATAGCCCGCTTGGTCGCTCGATTCCTTCTTCGACCCAAGATCCGCCACCCGCATCCGGAAAGGCCATGCCTTGGGGCCTGGCCCCAGGATATGGCGCCGCATCCGACTCAGTCTAGGTCGAGCGGCCAGAGCGGCCTCGGCCTGCGCTCGTAGGGGAGCGTC
>JAHDVS010000046.1 GCA_023382435.1 Thermoleophilia bacterium
ACGAAGGCTGCCAGGATCGACACGACCAGCGCGGCCGCGAAGATCCCCGTCGCGTCGGTCCAGCGCAGGTCGGTGACGAACTCCGGAACCCCTCGCTTGATCAGCGTGGCGGCGAGTGCCGACGCGGTCACCCCGATCGCGGAGCCGGCGGCTCCGACGATCAGGCTCTGCGTGACGACGATCCGGTAGACGAACGCGTTCGACGCGCCGACGGCCTTGAGCACGCCGAAGTCCCGGGCCTTCTCGATCGTCGCCGTGTAGGTGGTCAGCGCGATCACGGCGCCGCCGATCACGAGCCCGATCGCGACGAGAACGCCGACCACGGGCAGAAAGCCCTGGTCGACCAGGGCGCCCATCGCGTCGGCGAACTCGGCGCTCGTGCGCGTGTCGGCCTCCGGGACGGCCGCTTCCACCGCACGCCTGATCGCCTCTGTGTCCGCGCCAGCGGCGGTGGAGAGCAAGAAGAAGCTGGCGTAGCCGTCGATTCCGAGCAGCGTGCGCCCGTCATCGCCGTGGAGGAACCCGATCTGGAAGAGCGGGTTTCCACCGGAGCTGACATGCTCGACGACGAGGTCGCGGTCGAGCACGCGCAGCGTGTCACCGGCACGAACGCCTGCCTCGCGGGCGAAGACGTCGTCCACGATCACCCGTCCGGGGCCGGGGAGGAAGCGCTCGCGTGTTTCCGGTGCGATCGGGACACCCGGGGGCGCCGCCAGGGACATGAAGAACACGTCCTGCTCCCGGCCCGCGTGCTCGAAGCCGATCCGCCGGGCGTAGACCGTCAGCACGGCCTGGACGCCGGGGATGCCGGCGATCGCCTCGAGCCCGTCCGCGGGGATCGCGGAGCTGGCCCGGAACGGGTCGGTCGTGCCGCGCTGGGCGACCCAGAGATCGCCGGGCAGGTCGTCGAACACCGCCGACGCGCCACTCCAACCGCGGTACAGGCTGAGGACGACGAGCACGAGCAGGACCGCGAATGCGACGCCGGCCACCGACATGGCAAGGCGACCTTTTTCGGCGAGCAGGTTGCGTCGCGCGACCGGAACCATGCGCCTCCCCAGGTATCGCCAATCCCCGTCCGCGTGCCATCGGTTGGATCGCGGAGCGGGCATGCGGGGAAGTATGGAGGGTCGCCCTGGCGTTCGTCGTCGCGTCCCGTCAGGCCGGTCTGCGACGATAGGTGCCGATGCGGGGAGGGATCGCGCTCGTCGTCGCGACGCTCGCCATGGCTGGCGCGCCGGCCGTGGCCGGGGCGGCGACGCTCGTCGTCTCCGCGCCCGCGGTGGCGCCTGGGGCGCCGCGCGACACGACCGTCGAGCTTCGCGCCGGCATGATGGACGCCGCGCGGCTCGTTCTCTACGCGCCCGCGGGCCTCGGGGCGAGGCTGGACGTCGCATCCCCGGGCCGGGCGGTGTCCGCGACGCTCGTCGGGCCCGGTGGCCCGGTCGCCGTGTCCGGCCCGCTCGTGCCCGCCCCCGCCGGCACCGAGGCGTGTGGCGTCGCCGGGCACGAGGCCGTCTGGATGCTCGAGCTGGGGGTGGCGAGCGTCCCCGTGGCGGCGGACGCGCTCTCGCCGGGGGAAGAGGAGAGCGCGTACGGCTCCTACCGGCTCGAGTTCTGCCCGCCGCCGGGGCTGGCGCTGCGCGCGCTCGAGCTTCGCCTCGACGGGGTGTTCGCCGCTCCCGCGGGGGCCGGTGCCTACACCTGGCGCGTCGTACTCGATCCCGGTGACCCCGCGGCAGCGGTCGAGGCGCGCTCCACGGAGCTCCTGCCCGTCCGGCTGACGCTCCGGGGCTCGTACGACCGCCGCGGTCGCGTCGCCGTCCTGAAGGGGGCGCTGACGGCAGGCGGGCGCAGCCTCGTGGGCGCCCCGCTGGTCGTGCGCGCTGGCGCGCGGGCGACCGCGCTGGTGCGGAGCGGGTCAGCCCGCACCGACGCCTCCGGGCGCTTCCGCGCCGAGCGGAGCATCGTGCGAGACACGGTGTTCCGTGTCACGGCAACGGTGCCGGAACGGTCGGATCCGGATGGCTGCGACGCGCCGATCGTCCCGGGCGGCTGCGTGGCGGCGACGCTCTCCCCGGTCAGCGTGCGCAGCGAGCCCGCGGCGGTTCGTGTACCGGCGGCTCCGGTGCTGCGCCACGGCAGCCGTGGCGCGGACGTACGGCGGCTCCAGGCGGAGCTCGTCCGGCTCCGGTACCTGCCCGGCGGGGCTGCGAACGGCACCTTCGGCGATCGGACCTGGCACGCGGTCGTCGCCTTCCAGGGCTGGCAGGGCCTCGGCCGCACCGGCGTCGTCGATCGTCGCACCTGGGCCGCGCTCGCCCGGGCGGCCGTGCCCAGGCCGTGGGGAGGTCTCCGGCGGGGCGTACAGGTGGATATCGCCCGCCAGGTGCTGCTCCTCGTCCGCGACGGCGTCGCGGTCCGGGCGGTCCACATCTCGAGCGGGGCACCCGGCCACTGGACGCCGCGCGGTCGCTTCTCCGTGATCCGCAAGGAGGTGCTCTCCTGGTCGACCCCGTTCAGCTCCTGGATGCCCTACGCCAACTACTTCAGCGGCGGGTACGCGATCCACGGCTACGCGAGCGTCCCCTCGTACCCGGCCTCCCACGGCTGCATTCGCGTGCCGATGGTCGAGGCCGCGGCCGTCTACGCGGCCGCGACCTACCGGTCGCCCGTCTGGGTGCGGTAGCGCCTGGCTGCGGGGAAGCCGCAACGGCTGTCAGGGGGCTTCCCGATGCCTCCTCGCGACTGCTATCCTAGTCTCGTTCCGACCGGTACGAAGGGATGCGTCGTGAGCCGTCGGTTCTCGCTCGAGCGGAGTGCTGGTACCCGGGTCGACCCGCCCCGGGCGGGGGCGGGAAGGGCGTGCTAGGCATGGGCGAGGCGATCCGAATCGAGGTCGCCGGTCCCGCCGAAGCGGCCGATCTCGTACGCGCCCTCGCGGCTCGCGGGCTGCCGGCTCGCGTGGCCCTGGACATGGCCTCGTCGGTGGAGGTCGTGTCGCTCCGCGAGGACACCGCGGACGTGCTACGCGACCTCGTGCCCGTGCTCGACTGCTGGCGTGCGGGCGACGAGAGCGCGGCGGTGCGGCTCGTCGTGGGGGCGACAGCGGAGCCGGCGCGCCCGCTCGCCGCGGCCTGAAGCGCGCTGGGTCCGCTCGCCCGTCCCGCTCCCGTAGCATGCGCGGGTGAGGATCGTCGCCGCGCTCGGCGGGAACGCGCTCGTTCGCAGGGGCGAGCCGGCGGAGATCGCGGTGCAGCGACGCAACGTGGTGGCGGCGGCGCGTGCGGTCGCCGAGCTCGCCCGCGAGCACGAGCTCATCGTCACGCACGGGAACGGGCCCCAGGTCGGCCTGCTCGCGCTCCAGGCCGAGGCCTACCGGGACGTGCGTGCGTACCCGCTCGACGTGCTCGTGGCCGAGAGCGAGGGGATGGTCGGCTACCTGCTAGAGCAAGCGCTCGCGAACGAGTTGCCCGGGCGGGAGATCGCGACGCTCCTGACCCAGGTGATCGTCGACCCCGCCGACCCGGCGTTCGACCGCCCGTCGAAGCCCGTCGGACCGGTCTACGGGGCGGCCGAGGCGCGGCAGATCGCCGCGGAGCGGGGTCATGCGATCGCCCGGGACGGCGACGGCTTCCGTCGCGTCGTCCCGTCACCCGACCCCGTCGGCATCGTCGAGCTGCGCGCGATCCGCCTGCTCGCCGACGCGGGGATGCTCGTCATCTGCGTGGGCGGCGGTGGGATCCCCGTCCGGGTCGACCGCAGCGGTGCGCTGCGCGGCGTCGAGGCGGTGATCGACAAGGATCTCTCGGCGGCTCTGCTCGCACGGCTGCTCGGCGCCGAGCTCCTGCTCTTGCTGACGGACGTCCCCGGTGTCGTGCGGGGTTTTGGCACCCCCGTGGCAACGACGGTAGCGCGCGCGACGCCGGCCGAGCTGCGGGCACTCGAGCTCCCGGCCGGCTCGATGGGCCCCAAGGCGGAAGCGGCCTGCCGCTTCGTCGAGCGAACGGGCGCCACGGCCGCGATCGGGTCTCTCGAGGACGCCCCGGCGATCGCGCGCGGCGAGGCCGGGACCGCGATCCGAGGGAACGCGTAGGGGCTCGCGGGCCCCGTCAGCGCAGGCGATCGGATCCGTCGTGCGGGTCGAGCCCCCGCAGCGGGCCGCGCGCGAGGCGCGCGAGCGTCTCGCCCTCGAGCTGGCGAACACGCTCACGCGTCAGGCCGAGCTCCTGCCCGATCGCGTCCAGCGTCCACTGCTCCCCGGCGAAGCCGAAGCGCAGCTCGAGGATCCGCCGCTCACGCTCGGGGAGCCCCTCGAGCGCGCGGCGAACGAGCTCGCGGCGCAGGGAGCCGCCGACGACCTCGATCGGATCCGCGGACGAGTCGTCCGCGAGCAGGTCGCCGAGCTCGCCCTCGCCGTCCTCGCCGACCCGCTGGTTGAGCGAGGCGCCCACGAACGCCGCGGCGGCAGCCTCGTCTGCGTGCTGGGTGCCGAGCCCGGTGGCGGCCGCCAGCTCCTCGATGCTGGCATCCCGGCCGAGCGTGAGCTCGAGCCGGCGCGCGGCCCCGTTCAGCTTGCGCTGGCGCTCGAGCACGTGCACCGGCAGCCGGATCGTGCGCCCCTGGTTCGCGATCGCCCGCTGGATCGCCTGGCGGATCCACCAGGTCGCGTACGTCGAGAACTTGTAGCCCCTGCGCCAGTCGAACTTCTCGACGGCGCGGTTGAGCCCGAGCGCCCCCTCCTGGATCAGGTCGACGAACGGGACGCCACCGGCCCGGTATGCCTTGGCGATCGAGACGACCAGGCGCAGGTTCGACTCGACCATCCGGCGCTTCGCGGCGAGATCTCCCTGCTCGATCCGGCGTGCGAGCGCCACCTCCTCGACGGCGGTGAGCAGGCGATGGCGCCCGATCTCCTGGAGGAGGAGCTGGAGGCTGTCGGTCGTGTCGCCCTCCACGCGGGGCTCCGGGACGGGCGCGGCCTCGCCCCGGCCGGTCGCATAGATCTCGACCCCGATCGCGTCGAGCTCGTCACGGAGCTCCGAGACCTCGTCGTCGCCGAGCTCGAGACCCGCGACGAGGGTCTCGAGCTCCTCGTCGGTGACGGTCCCGCATTCCTCGGCCCGCTCGAGGAGCGCACGCGCCCCCGCGTCCGCGAGCACCCGTTCCGGTACCACGCGCGGCCCCCTCCGTCGTTTGCCCAGCAAGTCTCGTCCCGCCGCGGGGAGACGTCATCCGCGGGTACCACGAACGTGGCTTCGGAAAAGCCGCAGACTTCGGCCCGCCCCTCGGGGCGTACCAGAACTACGGGTCGGGGGAGTGCCGCGGGAGGGCCGTCGGTCTGAGCCAGGTGGCGTCGGGTGAAGGCTGCGGAGCACGGCAGGACGGGGAGCTGCCGCTCGGGGGCGCGGGCGGGCGGCTCTTGTCTGACGCGCTCAGGCGACCGGCACCTCGGCGCGCAGGCTGGTGCCGCCGCCGGGGGACGAGCGCACCGTCAGGCGGCCGCCGAGCAGCGTGACGCGCTCGCGCATCCCAACCAGTCCCAGTCGCTCCGGTGCGACGTCCGCGGGCGAGAACCCCCGGCCGTCATCCTCGACGGCGGCCACGACCGTGCCGTTCGAGCGACCGAGCGAGATCGTCACCTTGCGCGCGCGCGCGTGCTTGACGACGTTCGTGACCGCCTCCTGGACGATCCGGTAGAGAGCGGTCTCGACCTCGGGGGGAAGCCGTTGTCGGTCGGCGAGATCGGATCGAAACGTGACCGCGATCCCGCTCTGCTCGCCCAGCATGGTTGCCAGCCGCTCGATGGCGGGATTGAGTCCGAAGTCGTCGAGCACCTTCGGGCGTAACTCCACCGCGAGGCGGCGGACGTCGCGCAGCGTGTCGACCACGAGCTCGCGGACAGCAGCGAGATTCGCCCGCTCCGCTGACGTCGCGCGCGCCTCGAACTGGCCGAGCCCGAGCAGGATCGCCGTCAGCGCCTGGCCGGTCTCGTCGTGGAGCTCGAGCGCGAGGCGGCGGCGCTCGAGCTCCTGCGCCTCGAGGATCGAGCGCAGCGTGTCCTGCGCCACTCGGTTGCTCAGGTCGACCGCCACGGCCGCCCGGTTTGCGAACGCCTCGGCGAGACGCAGATCGTCGTCGCTGAAGGCCGGGTCGGCGCCGACTTTCTCGTGGCAGGCCAGCACGCCGATCGGTCGATCGCCCGCGAGCAGCGGCACGAACATCGCCGCCTGCCCGCCCATCCGCCGCCCCGCCTCCTGGTCGACTTCGGGGTCATCGGCCACGGAGTCGACCCGCTCGGAGCGTTTCCGCGCGAGCACGCGGCCCGCCTTGGAGCGATCCCGGTCGAGCTGGATGCCAAGCACCCGCTCGGTCCCCGTTCCCCGGGCGGCCTCCACGTGCAGCCTGCCATCGGGCCCCGGCAGCATCACGGCCACGAGGCGGGCGTCGATCAGCTCGCGCAGGTTCCCGGCGATCAGCTCGAGCAGGCGCTCCAGTTCGAGCTCGGAGGTGAGCCCGCTCGCGACCTCGTTCAGGGACTCGAGCTGCTGCAGCCAGCGGGTCGAGGACTCGTAGAGGCGGGCGTTCTCGATCGCGACACCGGCCTGCGTCGCGAGCAGGCCGACCAGCTCCTCGTCCTCCTCGGTGAAGCCGGCCGCGTCCTGCTTGTCGGCGAGGTACAGGTTTCCGTACACGGTGCCGCGCAAGAGCACCGGCACGCCGAGGAACGACGTCATCGGCGGGTGACCCGGGGGGAAGCCGACCGCCGCGGGATGGGCGCGGATGTCGGCGAGGCGGAGCGGGCGCGGGTCCTCGAGCAGGACGCCGAGAACGCCCTTCCCGGCCGGCGGCGAGCCGATCGCCGCGGCGGCCGCCCGGTCCATGCCCGTGTGAACGAAGTGCTCGAGGCTGCGTCCATGGGTGGCGACGAGGCCGAGCGCGGCGTAGCGGGCGCCGGTCAGGTGCGCGGCGGCCCCCACGAGTCCCTGGAGGACACCGTTCAGCTCGAGCCCCGAGTTGAGCGCGATTCCGGCTTCGAGCAGCGCCCGCAGGCGCCCGTTTGCCTGCTCGAGCTCCTGCTGAAGGGCGGCCCGGTGCCGGATGCTGCGCTCGACGAGAACCCCGACCGCGAGCGTCAGGGCGGGCCAGACCGCGAGCGCGGCATAGCCGCCGGCCTCGAACTCGGAGACGAAAACCACGAACACGGCCGCGCCGCAGAGGGCGACGAGCGCTCCGGCGAGCGTTCCCGCGAGGATCGCGGCGGCGGTACCGACGGCGACTCCGATTGCGGCAGGGATTCCCAGAGTGGCGCTCGGAGACGCGAGGCCGAGCGGGATCACGCACGCGGTGACGAGCGCGCACGCGGCGATCGTGGTCGCGACGCGGTGGCGGCGCATGAGCGCGATCCCCGGGATCTGCACGGCCGCAGGCTAGCGCGTGATCGCGCGGCGCAGCCGCCAAGCGGCGAGCGCGAGCAGGAGGGCAGCGAGCGCGAGCAACACCCCGAGCTCGAGCAGGATGTCCTCGATGCCGCCGCCCCTGCGCACGAGCTCGGCGAACGCGTCGTTGCCCCAGGCGTGCGGTGTCACGTGCGCGACGTCGCGGACGGCCCGCGGGAAGACCTCGAGCGGCACCATCGACCCGCCGAGCGCGGCGAGTCCGAGGCCCGCGAGGAGGCTAACGGAGATCGCTTGCTGCTCGCTGCGAAACGTCGCTCCGAGCAGCATCCCGGCGCCCGAGCCGACGAGGCAGAACGCCACCAGGACGGCGGCGGCGCCGAGCGGGTCGCCCCAGTCGACCCGGAAAGCGAGCAGCGTCCCGACGAGGATGAAAACGCCCTGGACGAGCGCGACGCCGAAGCGCCCGAGCGCCTCCCCGATCAGGATCGTCCACCCCGAGGTCGGTGTCGACAGCATCCGGCGCGAGATGCCGAGCCGCCTCGTCTCCATCAGCGCCGAGGCCCCCGTGAGCGAGGTCAGGAACACGAACAGGAGCAGTTGCTGGCTGGCGCCCAGGTCGAACGTGCCGAGGTCCCGGGGCAGGAGCGCTTCCCCGGCAGTCGTCTCCTCGACCGAGATCGACGGAATGGCCACGGCGACCATCCGGGCGCGCGCGAGGGCCTCGTCGAAGCCCGATCCCGTCTCCGCGACGGTGAAGCGCGCCGCCCGGAGCTCGGCCGCCTGACCGGCGGCGGCGGCGGCCACCGCCGCCCGAAGCTGTGGGCCGAGCTGGTCGGGACGGGCGAGGAAGCGCAGCACCGCTTCGCCACCCGAGCGCACCGTTCGGTCGTAGTTCGCGGGCAGCTCGAGGCCGGCGTCGACGCGTCCCCGCTCGACGGCCGGCCCGAGCGCCTCCCGGGAGTCGTAGCGCACGACCTCGAGATCGCCGCCCCCGGCGATTGCCTCGACCAGCTGCTCGCCGAGCTCGCCCACGCCGGTGGCGACCACGCCGACACGCGGGGTGAGCCCGCCCCCGAAGGTCGCGCCGAGCAGGAGGATGATCAGCATCGGGAGCACGAACACGAAAAAGATCGTCGAGCGCTCCCGGAACAGCCGCCTGACATTCGTGCGGGCGATCGCGAGCGCCTTCACGGCTCGACCATCCGGCCCAGGCGCAGCAGCGCGACGCCGCCGGTGACCGCCGCGAACGCGAGCATCGCGCCGACTGCCGGGAGCACCGCCCAGGGCCCGTCGCCGCCGGCGAGCTCCCCGAGCCCGCGCAGGAACCAGGCGTGCGGCGTGAGCAGGCTGAGCGTGGCGATCGCGCCGCCGACCCGAGCGACCGGGAAGAACGCTCCGCCGAGCAGCCCGAGTGTGAGCGCGGCGACCGCCTGGGCGTACCCCGCCTGCTCGGCGGTCTTGGCGATCGTCGCGATCAGCGCCATCACACCGGTCGCCGCCAGCACGCCCGCGAGCAGTACGAGCGCGACCCCGGCCGGATCGCCCCACTCGGCGCCGAGCGTGAGCGACGTCGTGACCACGAGCACGACCATGCTCGCGAGCCCGAGGGCGAAGCTCGTCAGGAGCTTTCCCCCGAGGATCGAGCTGCGGGCGATCGGCGCGGCCACGAGCCGCCAGAGGGTCCCGTCGCGGCGCTCGTCGAGCAGGCTCGTGATGCCGAACTGCACGGTGAAGAAGAGAAAGAAGACGGCCATCCCGGCCGCGTAGAACGTCTCGGTGTCGAGCTCTCGTCGCTCGACAGAGACGTCACGGATCTCGATCGGCCGTGGTGTCGCGGCGGCCGCGGCGGCGAGCGCGGCGCGGTCGGTCACGCCTCCGTCCGACGCGATCGCGGTGGCGACGGCGAGGCGAACCGCGTTCAGCTCCGCCACGAAGCCGTCCGCGATCGACCCTGCGACCTGCGCGGCGATGGGCGCGTCGGCGCTGCCGATAACGGAGAGCGTTGCGGGCCGGCCGGACGCGACAGCCGCGGAGAGCCCCGCCGGGAGCACGAATGCGGCTCCCACGGCGTCCCTCTCGGCCAGCGTTCTCGCCTCCGCCGCCGTGCTGGCGACGGTCAGGTCGACGAGCCCGTCCCGCTCGAGCTCGCCGAGCACGTCCTCGCGAAACGCGGTCGCGACCGGGCCTGCGTCCTCGTCGGCGAGCGCGTACTCGAACGTGATCGACCCGCTCGTGACGTCGTGCAGGGTCAGGCTGAAGATCGCGGCCAGCGCGAGCGGGACGACGACGGCGATCAAGATCGCCGAGCGGTCGCGCAGCCGTTCCCGCAGGTCCTTGCCGGCGATCAGGAGCGCGGCCCGCACGTCTAGTCGCGCAGCGCCCGGCCGGTCAGGTGGAGGAAGACCGCCTCCAGGTTCGGCTCCGCCACGTCGACTGAGCGCACCGTGACGCCCGCCGCCCCGAGCGCAGCGAGCAGGCCCGGGAGCGCAGCCGCGGCGCCGTCGACAAGCAGGTCGAGGCCGTCGTCGTGGCGGCTCGCCTCACGCACGGACGGCAGCACCAGGCAGGCGGCGAGGCCCGCTTCGAGCTCGCCGGCGGCTGAGAGCCGCACCCGGTCGGTCTCGCCGACGAGCGCGACGAGCTCGCGGCGCGTGCCCTCCGCTTTCAGCTGGCCGCCGTCGATGATCCCGACCCGGTCGCAGAGTCGCTCCGCCTCCTCCATGTAGTGGGTCGTGTAGAGGACGGCCATGCCGGAGTCCGACAGCTCCTCGATGCTGCCGAGGATCGAGTTGCGGCTCTGGGGGTCGACCCCGGCTGTCGGCTCGTCGAGCACGAGCAGGCGCGGCCGGTGCAGCAGGCCGATCCCGATGTTGAGCCGCCGCTTCATGCCGCCGGAGAACTCCGAGGCTCGATCGCCGGCGCGGTCGGCAAGGCCGATCACGTCGAGCACCTCGGCCACGCGCGTCGACACCGCAGCGCGCGGGAGCCCGTAGAGCCTCGCGAAGAACGCGAGGTTCTCGCGGGCGGTGAGGTCGGGGTAGATCGCGAGCTCCTGCGGGATGTAGCCGATCGCCGCCTTCGCCTCGACCGACCGCGTCGTCATGGGCCGTCCAGCGACGGTCACGGTGCCGCCATCGCGCTCGAGCAGACCGCAGACCATCGAGATCGTGGTCGTCTTGCCGGCGCCGTTGGGCCCGAGCAGCCCGTACGTCTCGCCCCCGGCGATCGTGAAGCCGACCCCGTCCACCGCGAGCAGGTCGCCGAAGCGCTTGCGCAGCGCCGTGCACTCGAGGACGGGGGGGCCGGCGCGCTGCACCGCCGCGCGCTAGGTCTCGTCGAGGAGCCCGGCCTGGAGCGCGTGGCGCACGAGCTCGGCCCGGGTCGTGAGGCGCAGCTTCTGCATGATGTGGGCCCGGTGGGTCTCGGCTGTCCGGACCGAGATATACAGCATCTTCGCGATCTCCTGGTTCGTGTGGCCGAGCGCGAGCAGCCGTAGCACCTCGCGCTCGCGCTCCGAGAGCGGGTCTGCCTCGGCCCGCGCGTGCGCCTCCGCTTCGGCCGCCACGAGGCGGGCGCCGAGCGCGGGGTGGACGTAGCGGCCGCCGCCGGCGACCTCGCGCACGGCGGACACGACCTCGGAGTCGACCGCCTCCTTGAGCACGTAGCCGCTCGCCCCCGCCGCGAACGCCTCGCGAACGTAGCTCGGGTCGTCCTGCATCGAGAGCATCAGCAGCTTCGCGGTCGGCGCCGCGCTGCGAAGCTCGGGGGCCGCGTCGATGCCGCTGCGGTCGGGCATGACGACGTCGAGCAGGATCACGTCGGGCTGGAGTCGACGCGCCTCGCGCGCGGCCTCGTCGGCTCCGCCCGCCTCGCCGACGCATTCGAGGTCGTCCTCCTGCTCGAGCAGGAGCCGAAGCCCGCTGCGAACGACTGCGTGATCGTCGACGAGAAGAACCCGGATCGTTCCCGCACGGTCGGCCACGGCGCCATTATCGGGGAAGATCCCGACGCAGGCTCAAGGCGGCGCGGAGCCGGGTCGCGTCCAGGCGAACGTCGGCTCGGCGATGCGTGGGCGCCCGTCGAGGCATTCGCGCCATGCCGCGGCCGTTCTCAGAACGCCGGGGTCGCCGACGAGCCGCTCGACGGCGCGCTTTGCGTCCGGGCCCTCGAACACGAATACCACCTCGTGGCCGGTCAGGTAGACGTCGTGGCGGAGCAGGGGCGTGGTCTCCGGGTCGAAGGGCGGGCCGCTCTCGATCAGCAGCCGGGCCGTGTCACGTGCGCCCTCCCGGAGCCCGGCCACGACGACGATCCTGCTCACGTCGGCGTGGGGCGCACGAGCTCGCTGAGGCGCTCGGCCATCTCGTGAATCATGCCAAGCCCGACGGTGCTCGTGACGAGCAGGGTCGAGCTGTCCGATTCGACGGCGAGGCTGGAGCGCCCGTCGATCCGCTCCCGCGCGGTGCGAGCGACCCGCACTCCCGACACGTCGGCGTAGGGGAGCTCGATCGAGCTCGGCTCGCCGATGCGGTCGATGCCCTCGAGGCGCAGGGCCCCCGGGCCGAATGTCAGCTCGCCGGAGCAGACCTGCCCGCCCGGGTGCCGCCACAGCACCGCGTAGCTCGTGCCGCGGTGCGTGTCCCAGCTTCCCCGCATGGGGAAATCGTCGCTCCGGGTGACGCCGGCCGCATCCGGCCGCCCGCGGATCGCCGCTACGGGAAAACCCTGATTTCCTCAGCCGGCGAGCCGGCGTAGCACGAACGGGAGGATTCCGCCGTGGCGGAAGTAGTCCCGCTCCCGCGGCGTGTCGAGCCGGACGCGGGCGGAAAAGCGACGCGGCTCGCCACCGTCGGGCGTCGCGACGACGGTGACGTCACGGGCCACTGCACCCTCGATCCCCTCGATCTCGAACCGCTCGCGGCCGGTCAGCCCGAGTGACTCCGCCGTCTCGCCGGCCGGGAGCTCGAGCGGAAGGATTCCCATCATGAGCAGGTTCGAGCGGTGGATCCGCTCGAAGCTCTCGGCGATCACCGCTCTGACGCCGAGCAGAGCGGGCCCCTTGGCAGCCCAGTCGCGCGACGAACCGGAGCCGTACTCCTTGCCGGCGAGCACGATCAGCGGCACGCCCTCCTCCCGGTAGCGCTGGGAGGCGTCGAAGATCGAGAGTGTCTCGCCTCCCGGCAGGTGCGCGGTGACGGATCCCTCCGCTCCCGGCACGAGCAGGTTACGCAGCCGCACGTTCGCGAACGTGCCGCGTACCATCACCTCGTGGTTGCCGCGACGCGATCCGTACGAGTTGAAGTCCTCCCGTGCGACGCCGTGCCCGGTCAGGTAGAGGCCGGCCGGGCTGCCGGCATGGATCGAGCCTGCCGGGGAGATGTGGTCGGTGGTGACGCTGTCCCCGACCATGACGAGGCAGCGGGCCCCGCGCACGTCGCCGACCGGGGCAGGCTCGAGTGGCATCCCGTCGAAATACGGCGGCCGCCGGACATACGTGGAGAGGGCGTCCCACCGGTAGAGGTCGCCGGTCGGGACCTCGAGCGCGCTCCAGCGCTCGTCGCCCGTGAACACGTCGGCGTAGGTTGAGCGAAACATCTCCTCGTCGAGGGAGCTCGCGACGGTCTCGCCGATCTCGGCCGGAGTCGGCCACAGGTCGCGGAGGTAGACGTTCTCGCCGGCCGCGTCCTGTCCGAGCGGCTCGGTCGTGAGGTCGATGTCCATGCGGCCTGCGAGCGCGTAGGCGACGACGAGCGGCGGCGACGCGAGGTAGTTCGCCTTCACGTCCGGGTGGATCCGGGCCTCGAAGTTGCGATTGCCGGAGAGAACCGAGCAGACGACGAGCTCTCCCTCCCCGATCGCCTTCGAGATCGCGTCCGGAAGCGGTCCGGAGTTGCCGATGCAGGTCGTGCAGCCGTAGCCGACGAGGTTGAACCCGAGCGAGTCGAGATACGGGGTCAGACCGGCCCGGTCGAGGTACTCGGTGACGACTTTCGACCCGGGCGCGAGGCTCGACTTGACCCACGGCTTGCGGGCGAGGCCGCGCTCGACCGCTCGCTTCGCGAGCAGGCCCGCGCCGACCATCACCGCCGGGTTCGAGGTGTTCGTGCAGCTCGTGATCGCGGCGATCACCACGGAGCCGTGCGCGAAGTCGAACGTGTCGTCGCCGAGGGTGACGCGCAGCCGGCTCCGCGGGGGGCTCGACGAGCCCGGGGCGGCGTCGGTGGTCGGGTCGCTGGCGGGGAAGGTCGCCTTGAGCTGAGCGTCGTACGACCCGTTCACGAGAGAGACGCCGAGGCCGGCGAGCGCATCCGCGAACGCAGCTTTCGCCTGGCGGAGCGGCACGCGATCCTGCGGCCGGCGCGGGCCGGCGAGGCTCGGCTCGACATCGCCGAGGTCGAGCTCCACGATCCGGGTGTACTCGGGCTCGCGATCCGGGTCGTGGAACAGGCCCTGCTCCCGTGCGTAGGCCTCGACGAGCGCGACGTGCTCGGGGCGGCGCGCGGTCAACTCGAGGTAGCGCAGCGTCTCCTCGTCGATCGGGAAGAAGTTGCAGGTGGCGCCGCACTCGGGTGCCATGTTCGCGATCGTCGCCCGGTCCGCAAGCGGCAGCCCGGTGAGCCCGTGCCCGAAGAACTCGACGAACTTCCCGACGACCCCGAGGGCGCGGAGGATCTCGGTCACGGTCAGCACGAGGTCGGTGGCGGTGGCGCCCGCGGGCAGGTCGCCGCGCAGCCGGAAGCCGACGACCTGCGGCACGAGCATCGAGATCGGTTCCCCGAGCATCGCTGCCTCGGCCTCGATCCCCCCGACGCCCCAGCCGAGCACGCCGAGACCGTTGATCATGGTCGTGTGGGAGTCCGTTCCCACGAGCGTGTCGGGAAACGCCTGGCCGTCACGGGTCTCGACGACCCGCGCGAGGTACTCGAGGTTCACCTGGTGGACGATCCCGGTGTCCGGCGGGACGACGCGGAAGTTGCGGAAAGCCGTCTGGCCCCAGCGCAGGAATGCGTACCGCTCGCGGTTGCGCTCGTGCTCGAGCTCGGCGTTGCGCCCGAATGCGCGCGCCGTGGCGAATTCGTCCACCTGAACCGAGTGGTCGATCACGAGCTCCGCCGGCAGGAGTGGATTCACGCGGCCCGGGTCACCGCCGAGCTCCGCGAGTGCATCGCGCATCGCGGCGAGGTCGACCACGGCGGGCACCCCGGTGAAGTCCTGAAGCAGCACCCGGGCGGGCATGAACGAGATCTCCTCGCTCGGCTCGTCTGCCGGCGACCAGCGCGCGACCGCCTCGACGTCCGCGGCCGTGACCGTCTCGCCGTCCTCGAGGCGCAGCACGTTCTCGAGCAGCACCCGGAGCGTGTAGGGGAGTCGCGAGACGCCGTGCGTGCCCTCGAGGGCCTCGAGCCGCGCGATCTGGAACGACCGCCCCCCGATCTCGAGCGTGGAGCGCGCACCGAAGCTGTCACGCATGGTTGGAGACTATCGCGCCGGGTGGGGTCGGGACGCGGTACCCTCCCGCCGTGCCGCTCGACCCGGACGCGCGCGCCTATCTCGACCGCCTCGCGGCCGCGGGTGTCCCCCCGGTCACCGAGCTCTCGCCGGAGGAGGCGCGCCGCAACACGGAGGCGGCCGCGCCCGGTCTGTTCGGTCCCGTCGAGCCGGTCGGCGCGGTCGCCGACCGGACGCTGCCGGGCCCGGTGCGCGTGCGTGTCTACGAGCCGGCCGCTGCGGAGCGCGATCGGGGGGTGCTCGTCTTCTTCCACGGTGGCGGCTGGGTCACCGGCAGCCTCGACAGTCACGACGGCGTCTGCCGCACGCTGGCGGCCACGACCCCGTGCGTGGTGGTCGCGGTCGACTACCGCCTGGCGCCCGAGCACCGCTTCCCGGCCGCCGTCGAGGACGCGTGGGCGGCAACCGCGTGGGTCGCCGAGCATGCGGCGTCGCTCGGGGCCGACCCGGCGCGGATCGCTGTCGGAGGCGACTCGGCGGGCGGCACACTCGCTGCGGCGGTGGCCCTGCGCGCCCGCGATCGAGGTCTCCAGCTCGCACTCCAGCTGCTCGTCTACCCGGTCTGCGACGCGGCCTGCGACACGCCGTCCTACCGCGACTGCGCCGAAGGCTACGGGCTGACGGCTGCCGCCATGCGCTGGTACTGGCAGCAGTATCTCGGCCCCGATGGCGATCCGGCAGACCCCGAGGCGTCGCCGCTGCGCGCCCGCGAGCTCGCGGGCGCGGCGCCCGCGCTCGTGCTGACTGCCGAGTACGACCCCCTGCGCGACGAAGGGGAGAGGTACGCCGCGCGTCTGCGCGAGGCGGGCGTCCCCGTGACGCTCGTGCGCTACGACGGGCTGATCCACGGCTTCTACCGCATGCCCGCGGCGATCGGGCGTGCGCGGGATGCGCTCTCCGCCTCGGCCGCGGCGCTGCGCGTCGCGTTCGGCGGGCCGTAGACAGCGAGCCGGGAGGGAGGGTCGCCGCAGCACCCTCCGCTCCCGTCGGGGGTACCCTAGCCGGCGCTTGGCACGGCTGCAACGTGCCGGGCGGGCGGCGATCGCCTTCTATGATGGCCGTCCCGGCGAGTCGAAAGGAGCGATGACGATGACGAACGTGCGCCTGCGCGCGATGGGGGCCGCGGATCGGGCTGAGGTGGCCGAGCTGATCTGCGTGTCGATGAACACCTGGGACATCCTGCACGGCCTCGCGCCCGGGCGCTTCAGCGGCGGTCCCGCGCAGACGGACCTGTTCGGGCACGTCTACGAGCGGCTCGACCCCGGCTGCTGCGTCGTCGCCGAGAGCCCCGAAAACGGGCGCCTGGCCGGCTCCTGCTACTACCGGGAACGCGAGACGCACCTGGCGCTCGGGATCATGAACGTCCACCCGAACTACTTCGGCCGGGGCATCGCGCGGAGCTTGCTCGAGTTCGTCACCGACCGCGCCGACGCCGCCGGTAAGCCGCTGCGGCTCGTCGCCTCGGTCATGAACCTCGACTCGTTCTCTCTCTACAACCGGGCCGGGTTCGTCCCGAGGCTGCTCTACCAGGACTTCCTCGTCTCCGTTCCCGAGGGCGGCGTCGGCGTGCGCCCGCCCGGCCTCGAGCGGGTGCGCGACGCGACCCTCGACGACGTCGAGGCGATCGCGGGGCTCGAGCTCGAGCTCAGCGGGATCAGTCGACGCAAGGACTACCGCTACTTCATCGAGAACGCCGACGGCTTCTGGCACACGCTCGTCTACGAGGGCGAGGGGGGGCGGATCGACGGCTTCCTCGCCTCCGTCTGCCATCCGCTCTTCGACGAGATCGGGCCCGGGTTCACGCGCACCGACGAGGAGGCGGCGGCGCTGCTCGTCGCGCAGCTCGACCGGCGGCCCGGGGGGACGTCGTTGGTCCTGGTCCCGACCGATCGCGCCGAGCTCTCGCGCCTCCTCTACACGCTCGGCGGGCGCAACTGCGAGCTGCACGCGGCGCAGGTACGCGGCCCGGCCGAGCCCTTCCGGGGGGTCAGTCTGCCGACATTCCTGCCCGAGACCGGGTAGCGGTGCCAACGCTGGTCACGGGGGCGACGGGCTTCCTCGGCCGCCACCTCGTGCCGCTGCTCGCCGGGAGCGGCGAGCCGCTGCGAGCGCTCGTCCGGCCCGGCACGGGCGCCGACTGGCTCGCCGGGCTCGGAGTCGAGCTCATCCGGGGCGAGCTCGGCGATCGCGAGGCGCTGCGGCGCGCCGCCGCTGGCTGCGGCCTCGTCTTCCACCTCGCCGGAGTCGTCGCCCACGAGCGCCGCGACCTGCCCCTGCTTCGGGCTGTCAACGCCGAGGGCGTGCGGGCGGTGCTCGCTGCCGCCGAGCTGGCCGCCCGGATCGTGCACGTCTCGAGCGTCGCCGCGATCGGCCCTGCGCCCGGGCCAGACCGGCCCGTCGACGAGAGTCACCCCTTTCCGGCGTTCGCCGAGCGGTTCGTCTACGCGCGCACGAAGCGTGAAGGCGAGCGGCTCGCGCTCGAGGCCGCTGCGGCCGGAAGGGACGTCGTCGTCGCCAACCCGGGCTTCCTGCTCGGCCCGGGCGACGTCTACCGGGTCTCGACCTGGCCGGTCGCGCGCTACCTCCAGGGGTCGTTGCGCGTGCACGAGACCGGCGGGCTCAGCTACGTCGACGTTCGCGACGTCGCCGCTGCCCTGGTCACCCTCGCCGAGCGCGGGCGCGCGGGCGAGCGCACGATCCTGACGTGCAGGGAGGGAAATCTCTCCCATGCCGATTTCTTTCGCCGGGTCGGCGACGTGACCGGTGTGCGCAGGCGCATGGTCGGCCTGCCGCCTCGCGCGGCGATCCTGGCGGCGCGAGTCGTTCCCTGGCCGGTCCGGTCCGGAGAGGTCGCCGCCGCCGCGCACTGGTGGTTCTACGACCCGGCCAAGGCCGAGCGAGAGCTCGGGCTCGTGACCAGGCCGCTCGACGAGACAATCGTCGATACCGCGGCCCAGTACCGGTAGCGAGCCGCCGCGGGCTCGCGCTACGTCATCGGCACCTGGCGCAACACCTTCGGCTCGATCCGGTCGAGGATCTCGGGCAGGCTCTCGCCGGTCGCCGTGATGCCGTGGTTGCGCAGCCCGATCACCGCGTGCACCGGGTCGGGCTCGCGAGCGAGTAGGTCTGCGACGCTCCGCGCCAGCTCCTCGGTGCCGCACGGGTAGTTGACGTCGGTCGCCTGGATTCCTTCCATCCACGCGTGGACGTGCAGGATCGCGCCGACGTCCGGGTGGGCCTGGTAGATCATCCAGTGCTCGATCGCGTCAACCGAGACGCGTCGGGGCTCGACGTCGGGCGGGACGCTGAGGACGATCCGTCCGTTCTCCTCGTCGTAGTCGGAGACGAGCAGGATGTCGCGTCCGGCGATCTCGAGCTTGGACTTGTCGACGCCGCTCGCGCTCATCCAGAACCGCCGGTCGTCCTTGCGGGCCGACAGGTTCCCGTATGAGAGCCCGCCGATCCCGTACAGGCGCTTGACCTGGCGCAGCTCGCGCTCCTCGAGGAGATCCTCGATCGGGAACGGGGCGGGGAGGAGGTCGAGGTCGCCGAGTCGGCGACCCGCGTCCTTGACCTGCTCGACGATCTCGTCGCCCTGCCAGAGCTCCGGCTCGAGGTCGGTGCGAAACTCGTTGTCGATCACGAGCCGTGCGGTCGCAAGCGGCAGCAGTCGCGCGATCACCTGCTCCGCCAACCCGGCCTCCCCGTCAGTGGCCTCGACGCCGTAGTGGCCGCGCTCCATGGTCGTGAACCACACTCCACGGTCCGGGACGTAGCACAGCACGATGTTCGCGAGCGCCCGGACGAGCATCGGATAGTTCGTCTGGAGCACGTCCGCCGGCACCTCCGGAAGCTCGTGGATCGCCGCGACGAACGTCCCGCGGGCCCCGCGCCGGTACGGCTTCGGGTCGCTCGCGTCGACGAGGTTGATGACGAGATCGGGCTCGTCGTCGCCCTCGGCCGGCGAGAAGCCGGCCTGTCCGAGCGCCTCGGCGAGATTCCCGGCGAACCGCTCGAACGCGGGCGAGCTCGCCCTTCCCCACAGCGTGTAGTTCATGCGTCTCTCTCCCTCCGCACCGGCGGACGCTGGCCGCCCGCCGGTGCCAAGTGTAAGCCAACCGGTCCCCGGCGGGACGCGTGCGGCCATCCGCGCGACGCTCTCCTGCGCGGCAGGTATCGGGGAAGCCGCCGACGGCCAGAACGGGCTCCGCCCGCGGGAGGTGATGAGCTATGCCCGGACGCCGTGGGGTTGCGCCGCGCTGCGCCCGGCTGCTCCCGGGCGCCCGACCGCTATCCCGGGTGACCCCGTGACGGACGGGTTGCTCTCGGCCAGGCAGTTCTTCGAGCGCCGGCGTAGCGCCGGGGCATGGAGCGCGCTGTCCCCCGCCGATCGCGCCTGGGAGCAGGCGTACCGCAACCGCTGGAGCCACGACCGGGTCGTGCGCTCCACCCACGGGGTCAACTGCACGGGCTCCTGCTCGTGGCGCGTGCACGTGAAGGACGGGATCGTCACCTGGGAGACCCAGGCGGTCGACTACCCGTCGAACGGGCCCGAGCTGCCCGAGTACGAACCGCGCGGGTGCCCCCGCGGGGCGTCGTTCAGCTGGTACCTCTACTCGCCGATCCGCGTGCGCTACCCGTACGTGCGGGGCGTGCTCGCGGAGATGTACCGGGAGGAGCTCGCGCGTACCGGCGATCCCGTCGAGGCCTGGGCCTCGATCGTCGAGGATCCCGAGAAGGCGCGCCGCTACAAGTCCCAGCGGGGCAAAGGGGGCTTCGTGCGGTCCTCCTGGGAGGAGGTCGCCGATCTCGTCGCCGCGGCTCACGTCCACACGATCCGCGCGTACGGGCCCGACCGGATCGCCGGCTTCTCCCCGATCCCGGCCATGTCGATGGTCTCCTACTCCGCCGGCACGCGCTTCCTGTCTCTGATCGGCGGGGTCTGTCTCTCCTTCTACGACTGGTATGCGGACCTGCCGCCCGCCTCGCCCCAGGTCTGGGGCGACCAGACGGACGTTCCCGAGTCGGCCGACTGGTGGAACGCCGCGTACGTGATCCTCTGGGGTTCGAATGTCCCCCAGACCCGGACTCCCGACGCCCACTTCCTCGCCGAGGCCCGCTACCGCGGTCAGAAAGTGGTCGTCGTCTCGCCCGACTACGCGGGTCACACGAAGTTCGCCGACCACTGGCTCCCGGCCCACGCGGGGACGGACGGCGCTCTCGCGCTGGCGCTGGCGCACGTGATCTTCCGGGAGCTCTACGTCGACCGCGAGGTGCCGTACTTCCGCGACTACGCGAAGCGCACGACCGACCTGCCCTGCCTCGTCACCCTGCGGGAACGCGACGGCGCGTACGTCGCCGACCGCTTCCTGCGGGCATCCGACCTCGGCGACACGAGCGAGCACGCCGACTGGAAGACCGTCGTTCTCGACGCGCTAACCGGTGCGCCGGTTGTCCCGAACGGGTCGATTGGCTTCCGCTGGGGCGAGGAGGGCAAGGGCCGCTGGAACCTCGAGCTCGGCGGGGTCGACCCGGCGCTCGAGCTGCTCGGGCGCCACGAGGAGATCGTCCCGCTCGACCTGCCCCGCTTCGACATCGGCGACTCGGAGGGCGGTGGCGCCCACCGGCGCAGCGTTCCGGCGGCGCGCGTCGGCGGGTTCGTGGTGACCACGGTGTTCGAGTTGCTCGCCGCCCAGCTCGGAGTCCGCCGCAGCGAGGAGCAGACGGGCGAGTGGCCCGAGGGCTACGAGGATCCGAGGCCGTGCACACCCGCGTGGCAGGAGGCGGTCACCGGTGTCGACGCGGGCCGGGCGATCCGGGTCGCCCGCGAGTTCGCGCGCAGCGCGGAGCGCTCGCGCGGTCGCTCGATGATCGTGCTCGGAGCGGGCACGAACCACTGGTACCACTCCGACCAGACCTACCGGGCGATCCTCACGCTGGTGCTTCTGTGCGGCTGCCAGGGCGTCAACGGCGGCGGCTGGGCGCACTACGTCGGCCAGGAGA
>JAHDVS010000047.1:0-1834 GCA_023382435.1 Thermoleophilia bacterium
CGGAGCGACGCTACGGGCGCGCGCTGAGGGCGCTCGGGCCGGCGCGGCGGGGCGAGAGTGACGGGGGGGAGTCCCTTTGGCACGCCCCGGGCGAAGATGACCCCGCACTTTTTCGGGGGTGTCAGGGGTGTCTGACCCGGGGGGGGGACGTGTTCTGGGCCGACGGTTCGGGCGACGGAACCCCGCCCCTCATTCGCGAAAGAAACCGCGGGGAAACCGTGAGTAACACCGCGGGGAGGGGCGCCCGTGACTGATCGGCGACCGTCGGCGACGGAGCTGCTCTCGACGCCTGGGGCGCTGCTCAGCCGCACGCACCTTCGCGAGCTCGGCCTCGAGCGGCGCGCGGTAGACGCCGTGTACCGGGCGCTGCCGGTGGTCGTGCTGCCCGGCTACTCGCGTCCGCTGATCCGCGTCGAGGATTACGTGCAGCTCGTCGAGTCCTCGATGTATCGGGGCGACCGTGTACGCTTCCGCGCATCGTAGAGAGCCCCGGCGGCGCTTGAGCGCCCCGGGGCATGGCACGAGGAGGTCAGTCCTCATGCGCGAGCAGCGTATCCGTCCCGCCAGGATCGGGGGCCGCTGATGGCGTCGGTCTGGATCGTCACCCGTCAGACGGGTAGCGGCGCGAGACGCTACCGGGTCGAGTACCGGGTCAGCGGGCGGGAGAGCGCGATCACCTACGGTGGCTCGTTCAGGACGAAGCGGGAGGCGCAAGCGCGCAAGCAGTGGCTCGCGGGGGAGCTGGCGGCTCGGCGCGTCCCTGATCTCGGCGTGCTCGGCCGCGAGCGGGAGCGGGTGCGGACGGTCGCGACGGTCGCGCAGGCGTGGCAGGAGAGCCGCGTGGACGTGTCGGCCGGGACGGCGCAGACGTACCGGGTTGCGCTCGGCCGGCTCCTGCCGCGGCTCGGTGCCGTCCCGGTCGAGGAGGTCGACGCGCAGACGGTGGCGGCGCTCGTCGCCGAGCTCCACGCCGCTGGCCTGCGTAAGCAGACGATCCGCAAGACGGTCAGCGTGCTCGCGATGGTGCTCGACCACGCGGGCGTGAGCCCGAACCCGGCGCGTGACCGGGTGACGGTTCGGATGCCGCGCGAGGAGCGTCGGCATGTCCAGCCGCCGACCGCCGATCATGTCGAGGCCGTCGTGCGTCTCCTACCGGCCCGCTACCGGCTGCCGGCGCTCGTGCTCGACGCGACCGGGATGCGGATCGGGGAGCTAGAGGCGCTGACGTGGGGCGACATGGACGAGCCGCGCGGACGGTGGCGGATCGCGACGAGCAAGACGGGCCGGCCCCGGTGGGTGACACCGCCGCCGGTGCTGCTCGAGCGGGTGCTCGCGCTCTGCCCGCGTGACGATCGCCACCCGGATCGGTGCGTGTTCGAGGGCGTGACCTCGGAGCGGCTGCGCACCGCGATCGCCCGCGCCTGCACCGCAGCGGGCGTGCCCGCGTTCTCGCCGCACGACCTCCGGCATCGGCGCGTGTCGCTCATGCACCTTGGCGGGATCCCGTGGGCTCGGATCGGGGAGGCAGTCGGCCATGACGACCTCGTGACGACCGCGAGGACGTACACGCACGTTGTCGCCGACGAGCGGGAGATCGACTACGCGACCGTGCTCGGGTGAGCCCGGGCATGCTCGGATGGTGCTACCCCCGGTGCTACCCTCACGCCGAAAACATGCCGATTTGCAGGCGTGTTCGAATCCCGTATGCGCCTCTCCGACTCCGGCGGCGTCAGGATCCGCGCCGCGCGCGCCGGGATCGCCGCGACCCGGTCAGGGCTCCCGTCTCCCGTCGCGCGCGACCGGGCCCCGGCGACGGTGCCGCCGGGGTCTGGCA
>JAHDVS010000047.1:1934-18842 GCA_023382435.1 Thermoleophilia bacterium
CCGTCTCCCGTCGCGCGCGACCGGGCCCCGGCGACGGTGCCGCCGGGGTCTGGCAGGTCGCTCCCACGAGCGCCGCCAGCGGCGAGTACACGTGGCGGTGCCCGGCGACCCGGCCGAGATCTGAGTCTCGGCGACTCAAGGGGTCTGACCCCTCAACGCTGCCTTGACGGAAGCAAGCGGCCGGGAGCGGCGGGCGGGCGCCCGCCCGGCCTCTCAACGCTCGCCCGCCCGGGTGCCTGCCAACTCCAGCACCGCCCGGGCGACGTCCGCGGGGCCAGGCAGCACCGCGCGCTCGAGGCCGTGCGCGGACGGGATCACGCCGTCGCGGGCGGCGACGCGGCGCACCGGGGCGCGCAGCTCGCCGAACGCCGCCTCCTGCACGCGCGCGGCCAGCTCGGCGCCGATGCCACCCGTCAGCGTGCCCTCCTCGACCGTCACGAGCGCGCCCGTGCGCGCGACGGACTCGAGCACCGGGTCGAGGTCGAGCGGCAGCAGGCTCGAGAGCGCCACCACCTCGCAGAACAGCTCCTCCTCGAGGATCAGCTCGGTCGCCGCCTCGAGCGCGGCCGGGAGCATGCCGCCGTAGGTGGCGATCGTCGCCGACCCGCCCACGAAGTCGCTGCCGGAGAAGAGGAGGGCCGGGTAGGGCCCGGCCGTCTCGCGGCAGGCGAGCTCGCCAACGTGGCCGTCCTCCGGGCGGCGGTTCGGACGCCCGTACATGAGCTTGTTCTCGATGAAGAAGACCGGGTCGTCGTCCGCGACCGCCGCCCCGAGCAGCTCACCCAGGTCGTGGCACTCGCTGGGCGCCACCACGCGCAGGTTCGGCACGCCGAGCAGCAGCTTCTCGAGCGACTGGCTGTGCGTCGGGCCGTAGCCACGCCCGCCGCCCATCGGCATGCGCACGACCAGCGGCACCGTCACCTGCCCGTCGTACATCTCCCGGAACTTCGAGATCCCGTTGACGATCTGGTCGAAGGCGAGCGTGACGAAGTCGCCGAACATGATCTCGAGGATCGGGCGGTAGCCGCGGATCGCGAGCCCCGCCGCGACCCCGACCAGCGACGCCTCGCTGATCGGCGTCGCCAGCACCCGCCCGCCGAAGCGGTCGGACAGGCCCGCGGTGACCTTGAACGCGCCCCCGTACGGGTCGAGCACGTCCTCCCCGAGCACGTAGACGTCATCGCGGCTCGCGAGCAGCTCGTGCAGGGCCTCGTTGAGGGCGTCGACGCAGCGCTTCGCCATCCCCTACCCCGCGTCCGGGGCGGCCCTCGCCGCCGCCAGCGCCGCCGCCAGCTCCTCCTCGCACGCCCGCTCGATCGCGGCCCGCTGCTCGCCGCCGAGCCCCACCGCCGCGACCGTCAGCGGATCGCGGAGCCGCCGCGCCTCGATCTCGGCCGGGTCGCGGTGGTCGTCGCCCTTGCTGTGCGGGCTGAACCGATACGTGTCGATCACGAGGAAGAACGGCTCGCCGCTCCCGCGCACCCGCGCGACCGCCCGCGCCGCCGCCTCGCGGATCTCGAGCACGTCCGTCGAGTCGAGCTGCTCCGTCTCGATCCCGAACGCTCGCGCCCGGTCCGGGATCCCGCCCGCGAGCTGAAGGCGGCTCGGCGTCGACTGCGCGTAGAAGTTGTTCTCGACCACCGCGAGCAGTGGCAGCCGCCACAGCGCCGCCAGGTTCAGGGACTCGTAGACGACGCCCTGGCCGAGCGCCCCGTCGCCGAGGAAGACGGTCGTCACCGCCCCCGAGCCGCGCTCGCGTTCCGCGAGCGCCATCCCCGTCGCGACCGGTGCGATGCTGCCGAGCACCCCGTTCGAGTAGAAGCTCCCCCGGCAGAGGTGCTGGCTCCCGCCCTTGCCGCCGCACGTCCCGGTCGCCTTCCCCATCACCTCGGCGAGCAGCCCCTCGAGGTCGCCCGTGAACGCGAGGTAGTGGCCGTGGCAGCGGTGGTTCGAGAAGACGATGTCGCGCTCCGGGTCGAGGCAGGCGATCACGCCGGCAGCGTCCGCCTCCTGGCCGATGCAGGTGTGCGTCGTCCCGACCAGCTTGCCCGCGGAGAACAGCTCGAGCAGCGTCTCCTCGAAGCGGCGGATCCGGTACATCTGCCCGTACAGGCGCGCGAGCTCCATCCGGCCAGTACGCTAGCCGCCACCGTGGAAGTCGTGCGACGAACGGAGCCCGAGCTCGCCGGGCGCTTCGCGAAGGACCCGCTCGACGAGGACCTCCTCGCCCGGCTCAACGCCGCTCTCGCGCCGACCGCCCTCGCCGACGAACGCGACCTCGACGAGACCTACCCGACGCTGCATGTGATCGGCGTGCCCCGCTCCGGCACCACGCTCCTCTACCAGGTCGCCGCGGCCGGCCTCGAGCTCGGCTACGTCAACAACCTCACCGCCGCGTTCTGGCTCGCGCCGAGCTACGGCCTGAGGCTCTCGCGCAGGCTCGGGCTCGACCGCCCCGGCGCCGGCTTCGCCTCCGCCTACGGGCGCACGGACGGGCCGGGCGAGCCGCACGAGTTCGGCTACTTCTGGAACCACCACCTGCGCTACCCGGACCTGTGCGAGCGCCCGCCCGGGCACGAGCGGAAGATCGACTGGGACGCGCTCAGGCGCGCAATCGTGAACATGGCCCACTGGCAGGGCGGCCCGATGGCGTTCAAGCCGATGCTGCTCGTCTGGCACCTCGAGGCGATGCTCGAGCGGATGCCGGGCACCTGCTATGTCTGGATCCGCCGGGAGCCGCGCGAGACCGCGCTCTCGCTGCTCGGAATGCGCCGCTCCCTGTTCGGCTCGCTCGAGACGTGGGCGTCGCTGCGGCCGGGTGGCCCGGACTGGCTCGCGGGCGAGCCGCCCTGGCGGCAGGTCGCGGCCCAGGTGGTAGCTCTCGAGCGGGCGATCGCCGCCGCCGTCGCGCGGATGGGTCCCGCCCACGTGCTCGAAGTTCGCTACGAGGAGCTCTGCGCCGCCCCCGGCGACACGCTGGAGCGGATCCGCGCGCTGCTCGGCTCGAAGGGTCACGCCCCCGCCCGCCGCGCGGTCGAGCTGGGCCCGTTCGAGCCGGGGAGAAGCGACCCGCTCGACACCGAGCTGGGAGCCCTCGTCGACGAGGCCCTCGCCGACCTCGGGAGCTCGCGATGAGTGGCCTGACGCCGCCGATCGGTCGGATCGAGGCGCCGCTCGTCAACCCGAACGAGCCCGAGTCGCAGGTCGTCGAGCTCGCGATCGAGCCGTACTCGCGGATCGCGCGCGGCGACCGCGTCTGCACCGTCGAGACGAGCAAGGCTACGTTCGCGGTCGAGTCCGAGCTGGACGGCTGGATCGGGCCGCTCGAGGTCGCGCTCGGCGAGCGGATCACGGCCGGGCAGGTGATCTGCGAGGTGTACGACCGCAAACCGAAACCGCGGCCGGCCGCGAGCCCCGGAGACGGGGCCGGCGGGCGCCCGCCCGGGCTGAAGCTCACCCGCAAGGCGGAGCGGCTCGCGCTCGAGCTCGGTCTCGACCTGGCAACGCTGCCGACGAACCGGTTTCTGACCGAGCGGGACATCGAGGCGCTGCGCCCGCGCGAGGCCGCGCCCGCGGCGGACCTCGACCCGGCGTTCGCCGCGCTCGTCCACGAGCGCGCCGCCGTCGTGTTCGGCGCCGGCGGGCTCGCCAAGAGCCTCGTCGACCTGATGCGCGCGGCCGGGGCGCTCGACCCGGTCGCGATCGTCGACGACCGCCCCGGGCGCGCGCCAGTGCTCGGCGTGCCGGTCGTCGGCGGCCGCGAGCTGCTCGCCGCATTGCGGGCCGCGGGGCTCCGCCACGCGGTCAACGCGGTCGGCGCGATCGGACGGATCCAGGACCGGGTCGCGATCTTCGAGCACCTCGACGGGCATGGCTTCGACCTGCCCGTGCTCGTCGACCTTGACGCCTACGTCGCTCCCTCCGCCGAGCTCGCGGCGGGGGCGCAGGTGTTCGCGACCGCCGCCGTCTGCTCCGCAGCCCGGATCGGCAGGGGCGTGATCGTGAACACCGGCGCGATCGTCTCGCACGACTGCGTGATCGGCGACCACTCCCACATCGCGCCCGGAGCGATCCTCGCCGGCGAGGTCGAGGTCGGAGAGGCCACGCTCGTCGGGATGGGCGTCACGACACGGGTGGGGCTTCGGATCGGCTCGGGCGCGATCGTCGGCAACGGGTGCGTCTTGACCGCGGACGTCCCGGACGGGACGATCGTGTCCGCCGGCTCGCTCTGGCCCCACCCCCGCTAGGCGGTGATGAACCCCTCCCGGGCCGTCGACGCGTTCGTGCGTGCGCTCGAGGTGTTCGCCGACCGCTTCGCCGCGATCGAGTGGCGCTGGCTCGCCGCCGCGATCGCCTGCCACCTCCTCAAGACCGCCTGCCGCAGCCGCGCCTGGCGCAACATCGTCGCCGCCGCCTACCCCGACGCGCGCGTTCGCTGGCGGGACATCTACGGCGCGTACATCGCCGGCGTCGGCGTCAACGCCCTCCTCCCCGCCCGCGGCGGCGACCTCGTCAAGCTCTACATCGCCAAGCACCGGATCGAGGGCGCCACCTATCCGACGCTCGCCTCCACGCTCGCGGTCGAGACGATCTTCGATCTCGTTGCCTCGCTCGCCCTGATCGCCTGGGCCGTCCGACGAGACGCGCTCCCCGGCCTCGACGTGATCCCCCACCTGCCCGCGTTCGACCTCAACTGGGTGATCCGAAACCCGGGCTGGGCAGCCCTGATCGCTGCCGGCCTCCTGGCGGCCGGCGGCCTCGTCGCCTGGCGCGCGTCGCGGCACGTGGCCGCGCTCAGGCAGCGGCTCGGGCAGGGGCTCGCGGTCCTCGGCGACTGGCGCCTCTACCTGCGCGCGGTCGTGACCTGGCAGGCGGCCGACTGGGGGCTGCGGATCGCCGAGCTCTCCTTCTTCCTGCGTGCCTTCGGGATCGACGTGGGTCTCGACGGGGCGCTGCTCGTCCAGGTCACCCAGAGCCTCTCGACGGTGATCCCGCTCACCCCGGCCGGAATCGGCACCGAGCAGGCGCTCATCGTCTACGTCCTGCGCCGCGACGCGTCGACCTCCGTGCTGCTCAGCTTCAGCGTCGGCATGAAGCTGGCGGTGATCGCCGTCAACGTCGCGGTCGGCTTCGTCGCGATCGCCCTGATGCTGCGCACGCTCCGCTGGCGCCGGCACGTCGAGCGCAACGAGCCGGAGCGGGCTCGCGGCGACGGCGCAGGCACCTGACGGCTACGGCCCGCGCTGCGATCATGGAGCCCGCATGCGACTGACGCGCCAGACACCTCCCGAGGAGCGGATGCGGATTCTGGAGACGCTGTTTCGGGAGTCCCGCGACCGGGGCTGGCACCGCTTCGGCGCGATGATGGTGCTCTCCGTCGTGATCGCGGTCATGGGCCTGTCTCTGAACTCCGCCGCGGTCGTGATCGGCGCGATGTTGATCGCACCCCTGATGACCCCGGTGATCGGCTTCGCGGCGGCCCTCGCGATGGGCTGGCCGCGCCGGCTCGCCGCGTCGGGAGCCGCGATCGCGCTCGCGACGCTCGGCGGGATCGGGCTCTCCTGGCTGCTCGCCCGCCTCCTGCCGAGCGTTTCCCTCACCGAGGAGGTTCTGTCCCGGACCGCCCCGGACGTGCGCGACCTCGCGGTCGCGCTCGCCGCGGGCGCGGCGGGCGCCTACGCGACCGCCCGCGAGAACGTGTCCTCCGCTCTCCCGGGGGTCGCCGTCGCCGTCGCGCTCATTCCGCCCCTCGCCGCGATCGGGTACACGCTCGAGCTCGGGCGCGGCGACCTCGCCGAGGGCGCGCTGCTCCTCTACCTCGCCAACCTCGTCGCGATCGTCCTCGCCAGCATGGTCGTGCTCCTGCTCGCCGGTTTCGTCCCCGACCGGCTGCTCACGACACGCCGATCGAAGCTTGCCGGGTCGGTCGGCGCGGTCGTGCTAGCGACGGCCGTGATCAGCGTCCCCCTGACGGTCCGCTCGCTCGACGTGGCGGAGCGCGCGCGGCTCACCCGCACCGTCGATGCGCGTGTCTCCGACTGGCTGGGACGCGACACGTCGCTCGAGGTCACGGTCGTCGACATCAACGGGTCGCTCGTCGCCGTGCACCTGACCGGGCCGGAGGAGCCTCCGCCCGCTCGGGAGCTCGCCGCGTCGCTCGTGCCAGACCTCGGCGAGAACGCCCGCGTCGAGGTCCGCTGGACGCAGCAGAGCCACGGCGCGGGCGACCCCGACGAGCAGCCGCCGCCCGCCCCGGAGGAGGACGGCGAGGAGCTCCTGCTGGCCGAGCTCCGCCCACTCGTCGAGCAGTGGCTCGCGGCAGCCGCCGGCGAGGACGGAGCGGACGAGCTGATCGCGCTCGTCCTCGACGACGCGGGCGTCACGATCCAGGTGCGGGGGCCGGTGCCGCCGCCGCCCGTGGCGACGCTCGCCGACGCGATCGAGACCGAGACGGGGTCGCGGCTCGAGGTGACGGCGCTCTGGACGGAGCAGCGCGCGTACGACTCCGCTGCGCCTGCCACCCCCGACGAGCGGCTGCTCGCCCGCCAGAGTGCGGATGCCTGGGTGCGGTTGTTCCCCGGGCTCGGTGTCGTCGCCGTCACCGTCGAGGGAGACGCTGTCGTGGTCGACCTCGCGGGCGAGCAGCCGCCCGTGGACATCCGGGGGCTCGTCGACGCGGTCGTGCAGGCGATCGGTCGCGACGTCGAGGTGACGGTGCGCTTCGTCGAGCGTCGCATCCTGCCGCTCGAGCCGCCGGCGACCGAGACGGGGCTGCCGTGAAGCTCAGGCGCAGGCGGCGAGGCCGCGGCGTAGCTGGCGGCGCGTCGGCGGGTCGAGCGCGAGCAGCTCGGGAACGCTCACCGCGCGGTAGCCGCGCCGCTTCAGCTCCGGCAGGATCTGGAAGCGCAGCGCCCGCAGCGTCTGGCCGCGGTTCTCGTGCATGAGCACGATCGCACCCGGACGCAGACCGTCGACGACCGCGCGGTAGATGCCGTCGTGGTCGGCGTCGATCGAGTCGCGCGTATCGATGCTCCAGAGCACCGTCAGCATCCCGAGCGACCGCACCCGCTCGTCGACGGCGGGCGAGCGGGCGCCGTAGGGCGGGCGAAACAGCAGCACCGACCCCCGCGAGAGCTCCTCGATCGCCTTCGTGGTTCGGTCGACCTCGGCGGCCAGCTCCTCCCGCGGCAGATCGGGCAGCACCGGGTGGCTCCAGCTGTGGTTGCCGAGCGCGCCGAAAGCCTGCTCGCGGCGCGGCAGCCCCGGGTGAGCGTCGAGGTTGCGCCCGACCAGGAAGAACGTCGCCCGCGCGCCGGCGCGCCGCAGGATCTTCATGGCCGTCCCGGTGTAGGCGCCGGGGCCGTCGTCGAACGTCAGCGCGACGATCTTTCCGGCGCGCCCGCCGCCGCAGTAGACGGGCAGCCCGCTGCGGGCGAGGCGCTCGACGGCGCGCCGCTGCGCTTCGAGCCCGGGAAGGGCGCCCTCGTCCTGGGCGGCGGCGGGCTCGGCCTCCGCCGTGCTGCCCGCCGGCCGCGTCTCCGCGGGAATCGACGCGCCAGCCTCGCCGGACGTCGACGCGCCCGCCGGCGGCGCTGTCTCCTCCCCACCCGCGAGCACGACCCCGAGCGCGACGCCCGCCCCTGTGAGCGCCACGAGCGCGGCGGCTATCCGCAGGCGGCTCCGCGACACGTCCCCATCGTAGGGGTCGGCTCGGGCGCCGGCCGGGTCAGATCCCCATATCCACGAGGTTCTTCCGCTATTCTCCTCCGATCGTGTCGGAGGAGGCAGCGCCGCAGCCCGACCAGGAGGCGATCCGCCACAGGGCCCTGGCCGGGGCGGCCCGGGTCCGCATCCTGGCCACCCTTCGTTCCGCGGAGAAGCCCCTCGACGCGCTCGCGCTCGCCCGCGAGCACCGCCTGCACGTGTCGACCATCCGCTGGCACCTGGGCGTGCTCTCCCGGGCCGGCCTGATCGTCCGGGAGCGGGCACAGCCGACGCGCCCCGGCCGGCCGCGGAGCGTCTACCGGCCTGCCCCTCCGGCGCCCGGCGAAGGGCAGGTGCCGGCCGCGCTCCTCGCCGGCGTGCTCGCTGACTGCCTGGCCAGGGCGGAGCCCGACGCCGGGCGGCTGAGCGAGGAGGCCGGGCGAGCGCGCGGGCGGGCGCTCGTGGGCGCGCGCGGCGTGCCCGGCGCGATGCCCGACCGGGAGGCGGTCGGAGAGCTCGTCGCGCTCCTCGACGGCCTCGGCTTCCATCCGGAGCTGCGCCGGAGCCAAGGGGGGAAGCTGATCCTGATGCGGCCGTGTCCGTTCGGCGAGGCCGCGAGCGCGTTCCCGACGATCGTCTGCCCGGCGCACCTCGGGCTGATGCGGGGCGCGCTCGACGCGCTCGGCGCACGTGTCATCGTGGAGCGCCTCGACCCGTATGTCGAGCCGGATCTCTGCGCCGCCCGCCTCGCGGCGGCGTAGCTAGCGCGGCTCGAGCGGCGGGTTGCGGACGTCGTGCTCGGTCGCGTACGCCTCGGCCAGCTCGTTCACGCGCTCCATCCCCTCCGGAAACGCGTAATTGACCTCAACGAACGCACTCCACTTCTCCGGCAGCGCGTCCTCCGGGAAGATCGCCTCCACCGGGCACTCCGGCTCGCACGCACCACAATCGATGCACTCCTCCGGATCGATCACGAGCAACCGATCGCCCTCGTGAATGCAGTCCACCGGACACACGTCCACACACGAGCGATCCTTGATGTCGATACAGGGCTCAGCGATGATGTACGTCATTCCGCCTCCTCGTCGGGCTCGGTCTGGATTACAACTATAACGTTCCGCTAAATACGCTGAAGCGGATCAGGGCTCGAGGCAGCACCAGCCGGCGGGGACGGGAAACGTGCCGGCCCCGGCGTCGGGGTCGAAACGCTCTCCGACGCCGGCCGCGACCGCGATCCGCCCACGCTTGCCCGCGGGGACGAACAGCCACTGATCCGCGGCCTTCCACGCCACGAGCAGGTAGCGGCCGTCGGGTGACCAGGCGAGGTCGCCGAGCTGTCCGGCGCCGGCGAAGAGCAGGCGTGGGGTCTTGCGCTTCGCGTCGACGAGGAAGATCGAGCTCTTGCCCGTGCCGGCAGCGAAGACCGAGTACGCGACATCGGCGGTACCCGGCCTCGGGGCGAGGGCGAGTCCCCGCGCGCCCTCGGGGAGGTCGACCGCGACGACGAGCTCGCCTGGCTCAGCGAGCAGGCGGATGCGTCGCTGCTCGAGCGCGACGAGCGTGGAAGCGTCCGCCCACGCGAGAGCGACCGGTGCGGGCGCCCGTGCCGTCCGCCACAGCGCCTTGCCGGTGTCCGCCTCGACGATCGCGATCCGACCATCGGGCTCGGCGTACGCGAGCACCTCCCCCCTCCCGGGCCGCCAGGCGGGCGCAACCTCGAGGACGCCGGCCGCGAGTTCCCGGTCGGCGGTGCCGTTCTCGACGAGGACGCGTAACGCGGCGCCGCTGCGGTAGGCGATCCGTAGCCCGGTTGACGACCAGCGCACGTCGGCGACCGCGTCGCGCTCGAGCGTCCAGTGGACGAACTCGTTGCGGGCCGGGTCGAGGGCGACGAGCCGGTCGGCCGTCCAGGCGGCGACGTAGAGGCCGGTGGGTGACCACGACGCGGCCGGGTAGTCGCCGACATGGACGCGGGCGCCGTCCTCGTGGATCACCCAGACGCCCCGCGGGTCGGTAACGAGCAGGCGCCCGGGCGCCGGCAGCGCGATCGGCGCGGGCGTGGTGGCTGCCTGCGTGCTCACAGCCTCCCCGCCGTCCGCGCGGGCGTCGATCCAGTCGACGATCGCGGGCCCGGCCGGGCTGAGCGCGATCGCGGCGGCAGCGCCGGCGACGGCGAGCGCGGCCAGGAGCCGCCACGGCAGCCGCCGGTGGTGCGTGACCGGCTGGCGCGTCTGGAACGCCTCCCGAACGACCTCCCAGGTTCGTTCCTCGGCGATCTGCTCGTCGGGAACGGGCTGGGAGAGAAGCAGCGTGCGCAGGTCGCGGTCGCTCATCGTCCCGGTGTCGAGGCGAACCGCGACCTGGTCGAGGCCACGCGCGAGGCGGTCGCGGACCGCCCGGCGCGGCAGCTCGAGCAGCCGGGCGATCTCCCGCGGGTCGTAGTCGACGACGGTGCGCAGGACGATCGCCGCCCGGTCCTCGGCGGTCAGGGCCGCGAGCCCGCCGGCGATCGCGCGGGTCTGGGGGTCGAGCAGCGGCTGCGGGGTCTCGTCGTGGCTCGGCCAGCCGAGCGGGGAGTTCAGATCGAGATAGGACTCGCCCTGCACCTCCCGGCGGGCCATCCTGGCACGGGCGGCGTCGATCGAGCGGGTGGCGACGAGGCGGTGCAGCCAGGGCCCGACGGGCTCCTCGACGTCGAAGCCGTCGAGGTGGCGGACGGCGGCGAGAAAGCCCTCCTCGGCGATCTCCTCGGCCGCGATGTGATCGTGGACGATCAGGTAGGCGACCCGGTAGGCCCGGGGCCAGTGGAGCCGAAACAGGGCTTCGAGGTCGGATGCGGACCCGCTCCGGGCGCGCCGGAGCCAGGCCCGCTCGTCGCGTGCGATCGCCGCCATCGGCCGCTGACTATACGAGCAGCGGGCGTGCGGTCGCGCCGGCCACGACCGCCTGAGGGCAGGTCGCGGCCGTTCGGGACATGTCCCGGTGCCTGGCACCGGGACACGTCCCCTTCGGGTCGCGCGCGGTCGCGGGAGGCGGCGTCAGGCGAGGCGGCGGATCGCGTCCAGGTCGCCCTCCGCGGCGGCCTGGCGGCGCGCGAGGTCGCGCTCCGGATTCACGAGCTGCCCGTCGCGGCCGACGTAGCCCTCGCAGCCGCCGATCATCAGCACGACGAGGTCGCTGTCGCCCGCGTTCCAGAGCTGCCTCGGCGTCCGGGCCTCCACGTGCAGCAGCGCGCCCGGCCCGAGCTCGAGCGTGTCGCCGGCGACCCGCAGGCCCGCGCGGCCCGCGTGGACGAAGTAGAGCTCGTCCTGACGCTCGTGCGTGTGCTCGAACCACTCCGTCCCGGGCGGGAGCGCCATCACGTTGACGCCGAACGCGGTCGCGCCCAGCCGCTCCCGGGCGCGCTTCAGGAATGCGCCCTCGAGCTCCCCGACCTGAGCCACCGCGTAGCCCACGCCGGAATCCTACGTCGCTGCGCGCTCGGCCGCCTCGAGCCGCGCCAGCGTCTCCGCCCGGCCGAGCAGCTCGATCGACTCGAACAGCCCCGGCGACACCTTGGAGCCGGTCACGGCGACACGGATCGGCTGGAACGCCTGCCGCGGCTTCAGCCCGAGACGGTCGCAGACGGAGCGCAGCGCCTCCTCCACCCCGGCCGCGGCGAACGGCTCGACGGCCTCGAGCGCTGCCGCGACCTCGGCGAGCACCCGCCCCGCCCCCTCGAGCGCCTCCGCGCCCGGCTCGACCGGCCCGAAGAGGAAACCGGCGAACGCGGGGAACTCGCCGAGCGTCGCGAGCTTCTCCTGGCAGAGCGGCGCCGCCGCCCTGATCCGTTGCTCGTCCCAGTCGCAGCCGCGCTCGCGCAGGTACGCGACCAGCGTGTCCGGGTATTCCCCGGGCGCCATCCCCCGCAGGTAGACGCCGTTCAGCCAGCGGAGCTTCTCGTAGTCGAACGTCGCCGGGCTCGTCCCCACCCGCTCGAGCGTGAACCGCTCGACCAGCTCGTCACGGGACATCACCGTCGTCCGGTCGTCGAAGCTCCAGCCGAGCAGCGCCAGGAAGTTGAGCAGCGCCGGCGGCACGTACCCGTCCGCGCGGAACTCGTCGAGCGAGACGGCACCGTGGCGTTTCGACAGCTTCTTGCCGTCGGTGCCGAACACGTTCGGGACGTGCGCGTACACCGGCGGCTGCGCCCCGAGCGCCCCCAGCACCCGGATCTGCTTCGGCGTGTTCGAGACGTGGTCGTCGCCGCGGATCACGTGCGTGATCCCGTCCAGCCAGTCCTCGAGCGGCGAGGCGAAGTTGTAGGTCGGCCGCCCGTCGGAGCGCACGAGGACGAGATCCTCGAGCTGCTCGTTCGGGAACTCGATTCTGCCCTTGACCGCATCGTCCCAGCCGGTCGCCCCCTCGTCGGGCATGCGGATCCGGATCGCCCCCTCGTCCTCGTAGGCGGCGCCCTCGGCGACGAGCCGCTGCGCCTCCTCCCGCGCCCGCGCCGCCCGGTCGAGCTGGAACGTCACCGGCCCGTCCCAGTCGATCCCGAGCCACGTCAGCGACCGCTGGATCTGCTCGACGGACTCCGCGACCTCGCGGCCCGTGTCCGTGTTCTCGATCCGAAGCAGGCACTCGCCGCCGCGGCCGCGGGCATAGAGCCAGTTGAACAGGAACGTGCGGACGCCGCCGACGTGGAGAAGCCCCGTCGGGCTGGGAGCCATGCGCACGCGAACGGGACCGGCTGGCACGGGCCGTATGCTAGCCGCGTGCTCTACGGCGCCCACGTGTCGAGCTCCGGCGGGATCCACACGGCGATCGACCGGATCGAGGCCCTGGGCGGCGACGCGGTGCAGCTGTTCACGCAGAGCCCGCGGATGTGGCGCCCGACCGCGCACGACCCCGCGAACCTGGCGCGGTTTCGGGAGCGCCGCCGGGAGGCCGGCGTCGGCTACGTGCTCTGCCACGCTCTCTACCTGATCAACCTCGCGAGCCCCGACGACGATCTGCGGACGAAGTCGGAGGCCGCGCTGCGAAGCACGCTGGCGGTGGCGCGCAAGCTCGAGGGCGATGTCGTCTTCCACGTCGGCTCCCACGGCGGCGCCGGCTTCGATGCGGCCCTCGAACGGGTGCTGCCGGCGCTCGAGCGCGCGCTCGCCGAGACCGGCGAGCGGACGTGGCTCCTGCTCGAGAGCTCCGCCGGCGCCGGCGGCACGATTGGCCGCTCGATCGCGGAGCTCGTCGCGATCGTCGAACGCGCCGGCCGCCATCCGCGACTCGGGATCTGCCTCGACACCTGCCACCTGTACGCATCCGGGGTGGACGTGACCGACCCGGCCACGGTGGCCGCGCTGCTCGCCGACGTGGACGAGGGGATCGGGCTCGAGCGGCTGCGGGCGTTGCACGTGAACGACTCGGCGGCGCCGCTCGGATCGAACCGCGACCGCCACGCGAACATCGGCGAGGGAGAGCTCGGAGACGGCCTCGTCGCGTTTCTCGGCCACCCGGCGCTCCAGGAGCTGCCCGCGATCCTCGAGACGCCGGGCCCGGACGGTCACGGCCCCGACGGGGCGGAGCTCGAGAAGCTCCGCGCGCTCCACGAGCGGGCGCTGTCGCGGTCGTGAGCGACGCGGCGGACGCCGCCGGCCTCGTCTCCGAGGTCGTGCACGAGCTGCAGACGCCGCTGGCGGCGATTGCGGGCGCGGTCGGCGCGCTCCGCGACCCCGCTGCGAGCGTCGACGCGAGCACCCGGGCACGGCTGCTCGGGGTGATCGCGGACGCGGTGGGTCAGCTGCAGGCGCTCGTCGACGACCTGCTCCTGGCCGGACGCCTCGGCGCGGGGCGCCTGCCGCTCGAGATCGCCCCGTGCGACGCCGCCGCGGTCGCCGACGCGGTCGCCGCGGCCGCCGGGGCCCACCTGCCGGCCGGGATCGAGCTGGCGGTTGGCGCCCCGCCCGGCCTGCCCGCCGTCGCCGCAGATCCGGAGCGCCTGCGCCAGGTGCTCGCGAACCTCGTCTCGAACGCCGTCGCCCACGCCGACCGGAACGTGCGGCTGACGCTCGCCGCGAGCGGCGGCCACGTGCGCATCTCGGTGTCCGACGACGGCCCGGGCGTCCCCCCGGGGTCGCGCGAGCGGATCTTCGAGCCGTTCGAGCGCGGCCCGAGCGCGTACCCCGGCACGGGCCTCGGCCTTTCTCTCGCCCGCGGCCTCGCGGTCGCGATGGGCGGCACGCTCACCCTCGACGACGCCGCCGGCCCGGGCGCCACGTTCACGGTCGCTCTCCCCGCCGCGTCGGGCCGGTCCTGACCCGCCGCCGTAACGGCTGGCCGCGACCCGCCCCGGGCCAGCCGGGGCGTCAGGCGGCGCCGTCGCGGGCGACCACCCGAAACGGCGGCCGGCCGCGGGCGAGCTCGCCGAACTCCGGGTTGGGGCAGCCGAGCTCCTCGGTACGGCTGTCGTAGCAGCGGACGACCTCCGCCCGGCACATCGGCAGCGGCTGGCTCGTCGCGCGCACCGCCCCGAAGCCGCCTCTGCGCCCCTGCGTCTCGGTGAGGATCGCCAGGTCGATCTCGACGTCGTACACCTTGGTCATGCAGCCGACGTAGGTGCGCCCCCACTCCTCGTATGCGTACACGAACGGGCAGGAGCGCTCGAGGCACGCGGCCGGGTAGACGACCTTGTCGCAGTGCACGCAGCAGCGTCGGCACTCCGTCTCGTCCTGGGGCCGGAGTGGGAGAGCCCCGGCCACCCGCCGCACCTCACCCGCCTGTTTCTCCATCCTGGGCCGATTGTGCGCGACCGGGCGGGCGACCGCAAGACTTGACATCGCCCGCGCGAGCGGATAGCGCCGGGCGCCGTCGCCCCGCAAAGTAGGCTTTCCCGCCGTGCTGCGACGAATCCTCTGGCTCTCGCTCGGGCTTGGCCCGATCGTGTTCGCGCTCGACCTGGCCGGGGTGGGCGACGTGCTCCTGTTCTCGCTCGCGGCGGCCGCGCTCGTGCCGCTCGCGTGGCTGATCGGCGAGGCGACCGAGCATGCCGCCCACCACACGGGGCCGGGCGTCGGCGGCTTCCTCAACGCGACGTTCGGGAACGCGCCGGAGCTGATCATCGCCCTGTTCGCGGTCTCGAATGGCCTGCCCGAGGTCGTGCGCGGGTCGCTGTCGGGCAGCGTGATCGGGAACCTGCTGCTCGTGCTCGGCTTCTCGCTCGCATTCGGCGGCCGCGGCGAGCTCGACCGCTGGTCGAGCCTCGTCTCGCTCTCGCTCGTCGCCGGCGCCATCGCGCTGTTCCTGATCCCCGCGATCCCCGGCTGGGACGGCGACCCGGAGCGCTCCTCGCTCGCGCGCCTGTCGCTTCCCGTCGCGATCGCGCTGTTCGCGATCTACATCGGGGTGACGTGGTTCACGCTGCGCCGCCACCGCAGCCTGCACGTGTCCGACGAGCCGCCGGCGATGGCCGCCTGGTCGCTGCCGCTCTCGATCGGCGTGCTGTGCGCCGCGACCGTGGTCACGGCCGTCGTCGCCGAGATCCTCGTGGGCTCGATCGAGACATTCGCGGAGCACGCGGGCCTGTCGGGTTTCTTCGTCGCGGCCGTGATCGTCGCGATCGTCGGCAACGCGGCCGAGCACGGCGGCGCCGTGATCGTCGCGGCTCGCGGCAAGATCAAGCTCGCGGCCGAGATCGCGCTCGCATCGAGCGCCCAGGTGGCAGTGTTCCTGATCCCGGCGGTGCACATCCTCTCCTGGGCGGTGTCGCCGGCGCTGCCGCTCTCCTTTCGCCAGGTCGAGCTGGCCGCCCTCGGCGGCGCGGTCGGGTTCACGGCGCTAATCCTGTGGGGCGGGCGCTCGAGCCGTGGGCGGGGGCTCGCGCTGATCGCCGCCTACGTCGGCGTCGCGGCCGCGTTCCTGGTCGCCGGTGACCGCTAGCAGCGCCCGGGTAGCCAGGTCGCTGCCGACGTGGGCGAGCCGGAAGCTCGAAAATGAGAAGATCGACACCGCGAGGATCATCACCCACTCGGCCTCGCTCGACGGGATCGCCGGCGCGATCGAGCGGGCCGCCGGTCGCTAGGACGGCGTGATCAAGACGGTCATCAAGCCCTAGAAAGGGGAAGCGCATGGCAGAGCCCAGGTTCTCCGTCTGCGAGCTGACCACGCTCGCGCTCCCGTTCGAGCAGGATCTCGAGGTCTACGGCCGCGCCGGTGTCGACGGGATCGGGATCGCGGAGGCCAAGCTCCCGGCGGGCGAGGACGCCGCGCTGCTCGACCTGTTGCGGCAGAGTGGGCTCGCGGCCGGCATCTGCCTGACGGCGGGGCTCTCCGTCCTGCCGCTGTCGAAGTTCCCCGGGCCGGCGGATCCCGACGAGCGCGTCGAGGCGGTCTGCGCGGGGATCGGCCGGCTCGCGCCGTTCGAGCCCGGCTGCATCTACTGCCTGACCGGGCCCCGGGGAACCTACGAGGCTGCGGAGGCCCGGCAGATCGCCGTCGACGGCCTGCGCAGGATCGCCCGCTGCGCCGCCGAGGCGGGTGTCCCGATCGGGGTGGAGCCGATCCACGCGTCGATACGCGACGACTGGACTCTCGTCTCGTCGATTCCCGAGACGCTCGAGCTGCTCGCAGAGGTGGGTGAGCCGAACCTGGGGATCGGTTTCGACGTCTGGCACCTGTGGGACACGCCCGGCCTCCTCGACGACATCCGGGCGCATGCGAAGCGCTTCGTCGGCGTCCACGTCAACGACTGGCGCGATCCGACCCGCGGCTGGAACGACCGCGCGCTGCCGGGTGAAGGCATCGCCGACCTGCCGGCGATCCTCGGGGCGCTCGAGGCGGGCGGCTACGAGGGCTGGTACGACCTCGAGGTCTTCTCCGACAACGGGGTTTTCGAGGACGACTACCCCGACTCGCTCTGGAACCTCGATCCGGTCGAGCTGATCACGCGCGCCCGGGCGGGCTTCGAGCGCGCGTGGGAGGCGCGCCGCGCCTGATGCGCCTCGCTGGCGAAGTCGCGCACGTAACCGGCGCCGCGCGCTGGGCGGAGACGGTGGCGGCGCTCCCGGCGGGCCTGCCTGGTGGGAATCGCCGGCGCGCTCCTGACCGCGGTTGCCCGGATCAGAGCCAGGGCGGCTCGCCGCTCGCTCACTGAGATCGACCCCATCGGACAAAGGAGGCGCACGTGCAGATCGGCCTGATCGAATCGGCATGGTTCCATACCCCCCTAGA
>JAHDVS010000048.1 GCA_023382435.1 Thermoleophilia bacterium
GACCGGCTGCTCGCCCTGACGAGCCATCTGCCGCACGCGCTCGCGAACCTGCTCCTGAACCAGGCGGGCGCGACCAGGGTCAACGGACACGAGGCGCTGGCCGCGGCCGGCGGCTCGCTCAAGGACATGACCCGCGTCGCCGGCGCGAACCCGCGGATCTGGGTCGACATCTTCCTCGAGAACGCCGAGGCGGTGCTCGGCTCCCTGGCCGAGCACCGCCGTCGCGTCGAGGAGCTCGAGCGGGCGCTCGGGGCCCACGACGCCGGCTACCTCGCCCGCTGGATCGGGGAGGCGGCCGGAAACCGGCGCAGACTGCTCGAGCAGGCGTACGAGGACGCGGGGGCGTTGCAGCGCCTCCAGGTCCACGTGCCCGACCGGCCCGGCGTCCTGTCCGGCATCACGCAGGCGCTGGGCGCCGAGCAGATCAACATCGAGGACTTCGATCTCGCGCACATGACGCCGGAGCGGGGCGGCACGCTCGAGATCCTCGTCGCGGGCGAGAATCCCGCACGCCGCGCCGCCGAGCTGCTGGAGGCGCAGGGCTACTCGGTGATCGTGGCGCCGGAGTTCGAGGAGTAGGCATCGTGAAAGTCGAGCCTGCCGTCAGTCTCCGCGGCGACGTCGCCGTACCCGGGGACAAGTCGGTCTCCCACCGGGCGCTCCTGCTCGCGGCGATCGCCGACGGCGAGAGCGAGATCCGCGGCTTCGGCCGCTCCGCCGACACGCTCTCGACCGTCGCAGCGATCGCCTCGCTCGGGGCGAGCGTGAGCGATGAGGGGGACACGATCCGGGTCGCGGGCGCCGGCCTGCGCGGGCTGCGGGCCCCGGCCGGTCCGATCGACTGCGGCAACGCGGGCACCCTGATCCGTCTGCTCTCCGGGATCCTGGCCGGGCAGGACGGGCGCTTCGAGCTGGTCGGCGACGAGTCGCTCTCGCACCGCCCGCTCGAGCGGATCGCCGCGCCACTGCGTCTGATGGGCGCGTCGGTGGAGACGGTTGACGGGCATGCGCCGCTTGCCGTCTGTGGGGGCAAGCTCCGGCCGATCCGCTACGAGAGCCCGGTCGCGAGCGCCCAGGTCAAGTCGTGCGTGCTACTCGCCGGGCTGTACGCGGCGGGGGGGCCGACCACGGTCGTCGAGCCCGCGCCGAGCCGCGACCACACCGAGCGGATGCTGGCCGGGGCCGGCGCCCGGGTCGAGCGGAGGCCGCCGGTGGCGACCGTGTGGCCGGCCGAGCGGCTCTCGCCGCTCTCGCTCGACGTGCCGGGCGACTTCTCGTCGGCCGCGCCCTTCCTCGCCGCCGCGACGCTCCTGCCCGGCTCCGAGCTGCGCCTGCACGGCGTCGGCCTCAATCCGACCCGAACGGGCTTCCTGCACGTGCTGGAGCGCATGGGCGCGCGGATCTCCGTCTACAACCGCCGTCAGGCGGGCGGCGAGCCCGTGGCCGACCTCGAGATCACCTCGGCGGAGCTCGTCGCGACGGAGGTGGCGCCCGCGGAGGTGCCGCTCCTGATCGACGAGCTGCCGCTGTTCGCGCTCTGCGCCGCGCTGGCGCACGGCGACAGCGGCGTGCGCGGCGCGCAGGAGCTGCGGGTCAAGGAATCCGATCGCGTCGAGAGCGTGACGCGCGCGCTTCGCGCCGCGGGCGTGCGTATCAGCGACACGGCTGACGGGTTTCGCATTCGCGGAGTGCCGGCCCGCCTGCGGGGTGGGGTCGTGGTCGACGCGGCCGGCGACCATCGGATCGCCATGCTCGGCGCGCTCGCCGGGCTCCTCTCCCGCGAGCCGATCGAGGTGCGGGGCGCCGACTGCGTCGCAGTAAGCTACCCCGGCTTCTTCGATGTCCTCGGCTCGCTGGTCGTCAGGTGAGGAGTCGCCCGTGATCGTCGCCATCGACGGGCCCGCCGGCGCGGGCAAGAGCACGGCTGCGAGGCGGCTCGCCGAGCGCCTCTCTTTCCGCTACCTCGACACCGGGGCCATGTACCGGACGGTCACGCTGCTCGCGCTCGAGCGGGGCCTCGACCTCGGCGACGCCGCCCCGCTCGAGGCGCTCGCGGTCGCAGCGCCCATCTCGCTCGCGGGGGAGCGCGTGCTCGTCGACGGGCGGGACGTGACCGAGGCGATCCGGGCCGTCGAGATCGACCGGGCCGTGTCGGGCGTCGCCGCGCACGACGGGGTGCGGCGGGCGATGCGGGCGAGACAGCGCGAGCTCGCCGGGGCGGGCGACGCCGTCGTCGAGGGCCGCGACATCGGCACGGTCGTCTGCCCGGGTGCCGAGGTCAAGGTGTACCTGGTCGCGGAGGCGGGGGAGCGGGCGCGCCGACGGCGGGCCGAGAGGCCCGAGGCGGGCGACGACGAGGTTACCGGCCGGGACGAGCGCGACGCGGCGCAGCTGGCGCCGGCGACGGACGCCGAGGTGATCGACACGACGTGGCTCACGATCGACGAGGTGGTGGAGCGGATCGCGCGGCTCGTAGCCGTGAGGGCGGAAGCGTGAGCGACTTCCCCGGCTCCCGCGTGATCGTCCCGTTCATGTGGTGGACGTTCGGGAAGGGCCTGATCGGCGGGCTCACCCACGCGCTCGCGAGGCTACGGGTCTACGGCGCCGAGCGTGTCCCGCGCGAGGGCGGGGCGGTGCTCGCCATGAACCATTTCCACTACATGGACCCGGCCGCGTTCGGGACCGCCTGCCCACGGAGGATCGTCTTCGCCGCCAAGGTCGAAGCGCACCGGGTGCCGGGCCTCGGCCAGCTGATCCGCTCCCATGGGACGCTCTCCGTGCGGCGCGGTGAGTCCGACCGGGACGCGCTGCGGCGGATGCGCGAGACGGTCAGGAACAACGAGCTGCTCGGCATGTTCGTCGAGGGCACCCGCCAGCGCGGCGGCGAGTTGGGCGAGGCCAAACCGGGTGCGGCGATGGTTGCGATCCAGGAGGGCGTGCCGGTCGTACCCGCTGCGGTCTACGGCACGCTCGAATGGAACTGGAATCTCCGACCGGTGTCCGTCGCCTTCGGCGAGCCGCTGCGCTTCGACGAGCACGCGCGCAACTCGCGGGGCTACCGGGACGCCTCCACAGAGGTGATGGACGAGATCCGCCGCCTCTGGGATTTCCTCGCGCAGGCGCACGAGCTCGGGCGCCCCGTCGGCACGCCGCCGCTGCGCGCTCACCTCCGCTCGAAGGCGCCCCGGTGAGAGCCGGCCGCGAACGCGGGCGGGCGCCGGAGGCACCGCTCGCCCTCGACGGGGTGGTCGCCGTGGTCGGCTTTCCGAACGTGGGCAAGTCGACGCTCGTCAACCGGCTGACCGCGACCCGCGAGGCGGTCGTGTTCGAGACGCCGGGGGTGACGCGAGATCGCAAGGACGTCGTCTGCGAGTGGGCCGGCCGGGCGTTCCTGCTCGTCGACACGGGCGGCGTCGATGTCGCGGATGCCACGCCTCTCGTCCGGGAGGTCGCCGAGCAGGCCCGCCGGGCCGTGGAGGAGGCCGATCTCGTCCTGCTCGTGGTCGACAGCCGGGCCGGGATCACGCCCGGAGACGAGGAGGTTGCCGCGATCCTCCGCCACTCGCGCAAGCCGGTGATCGTGATCGCGAACAAGCTCGACGATCCCCGTCGCGATGACGAGGCGGTCGAGTTCCATCGCCTCGGCCTGGGCGACCCCGTGGCGCTCTCCGCGCTGCACGGGCACGGGACCGGCGATCTGCTCGACATGATCGTGGAGGAGCTCGGGCGCGCCGGAGAGGCACGCCCCGCGGGCCCGGGAACGGAAGCGATCCGCGTGGCGATCCTGGGTCGACCGAACGTCGGCAAGTCGAGCCTTTTGAACGCCCTGCTCGGGGAGGACCGCGTGATCGTCTCCGGCGAGCCGGGCACGACGCGCGACGCGATCGACACCGTGCTGCGCCGGGGCGAGACCACGTTCGTGCTCGTGGATACCGCCGGGCTGCGCCGCAAGCGCCGCCATCGCCAGGAGATCGAGTACTACTCGGAGCTTCGGGCGCTCGCCGCCGCCGAGCGCGCCGACGTCGCCCTCGTGCTCGTCGACTCGAGCGAGGGCCTCGTCGACCAGGATCTCGCGGTTGCCGACGTCGCCAGGAAGGCGGGCTGCTCGACGCTCGTCGTGCTGGCGAAGTGGGACATCGCCGGGGTCGGGATCGAGGACGTGCGCCCCCGGATCGAGGAGCGGCTGCGGCAGCGTCCGCAGGTGGTCGCGGTCTCCGCGACGACCCGCAGGGGGCTCGTGCGGTTGCTCGACCGCGTCGAGGATCTGTTCGCCAGACACACCAGCCGCGTTACCACCGGCGAGCTCAATCGCTTCCTCGCCGAGCTGCGCGACCAGCGGCCCGGGCCGGCCCGGGCGGGCCGGCGTCTCAATCTCCTCTACGGAACCCAGGTCGAGACCCGCCCGCCGCGCTTCCGGCTGTTCGTGAACGACCCGCGGCTCGTGACCCGTGACTGGGCCTACTGGGTCGAGAACCGCCTGCGCGAGCGCTTCGGGCTCGCCGGCGTCCCCGTCGTGATCGACTTCGTCGAGCGGAGCTGACGTGCGTATCGTCGTCATCGGAGGTGGCAGCTGGGGCTCCGTGTTCGCGGCCCTGCTCGCCGGTCGAGGCCACGGAGTCACGCTGGCGTGCCGCGATCCGGAACAGGCCGGCGCGATCAGAGCGACCGGGCGCAATCCCCGCTACCTCACCGGGGTCGACCTCTCCGGGGTCAGTGCCGTCGCCCTGCCGGAGGCAGCGCTCGCGACGGCGGAGCTGATCGTGCTCGCGGTCCCGAGCCGCGCGCTCTCGAGCGTCGCTGCCGCCCTGCCCGGCCGGGCGCCTGTCCTGATCCTGACCAAGGGGCTCGACCCGGCCAGCGGCCGGCGGCTTTCAGAGCTCGTCGTGGGCAGTCCCGTCGCGGTGCTCTCGGGTCCCAACCACGCCGAGGAGATCGGCGCGGGGCTTCCCGCCGCGACCGTTGTCGCCAGCGAGGACGAGGAGCTCGCCCGTGAGCTGCAGCACGCGATCGTGACGCCCCTCTTCCGGGTGTACGTCAACACCGACCTCGTGGGGGTCGAGCTGTCCGCCGCAGCGAAGAACGTGATCGCGCTCGCCGCCGGCGGGGTTGATGGCCTCGCGCTCGGCGACAACGCGAAGGCGGGGCTGATCAGCCGCGGGCTCAGGGAGATGGCCCGACTCGGCAGCGCCTGCGGTGCTCGGGCGGAGACATTCTCCGGGCTCGCGGGCATGGGCGACCTCGTCGTCACCTGCTGGAGCCGCCACAGCCGCAACCGCCGCGCGGGCGAGCTGCTCGTGCAGGGGCGGACGGCCGAGCAGGCGGAGGCGGAGATCGGGATGGTCGTGGAGGGGATCGCGACCGCGCCCGTGCTGCGAGATCTCTCGCGGAGGCTCGGAATCGAGCTTCCGATCACCGAGGCGGTCTGCCAGGTGCTGGCGGGCAGCAGCGCGCCGGAGCTGGTCTCAACTCTCATGGCGCGCGAGCCGACAACAGAGTAGGGTGAGCACGATGAAGCTTCTCAGGCCGCCAGGAGCGCTCGCGGCCGCGCTCGCGAGCGCGGCCGTTCTCGTCGCCGCGGCCTGCGGCGGCGGCGGCGCCGGCGGCGGCGCGGCCGGGGGCGAAGGCGCCGCGCTCGTCCCGGCGGACGTGGCCGCGTTCGTCAGCGTCGACACCGACTTCGACTCGGAGCAGTGGGCGGCCGTCGAGGCACTGATGGCGCGTTTCCCGTCGGGTGGCGAGGCGATCCAGTCGCTCGTCGGCTCGCTCACGAGGGAGGGGCTCGACCTCGAGACCGACATCAAGCCCGCGTTCGGGCCCGAGACCAGCATCGCGATCCTCGAGCTCGACCAGGAGCAGCTCAACGGCGGGGACAACGCGCCGATCGTGATGCTCACGAAGCCGACCGACGCCGCCAAGTTCCAGAAGCTCCTGGAGGACGGCGAGGACGAGGCCGTGACGCGCGAGGTCGGCGACGGCTGGTACATGGTCGCGGACAACGACGCGATCATCGACTCCGTCATCGCGGACGCCGGGCAGGCGAGCCTCGCGGACGATCCCCGCTACGAGGAGGCGCTCGCCGACCTTCCGTCTGAATCGGTGGCGACGCTCTACCTGAACGGGCAGAAGCTGATGGCGTCGCTCGAGGGGGAGGTCGACGCGGCCGTCAACCCGCTGTTCGATCTCGGCGCCGGCTCGCTCGTCTCCGTCGCGGTCGCTCTGACCGCCGAGGCCCAGGGTTTGTCGGTCGACGGGGTCGTCCGTACCGAGGGCGCGCCCGAGCCGACGACGTACACGGCCGTGCTCCCCGGCATCGTGCCCGCGGACGCTCTCCTCTACGCATCCTTCAGCGACTTCCGCACCGCGGTCGAGAAGGTGCTCGAGATCGCGGCGAAGCAGGACCCGGAGTTCGACTCGAAGCTCGGGCAGGCCCAGCTCGGGCTCGGGATCTCGATCGAGGACGATCTCCTGCCCCTGTTCGAGGGGGAGCACGGGCTCTACGTGCGCTCCGGCCTGCCGATCCCCGAGATCACGCTGCTGCTCTCCCCGGCGGAACCTCAGCGCGGCCTCGCGACGCTCGACAAGCTGGTTGCGAACGTCGCCGCTCTCGCCGGTCTCTCGGGCGAGGACGTGCCGTTCACGGTCACCGGCACGACGATCGCGGGGGTGCCGGTCAAGCAGCTCGAGATCGAGGGTCAGGAGTTCTCGCTGCTGTACGCACTCGTCGGGGACACCATCGTCCTGACGACCCAGGCGAGCGGGATCGCCGACCTCGTCGCCGGCGCCGGCACGCTCGCGGACGATCCGCTCTACGAGGAGGCGACGGGTGCAGCCGCTCTCGACGACAAGACGACGGGATTCCTGTACGTGAACATGCGCGACGGCCTCGCGCTGCTCGAGCAGCTCGGTGAGCTCGCAGGCGCGTCAGCGGCCGAGCTAGAGGAGCTGCGGCCGCTCCAGTATGTCGTCGTGCAGACGGGCGGGGACGCGGGCCGGACGACGTTCTCGGGCTTCCTCGGGATCAAGTAGCCCGACCGCCGTGTCGCTCGTCGCGGTCGGGTCGGTCGCCTTCGACTCCGTCGAGACCCCGTTCGGCTCCCGGGAGCGGATGCTCGGGGGGTCGGCCGTGCACTTCTCGCTTGCTGCGAGCTTCTTCACGGACGTGCGGGTCGTCGGCGTCGTCGGTGCCGACTTCGGGGCGGGCGAGCTGGCGGTGCTCGAGCGCCGGGGGGTCGCGACCGGCGATCTCGAGCGGATCGAGGGCGGCAGGACGTTCTTCTGGCGCGGCCGCTACGGCTTCGACCTGAACACGGCCCACACGCTCGACACGCGGCTGAACGTGTTCGGCGATTTCCGCCCGGCGCTTTCGCCAGCCTCCCGCTCCGCGCGGGTGCTGTTTCTCGGCAACATCCAGCCCGATCTCCAGCGGGACGTGCGCGCCCAGTGCGACCGAGCGGCCTTCTCCGCGCTCGACTCGATGAACCTCTGGATCGACGTGGCGCGCGACTCGCTCGTCGAGGCGATCCGCCTCGTCGACTGCGTGATCCTGAACGACGCGGAGGTGCGGATGCTGACCGGGGAGGCGAGCCTCGCCCGGGCGGCCCGGGCGATCCGCGAGCTCGGGCCGCGGCTCGTGGTCGCCAAGCAGGGCGAGTACGGCGCCGCGCTCTACTCGGACGAGGGGTTCTTCGCGCTGCCCGGCTACCCGCTCGAGACGGTCGTCGACCCGACCGGGGCCGGCGACTCGTTCGCCGGCGGCTTCCTCGGCTACCTGGCCGCCCACGCGGGCGAGCCCTTGACCGACGGGCTGTTTCGTCGCGCGCTCGCCTACGGGACGGTGCTGGCCTCCTTCAACGTCGAGGAGTTCGGCACCGAGCGCGTGCAGCGCCTGACGCCCGGCGAGATCGAGGCCCGCTACAGGGAACTGCGTAACATGACCCAGTTCGACGCCGTGCCGTTCACGCGGCCGGCGTAGGGGCGGGTCAGGACCCGCCCCTACGGGGCGACTCGGGCCGCGCGGCCGCGGTCAGCGCTCGACGTGGCCCGCGCCGCCGTCCGGGCCCAGCACGAGGTCGCGCTCCGGGTCGGGGACGTGGTCGCGCGGGACCGGGGCGAGCGCCTCGAAGAACGTGACGCCGCCGGGCGAGTGGAGCTCGTGCTCGAGGCCGCGGTTGACGACGACGGTGTCGCCGGCCGAAAGCGTGCGCCACTCGCCTGCGATCGCCATCTCGACCGAGCCGTCGAGGATCACCATCACCTGCTCCGTGCGCTCGTGGGCATGCAGCGGAACGCGTTTGCCGGGCTCGTACGTGACCCGGCAGAGCAGCACCTGCTCGCCGCCGATCGCGTGCAGGCGGACTCCGTCGACGAACTCGAGCGCGTCGACGCCGTTCCAGGTGCGAAACGGCGCGCTCAGACGTTCACCTCGAACGAGATCCCGGTCGCGAGCGCATTCACCGACAGGCTCTCGTCGAAGACGTAGCGCTTGCCGTCGCGACGCGGCTCGCCCCCGCCGCCGGCCTTCTCGTCGAGAGCCCGGAGCACCCGCTCGGGCGTGATCGGGGATTCGGTCACCCAGATGCCGATCGCGTCGTGGATCGCCGCGACGATCGCCGGGCCGATCCCGTTCGAGGCCATCTCGCCGACGCCCTTCGCGCCGAACGGCCCGTCCACGTCGGGATTCTCGAGCAGCACGGTCTCGACCTCGGGCAGTCCCTCGATCGAGGCGGAGAGGTAGGACCCGAACTCGGAGCCGCGATGCTCGACCGACGGGTAGTACGGGTAGGAGGACTCGAGCAGCCCGAAGCTGAGCCCCATGATCCCGCCGCCCTGGAGTTGCCCCTCGACGAACATCGGGTTGATCGCCCGCCCGACGTCGTAGACCTGGATCAGCTTCGTCACGGCGACCGCGCCGGTCTCGTCGTCGACCTCGACATCGGCCACGCAGGCGCCATAGGAGATGCCCGCGTGCGGGTTGCGGTCGGTGCGCCCGGTCTCCGGGTCGACGTTGGCGTACGGCTTCAAGTAGGCGCCGGTGCCGGTGATCAGCTCCCCGAACTGCCAGGTGGCCGCGGCGGCCACGTCGGGGACGCCGACGCGCTTCTCGGTCGCGCCCTTCACGAACACCTCGCCCTCGTCGATGTCGAGGTCGGCCGCGTCCACTTCGAGCAGCCGGGAGGCGATGTCGAGGACGCGTTCCCGCGCCCGCTCGGCCGCGATGCGGGCGGCGTTGCCGCCCATGAACGTCGCGCGGGACGCGAAGCTGCCGGTGCAGAGCGGGGACGTGTCGGTATTCGAGTTGTCGAACGTGACCCAGTCGGTGGGGACGCCGAGTACCTCCGCCACGATCTGGGTCTGGATCGTCTTGGCGCCCTGGCCGAGATCGACCGTGCCCGACAGCACGTCGACGCGCCCGTCCGGCTTCAGCTTCACCCAGCACTGGCTCGGGTCGCCGCCCTGGTTCATCCCGGTCGGGTACTCGATCGCGGCCATGCCGCGTCCGCGCTGCTTGGCCATCAGGACTCCTTCGCGTCGAGGTCGCCGAGCTGCCCTTCGAGCCACTCGGGGAGGAGGTCGCCGGAGCGCGGGTCGCGCGTCATCGTGCGGTAGTCCGCGGTGAGCTCGACGCCCGCCGCCTCCGCAGCCGCCTGGATCACCGGCACCGAGGACGGGTCGTGCAGCGTGACCCAGTTCGGCGTCGTATCGCCGATCCGGCTCGCGTTGCGAAGCCGGACCTCGTACGGGTCGAGGCCGAGCACGGACGCGATCCTGCTCATCTGCGTCTCGATCGTCCAGGAGACGGACGTGACGCCGAAGCCGCGCATCGCGCTCGTCGGTGTGCGATTCGTGAACACGACGTAGCCGTCGAAATGGATGTTCGGGATCGCGTAGGAGCCGGCAATGTGGAACGAGTGCTTCGTGACGCCGTAGGGCGAGAAGCGCGCGTACGCGCCGGCGTCGTGCAGCGTCAGCATCTTGCGCCCGAGGATCCAGCCATCGCTCGTGACCGCGTCGGCGATCTCGATGTGCCACGGTGCCCGCGTGGAGGTGCAGAGGAACTCCTCCTCGCGGGTGAAGCGAAGCTTGACGGGCTTGCCGGTCTTCAGCGCGAGCAGGGCCACGACCGGCTCCGTCCACGACTCGACCTTGCCGCCGAAGCCGCCGCCGACGGTGCCGGCGATGAACTTGAGCCGGTTCAGCGGCACGCCCAGGTGGCCCGCGACGATGCCCATCGTGAAGTACACACCCTGTGTGCACGAGTGGATCGTCAGGCGCCCGTTCGACTCGGGGACGCAGGCGCAGACCTGCGGCTCGACCGGCATCTGCTCGATCGCGTTCGGACGGTAGACGCCCTGGACGATCGCGTCGGCTTGCTCGAAGGCCGCGTCGATGTCGCCCTTGCGGATCTTGCGGTGATCGGGAGGAGTGTCCGGGCCGCCGAAGTGCGGGAACCAGTTGCCCCAGTGGTGGGCCTTCGGCGCATCCGCCTCGAACGCGAGGCGCACGTCTAAGAGCGCCGGGCGCTCCTCGAAGGAGACCCCGATCGCGGCGACGCCCGCCAGGGCGGCCTCCTCGCTGTCCGCGGCGACGACCGCGATCGGCTGGCCCTTCCAGCGCACGTCGCTCTCGGCGAGCAGCGGCTCGTCGGCCGGCACGCCCAGACCCTCGAGGTGACCGAGCACGTTCTTCGGCACGTCCTCGTGCGTGATCACCGCGCGGACGCCGGGAACCGCGAGCGCCGGGGCGACGTCGAGCTTCGTGATCGCGGCGTGGTCGTGCGGCGAGCGCAGGACCTTCGCCCACAGCATTCCGGGGATGCGCCAGTCGTCGACGAACGTCGTCTGGCCGGTGACGTGGCCGATGCCGTCGACCTTCTCTACCCTCGCGCCGACTGCCCTCATCGTGAACCTCCCGCGGCAGCCTCGACCGCCTCGACGATCTTGACGTAGCCCGTGCAGCGGCAGATGTGGCCGGAGAGGGCGCGCTCGATCTCCCGCCGGCCCGGCTGCGGCAGGCGCTTGAGCAGCGCGACCGTTGCCACGATCATGCCGGGCGTGCAGAAGCCGCACTGGGCGGCGTGGAGGGTGTGGAACGCCTCCTGAACCGGGTGGAGGTCGTGCGCGTCCCCGATCCCCTCGATCGTCGTCACTTCGGCGCCGTCGACCGCGCCGAGAGGGGTGAGGCAGGAACGCCGTGGCTCGCCGTCGACGAGGACGGTGCAGGCGCCGCAGCCGCCGGACTGGCAGCCGGCTTTCGGGCTCGTAACGCCGAGCTCCTCGCGGAGCACGTGCAGGAGCGGCGTCAGCGCGCCGCTTTCGAGCGCGTGCTCGACGCCGTTGACGTTGAGCTTCATGGGGCGGTTCTCCCTTCGGGGCGGAGCATGGAGTTCGTCATCGTCAGCCAGCGAGGCTGTCGAGGGCTTTCTGGACGAGGCCCGGCAGGACACGCCGCCGGTACCAGGCGGACGCGAGCGCGTCGTCGGCGGGATCGACGTCGTCGAGCACCGTCGCGGCCGCGTCCCGGGTGGACGCGCCGCCCGCGAGGGCGGCCTCGACGGACGGGCAGCGTCGGCCGGTCGGACCCCCGCCCGTGACCGCGACGCGCGTCTCGCCGCCTTCCCGCACGGCCGCGACGGCGAGGATCGTGTAGTGGTGCGCGTGGGGCCGCCACGCGGCCGCGTAGCCGGCGCTGCGGGGCGTGTCGTCGTAGGTCACGTCGAGCACGAGCCGGCTGCTGTCGGCGGCGAGGAAGTCCTCGAGCGACTCGACGCGCTCCCCGCCCGCGCCGGCCGAGCGCACGCGCGCCCCGAGGGCGATCAGCGGCGCCTGCAGGTCGCCGCGCGGCGTCTCGCCCGCGGAGGCGCAGAGGTTGCCGCCGACCGTCGCCTGTCCGCGGATCTCGTCGTCGCCGACGTGGGCGGCCGCCGAGGCGAGCGGTTCGTCCCCGTCCACGAGAGCCGCGACCGGCGTCGCCGCGCCGATCGTGACCGCTCCACCGGACCGCTCGATCCGGTCGAGCCCGCTTCTCGCGAGCATGAGCACGCGTGCCGGATGCATCCGCCCGTGGGTGATGTCGGGCAGGGCGATCGTGCCGCCGGCGACGACCGTCACCCCGGACCCGTCGCCGAACGCGGACGCGGCCTCGGCTGGCGACGTGGGGAGGAGGACCTCGGAAGCCATCGACTGGTTCCTCTCGTTCGGGTTGGTAGAACCGATTACTCGGGCGATTCTAACCCGGGCGGGACGGTGCCGGAGCAATCGGCTCGAGCGCCGCGGCCACCCCCTCGGCGGCCGCGCCGAACCGGTCGGCGACGGCGGCGCGCAGGGCTGCTCCCGGGATCATTCCCGCGCTCCTCGACCAGGTAGCGACGGCGGCGAGCGCGGCGAGCTTGGGCCCGGAGCTCGACCGCAGCGGGAGACGCAGCGGCTCGACCGGGAGCGGCGGCAGCTCGATACCGGCATCGGCGACGACGAGCGTGCCCGGGCCGACACGGGCGAGGACGCCGGCCCGGGCCAGCTCGGCGGCCCCGTCTGCGGAGGTCACCAGCACCGCGTCGGGTCGCTCGATGCCCGTGTAGAGGATCGGCTCCGAACTGAGGATCAGCTCCGAGACGGAGAAGCCGGTGCCCTGCGTGACCGGGTTGTCGTTCTTCTGCGTCGCGTGCAGGCCGCAGAGGAGCGCGGCCTGCGCGAGCAGCGTCGCCGCCGTCTGCACGCGCTCCCCGGCCGTGCCCGCGAGGACGATGCCGGTGGCGTGGGCGACGTCGTGGTGGAAGCGCGCGGGGGACGTGGTCGCCGGTTTGGCGCGGCCGGTCGTCGCCCGGCCGTGGCGCGCGAGCCAGCCGGCCGCGAACGTGGGCCGTGGGTCGTCCCGCAGCACGCCGAGCTCGTAGCCCGCCTGCTCGGCCAGCTCGCGCAGCCCCGCCCCGGTGAGCGGGTTCCAGCGGGTTGCGTAGGCGGTGCACAACTCGAGCACCTCGACGACCGCGAAACCCGGGTGGGCGATCGCTTGCCGCAGCAGCTCCGGGAGCTCCCGGTCGCCGGTGACCGTCCGGGCGACGAACGGCGCGCGGCTCGCGAGCAGCACGCGGGCGAGATCGAGCGGAGACACGAGATTGCCCTCCCGCGTCGTCGCCGTGACGAAGTCGACGGGGGAGAGGGCCGAGCTCTGGCCGCCGGTCATCCCGAACAGGAAGTTGTTGTGGACCACGACGGTCACATCCGGATTGAGAAGTGCGGCGCCGATGAGGTGGTTGATCCCGATCGTTGCGCCGCCGTCGCCGACGAGCACGATCGGCTTCAGCCGCCCCGTCCCCAGCACCGAGTCGGCCAGCGCGAGTCCCGAGGCGAACGCGCTCGACCGGCCGTGCATCGTGTGGACGGTGTGCGGAGACCCGATTCGCGAGTCGGCGAGCCCGACGCAGCCGATGTCGGTCACGATCGCGACGTCGGCCGGATCGAGCGCGAGCACGGCGAGCGCCTCGTCGAGCGCGCGCAGGACGAGCGGATGCCCGCAGCCCTTGCAGTAGGGGCCGGCTCCCGGCAGGATCCAGGGGTCACCCGTCACGCGGCCTCTTCGAGGATCGGCTCGATCCGCGACGGCGGGATCATCCCGCCGAGCCCGGTGACCCGCTGCAGCGGCCGCCCGCCGAGGTGCGGCTCGAGCACGCCCGCGTAGAGCCCCGTCAGGTTCTCCTCGACGACGACGACGCGCGAGCAGCCCTCGAGCGCCGGCCCGAGCGCGCTCACCGGCACGGGGAACAGGGTCTCGAGCTTCAGGAACGAGACGCGGCGTCCGCGCGCGCGGACGCGCCGGCACGCCTCGAGCGCGGCGCGGGCCGAGACGCCGTAGCTGACGACGAGCGTGTCCGCGCCGGCCGCGAGCTCGGTCTGCGCGAGCGCCATGTCGGCCGCGTGCGCGTCGATCTTCCGCTGCAGGCTGGCGAGGATCTCGATCACCTCGGGCGAGCTCTTCGAGAGCCTGCCCTCGCCGTCGTGGGCGGAGCCGGTCGCAATCACTCTGACGGGCCCGCCGACGGGCGCGAAGTCCGGCGGCTCCTCGGAGCACGGCCGCCGGTACGGCGCAAACCGGGTCGTGCCAGGCGCGACGGCTCGCCGGCCCGGGGGTGCGGAGCCGTTCTCGAGCGCGGCGACGTCGACGGTCTCGAGCGTCATTCCGACTTCCTTGTCGGACAGCAGGACGACGGGCGTGCGCAGCCGTTCCGACCACTCGAAGGCGGCCCGCACGAGCCGGTAGCAGTCGGCCGCGCCCGCCGGTGCGAAGACGGGGATCGTGACCCCGCCGGAGACGCAGTGCTCGGCGAGCAGGACGTCGCCCTGGGCGCCCTGGGTGGCGCCGCCTGTCGATGGGCCGAGCCGCTGCACGAGGCAGACGACGAGTGGCGTCTCGGTCATGACGGCGTACTGGATCGTCTCGATCATCAGGCAGAAACCGGGGCCCGAGGTCGCCGTCATCGCCCTGTGGCCGCCGAGCGAGGCGCCGACGCAGGCGGCGGCGGCGGAGATCTCGTCGGGCGCCGCGAGCGCGAGCCCGCCGTGACGTGGAAGCTCCGCCACCATCGTCTGGTAGATCTCGCTCGACGGCGTGATCGGGTAGCCGGCGAAGAAGCGGCAGCCCGCGGAGAGCGCGCCGAGCGCGGTCAGCCGGTTGCCCGAGACGAGCTCCACGCGGGCGAGTCTACGCGAGCCGCACGGGGGCTCAGGCGGTGTACGTTCCGGAGGTCGTCCCGCCGCCGCGCCCGGTCCAGTCGGTGTGGAACGACTCGCCGCGCGGCCGGTCGATGCGCTCGTAGGTGTGGGCGCCGAAGTAGTCCCGCTGCGCCTGGATGAGGGCGGCGGGCAGGCGCGCCGTGCGGTAGCCGTCGTAGAACGCGAGCGCGGAGGAGTACGCGGGAACGGGGATCCCGCCGGCCACGGCGCGGGCGACGGTGCGCCGCCAGCCGGCGACGAGGGGAGCGAGCTCCTCGCGGATCGCCGGGTCGAGGAGCAGGTTGGCGAGCTCGGGGTCGCGCCCGTACGCGGCGCGGATCCGTCCGAGGAAGGCCGAGCGGATGATGCAGCCGCCCCGCCAGAGGTGCGCGATCCCGGCGTGGTCGAGCGTCCAGCCGTACACCCCCGCCGCCGCGCGGAAGAGCATGAATCCCTGCGCGTAGGAGACGATCTTGGAGGCGTGGAGGGCGTCGCGGACATCGTCCACGAAGCTGTCGCGGTCACCGTCGAGAGTCGCGGCAGGCTCCCCGAGAAGCACCGCGGCGGCCTCGCGCTCCTCCTTGAGCGCGGAGAGCATCCGTGCGAGCACGGCCTCGGCGACGAGCGTAACCGGCACGCCGAGCTCGAGTGCGGAGGAGACCGTCCACCTGCCGGTGCCCTTCTGCCCCGCTGTGTCGAGGATCTTCGCGACGAGGGGCTCCCCGTCGTCGTCGCGCGCGGCCATGATGTCGCGGGTGATCTCGACGAGGTAGGACTCGAGGGGGCCGCTGTTCCAGACCGCGAAGACGGTGTGCAGCTCGTCATGGGAGAGGCCGGCGAGGCCGTGCAGGAGGTGGTAGCCCTCGGCGATCACCTGCATGTCGCCGTACTCGATGCCGTTGTGAACCATTTTCACGAAGTGGCCCGAGCCGCCCGCGCCGATCCAGTCGCAGCAGGGGATGCCGTCCACGTGCGCCGCGATCGCCTGCAGCACGTCGCGCACGAGCGGCCAGGCGGCGGTCGACCCGCCCGGCATGATCGACGGACCGTGCCGCGCGCCGTCCTCGCCTCCGGAGATCCCGGCCCCGACGTAGAGCAGCCCGCGTGCCTCGAGCTCGCGGCAGCGCCGGGCTGAGTCCTCGAAGTGGGAGTTGCCGCCGTCCACGATCACGTCGCCTGGCTCGAGGTGCGTCGCGAGCTCCGCGATCGTGTCGTCGACCGGCTGCCCCGCGCGCACCATCAGGAGCACCCGTCGCGGGCGCTCGAGGCGCGCTGCCAGCTCGGCGAGCGAGCGGGCGCCCGCGATTCGCGTGCCCCGGGCCGGCCCGGCCAGGAAGTCGTCGACGGCGGTCTGCGTCCGGTTCCAGATGGCGACGCCGAAGCCGTGCTCGTCGATGTTGAGGGCGAGGTTCCGCCCCATGACGGCGAGACCGACCAGGCCGATGTCCGCGGGGTCAGCCATCCCCGCCCAGCCTAGCGCCCCAGCTCGAGGCCGAGCAGCCGCTCGAGCGTGGCGACGGTGCGGGCGGCGCTCTCGTGGAGGAGGCCGGTCATTCCGAGCGCGGCGGCCGCCTCGACATGGTGGGGCAGGTCGTCGACCATGACGCAATCGGCCGGCGGGGTGTCCAGGCGCTCGGCGGCGAGCAGGTAGATCTCCGGCTGGGGCTTCATCAGCCCGACCTCGGCCGAGATCACGACCGTGTCGACGAGATCGCGCAGGAGCGCCCGGTCGTACATGCGCAGGCCGAGCGAGTTCGAGACGAGCGCGGTCGGGACGCCGGCGGCGCGGGCGGCCCGGACGGCACCGACCACGGCCTCCTCGATTGCCCAGGTGGCGGCGAGGCGGTCGAGCAGGCCGGTGGCAGGGACGCCCAAACGGACGCCGAGGCGGTGCTCGAACTCATCCTCGTCGAGTGCTCCGAGCTGGATCGCACGGAGGTCGTCGGCGGCATCCTCGTCGGAGACGAGCAGCCGATGCAGCGTCTCGAGCTCGAGGCCGTGCTCGGCGCAGAAGCCGCGGAAGCCGGCCCACACGTCCGTGGTCAGGACGCCCCCGTAGTCGACGAGCAGCGCCTTCACCTGGGCCGGCGCGGCAGCGGGCTCGCGTAGACGCCGTCCTCGAGCGTGGCGGGGTCGGGCGGCGGCGCCGCCTCGGCCTCCTCGAGAGCTGCGGCGACCTCGGCCGCGGCGGCGGCGCGGAGGGCGTCCACCTCCCCGGCCGTGAGCCCGTCGAGCAAAAGCCGGGCCGCCAGGCGCTCGATCGGGTCCTCGAAGCGGGCGCGCAGCTCGGCCGGCACGTAGCTCGCGTCGTCGTGGGCGGCGTGCCCGTGGCCGCGCAGCGTGAGCGTCTCGACCGCCTGCGGCCCCTCCCCGACGCGGGCCCGCTCGACGGCGGCGCGGACGGTCTCGAAGACGAGCAGCGCATCGGTGCCGTCGATCCGCTCGCAGGGGATCGACCAGCCGCCGCGGATCCGCTCGCTCAGGTTCGTGTTCACCATCTGGCCGGCGGTCGGCGTCGAGTAGGCGTACTGGTTCGACTGGAGCACGAGCACGAACGGGACGCGGAGCACCCCGGCGAGGTTGAGCCCCTCGTGGAAGTCGCCGGTGGACGTCATCCCGTCCCCGGCGAACGTGAGCGCGACCCGCCGCTCGCCGCGGCGCTTGAAGGCGAGCGCGGCGCCGACGCAAACGGGGATCAGGTCGCCGAGCATCGAGACGAGCGGGAACACGCCGAGCTCGGGCTTGCCGAAGTGCATGTTGCCGTCGCGCCCGCGGGTGGGGCTCGTGCCCTTGCCGAGGAAGTTGCGGAAGACGTCGGCGACGGTGACGCCGCGCGCGTAGTGGCA
>JAHDVS010000049.1 GCA_023382435.1 Thermoleophilia bacterium
TCCGCTCGGCCGACCCGACCGAGGTGCCACCGTACTTCTGGACGACGAGGGCCACAGGCGAAAGCTAACCGTTCACCATGAAGTGGAGGGCAGGTCACGACCGGCCCACGAGCGGATAGAACCTCGAACTCCTCCCGAAGCCGCTACCGCCTGCATCTCCACGCCGCCCTCACTGCCCGGCGTTGGTCGGTATCGGCCATGGCGGCGCGAAGGTCCCTCCGCGGCGCAAACGCCCCGAAGGGGCGTCGATCTCGTAGCCGTTCGAACGAATGGCATCGACGACTGCCCGCATGCTTACCTCGGTCACGTCCCAGCCCCTACTCAAATAGTGCCGAACCACCTCCACGTAGACGTGACTGGGCGTGTGCCATGCGCAGTCACTGATAACTGCCTCGACCAAGCTCCCCAAAGCCCCGAGCGGGGCGGACGACAACTCGCGACCACCACCCTCGTCGGCCTTTCGCATCGTGAGTATCAGATCCACCGTAACCACGTTCTCGAAGCCGCTTGCGAGCCCTTTGACCGACCGCTGCCCCTTGTCCAGTAGGGCGATTCCGTCCGGTTCGAAGACGAACCCCGCTTCGCGCACCGAGCGTTGGACGAGCGCCCAGATCCGACCATCGCTGTTCGAGAAGACAAGCGAGAGGCGGCGGCCTGCCTTGAGCACCCTGTGGCACTCCCGAAGAGCGTCCGTTATTAGGCGCTCATACCGCTCGGTGGTGCGACGCTGCGTCCCGTTGCCCGAGCGATCGACTACGGCCTCGCTGGTGTGGTCGGTGATACGCCCGAGCCAAACCTCCTGAAACAGGTTCATGTCGCTGTAGAAGATGTTGCTGCCAAACGGCGGATCGGTAAAGATATAATCGACACTGTTGTCTTCGAGATCGAGCCTTGCAGCAGAACCGATCCGGTACTCGACATCAGGCGCGCTCGCGAACAACGGGCCACCCATACGGCCTAAGATGTACTCGTCTGAACGGATTACGGCTTCAACTTTCCGAGTGAAGAGGTCGAACACGTTCCACTCAAGAAATACTGGCGCCACGTAGTAATGTTGATTGGCTGCGTTAAGCGGGCGCTTGCGGCTCCACTGGTAGCGCTTCGAAGCTCGCGCTAGAATCGCAGTGAACGCAAAGAACAGCTTCTGCCGGAGCGCGTTCCGATCCGTCGCCCCAATTACGTCGCGCAGCGCGGCAAGCGCTGCGAGATTCCGACGCGAAAAGAAGCGAGCGGTGGTTTGGAGTTCGTTCTTTGCCAGCGCAGACGCCGCGAACATCTGCCGGTCAGATCCGATTTCCACATCCGGCCACATAAGACCATCAAGTTGGACATCGGCAATTGGGTCACTCGCGTCCTGTTCCGCGAGGGACATCGAGCACGAGCACGCGACGGTGTCGATGACCGGCTCCTCCCGAACCCGCCGAGCCCCGCGAGTCTGGAGCAGGGAACCACAGGTGGGGCACCGAACCGCGGGCTTCCGCCATCCTGCGCGCTCTAGCGCGCGGTAGTAGTTCACGTCCGAGGAGCACCCGCTGCATTCGTAGACCATGGTCCACGTCGTGCGAGACAGCTCAGCCGCCTCGCCGCACCGCTCGCAACGAGTGCCGTACACGTTGCCAATACGATCCCTGGCAGCTTCGACAGCGGAGGCTGCTGCCACGCGGAACTCGCCGCTATCGACAAGGTTCAGGAAGTTGAGGCCGATGTGACGACCAAGTTCGCTGATGTCCCGGAGTCGAGCGCGGCGTCCGTGTATGACGGCCGCGACACCTGTCATTCCGGATCCCGCAAAGGGGTCGAGCACGAGCTCTCCCGGCTGGCTCAGAGCGAGAATGAAGGGCTCGATAGCCGCAATAGGGACCTTGGTCAGATACCCGTGAGCGTTGTACACCGGGTCGCTCCGCTTGACAACGACCTCGGTGGGCAGCGCGGCTGAAGTCGTTACCTCAAGCGCCACTGGTACTCATAGTCTGTAGACTCATAAGCATCGTCCGTTCTAGGGTAGGCGTGTGCCGCCGCCCATCCAGGGTACCGGCGCCAGAAGACGACGTGACTTCGGGCGCCGCCTTCGAGAGGCCCGCTCCGCAGCCGGAATGTCGCAGGAGGCCCTGTCTGACCGCTGCGGACTGCACCGAACTTATGTCGGATCGGTGGAAAGGGGCGAACGCAACGTGTCCCTCGAGAACATCCACCGACTCGCCGACGCGCTCGGTGTGGACGTCCGGGAGCTGTTCGGAAGGCCTCAGTGAATCTCGACTTCTCCGATGCGACCCTCCGAGCGCGTCTTCTCGCTGCACAAACGCTCATCACCGATGGATATCGCATCCTGCGTGACGAGGTAGGAGCCGACAACCCGGCCGACAACGCCTTCCTACGCGAGGCAACCATTTGCGCCCATCAGCACCTGATCTGGGTCGGCGACCGAGGAGGGACAGATGCAAGAAGCCCAAACGGAGAGGAAGTTGAGATCAAGAGCACGCGACTTGACGGTCGCCCTAGCATCCAGTTCCCGACAAGTCGCTACGTGTCGCCCACGGTCATCGAGCGCTTTCGCGCAGCAGACTGGTTCGCGTTTGGTGTTTTCGACCTCTACGAATCGATGGTGGCGCTGTACCGTGTCGATCAAGTCGCGATGAACCCGCTCATTTCTGGGCTCGAGGAGACCATGCGCCTTCGCCTTAGCCAGGGCAGACCGCTCCAGAACAATCCGAAGTTCCCATTCGCCCGTATCCGGCCGATCGCGAGGCGGTTGTACTTCGACGACGTCAATTACCTTGAAGAGACCGTCGGAATACCCAGGATCGTCCCACGCTGACCAGGAGACGGCGGCTCGCAAGCCGCTGTCTGACATCTCAGCCCCTTTCGACCACTGTCCCCGCTCGGATAAAGGACTTGGCGTCGCCGCCCTCGTGAGCCTCCTCCTGTGATGACTCTAGCGCGGCAATTCAAACGCGTCGGTGTCGCAGTGTCGCCAGACTGTGAAGAGAGTGCGAAAAGAAACTGGTAAGTCAGAGCGACCAGACGGATCTCGTCGCCGCTCAGCGCCACGCGCGCAACCCTAGATGCTCAGCTGTGCCTTGGGGACGGCGAAGAGCGTCCCCTGCATGAGCCGCCGGCGGGTGTCGACGACCTCGTCGCGCGAGCGCTCGAGCGCCTCGATCAGATGCTCCTCGGCGCCCTCCGCCCGGAGCGTGGCGATCGCCTTGTCGATCCGCCGCGCCGTGCTGTCGAGGAATAGCAGGGCCGCGTCGACCTCGAGGTAGTGCTTCTCGTTCCACTCGGTCGCCAGACGCTCCACTCGAGGCAGCTTAGCCCGCCGGTCGGACGGGCGCCGGGCGGCGCCCGGGCGTCTGCTTCCCCTCATGAGCCGACGGTAGCGCCACCGGCGTCACGCGTGTGTGCCACCCTGCGACGGGAGCGTCACGAGACCTCCCGTTCGGTCTCCTCTGCCTCTTCGTGCGGCAGGAACTCGACCTCGAGCACCTCGATCCTCGGCCCGTCGGTGCCGACGACCTGAAAACGCAGGCCGTCCCACAGAACCTCGTCGCCGGGTGCGGGCGCCCGTCCGAGCTCGCCGAACACGAACCCGGCGAGCGTGTGGTAGTCCTCGACCGGGAGCTCCTGGCCGAACCGCTCGTTGAAATCGTCGATCGGGAACGTGCCGTCGACCCGGATCGTGTGCTCGTCGATCCGCTGGACGGAGTCGTCGGGCATGTCGTACTCGTCCTCGATCTCACCGACGATCTCCTCGAGCAGATCCTCGAGCGTGACGATCCCCTGGGTCGAGCCGTACTCGTCGACGACGATCGCGATGTGCTGGTTCGTGCGGCGAAACTCGGTCAGGAGCGGGCCGAGGTCCTTCGTCTCCGGCACGAAGTACGCGGGCCGGAGGATGTCCTCGACGTGGACGTTCTGGATTCCGTTGGCGTAGAGCGCCGAGAACAGGTCGCGCACGTGGAGGATCCCGGCGATCTCGTCGAGCGAGCCACGATAGGCGGGGTAGCGCGTGTACGGCGAGTCGATCACGGCGGCGAGGCACTCCTCGGCCGGTAGCTCGACGGAGACACCGACGACCTCCGGCCTGGGAACCATCACGTCGTGCACCTCCTTGTCGGCGAAGTCGAAGACCTTGTAGAGCATCTCCTCCTCCGCCTCCTCGATCAGGCCCGTCTCCTCCGCCTCCGCGAGCATCGAGCGGATCTCCTCCTCGGACCGGACGACCAACCCGACAGGTGCCGAGCGCATCCCGAGCAGCCTCAGTATTCCCTTCGCAGAGCCCTGCAGGATCAGCACGAGCGGATGGACGAGGCGCTGCATGATGTCCACCGGTGTCGCGATCACGACCGCGATTCGCTCGGCATGCTGGAGCGCGACCGCCTTCGGCACGAGCTCGCCCACCACCAGACCGAGATAGGTCAGGATCGCGAACGAGAGCAGGAACGACGCCGTTCGCGGCAGGTGCGGGTCGAGGAAATGCGAGACGAGCGGCTCGCCGATCGCGCCGAGCAGGATCGAGAAGATCGTGATCCCGATCTGCACCGTGGAGATGAAGCGAACCGGCTCCTCCATCAGGCGCAGCGCGGTCGCGGCCCCGCGGCGATGCTTCTTCGCCAACTCCGCGAGCCTCGCGCGGCGCGCCGTGATCAGCGCGTACTCGGCGACCACGAACCAGCCGTTACCGAGCACGAGCAGAAGCACCAGGAGGATCCTGAGGCCGTTACTCACGCCCCGGCCTCCCGGGCGCGGGTACTAGGCGGAATGTCGCCGTCCAACTTGCAGGGCGAGTATAGCCATCGCTCCGGCGGCTACCGCTAAAGCCCGGCGCCGCGGACGCCGACAACCCACATGGGATGGCATCCGAGATCACCTGCCTGATTGCCGACGATCACGAGATCGTTCGGGAGGGGCTTCGGCTCTCGCTGTCACGCTCGCCGCACATCCGGGTGATCGGAGAGGCGTCAGACGGGGATGGCGCCGTCGCGCTCGCGGAGCGCCGCCGGCCCGACGTCGTGATCATGGACATCCGGATGCCCGGCACCGACGGGCTCGAGGCGACCAAGCGGATCCGGGAGAGCCTGCCCGGGACGTCGGTGCTCCTGTTCACCGCCTACGGCGAACGCAGCCTGCTCTCACGCGGCCTCGATTCCGGCGCCCGCGGGTACCTGCTCAAGGAGGCACCCAACGACACCCTGGTGCGGGCGATCGAGAAGGTCGCGAACGGCGAGGGCTACGTCGACCCGGCACTGATGCCGTCGTTCCTGAACCGGGACAGCCGCGATCTCCTGACACCGCGGGAGCGCGAGATCCTCCAGCTCCTCGCCGACGGCATGTCGAACGGCGAGGCGGCAGCCAAGCTGTTCATCTCGCAGGAGACGGTGAAGAGCCACGTCCGCCACATCCTGGCCAAGCTCGAAGCCGACACGCGGACTCATGCCGTCGCCATCGCGCTGCGCGAGTCGATCATCGATTAGCGCCCTCGCGGGCGCTCTCGCCGGAGCGGCCGTGGCAACGCTCGCGACCGGGCGCGGCCGGCGGCGGCGGGCGGGACAGGTCGAGCGGGAGACCCTCGAACGGGAAGCCGAGCGAGATCTCCTCACCGGACGCCTCGTCACCGCCGAGCAGGACGAGCGCCGCCGGCTCTCGCTCGTCCTCCACGACGGGCCGCTCCAGTCGCTCTCCGGAATCGTGCTCATGCACGACGCCGCGCTCGCAGCGCTCGAGAGCGGCCGCACCGAGGAGGCGGTGCGCGTGATCCGCACCGCGCTCGAGCACGAACGCGAGGTGATCCGGAGCCTGCGTGACCTCTCGTTCGCAATCGAGCCCGTGATCCTGCGCGACCGGGGCTTCGACGCCGCCGTCCGCGCGCTGGCCGACCAGCTCGAGGACGCCCGGGGAATCCGGGCCTCAGTGGACGCCGGCGCCGGCGAGCAGCTCGCTGAGAAGGCGCAAGTGGCGCTCTACCAGACAATCCGGGAAGCCCTCACCCAGGCGTCCCGGCGCTCGCCGACGCGCATCTCGGTGAGCCTCGAGACGGCACCCGACGGGGGCTGCATCGTGACCGTCGCCGACGACGGCGCCGAGGAGCGCCGCCGCGAGCGGCTCGAGGCGATCCGCGAGCGGGCCTGGCTCCTACGCGGAGAGGTCTCGATCGAGTCGAGCTCCGGCTCCGGCACTGTCATCCGGGTCGCGGTGCCGCCGCACGTCGCTGCACCGACCCCGTAGGGCGTCCGGCCGACCGGCTCCCTAAGCTCGTCGGGACAGGCGATCCGTACTCCACGGGAGGAGGCGTCATGCGGGCAGCGCTGCGCGAGTTCAGGGACTTCGCAACCAGGGGCAACGTCGTCGACCTCGCGATCGCAGTCGTGCTCGGCGCCGCGTTCGGAGCGGTCGTCACGTCGTTTGTCGAGAACCTGCTCACGCCGCTGATCGCGGCGATCTTCGGCGAGCCGGACTTCTCGAGCCTCAGCTTCACGATCAACGAGAGCCGCTTCGCGTACGGGGCTGTTGTCAACACGTTGCTCGCGTTCACGTTCATCGCGGCCGCGATCTTCTTCCTCGTCGTCAAGCCGCTCAACGCGCTCGCCGCCCGCCGCAAGCAGGGCGACGAGCCGCCGGCCGAGCCGACCGACGAGATTAGGCTGCTGACGGAGATCAGGGACGCGCTCAGGCCCCGCTAGGGCCCGACCCGGCGTGGTGCCCCGCAGCGCTGGCCTTGATGCCCGATGCCCTCGGCCGCCGTCCTCTCGGCGATCGGGGACACGCCGCTCGTGCGCCTGCGGGCGCTGGCCCCGGAGAACGGAGCCGAGCTCGCCCGCGGAGCCTCGTGCCTACGCCACCGACCAGCGGAGGGGCCCCGGCGCGGGCGCCCGCATCGTGGCGCCCGCCGCGTCCGGCGTCAGGCGGCCGCGACGCCGGCGAGCACGAACGCCCGCGGAAACAGGATGTTGTTCTCCTCGTGGATGTGGCGATGCAGGTCGCGCTCGAGCGCGACGAGCCCATCGAGCGTCGCCCGGTAGGTGTTGCACGCATCCGCCGGCGGTACGAAACCACCCGTCAGCTCGCGCATTCGCGCGAGCGCGGCACCGGTGACGTCGTGATCGTGCTCCATGGCGCGGATCGAGTCCTCGAGCGCGGGCGGCTCGGGCACGGTGCCAGCGTCGAGACCGCGGCAGAAGGGGAACACGACCTCCTCCTCGACGTGCATGTGCACGTCGAGCTCGGCCGCGACCGCCTCGAAGAGATCCCGGGTCTCGATCATCTCCGGGTGCCGCTCGCCGTGGGCCCGCACGACCCGGTCGAGCATCCCCTCGAGGCGCGGCAGCTCCGCGCGCAGGAAGCCGTGGTGCTCGGAGACGATGTGGTCGCACAGCTCGCCGAGAGCGGCCTGCGACCAGTCCCGGTCGTCCCCCGCCTCGGCACCGGTAACCCCCTCGAACGCCGCCAGCATCGCGACCACGGTCGCGGCGTCGAGGCCCCGCTCCGCGCAGGCGGCGGCGAGGCTCCTGCCCCCGCCGCAGCAGTAGTCGATGCCGAGCTGTTCGAACACGCGCGTGCGCCCGGGACGCTCGACGACCAGGTCGGCGACGGTGCGCCCGTGGTCGATCACGCTCATCTTCCTCCCTCCGTCGTGCCGGCTGACACCCCGTCGAGCTCGCCCGCCAGGATCGGCTCGATCCCGGGGGCGGCCGCCAGGAGCGCCGGGGCCAGCTCCTCCAGCACATCACGGTAGATGCGATCGCGCTCCATCTCGGCGACATCCGCGTGCTGTCGCTTGCGCAGACCACGCTCGTGCAGACGCACGATCCACCCGGGAGCGACGCCCTTCGCCGCGAGCACACGCTCGCAGCACGCCAGGGGGCAGCCGTCGATCGCGATCACGGAGGAGGCCCCGGCCGCCCGGCGCACGAGCGGCTGCACGTCACCGCCGACGCCCGCGATACACGACATGTCCGCGAGGCCCGCGCGATCGAGCCTGACCGCGAGCGCGTTCGCGAGCTGGGCAACGTTCGAGCTGCCCGAGCAGGAATACACGACCGCGAGTCCGCGAGTTCGTCTCAACCGGGGCCCCTAGACCGCCCGCTCCGCCCCGGCCCGTGCCCAGCCGGCGGGCTCCCAGGCGCAGTCCGGCTCCTCGGCCAGCGGGTCTCCGGTCGCGGCGTACGCCCGCGCGCGGCAGCCGCCGCAGAGCACGCGGTACTCGCATGCCCCGCAGGCGCCACCGAGCCGGGACGGGTCGCGGAACGCCTGGAACAGCGGCGCCTCGGCGTAGAGCGCGGAGAACGAGCGGTCCCGGACGTTGCCGACGGAGAGCGGCAGGAAGCCACAGCCGCAGACGTCGCCGACGTGGGAGACGAAGCAGAAGCCGTTGCCCGACAGGCAGCCCCGGGACATCAACGAGAGCCGCGTCGTCACCCGGGCAGAGCGCCTCTCGCCCCGCTCACGCGCCTGCTGGGCCTCGACACGTCGGAAGTGCGGGGCGCAGATCTGCTTGACCGGGAACGGGGCCGCGCGCTGGAGATCGTACAGCCAGGTCAGCACGCGCTCCTGCTCCTCCGGGGGCAGCTCCTCGCCCGCCAGCAGGCTGCCGCGCCCGGTGGGCACCAGGAAGAACAGCTCCCACCCGGCGGCGCCGATCCGCTCAGCGAGCGCGTAGAGCTCCTGGAGCCCGGGCGCGGTCGAGCGCATCACGCTCGTGTGAAGCTGGAACGGGACGCCGGCCGCACGGAGGTTCGAGAGACCGTCGAGAGCCGCCTCGAAGAACCCAGGCGTGCTCGAGAAGCGGTCGCTACGCTCCGCGTCGGGGTAGTGGATCGAGAACGAGACCCGCTGGACGCCCGCCTCCCGGATCTCGGCGCAGATCTCGGGCGTGAGCAGCCAGCCGACGTCGACCGACAGCGCCATCGACAGCCCGAGCCTCGTGCCCTCGGCCGCGAGCTCGAGCGTGTCGCGACGGGTCAGCGGTTCGCCGCCGGTGAGGATCAGCACGGCGCCGGGAAACCCGTCGGCTAGATCGCGCATGAAGGCGCGGCCCTCGTCGCTCGTGAGCTCGGACGGGTGCGCGTGGTGCTGGGCCGCCGCGCGGCAGTGGCGGCACGCGAGTGGACAGGCCCGGGTCACCTCCCAGGCCACGACGAGCGGTGGCCGGCCGGGCGCCTGCGGAATCGAAGCGGTCACTCTCGTACCCTAGCGCGCCGTCCCACGCTGCCCGGGAACCATCCTCCCCTCCCGCGGCGGCCAGTCGGGACAGCCGAGGCCAGACTCGGTCATCCGCACGACGCCACCGACTGCGACCGGGCGCACGAGCGGACACCGCTGCGAGGAGAGCCACCGCGCGGAGCGGGAGGATGGAGACCCGTATTGAAGCCGCGCCGCCGCACGCTTCCCTGATCGATCCTGATCAAGTGCCTCCTGCCGCGAAGTGAACGGCTCGCCGCCGCGAACAGCGGGCCAGGCGGCTATGCTGGGCAGCAAGTCGGTGTCCCGCGCCGGTGCGGCACCCGCCGCGCCCGAGCCGGGGCCCCGAGGAGCGAAGGTGGCAACACGTCAGCGAAACACCGCGCGGGCGCTCCGGCAGGACGATTCCGGACCGGAGCCGACGCCCCGCCCGGTGGTTGCGGTCCAGCAGTCGATTTCCGAGACGGACGACGCCGTCGAGTTCCGCAGCGGCGAGGCTTTGATGGCATTCGACGCCGACCTGCGCGTCACCGCGTGGAATGAGGCGGCCGAGTCGCTCACCGGCGTCGCCGCCGATGGGGTCATCGGGCGCTTCTGCTGGGAGGTGCTGTGCGCCACCGACGAGCGCGGCGGCATCGAGTGCCACGCGGGCTGCTCGAACGCGCGACTGGCCCGCGAGGGCTGGCCCGTCCCGACGCGCGATCTCTGGATCCGGACGAGCAACGGCAAGAAGAGGGTGTCGATCACGACCGTCGCCGTACGCGGCGGCGAGGGGCCCCAGTTCCTGCACCTGATGCGAAACGGGCAGGACAGCGCCGGCGGTCTCGACCAGCCCGGCAAGCCGCCCCCTCCGCCCCTGACGGCCAGACAGCGCGAGATCCTCGGGCTGCTCGCCGACGGCGTCCCGGCCAAGGTGATCGCCTCCCGGCTTCACCTGTCGGAGACGACGATCCGAAATCACATCCGCGGGATCCTCACGCAACTCGGCAGCCACTCGCAACTCGAGGCGGTGGCGAAGGCCCGCCGCCTCGGCATCCTCGACGCCTGACCTGGCGCGCACTGCTCTCAGCAGGGGTGCTTCGCGCCCTTGCGGGCGTAGAACCACCAGTTGATGCCGACGTTGATCGCGTAGAAGACAGCGGCGCCGAGGAAGAACGGCAGAGGATCCCCCGCGGCGCTGATCACGGCCGCGATCAACACGGAGAAGAAGAACGGGCCGTACGCCGCGATCGCAGCCGTCCAGCCCAGAACGCCGGCCGCCTGCCTGGGCGGGAAGATCATCGGCATCTGCTTGAACGTCGACGCGTTGCCGATCCCCGTGAACAGGAACACCCCGAGCATGCTGAGAACGAACCACTTGAACGGCTCGGTCGAGTCGGGTTGAACGAAGAACGAGACGCACACCGAGGATGCGATCAGCCCGAGGCCGGAGATCTGGGTGAGACGAGCGCCGCCGAACTTATCTGCGAGCGGGCCGCCGGCGACGCGGGCCGCGGAACCGATCAGCGGGCCCAGAAACGCGTAGGTCAGGGGGTCCGGGGCGTTCTCGAAGTCCCCGTAGACCTCCTTGATCAAGAGCGGGAACGTCGCCGAGAAGCCCGCGAACGAGCCGAACGTCATCATGTAGAGCGACGTCATCAGCCAGCAGTGCTTTTCGCGGAAGATGTCCGTCTGCTCGCGAACGTTGGCGCGCACGGGCACGCTGCGCAGGCCCAGCCAGGCGAGGACGCTGAGCACGGCGACGAACGGGATCCAGAACAGGGTCGCGTTCTGAAGCCAGATCGATTTGCCCGAGTCCATCGTCTGGGCGGTGCCGACCATCGCGAACCCGATCACCCACGGTGTGATGAACTGGACGAGGCTGACCCCGAAGTTGCCGATGCCCGCCTGGATGCCGAGCGCCGTGCCCTGGAGTCTCTTGGGGAAGAAGAGGCTCGTCGACGGCATGAACGACGAGAAGTTGCCCCCGCCGAGACCGGCCAGGAACGCGAGCGCCAGGAAGACCAGGTACGGCGTCCCGTCGTTCTGCACCGCGAAGAACCAGCCGATCAGCGGCAGGAGCAGCAGCGCGCTCGAGATGCTCACGACGAGACGCGTGCCGAAGATCGGCGTCAGGAACGTGTGGACGATCCGCAACGTGCCGCCCGCGAGGCCCGGCATCGCGGTCAGCCAGAAGAGCTGGGTGGTCGAGAAGCCGAACCCGATCTTCTCGAGCCGCACGACGAGCGCGCTGACCAGAAACCAGGTCACGAACGCCATCGTCAGGTTGGCGGTGGTGATCGCGAGCGTGCGCCACGCGATCGCCTTGCCGCGCGTCCGCCAGAACGTCTCGTCCTCGGGCTCCCAGCGCTCGAGCCAGGAGGCCCCGGCCCGCGCCGGCTCGCCCGTCACCGGGTCACCTCGCCGGCCGGCCGCGCGTCCGCTCCGCCGCGCTCCCCACGGCGGAGCTGGATCACGACCGCGTGCAGCCAGAGCAGGCTGAGCACACTGACGATCAGAAGCACCACGAACGTGCTCTGGGGCCGGCCGCTGAGATCCTGGGCCCACGCGAACAGGAGCGGCAGGAAGAAGCCCCCGAGGCCGCCGACCGCCCCCACGAGCCCGCCGACGGCGCCGACATCCCGCGGGAAGTACTCCGGGATGTACTTGTAGACGGAGGCCTTGCCGAGCCCCATCGTCACGCCGACGAGAACAATGAGCACCGTGAACGGGACGACGCCCAGCGAGAACGTGAGGCCGGCAAGCGCGAAGATCATCACGCCGAGCGACGCGTAGGTGACGAGGCGGGCGCCCAGGCGATCCGACAGCCAGCCGCCGAACGGCCGCAGCAGGCTGGCCGGGAAGATGAACAGCGCGGTCAGGAAGCCGGCGGTGCGCAGCTCGTAGCCGTACACGTCGACGTAGTACTTCGGCAGCCAGAGAGACAGCGCGACGTAGGCGCCGAAGACGACGATGTAGTAGAGGCCGAAGCGCCACACCCGCACGACTTTGAGCGGGGTCAGGAGCTCGCGCGTGCCGCGACCCACACCCGGCCGGTGGTCGGGCGCCGGCGCCAGGAACCAGACACAGACCGCCATCACGACGAGGGCGATCGCATACAGGAACGGGACGAACCGCCAACCGCCGGGAATGGCGCCACCGGCGACGCCGCCGGCCGCGAGCAGGGTCACGAGCGTCGGCGCGAGCAGCTTCGTGACCGAGGCGCCCACGTTGCCGGCCCCGAACGTGCCGAGCGCGAAGCCCTGGCGCTCGCGCGGATACCACGCGGAGACCCAGGCGATTCCCACGGCGAACGACACGCCTGCGAGGCCCATGAAGAACGCGAGCACGACGAGCTGCGTGTAGCTGTCGGCCCGGCTGATCATGTAGGTCGGGATGGCGGTGAGGAGGAGCAACGCCGTGAAGACGATCCGGCCGCCGAGCTTGTCGGTGAGGATCCCGACGGGCACGCGCAGCACGGAGCCGGTCAGGATCGGGATCGCGACCAGGAACGCGAACGCCCCGTCCGAGAGGCCGAGGTCCTTGCGCAGCGCAACGCCGACGACCGCGAACATCACCCAGACGGCGAAGAACAGCGTGAACCCGACGGTCGACAGCACGAGCACGCGGTTTGCCGCCCGGGCGTCGCCCAGCTTCCCTGCCTGTACCACGAATCTCCCTCCCTGGTCGAGGACCCGAACCGACTATCCGACGGTACGGGGCGACCTGGCGGGCGTCATCCGCACGCTCGCTGATTCCCGCTCCGTAGTTTTCCGTCGAGCGGGAGCCAGCGAGCGGCGCGGAAGAGACCGGCGGGTGCTACTGGCGGGAGGCCCTCCGGTTCCAGAGGTACACCTGGTAGGGGCGCCAGAGATAGGTGATCGGCACGGTCACGACGTGGACGAGCCGCGTGAACGGGAACAGCGCCATCAGGAAGAAGCCGAGCACCGCGTGGGCCTTGACGACGTCCGGCAGCGCGGTCACGTAGCCGATCTTCGGGTTGAGGGCAAACAGCGAGTGGATCCACGGCACGATCGTGTGCAGATACCAGTCAGAGCCCCAGCGGTAGCCGAGCGCCATCCAGATGCCGAGGCCGACCTGGCCGAGCAACAGCACGAGCAGCACCCAGTCCATCGGCGACGTGACCGTGCGGACGCGGGAGTCGCTCAGCCGCCGCCAGAGCAGGAACGCGAGCCCGCCGAACGCGAGCCACGACAGGGCGAGTCCCGCCACCTCGAACGAGTAGAGGCGGGTCGGGCCGGAGAGCATCTTCCCCCAGGCGTCCCAGAACATCAGCGCGAGCACGTGGGCGCCGAGCACGGCGAGCACCCCGTAGTGCCAGGCGATCGAGCCCCAGAACAGCTTGCGGCTCTCGAGAAACTGCGAGGACTGGCTCGAGTACGAGAAGCGATCCCACCGGTAGCGGGCGATGCCGCCGACAACGGCGATCACGACCGCCAGGTACGGGACCACCGCGAACAGGAACGTGTTCATCGAGTCTGCCTCCTCAGTCCCGGCCGTTTCGGCTCAGCACCAACTCGTTCGCCTCCGAGCCGGCGCTCGCCGGCCGCTGTCTCGTCTCCAGCGCGAGCCACAGGGCCCGCAGCACGAGCTGGTAGCGCTCGCGCCCCGTCTCGGGCATCCCCTCGACGTCGACTTTCCCGACCATCCGCCCGAGCGCAGGGACGATCGCCTCGTCGAGCAGCTCCCGGGCGAGCGCTCCGTCGTCGCAGGCGGCCGCGAAGCGCAGGAGCACGACCAGATGGTCGGGGAGCTCGGTGCCGGCGCTGAATCCGTGCGCGCGGTAGCGCTCGTTCAACCCGACCAGGAACGCGCTTCGCTTGTGATTGTCGTCGAAGAGCACGTGACCGACGTACGGGTAGCAGGTCGGCTCGAGGTCGGACATGCTGTCGAGGTCGAAGGCACGCGTGTACGCCTCCTGGAGCTCGCCAAGCTCCGCCGACTCCACGAACGCCCGGAACCCGGCGAGCAACGCCACGGCCTCGGGGCTGGCGGCGGCGAGGGCCTCGCAGGCGGCAACGGTCTCCGCGAGCGGTCCGCGAGGGTAGTCGAGGACGTCCGCGAAGGCCTCGAGCACCGCGCGATCGGAGGTTTCGCTCGCCACGGCTACCACCGCCGCTCCGGCGCGGCGCGGAAGCCGAAGCCGCCCTCGCGCTTCTGGGTGAACGGGTCACCGAGCTGTGCCTCGAACGCCTGGTCGCGCAAAAGCGGCGGGATCACGAAGCGCTCCTGGAACGTCGGCATCGCGGTGAGGCGGAAGATCGCCTCCGCCTCGTCGGCGGTGATCCCGGCCGCGCCGAGCGCCTCGGCGACCTCGCTCTCCGGGATGTTTCCGACCTTCTGCTGGCGCATGTGCACCCGGACGGCGTTCAGCTTGCGGTAGACCTCGGCGACGATGGCCTCGTTACCGGCGGAGAACAGGTTCGCCATGTACCGGAGCGGCACGCGGGACTGCTCGAGATTCGAGATCGAGGGCAGTCCGGTCGCCTCCGTGCCACCGTTCTTGTTCGCCCCGTCAACGTCGTAGCGCCCGTTCTTCAGCGTCGCGAGCACCGGCAGCATCGGAGGGACGTAGAAGAGCATCGGGAGCGTGCGGAACTCCGCGTGGAGCGGCAGCGCGAGCTTCCAGACCTTCACGAACTTGTAGACCGGCGAGTCCTGAGCGGCCTTGATCTGGTCGGGAGTGATCCCGTTCGCCTGCGCGAGCTCGATGATCTCCGGGTCGAACGGGTCCTTGATCATCGCCCGCTGCGCCTCGACCAGCTCCTCGTCCGGGCGGGCCGCGACGTCCTTGATCGCGGCCGCGTCGTAGAGGACGAGCCCGAGGTAGCGGATGCGCCCGACGCAGGAATGGAAGCAGGCGGGCGCGTGGCCGCTCTCGAGCCGCGGGTAGCAGAGGATGCACTTCTCCGACTTCCCGGTCGCCCAGTTGTAGTACGTCTTCTTGTACGGACAGCCGGAGATGCACATGCGCCAGGCGCGGCACTTCTCCTGGTTCAGGAGGACGATCCCGTCCTCCCCCCGCTTGTGGATCGCGCCGGCCGGGCAGGCGGCGACGCAGCCCGGGTTGGCGCAGTGGTTGCAGATCCGCGGCAGGTAGAAGAACACCATCCGCTCGAGCTCGTTCAGCTCGGCCCGCTCGTCGCTCGAGAGCCCCTCGAGGTTCGGGTCGTTCGCGGCGTAGATCGTGGAGCCGCCGAGGTCGTCGTCCCAGTTCGGGCCGGCCTCGATGTCGATCGGCTCGCCGGTGATCATCGACACGGGGCGCGCCGTCGGCTGGTCGTCACCCTCCGGCGCGTTGAACAGCTCGTCGAAGTCGTACGTCCACGGCTCGTAGTAGTCGTCGATCGTGGGCAGGTACGGGTTCGCGAAGATGTTCCCGAGCGCCCGGCCGCGGCCCTGGAGCTTCAGACTCAGCTTGCCCTCGCCCTCGCGCTCCCAACCACCGCGGTACTTCTGCTGATCCTCCCACTGCGTCGGGTAACCGGTGCCCGGCTTCGTCTCGACGTTGTTCCACCACATGTACTCCGACCCCTTGCGGTCGGTCCAGATGTTCTTGCAGGCGATCGAGCAGGTGTGGCACCCGATGCACTTGTCGAGGTGGAACACCATCGAGACCTGCGCCCGGATGTCCATCGCTCTCCCTCCTCCTCCGTTCGAGCCGGCCATCACCACTCCAGCCTCTTCAGCTTCTTCACGACCGCGTAGGTGTCCCGCGTGAAGACGCCGATCGGGCCCCAGTAGTTGAAGCCGTACGTGAACTGCGCGTAGCCGCCGGCCAGCTGCACCGGGTTGATGCGCGTCCGGGTGAGGCTGTTGTGGCCGCCGCCGCGGCGCTTGTCGCGAACCTGCGACTTGGGGATCGACAGCGTCCGCTCGGGCGCGTGGTAGATCATGCACGTCCCGGGCTGAACCCGGGCGGAGACCGCGGCCCGGGTGACCATCACCCCGTTGTCGTTGTAGACCTCGACCCAGTCGTTGTCGACGATCCCGGCCTTCTCGGCGTCCTTGTCGTTAAGCCAGCACGGCTCGACACCGCGCGACAGGGTCATCATCCGGTGGTTGTCGGAGTACGTGGAGTGGATGTGCCACTTCCCGTGCGGCGTGATGAAGTTGAGCACGAGGCAGCCGTCGTCGCTGGCGGGGCTGTTGACGATGTCGCCCGTCAGGCGCGGGTTCAGCTTCGGCTTGTACGTCGGCAGGTGCTCCCCGAAGTCCAGGTAGTAGGGATGGTCGACGTACAGGTGCTGGCGGCCGCCGAGCGTCCGCCACGGGATCAGCCGCTCGACGTTCAGGCACCAGGCCGCGTAGGCCCGCCCGTCGTTGACCATTCCCGTCCAGCAGGGGCTGATCAACGTCCGCCGCGGCTGCGTGGTCAGGTCGCCGAACGTCATGCGCACATTGCGGTTGCCCTCGGAGAGGTCGGTCAGGGTCAGGCCCGTTCGCGGCTCCTCGGCCGCGAACGCGACGTGGGCGACCTCCCCGTTCGTCTCGGGGGCGAGGTACAGGAGCGCGTTCGCCGCGTCGAGCGCGTCCTCGACGCTCGGGTACTTCTCGCCACCCCACTCGACACAGCGCAGGTGGCGCATGTCGGGGGAGCCGCCGACCGGGTTCTCGAGCAGGTCGTCGTAGAACTTCGCGACCGGGATGTGCACGCCGTGCCCGCTGATCCCGTCCGTGCGAATGTTCGGGCCGAGCGAGATGAACCGGTTGTGGAGGTTCGCGTAGTCCCGCTCGACGAGGCGCAGGTGCGGCATCGTCTTGCCGGGAATCGCCTCGCACTCGCCGAGCCGCCAGTCGAGCACCTCGGACTGGGCAAGCTCGTCGGGCGTGTCGTGCTGGAGCGGGCCGGCGACGACGTCGCGCGCCTTGCCCCGCTCGAAGACGCCGGGCGCGAGCTCGGAGACCTGCTTCGCGATCAACTTCCAGATCTCCCAGTCGGACTTCGACTCCCACACCGGCGGCACGGCCGCCGACAGCGGGTGCACGAACGAGTGCAGATCGGTCGTGTTGAGGTCGTTCTTCTCGTACCAGGTCGCCGTCGGCAACACGATGTCCGAGTACAGCGCCGTCGTGTCCATCCGGAAGTTGATGTCGACGATCAGATCCATCTTTCCGCGCGGAGCAGGCTCGCGGAACGTGACGGTCTTGACCTTGTCCTTCGCGTGCTCCTCGGCGACGACGTTGTCGTGGGTGCCGAGGTAGTGGCGCAGGAAGAACTCGTGGCCCTTCGCGCTC
>JAHDVS010000050.1 GCA_023382435.1 Thermoleophilia bacterium
CGTCAAGAAGGTCTCGCTCGAGCTCGGCGGCAACGCGCCGCTGATCGTCTTCGACGACGCCGACCTGGACGCGGTGCTCGAGGCGATGCTGGCCTGCAAGTTCCGCAACTCCGGCCAGACCTGCATCTCCGCGAACCGGATCCTCGTCCAGCGCGGCGTCCACGACGAGCTCGCGGAGCGGCTGGTCGCGCTCGCGTCCGGGCTGAAGGTGGCGCCCGGGGTCGAGGACGACGCCCAGATCGGGCCGCTGATCGACGAGCAGGGCCTCGAGAAGGTCGTCCGCCACGTCGAGGGCGCCGCGGCCGGGGGCGCCGAGGTTCTCGTCGGCGGCGCCCCGCACGCGCTCGGCGGCACGTTCTTCGAGCCGACCGTGCTGACGGGCGTCACGCCGGCGATGGCGATGTCCTGCGAGGAGACGTTCGGCCCGATCGCTGGGCTGATCCCGTTCGAGACCGAGGCGGAGGCACTCGCGATCGCGAACGACACGCCCTACGGCCTCTGCGCGTACCTGTTCACGCGGGACGTCGGCCGCGTGTGGCGCGTCTCCGAGGGGCTCGAGACGGGCATCGTCGGCATCAACACCGGCTTCGTCTCGACGGAGGTGGCGCCATTCGGCGGCGTCAAGGAGTCCGGAATCGGGCGCGAGGGCTCGAGGTACGGGATCGACGAGTGGCTCGAGCTGAAATACCTGGCGATGGGAGGGATCGGGGAGTGATCGTCGAGGAGCGCACGTACCACATCCACACCGGCAAGCTCGGGGAGGTCGTCGGCCTCTACCGGGACGAGGGCATCGCGATCCAGGAGCAGATCCTCGGCAACCTGCTCGGCTGGTTCACGGTTGACGTCGGCGAGCTGTCGTCGATCGTCAGCCTCTGGGGCTACGACAGCTACGGGGAGCGCGAGGAGCGCCGGGCCCGCCTCCAGGCGGACGAGCGCTGGCAGGCGTTTCTGCCCAGGCTCGCGCCGCTCGTCCACACGCAGTGGAACCGGATCATGGTGCCGACGTCGTTCTCGCCGATCCGCTGATGCCCGGGCGCCTCGACGGCAAGGTGGCGATCGTCACCGGCGGCGCCCAGGGGATCGGCCGCGCGATCGCAGCCGGCCTCGCCGCCGAGGGGGCGCGGATCGTGATCGCCGACGTCGATCGCGCGGAGGAGGCGGCCGCCTTGTTTCCCGGCGGCGTCGGGCTGACCGCCGACGTCTCGTCCGAGGAGGACACGGCTAGGATCGTCGAGGAGTCGCTCAGCCGCTGCGGGCGAGTCGACGTGCTCGTCAACAACGCCGGTCTCTACGCGTCGCTCGCGATGCGCCCGTTCGACCAGATTCCACTCGAGGAGTGGCGACGCGTGATGGACGTCAACGTGGCCAGCATGTTCCTCTGCTGCCGCGCCGTCGTGCCGGCCATGCGCGCGGCGGGCGGCGGCGCGATCGTCAACATCTCCTCCGGCACGCCGTTTCGCGGCGTCCCGTTCCTGCTCCACTACGTGACCAGCAAGGGTGCGATCGTCGCTTTCACGCGCGCGCTCGCGAAGGAGCTCGGCCGGGACGGTGTCCGCGTCAACTGCGTCGCACCGGGCTTCACCATGAGCGCGGGCGTCATGTCGCACCCCGAGGTCGTCGAGAAGCTGCGCGACGCCTCCGTTGCCGCGCGCACGATCCAGCGCGACCAGGTTCCCGAGGACGTCGTCGGCGCCGTCGTCTACCTGGCCTCGGCCGAGGCCGGGTTCGTCACCGGCCAGACGATCGTGATCGACGGCGGGCAGTTCTTCCATTGAGCCGGGCCGGGCGCGCACTCTCCCTCTACGACTGCCCGGGCGGGATCGAGACCGGCGCCGGGACGCACGTCGTCTACGACCTCGGGCGCAACGAGGCCAGCTTCGGGGCAGCCCGCGTCGCCGGGCGCGCTCTCCTCTGGGAGCTCGGCGACGGGCCGCGGCCGGGCGCTCTCCTGTCCGCTCCGCTCGATCTCGACCCGGTGCGTGACTGGGTCCTGCGCTGCGACCGCGTCGACTTCCCGCCGGGCGGGGTCGCCTACCTGCACACCCACCCGGGCCCCGGCATCCGCTGTCTCCTGCGCGGCGAGCTCCGGATCGAGACCGCCGGCCGCTGCGAGACGTACGGGCCGCTCGGCGCCTGGTTCGAGAGCGGCCCCGAGCCCGTGTACGCGGCCGCCTCGGCGACCGCCGAGACCGCGTTCGTTCGGGTGCTGCTGCTCCCGGCCGAGTGGGCCGGGAAGCGGACGATTCGCTACGCAAACGAGGAGGACGCGGTCAGGCCGAAGACACAGCGGGCCACGGTCTTCCTCGAAGTACCGGTACTCGTGCCATGAGAACCGGCGCCGAGATCCTCGTCCGCCAGCTCGCCATTCACGGCGCCGACACCGTCTACTGCGTCCCCGGCGAGAGCTACATCGCCGCGCTGGACGCGCTCCGCGGCGCGCGCGACTCGATCCGGCTCGTCGTCTGTCGCCAGGAGGGCGGCGCCGCGAACATGGCGGAGGCCTACGGGAAGCTGACCGGCCGCCCCGGGATCTGCTTCGTCACCCGCGGGCCGGGAGCGACCAACGCCTCGATCGGCGTGCACACGGCGTTCCAGGACTCGACGCCGATGCTGCTCCTGATCGGGCAGATCGCCCGGGGCCACCGCGGCCGGGAGGCGTTCCAGGAGGTCGACTACCGGGCGATGTTCGCCCCGCTCGCGAAGTGGGCGACCGAGGTGGACGATCCCGCCAGGCTGCCCGAGCTGGTCAGCCGCGCCTTCACGACCGCCGTCTCCGGTCGGCCCGGCCCGGTCGTGCTCGCGCTACCCGAGGACATGCTCGCCGAGCGTAGCGAGATCGCCGACGCCGATCCCTACCGGACGGTGCAGGCGCACCCGGGCGTCGAGCAGCTCGCAGCCACGCGCGAGCTGCTCGCAGGCGCGTCCAGGCCGCTCGTGATCGTCGGCGGCGGCGGCTGGACCGAGCAGGCCTCCCGGGACATCCTCGCCTTCGCGGAGGCGTCGAACCTCCCGACCGGCGCGTCGTTTCGCTGCCAGGACTACGTGGACAACCACTCGCGGGTGTACGTCGGCGACTTCGGCCTCGCGATCGAGCCGAAGCTCGCGGCCCGGATTCGCGAGGCCGACGTCGTGCTCGCGGTCGGCGCGCGGCTCGGCGAGGCGACGACCTCCGGCTACACGCTGCTCGACGTGCCGAGGCCGAGGCAGCGCCTCGTGCACGTCCACCCGGGCGTCGAGGAGCTCGGCCGCGTCTACCAGCCCGACGTTGCCGTGAACTCCGGGCTGCCCGAGTTCGCGGCCGCCGCGTCGGCGCTTGCCCCGGTCGACGGCAGTCGCTGGGCCGCCTGGGCCGAGGCAGCCCGCGCCGACTACCTGGAGAGCCTCCGCCACAGGCCGCAGCCCGGCGAGCTCGACCTCGGCGACGTGCTCGCGTACCTCCGCGAGCGGCTGCCCAGCGACGCGATCCTCGCCAACGGGGCCGGGAACTTCTCCACCTGGTGTCATCGCTACTACCAGTTCAGGCGCTACCGCACCCAGCTCGGGCCGACGAGCGGGGCGATGGGCTACGGGGTGCCAGCGGCCGTCGCCGCCGGGTTGCTCCATCCGGAGCGGATCGTCGTCTGCTTCTCGGGCGACGGGGACTTCCTGATGAACGGGCAGGAGCTCGCTACCGCGGTTCAGTACAGCGCGGGCATCGTGGTGCTCGTGATCAACAACGGCATGTACGGGACGATTCGGATGCACCAGGAGCGCAGCTTCCCCGGGCGTCCGTACGGCAGCGACCTTGTCAACCCGGACTTCGCGGCGCTCGCGCGCTCGTTCGGGGCCCACGGGGAGGTCGTGGAGCGCACCATGGAGTTCGCGCCCGCCTTCGAGCGGGCGCTCGCGGCCGGCGGCCCAGCGCTGCTCGAGCTGCGGGTCGACCCCGAGGCGATCACGCCGAAGGCGACGCTCTCGGAGATTCGCGCCGCAGCGGGCGGAGGGACGGGCCGGTGACGCGCGTCGGCTGGATCGGCACCGGCGTGATGGGCCGCTCGATGTGCGGCCACCTGCTCGACGCCGGCCACGAGGCGACGGTGTACACGCGCACGAAGGAGCGGGCCGCGCCCTTGCTCGAGCGCGGGGCCGCCTGGGCTTCCTCCCCGGTCGAGGTTGCCGCCGCCTCCGAGGTCGTCTTCACGATCGTCGGCTTCCCGACCGACGTGCGCGAGGTCGTGCTCGGCCCAGACGGCGTGCTCGCCGGCGCCCGCGAGGGCTCGGTCCTCGTCGACATGACGACGAGCGAGCCGTCGCTCGCCGTCGACATCCACGAGGCCGCCGCCGCCCGCGGCGTGGCCGCGCTCGATGCGCCCGTCTCCGGCGGCGACGTCGGCGCCCGCGCGGGGACGCTCTCGATCATGATCGGCGGCGAGGCGGCGACGGTCGAGCGGGTGCGCCCGCTCCTCGAGGCGATGGGCAAGACGATCGTCCACCAGGGCGGACCGGGCGCGGGTCAGCACACGAAGATGGTCAACCAGATCCTGATCGCGACCGGGATGATCGGGGTTTGCGAGGCGCTCCTCTACGCCCACCGGGCCGGGCTCGACCCGGCGACGGTGCTCGAGTCGGTGGCCGGCGGCGCCGCCGGCTCGTGGTCGCTCACGAACTACGGTCCGCGCATGCTCTCCGGGGATTTCGCCCCCGGCTTCATGGTCGACCACTTCGTCAAGGACATGGGAATCGCGCTTGCCGAGGCTCGAAGGCTGCGCCTCTCGCTGCCGGGGCTCGCGCTCGCCGAGCAGCTCTACGTCGCGCTGCAGGCGCAGGGCGGCGGCAGGCGGGGAACGCACGCGCTGGTGCTCGCCCTCGCGAGCCTCTCGGGCATCGACTGGCGCCACTGAGCCGCCACCGTCGCAGCGGGGGACGGGCATACTGAGCGGCCATGAGCCCTCGCCCGCCCCGGAAGGACGGCACCGAGACATGACCAGGAGCTTCCTCTTCACTTCCGAGTCGGTCACGGAGGGCCACCCGGACAAGGTTGCCGACCAGGTCTCGGACTCCGTGCTCGACGCGGTGCTCGTCGACGACCCGCACGGCCGGGTCGCCTGCGAGACGCTCGTCACGACCGGTCTCGTGGTCGTTGCCGGCGAGATCACGACCAAGACGTACGTCGACATCCCGAAGGTCGTGCGCGAGCGGGTCCGGGAGATCGGGTACGACCGTGCGGAGTACGGGTTCGACGCGGGCACTTGCGGCGTGATCGTGTCGGTCGACGAGCAGTCACTCGACATCGCCCTCGGCGTCGACCGGGCGCTCGAGACACGCGACGGCGCCACGGACGCGAGCGACCCGTTGGGCGAGCTCGGCGCCGGCGACCAGGGGATGATGTTCGGCTTCGCCTGCACCGAGACGGAGGAGCTGATGCCGCTACCGATCATGCTGGCGCACCGGCTCTGCCACCGGCTCGCGGAGGTGCGCAAGGCCGGGGTGCTCCCCTACCTTCGGCCCGACGGGAAGGCGCAGGTGACGGTTCGGTACGAGCTCGACGAACGCGGCGGCCGCCGGGCGGTCGCGATCGAGCGCGTGGTGGTGTCGGCCCAGCACGCTGATGGCCTCGACGTCGACACGCTGGTTCGCCCCGACGTGATCGACCACGTGGTGCGCCCGGTGCTGCCGGAGGAGCTGACGGAAGGAAGGCGGCTCGAGGAGCGAGGCTACGTGCTGGTCAATCCGACTGGCCGGTTCGTGGCCGGCGGTCCGATCTCGGACACGGGAGTGACCGGCCGCAAGATCGTGGTCGACACGTATGGCGGCGCGGCCCGCCACGGCGGCGGGGCTTTCTCGGGCAAGGACCCGACGAAGGTCGACCGCTCGGCATCGTACGCGGCCCGGCACGTTGCGAAGAACGTGGTGGCGGCAGAGCTCGCGGATCGCTGCGAGGTGCAGGTGGCCTACGCGATCGGCGTCGCCCAGCCGGTCTCGATCGCGGTCGACTGCTTTGGGACGGAGCGCGTTGCCCTGGAGGTGATCGAGCGGGCCGTGCGGGAGGTGTTCGACCTGCGCCCGGCCGCGATCGTCCGCGACCTCGACCTGCGCCGCCCGATCTACGCGAAGACCGCGCGCTACGGGCACTTCGGGCGCCGCGACCCGGACTTCACGTGGGAGCGGATCGACCGGGCGGACGCGCTGCGCGAAGCCGCCGGGCTCCCCGTCGGGGCCCCCGCGGGCGCCTGAGGCGCACCGCTACGCGGCCGGGCGGACGAACAGGCCCGCGGCAGCGGGCTGGCCGATCGCGCGCTCCACGCCGTCGATCGCGAGGACGACCTGGCCCGCGGCGGGAGCGGTCGCGAGCACCTCGACATCGGTGCCGGGCACGAGACCCTCGTCGTAGAACCAGTGCAGCAGGTCGCCGTCGTGCTCGGCGAGCCTGACGATCGTCGCCCGCCCACCCGGCTCGAGGTCGGCGAGGGCGACGAGCTCGCGGTTCTCCGCCTGCTCGACCGCCGGATCGACCGGCCAGCCGTGCGGGCACCGCTCAGGCTGCCCGAGCCGCGTCGCGATCCGCTCGATCATGTCGTCCGTGAACGTGTCCGCGAGCGTGTCCGCCTGCTCGTGCGCTTCGGCGCCCGTGTAGCCCATGAACTCGGTCAGCAGGCACTCGATCAGCCGGTGGCGGCGGATCACTTTCTCGGCGGCGACGCGACCGGCGCGGGTGAGGATCACCTCCTTGCGCTCGCCGCGCTCGACGAGCCCGTCTGCCTCGAGCCGTTTCAGCATCTCCCCGGCCGAGGCTCGCGAGACCCCGAGCATCTCCGCGACCCGGGACGCGAGTGCGGGTGAGTCCTTCACGACCGGCCCGTACTCCCCGATCGGGAACGCGAGGAAGTAGACGGTCTCGAGGTACGTGTCGAGGGAGTGCCCGTGCGCCATCCCGGAGCGATTGTAGCCGCGGGGGTCAGGGCTCACCGGCGCACGGCCCGCTGCCGGCGGCTCCGGCGCTAGGCTGGCCCGGTGGCTCGCTTCGCGTCCGTGCACCCGCTCGTGACCACCCGGGCGCTGAGCCGCCCGTTCACCTACCTCGGCAACGGGCTCGAGAAGGGATCGGTGGTCTCCGCGCCGCTCGGGCGCGCGCGGCGCCGCGGCGTCGTAGTCGCGGTCTCCGACACGGCCCCGGACGGCATCGAGCCGGTCGCGATCGAGCGCATTCTGGGAAGTGTCCCGGCCGCGCTCGTGGATCTCGCGCTCTGGATCGCCGACTACTACGGCTCGACACCCGGGCGGGCCCTCGCCCTGGTCGCGCCCGCAGCGCGCGCCCGTCGGAAGGGCGCCGAGCCGAAGCGGCCGGGCGCAGCGGCGCTGCCCGCCGAGGCCGAGCCGGCGACGCTGACGGCCGGGCAGGAGCAGGCACTCGAGCGGATCTCCGCGGCATTCGGCGTCGGCGGCGGCCGGTTTCTCCTGCACGGCGCCACCGGCAGCGGCAAGACCGAGGTCTATCTCCGGGCGTGCGCGGCCGCGCTCGAGCGAGGGCTCGGCGCGATCGTGCTCGTCCCGGAGATCGCGCTCGCCCCGCAGGCGCTCGTTCGTTTCCGCGCCAGGTTCGGCGACCTCGTCGCCTGCCTCCACTCGGGCCTCTCCGACGCCGAGCGCAGAGACGAGCGGGAACGGATCGACCGCGGCGACGCCCGCATCGTCGTCGGAGCGCGCTCCGCGGTGTTCGCACCGGTTCGGGGCCTCGGCCTCGTCTGCGTCGACGAGGAGCACGATCCTTCCTACAAGCAGGACTCGGATCCCCGCTACGATGCGCGCGCTGTCGCGGCGAAGCGCGCCGCGCTCGAGGGTGCGGTCGCGGTCTTCGGTAGCGCCACCCCGCGCCCCGAAAGCTGGGAGCTACTCGAGCGTCTCGAGCTCGGTGCCCGCCTGGCGCGTCCGCTGCCGCCCGTGAAGATCGTGGACATGCGACGCGAGCGCGGCTACCCGCTCTCGGGCCCGCTCCTGCGCGAGCTCGGGCGACTCGTCGATCGCGGCGGCAAGGGGATTCTGCTCCTGAACAGGCGCGGCGTCGCTCCCGCGCTCCACTGCCGCGGGTGCGGTCAGACCATCCGCTGCGTCGCCTGCGACGTCTCGCTCGTCCTGCATCACGACCGGCGGCTTCACTGCCACCACTGCGGTCGTGTCGAGCCGGCACCGAGCCTGTGTGCCGCGTGCGGCTCTGCCGAGCTGATGCGGCTCGGCGCCGGCACCGAGCAGCTCGAGCGCGAGCTCGCGGCGGCGGTGCCCGAGCTCGAGCTGTTCCGGCTCGACGCCGACGTGGCCGGCCGCGAGGGCCACGACGAGATCCTCGCGCGCTTCGCGAGCGCCGACCGGGCCGTCCTGCTCGGGACCCAGATGGTCGCGAAGGGACATCACTTCCCCGGAGTCGATCTGGCCGCGGTCGTCGACGCCGACTGCGGCCTGCTCCTGCCGGATTTCCGGGCCGAGGAGCGTACGTTCCAGCTCGTGACCCAGCTCGCCGGCCGCAGCGGCCGCGATCGGCCCGGTCGGGTGCTCGTCCAGACTTTCTCGCCCGACGCGCGGCCGATCGCCCTGGCGGCCCGTCACGCGGTCGCCGAGTTCCTCGCGGGCGAGCTCGAGCGCCGTCGCGAGCTCCGTCTGCCGCCGTTTCGCCATCTCGTCCGCGTCGTCGCCACCGCCGCCGACCCGTCCGCGCCGCTCGCGCTTCTCGCCGAGTTGCGCCCCGGGCTCGAGGCCGTCTCCGGTGGCGACGTGCTCGGCCCGGCGGCGATCCTGCGGCTGCGCGGGCGCCATCGGGCGCAGCTGCTCGTCAAGGCAGGCGACCCGCGTCCGGCGGCGGCGCGCGCGGCAGCGCTCCTGGCCGGTGCCGCGGGGGCGATGCGCCGTGACGGCCTCACCGCATCGGTCGACGTCGACCCCCAGTCGGTGTAGGAGGGCGGGCGCCGGGCGCGGCTAGATGAGTGATTCCGTTTCAGTGGTCGTAGGCGGTGAAGCTGCGGCCGGGTTGTCCGGTCTGCCAGTTGTGCCAGACGCCGATGGCGAGCGCGAGCATGCGTTGGCAGATGCGCGCCCAGACGCCTTCCAGGGTGCGGCCGCCGTGGCGTTCGAGCGAGAGCTGGCCCTTGGTTGTGTCGATGATCGATTCGATCCATTGGCGGACGCTGCCGAGCGAGCCGTGGCGGGGCTTTTCGTTGCTGCGGTCGGGACGCAGCAGTTCGCTCGCGAGCGAGCGGACGGTCTGTTCGAACTCCGCGCCTGCGAAGCCTTTGTCGGCGACGATGAGTTCTTCGCCGTGCAGCGAGCCGCTCTGGCGCATCCGCTCGAGCAGCGTTGCGGCCACCTCGCGTTCGGGCTCGTTGGCGGGGGCGAGGCAGAAGCCGTGTGGCATCCCGTCGGGGGAGCAGACGAGGTAGAGGCGAAAGCCCCAGAAGTAGCGGGAGTGGGCGGCGCAGTAGCCGTAGGCGGCGTGGCCGGCCAGCTGGGAGCGCTTGACCGTTTCTCTCGATTGGGCGCAGGGCACCGGGGTCGAGTCGAGCAGCCGCAGCCGGTCGCAGAAGGAGGGCGAGCTGCGCGCCAAGGCGTTGACGAGCAGACAGATCCGCGGCGCCAGCGCCCGCACGCGCTTGTTGTAACCGGGCTGATTGGGCAGGTAGGGGAAGAGATGGCCGAGGCGGCTTCGCGCGAAGCGCAGGAAGCGCCGTTCGGAAGGACAATCGAGGAAGATCTGGGCGACGGCAAGCGTGATGATCTCCGCGTCGTTGATCCGCGGCTTCCGGCCAGGACCGCAGCGGTCGGGCAGGAGATCGTCGGCCAGCACATAAAGTGTGGTGAGCAAGGCGTCGAGGTCGGGCGGCACGCGGCCTCCTTGGTCGGCGTTGCGTTAGCAACGCCCGACTTCGACGCCAAGCCACAGGACCATTCCCCGCCGGCGGCGATCAATTCGGAATCACTCATCTAGACTGCGGTGGATGGCTGAGACCGAGGAGCGGATCGAGGAGTCGGTCGAGGAGGCGGCGGAGCGCGATGCCCGTCGCCGCTACGTGTACGGGGCCGTGCGGCAGTACCCCGACCCGGTTCTGCGGATGAAGGCGCGGGAGGTGACCGGCTTCGATCACGCCCTCGCCACACTCGCGGCGCGAATGGTGCACGTGATGCAGAAGGCGCGGGGGGTCGGGCTTGCGGCGCCGCAGCTTGGCGTTCTGCAGCGGGTGCTCGTCCACCAGGCCGATGACGACCGGGAGCCGGCGGTGCTGGTCAACCCGGTGATCGTCTCGAGCTCGGCCGATGTCGACACGGTGGAGGAGGGGTGCCTGTCGCTCGACGCGGCCGGCGTGACCGTGGAGGTCGTGCGACCTGTCGCCATCACCGTCGAAGCTCGAGGCGTCGTCGGTGAGGCTCTGCGGATCGAGGCCGAAGGGCTCGAAGCTCGCGTGATCCAGCACGAGGTCGACCACCTCGACGGCCTCCTCATCATCGACCGCGCCGCGCCCGACCAGCGCAGGTCAGCCCTGGCGAAGCTCCGGCCCCAGCCGGTTCTCGGCGGACTGGACTAGCGAGGGATTCGGGGATGCGGCTCGTCGTGGCGGCCACCGCGCCGTTCGGCGCCGCGGTGCTCGAGGGACTCGCGCCGTTGCACGAGATCGAGCTCCTCGTCACGCGGCCCGATCGTCCCAGGGGCCGTGGTCGTCGACCCGGCCCGCCGCCCGCGAAGGTCGCAGCGGAGCAGCTGGGAATTCCCGTCAGCCAGCCCGAGCGGCTCGAGCATGCGCCCGGAAGCGCCGGAGTGGTCGTCGTCTGTGCCTACGGCGCTCTCGTTCCGGCGGCGCTCCTCGACAAGCGGCTGTGGCTGAACGTTCACCCGTCGCTGCTGCCACGGTGGCGTGGCGCGGCCCCCGTCGAACGGGCCTTGATGACGGGCGACCCGGAGACCGGCGTGACGATCCACCGCACCACCGCGGAGCTCGACGCGGGGCCGGTCGCGGCCCGGCGGGCTTTTCCCGTTGCCGCGGAGGACGACGCCGGGGTTGTCTACGAGCGGGCGGCCGCGGTCGCGGTCGAGCTCCTCTCGTCGCTGCTCGCGGCGCCCGAGCAGGTCCGGTTCATGCCCCAGGCGGATGACGGGGTCAGCTACGCGGGGAAGATCACGGCCGCCGACCGGGTCATCGACTGGACGCGGCCGGTGCGGGAGACCCTCGACCGCGTGCGCGCTCTCTCCCCCCACATCGGCGCTCGCGGCACCGTACGCGGGCGGATGCTGACCGTCTGGCGGGCGCGCCCCGCGCGGCCCGAATCCGAGCTCGTCGTCGACGGGATCGAGTTGCTCGAGGTGCAGCCGGAGGGGCGCCGGCGGATGACCGGCGCCGAGTACCTGCGCGGGCTCAGGGAGTGAGAGCCGACACGGTCACGGCGCGGCGATGGCTCATCCCGCCACACACGCGTGCGGATTTCCCGGCTAGCCTGAAACCGGGTGGAGGCATGGGGTGGCCCCGCCGCAGCGGCTGAGGATGCGGGCGCCGCAGACGGCGAGGGAGGTCGCCTTTCAGGTCGTGCTGCGCGTCTTCGAGGACGGGGCGTGGGCCGACCGGGCGTTTCGCTCGGCTGCGGAGACCGCCGGGCTCGGCGGGCGCGACCGCGCGTTCGCGATGGAGCTGGCCTACGGCACCGTGCGGCTCGTCCGGCCGCTCGACCACGCGATCGAGCTGCTCGGGCGGCGTCCGCTCGCGCGGCTCGATGCCCCCGTCCGCGCCGCGCTGCGCCTCGGCGCCTACCAGCTCGCCTACACGGGCTCGGTGCCGGCTCACGCGGCCGTCGACGAGTCGGTCGAGCTGGTGCGGCGCGCCGGGCTCGAGCGAGCCGTCGGCTTCGCAAACGCGGTGCTGCGCCGCCTCGCGGCCGGGATCGACGAGGTGCTCGCGTCGCTCGGCGAGGCGAGCCCGGCCGAGGCCGCCCTGCGCCACTCCTACCCCGACTGGGTTGCCGACACGTGGTGGCGCGAGCTTGGCGCGGAGGAGGCGCTCGCGCTGATGCTCGCCCAGAATGAGCCCGCCGAGACCGTCGTGCGGATCAACCGCCGGAAGGTCCAGGACCCGGGCGCGTTGGCTGGCGAGCGATTCGGCGATCTCCCCGACGCGCTCAGCGTCGACCGCGTCCCGGCGGAGTGGCTCGAGCAAGGGCTCGTCTGGCCCCAGAGCCGCGCCTCCCAGCTCGCGGGCCTCGCCGTCGGCTCCTGTCCGGGCGAGCGCGTGCTCGATCTGTGCGCCGCGCCGGGCGGAAAGGCGACGCAACTCGAGGGCGACGTGGTCGCCGTCGAGCTCGACGCCGGGCGGGCGCGCGAGCTCGAGCGGGTCGTCACGCGCCTGGGTGCGACCAACGTCAGCGTCGTCCGCGCGGACGGGCTCGCGCTGCCCCCGGACCTGGACGGGTTCGATCGGGCCCTCGTCGACGCCCCCTGCTCCGGGCTCGGCACGCTCGCGTCGCGCCCCGACCTGCGCTGGCGGGCGGGCCCTCTCCCCGAGCTCCAGGTCGCGCTCGCCCGGGCGGCCGCCGGGCGCCTGCGGCCAGGCGGCACGCTCGTCTACGCCGTCTGCACGATCAACGCGGCCGAGAACGAGGCGGTCGTGGACGCCCTCGGGCTCCCCACCGACGACCTCGGGGCCGGGTGGCCCGCCTACCGCCACCCTCGCCGCCCCGAGTTCCTGCTCACGCTGCCGCACCGGCACGGCACGTCTGGCTTCTTCGTCGCTCGTGTCCGGCACCAATAAGATCCCCGCGTGGGCTGGCGCGACTGGATCCGGGACGTGGAGATCGAGCCGTCCCTCTATGCGGCCGACTTCCTGCGGCTCGGCGAGCAGATCGAGACGCTCCTGGGCGCCGGGGCGCGGCTCTTTCACGTGGACGTCGGTGACGGCCGCTTCATCCCACCGGTGACGATCGGCCCTGTCGTCGTCCAGGCGGTCGCGCCGGTCGTGCACCGCGCGGGCGGTCGCCTGGATTGCCACCTGATGGTCGTCGCGCCCGACTCCCACTTCGAGCAGATCAAGCAGGCGGGCGGGGACAGCGTCACCTTCCACCTCGAGGTCTGCCCCGACCCCGAGGCTGCCGTTGCCGCCGCGCGGGCATGCGGCCTCGGCGTGGGAATCGCGATCAACCCCGACACCCCGATCGACGTTGCGGCGGCGGCTGCGGGCGGGGTCGACCTCGTCCTCTGCATGAGCGTCCACCCGGGCTACTCGGGCCAGGCGTTCGTGCCCGGGTCGCTCGAGCGCGTGCGGGGGCTGCGCGAGCTATTGGGCGCCGGTCAGCTGATCCAGGTCGACGGTGGCGTCACCGCGGACAACGTGCGCGCCGTGCGGGAGGCGGGCGCCGACCTGATCGTGGCGGGCAGCGCGATCTTCTCCCACGGGGACGTGGCCGGGACGTACGGAGGCCTCGCCCGCGCCGTTGCCTGACCTGCGGCACCTGGAGCGCGCGCTCGAGCTCGCCGAGCGCGGCCGCGGCAGCACCAGCCCCAACCCGGTGGTCGGAGCGGTCGTGGTCGAGGCCGGCGGTGACATCGCCGGTGAGGGCTGGCACAAGCGACCGGGGGGGCCGCACGCCGAGATCGTCGCTCTCGGGCGCGCGGGCGCGCGGGCTCGCGGCGCGACGCTGTACGTGACGCTCGAGCCCTGCGCCCACCACGGGCGCACGCCCCCGTGTGCCGACGCGGTCGTCGCCGCGGGTATCGCCCGTGTCGTCGCCGCGGTCGGCGACCCGAACCCGAAGACGGACGGGAACGGTTTCGAGCGGTTGCGAGAGGCGGGGATCGAGGTCGAGCTTGCCGGCGAAGAGCTCGAGTGGCGGGCCCGCGTCCAGAACGAGGCCTACCGCACGTGGGTCGCCAGGGGCCGCCCGTTCGTGACCTACAAGGCCGCGATCACGCTCGATGGACGCACGATCGTGCCGGGGAGACGCTGGGTCTCCGGCGAGGGGTCGCGCCACCGCGTGCACGAGCTGCGCGCCGCGGCGGACGCCGTCGCGGTCGGGATGGGCACCGTCCGGGCCGACGCGCCGCTGCTCACCGCCAGGGGCGTGAACGCCGCGCGACAGCCCCGGCGTCTCGTCTTCGGACGGGGGCCCCTCCCGCCAGGCTCCGACCTGGAGCTGCGTTCCGGGGCGCTCGAGGAGGAGCTCGCCGCGCTCGCGGCCGAAGGCGTCCAGTCGCTCTTGCTCGAGGGTGGGGCGACGATTGCAGCCGCCTTTCTCGCCGCCGGGCTCGTGGACAAGCTGCTCGTGTTCGTTGCGCCGACGCTCGCGGGCGACGGGCCCGGGCTGCTCGCCGGCCTGCCCGCTCCGGTCGCCCTCCACCGCCTGGCCGCGGAGCCGGCCGGTCGAGACGTGCTTCTGACCGCATACGTGAACCTGCCCTAGTAGGACTTTGTTACTCACGGCGATGGAAGAGGGTGAGCTGGTCGAGGTCGA
>JAHDVS010000051.1 GCA_023382435.1 Thermoleophilia bacterium
CGCCGTCGCGGTCGGGCTCGCCGAGAGGGTGACCGCGCACGCCGATCCGGTCGCCGACCCGCACGTCGGGGCGGGGGCGCGGCCGCGGTCTCGCCGCGGCCGCGGGCGGCTTCGGCTTCGGCTTCGCCGCGGCCGGGTGCGAGCTCGAGCGCCGCCGCCGCCGTGGCTCGAGCACGGCGTCGGGGCTCGGGTGGAAGATCGACTCCCTCCCGTCCTCCCAGCGAACGCGGTAGCGCTCGTGACCCGCCTCCCCGAGCACCTCGACGATCTCGCCCCGGCGGCTCGCCCCGTGCAGCCGGCGCCCGCCCACGGAGACGGCATCGCCCACCTCGGCTTTCCAGCGAGTCATCCGGCGCCAATTCTAGACCGGCGGCGCGGCAAGCGGGGCCGTCCTCGCCGGCCGTCAGCGCACGACGAGGACAGAGCAGCTCGCCCGGTGGGCGACCCGCTCGCTGACCGATCCCAGCGCCTTCACGCCATGCAGGCCACGGCTGCCGACGACGACGAGGCCGTGCCCCGCCGATGCGGCTGTCAGCACGTCGACAGGCTTCCCGGCGACGATCTCGGCCGCCTGGTGGTGCTCCCGCACCGCTGCCGGCTCGACAGCCTTGCCCCCGGTCGCCACGAGCACGGACAAAGCGGCGCCGAAGCGGTCGCGCAGCGCCTCGGCGACGGCGAGCGCGGCTTCCGACTCCGGCGATCCGTCGATCCCGACGACGATGGACGAGGGGAAGCTATCGGCGACCTCGGAGCGCCTGGCCACCAGCACCGAGCACGGCGCCTCGTGCAGGAACGTCGTGGTCAGGCTCCCGATCAGGATGCCGGCAGCACGGCGGCGCTCGTGGGTTCCGAGACAGAGCAGCGTCGCTCGCTCGGTCTCGAGCACGGCGGCGAGCACGGTGATCGCCGGGCCCTCGAGGAGTCGCGTTTCGGCGAGACGCAGATGCGCCACCTCCCGGTGCGCCCGCTCGAGCGCTTCCCCGGCCTCGGTCGCGAGGCCGCTCGCCGCGGCCGGCGCCGCCCACCCGGCCTGCGCGGCGGCCGGAAGCTCCGCGACGGCGACGAGCAGTAGCCGGCCGCTCTCCGAGACGACACGGGCCGCCTGACGCACGGCCTCGAGTCCCTCCTCGGAGCCGTCGACGGCGCAGATCACGCGATCGAAGGTCACGGTGCCCGAAAGCGTCGCTGGGCGAGCGCCGCCCCGCATCGGTGAGATCGCTGATCCGGTGGTGGGATAACCCGCACGCCGGGGCTACCAGGTCTTGGCTCGCGTCACGGGCACAGTCTGCCCGATCCGCGCCCGGGCGTCGACCGCGACGCAGCCCCGCTCCAGGCCGAAAACCGGATTGAGGTCGAGCTCGAGCACCTCGGGCAGATCGTCGCCGAGACGGGAAAGGCGAAGACAGAGCTCGGCGAGCGCGTCGGCATCCGACGGGGGGATCGCGCGGAAGCCGCGAACTAGCCGTCCCGCTTTCCCGGAAAGCACGAGCTCGCTCGCGTCCACATCCGTGAGCGGGGCGATCCGGAACGCTGCCTCCCCCACGAGCTCGGCCAGGCTGCCGCCGGGCCCGAACGCGACCAGAGGACCGAAGACCGGGTCCTGGACGAGGCCGGCGAGCAGCTCGGCGTGGCCGTGAAGCTGCGGCTGGACGAGCAGCGGCGGGCCGATCCGCTCGGCTGCGGCTCTCACATCCTCCTCCGTCGCGAGCCCGAGCGCGACGCCGCCGACGTCGATCTTGTGCACCCCGGGGACGGCGGTCTTGACGACGGCCGGGAAACCCAGGTCGCGCGCGGCGGCGACGGCCTCATCGACGGTCTCGGCGGCCCGCTCGGCGACAAGTGGAAGGCCGTACGCGTGCAGAAGCGTGCGCAGGTCGTGGGAGTCGAGCCAGCCGCCGCCCCGGGCGAGCGCGGCCTCGACGACCGAGCATGCCGCGGCGATGTCGAGCCCCCCGAGCTCGGGGACGGAGCCGGCGGGTCGCCTGAGCCAGTCGGCCCGGTCGGCGGCACGCCCGAGCGCCGCCGCCGCCGACTCGGGGTAGGCGAAGGAGGCGACGCCCGCGGCGTCGCGCAGCCCGGGCGGGATCCCCTCCTCACTCATCACGACGGCGAGCAGCGGCTTACCCGTGTCGTTGGCGGCCGCGGCCGTGGCGACCGTCGCGGCCACGTCGGCGGCCCCCACGGTCGCGGCGGGAACGAACAGGACGACGAGCGCGTCGAGCCCGGGATCGGCCAGGAGCACGGGCAGCACACCGGCGTAGGTCTCCTGCGTCGCGGACCCGAGCATGTCCACCGGGTTCGCGAGGCTCGCCTCGGGAGGCAGGAGCGCCGCGAGCGTCGCGCGGGTGGCGGCCGCGAGCTGGGGCAGCTCGAGGCCGGCCACCTCACAGGCGTCGGCGCAGAGGATCCCGAGCCCGCCCGCGTTCGTCAGCACCCCCACGCGTCTCCCGCGGGGGGCGGAGCCGCTCGCGTACAGCGCCGCGACGTCGAGCAGCTCCTCGAGCGTCGTCGCCCGGATCACGCCGGCCTGGCGGAAAAGCGCGTTTACCGCGGTCTCCGAGCCCGCGAGCGCCGCGGTGTGCGAGCTCGCGGCCCGCGCGCCGGCCCGGGACGTCCCGCTCTTCATCGCGAGCAGCGGCTTGCGCCGCGCGACACGGCGCGCGACGCGGGCGAACTTGCGCGGGTTGCCGAACGACTCGAGGTACAGGAGCACGATCCCGGTATCCGGGTCGTCCTGCCAGTACTCGAGCAGGTCGTTGGAGGAGACGTCGGCCTTGTTGCCGATCGAGAAGAACGCCGAGAAGCCGAGCCCGCGGGCGTCCGCCTTCTCGAGCAGGGCCAGCCCGAGAGCGCCGCTCTGCGAGGCGAAGCCGATCGGGCCGGGCGGGAAGCACTCCCTGGCGAACGTCGCGTTCAGCCGGCAACCGGTGGCTGCCAGCCCGAGACAGTTGGGACCGACGAGGCGGGCGCCGTGCGCGCGGACGAGGGCGAGCAGCCGCTCCTGACGCTCGCTTCCCTCCCCGCCGATCTCCGCGAAGCCGGCGGAGATCACGCAGAGGGCGCGCACCCCGTGCTCGAGCGCCTCCCGCGCGACCGCGATCACCCCGTCTGCCGGCACGCAGACGACCGCAAGGTCGATCCGCTCGGGGAGGTCCGCGAACGTCCGGAATGCCGCCGCGCCCGCCACCGCCTCGCCGGAGCGGTTGACCGGGTACGCGCGGCCGGTGAAGCCGCCGTCGACGATGTTCGCGAACAGCTTGCCCCCGATCGAGCCCGGCTTCGCGGAGGCCCCGACGACGGCTACGCTGGCCGGCGCGAAGAAGGGCCGGAGCGACGCGACCACCCCCACGTGGTCGCGCGTGTCGACCTTCTCCCGGTAGGCGTCCGTGGGGACGATCGGGAAGCGAACCTCGATCGTCCCACCCTCGAGCGTGCGGCTGACGTCGAACCCGGCATCCCCGAAGACGCGCAGCATGCCGAGGTTCTCGGCCATCACCTCGGCGACGAAGCCCTCGACTCCGGCCGCAGCGGCGAGGGCGGCGAGTTGCTCCAGCAGCCGCGTGCCGACGCCGCGGCCCTGGAGCGCGTCCTCGACGACGAAGGCCGCCTCCGCGACAGCGGGGTCGCGAAGCCGGACCCAGCTCGCGAGCGCAGCCACGCGCTCCGTGCCGTTCTCGACGAGCGTGCCCACGAGCGCCTCCCGATCGTGGCCGTCCGGGTCGAGAAACGGAGCAACGAGCCGGTCCCCGACGGCGGGGTGGCCGTGGAAGCGGTAGTGAAGACTCTGGTCGGAGAGCCCCCTGAACAGATCGACGACGGCGCCGGCGTCGGCCGCGACGGGCCGGCGCAGCCGCAGCGTCGTGCCGTCCCGGAGGATGACGTCGCGGGCTCCGGCACACGCTCCGGGCACGGGCTCTAGGCGCCACGACGGGCGTGCGTGCCCCGGATGACGAGGACGGGCCGGTCGGACCGGTGCAGGACGGCGCTGGAGACGCTGCCAAGCAGCGCCCCGGCGGGGCCGCCGCGGCCCCGGCTACCGACGACGACCAGGTCGACGGCGGCCCGGCCGGCGCAGGCGACGATCTCGTCGGCCGCGTCGCCGTGCCGTAGCTCCACCGCGCACGGAACGCCAAGCGCCGCGGCGCGGCCGGCCACTTCGCCGAGGACATCGTCGCCACCGGGCGGGAGCGATCCGTTCGAGTCGGGCTGCGGGTCACCCGGACCGGCCGGCGCGAGCACGTGCAGCACGTGCAGCTCCGCCCCCTGGTCGCGAGCGAGCTCGAGCGCAGCTCCGAGCGCGTCGCCGGCGAGCGGCGAGCCGTCGGTCGCGGCGAGAATCCGCCTCACGTCTCGGGCTGCTCCCCGTCCGGCGGCGGCTTCACGACCGCCACCGGGCACGGGGCGTGCTTCGCGCATTGCGTGCTGACGGAGCCGAGCAGAAGCCCCTTGAAGCCGCCCCGACCGCGAGAGCCCACGACGAGGAGATCGGCCCCGACCGCGGCGTCGAGCAGCGCCCTCGCCGGGGACGACTCGACGACCACGTGCCGCACGTCGACCCCGTCCGCCGGGCCGGCATCCGCGAGCGCCCGGTCGAGAACGTCGCGCGCGGCCCCCTCGAGCTCTCGGCGCACGTCGTCGAGGGGCGGCCCGGGCGGCAGCCCTGCCACGAACGGCCCGGGAACCCCCTCGTACAGCGGCATCATCCACGCGTGCACGGCCTCGAGGGTCACGCTCCTCAGCCTCGCCTCCTCGAGCGCGAACCGAAGCGCGGCCCGCCCGCCCGGGGAGTCGTCGACCCCGACGACGATCCTGCCCATCTGACGGGAACACTAGCGCGAGCCGCCGCCGCCGTGAGATCACCCTGCCGGGGGATGCCGCATACCCGTTCCGGCCACGATCTGGAATGGAGACGATCTCCGACGAAAGGACTTGCCCTGCGGCTCCGCGCACCACGCCCGACCGATCGGGACGGCGATCCGAACGGTCGCCCCCCGACGTCGGCGGGCGATGTCGACTCCTACCGGCGTCTCGCCGACCTGTTCCACGACCTGTTGTCGGAGCAGACCCTCGACGCCCTGCTCGACCGGGTGGCCGATGCGCTCGCGGAGCTCGTACCGCACGACACGCTGACCGTCTACCGTGCCGACCCCGACAGGCGGATGCTCCTGCCGGTACTGGCGCGCGACCGCTGGGCACCCGAGATCCTCGGCAGTCCGTGCCGGTTCGGCGAAGGCATCACGGGCTGGGCGGTCGAGCATCGCGAGGCGGTCCGCATCGCGCAGGTGCAGCTCGACCCGCGCGCCGCCACGATCCCGGGCACCCCCCCGGACGAGCCGGAGGCGCTGATCTCGGTGCCCTTGATCGCGCGGGGCGCCGTGAAGGGCGCCCTGAACGTCTACCGACTCGGGAAGGACGCATCGTTCTCCGCTGCGGAGCTCGAGCTGGCAGAGCGGTTCGCAGACGCAGCGGCGCTCGCGATCGACAACGCGGAGGCGAGGGCGCGGCTCGAGCACCTGGCGCGCACCGACCCGCTGACGGGGCTCGAGAATCACCGCTCCTTCCACGAGCGCCTTCGCGCGGAGGTCGCGCGCGCGGGTCGCGACGGCACGCGGGTCGCGCTCGTGATGCTGGACATCGACGAGTTCAAGCGCCTGAACGACGTCCACGGTCACGGGGTGGGCGACGCGGCGCTGGCGCGGATCGGGGAGCTCCTGATCGCGACGGCGCGGGAGACGGACATCGTCTGCCGGGTCGGCGGCGAGGAGTTCGCCGTGATCATGGGAGGTCGGGGTACCGCGGACGCCGTCGTGCTCGCGCGGCGGATCGCGGAGCGGCTGGCCGGAACGTCTTTCGAGCCAGCGGGCCGGCTGACGGCGTCGATCGGAGTGGCGCAAACGCCCGGCGACGCGCTCAACGCACCCGGCCTGGCAGCCTGCGCCGAGTCGGCGATGATGTCTGCCAAGGCGGCGGGCGGCGCCAGGGTCGTCGTGTTCGGCGAGCGGGACCCGGCGCGGCCGCACTCCGCGGCGGAGGCCAGGCGCGATGCGCGCTCGATCGCGCACCTGAAGCTGCTCCAGAGCATCGTCGGAAAGCTGAACCGGCTGAACGACCGGACCGAGATCGGCGCCACGATCGTCGCGGAGCTGCGGACCCTGCTCGACTACCACAACGGGAGGGTCTATCTCGCCGAGGGCGACCTGCTCGTGCCGATCGCGTTTCGCGGCGAGCTCGGCCTCTACGGCGCGGAGAGCGCCGACGTCCTTGCCTGCCGCTTCGGGGAGGGAATCACCGGACGGGCCGCGCAGGCGGGACGCTCGCTTCTGATCGGGAATGCGCTCGAGTGCGACTTCGCGCTCCAGGTGCCCGGCACGCCCGAGATCGAGGAGTCGATCGTGGCGGTGCCGCTCCTGTACGGCTCGCGCGTCACGGGCGTGATCGTGATCTCGAAGCTCGGCCTCGACCAGTTCGACGAGGACGATGTCCGCCTGCTGGAAGTGCTCGCTGGCCACGCCTCCTCGGCGCTCGAGAACGCCCGGCTCTACGAGGAGGCGCGGCTCGAGGCGGCGCACGCGAGAGAGAGCGCCGAGATCGCGCGCTCGCTGCTCGAGTTCAGCCGCGAGGTGGCCCTGGCCGAGGGGCTCGAGGACACGCTCGAGCGCGTGGCCGAGCTCTCGAGTCGGGTGATCGGAGCCGACCGGACCTCGATCTGGCTGCAGGCGGCGGCCGGTCACGACCTCGTCCTGCACGCCCACCACGGCTACACGGAGGGCGAGGCGGCGGCGCTGACGGCGATCCGTTTCAGTGCCGAGCGTGCGCTGACCCTCGCCGGGCACGACGGTCCGTACATCGCGTCCCGGGACGACGCGGCGCCCCAGGCCCTGCCCGGGTGGACGGGCGCCCGCTTCGCGGTCGCGCCGCTCCTGCTCGAGGCCGGCCGGCACGGCTGCCTCATCGTGTCCGAGCCCGCCGACGAGGAGCGGCTCTCGCCGCGACGCCTGCGCCTCCTGGCCGGCCTCGCCGACCAGGCGAAGCTGGCTCTGTCCCACGCGTTGAGCTTCGAGGCGCTCGAGCGTACGTTCCTCTCGACGGTCGAGGCGCTCGCGAACGCCCTCGAGGCCAGCGACGAGTACACGTCCTCTCACGCCCGCGAGCTCACGGACATGGCGCTGCACGTCGGCGTCGCCCTCGGCCTCGAGGGGGCCGCCCTGAAGCGCCTCGAGCTCGGCGCGCTCTTCCACGACATCGGCAAGATCGGGATCCCCTCGGAGATCCTGTCGAAGCCGGGTCCGCTGACTCCGGCGGAAAGGGCGCTCGTCGAGCAGCATCCCCGGCTGGGGGAGCGGATCGTTGCCCCGATCGAGCGGCTCGCGGCGGTGCGCCCGATCGTCCGCCACTGCCACGAGCGCTGGTCGGGCGGCGGCTACCCGGACGGGCTGTACGGCGAGGAGATCCCGCTCGAGTCGCGCATCATCGCCGTCTGCGACGCCCACAGCGCCATGACGAGCGACCGGCCCTACCGCACGCGCCTGTCCCGCGAGGAGGCGCGCCGGCGTCTCAGGGAGGGGGCCGGAACGCAGTTCGATCCGCGCGTGGTCGAGACGTTCCTGAAGCTGCTTCCCTGAGCACGCGCACCGGGAACGCAGACGCGCGGGCTTCAGTGGCTGCAGCCGAGGCGAGCGCCCAGGGCGTGCCAGCGCTCGAGACGGTCAGCGTCGAGCAGGGCGTGCAGGACGGCGTCCATGCGGCGCCAGGCCCTGCAGCGGGCTTCCGGGGGGGCCGGTGGCGGATCGTCGGCCTCCCCGTGCTCCTCGCCCGGACTGTCCGCGGGCGAGCCGTCGGCGCCGTCATCACCTCCCGTGCCGTCTCCGCTCCCGCCGGGCTCCTCGCCGCCCTCGTCGTTCGCGTCCTCGTCCCCGCCAGCGTCCTGGTCGACCGGCTCGCCTCCTGCTCCCGCTGGCGACTCGCCGGGGTCGGCGCCACCGCCGCTGCCGTCCCCGCCGTCCCCACCCGACGGCGGGGGATCCCCGGAATGGGCGGACGGGAGCTCGTCCGCCGGCTCGCTCTCGCCCGCCGGAGGCTCCTCGACAGCCGCGGGGGGTTCGCTCGCGTCCTCCGTGTGCTGCTGCTCGTTGGGGGGAGGAGCGGCAACTTCTTCCGCCGGCGGCGCGGGAGCCGGCAGTGGGGACGCATGATCGGGCGGCCGGGAAACGGCGGGGGGCCCCGAGGTGCGTTCCTCAGCGGGCGGTTCGGCCGCCGCAGGAGGGGGTTTCGCACGAGCCTCGTCGGAGGTGGGCGCGCTCGCGTCCTTCGCGGGCTCGCTGCCGGGCAACACGATGGCGGGCGCCGCGACTGGCGCGGGTCCCGCGACCACCGGCGCGGAAGCCTCCCGTGGGCCCGCCTGGCCGCCGGCGGCCTGCTCGACGCCGTACCCGACCGACCCCGCGCCGGCCACGACCGCCGCCGCAACGGCTAGCTTGCCCGCGATCGGCAGTGCCAGGAGCTTCGCGGTCAGGGAGGCCGCGACGCCGCCCGCCGACATCGCGGAGCCGCCGGCCGCGCCAGCACCGGCGGCGCCGGCCCCGAAGCCGGGAGCCGCACCTGCCACGCTCTCACGCAGGCCCACCGGGAGCACGAACGCCGCCGCGAGCGCCCGCACCGTGCCGGCACGCTCGCCGAGCTGGCGGCGGGCGCGAAAGATCAGCGACTCGACCGCGGCCGTGGAGACCCCGAGCGCCGCGGCGACGTGCGCGTAATCGAGCCCGCACACCTCGTGGAGGACGAGGGCGTCCCGCTGGCGCTCGGGCAGCTCTCGCAGGGCCGCGCAGACGGCGGCGAGCGCGGCGTTTCGCTCCGCGACGACGTCGGCGCCGGGAGCGACAGGCTCGCGGTCGAGCGGGCTCTCCGGTCTCCGCGCCCGCAGCCGTAGACGATCGAGGCACTCGTTCCGGGCGATCGAGTAGAGCCACGCCTCGGGACGCTCCGGGAGCGTGCCAGCGCCGATCGCCTCGAAGGCCGAGAGGAACGTCTGCTGGGTCGCGTCCTCGGCCTCGTGAGCGTCCCTGAGCAGCACGGCGCAGAGCGCGTAGACCGTCCGGGCGTGCCCGTCGAACAGTCCGGCGAGGATTGCGCCCGGGTCGTGCGCACGGGCGGCAGGGCGGGAGGCTTCGGACGCGGCGGTAGCCATGTCGGTGCAGCCCCGTCCCGTTCGGCAGCACGGGACTGGCTGAGCATTGAACCGGACACCGGCACGCTCCGGATCCCCCCGCGGAGGGAGTAGCCGCCGGCCGCTTGACCCTCGCATGGGTGATCTTCGCCGGGCGAGCGCAAGTTCCACCGACCGGATTCGTCTACCCCGCGTGACCGAGACGGCCGACTGCAACACGGTGGCACCGCTTCTTCGGCATCCCATGCCCCTCTCCGGTGTGCTGGAGGAGCTGCCCGAGGCGATCCTGATCGTGGACGGCGACGAACGGGTGACTCTCGCCAACGGGCGTGTCCGCGACCCGTACGGCATCGGGCCGGCCGAGATCGTCGGCCGCCCGCTCGCGGAGCTGCTGACACTGCCGGACTTCCTGCTTCGGGTCGAGGAACGCCAGTGCTTCCTGGAGGCCGTGCTGACCGCGCTCGACGCTCCCGCCGAGCGCCACGAGCATCTGTTTCGCTGCGCGGACGGCTCCACGTACCTCCAGCGGCTGGTTCCCGCCCCGCCCCCCGGGAGCGGCCGCCTCGTGATCACCGCCAACGTGACCGGCCTGAGGGCGCGTAACCGCAGTCTCGAGACCGGGGCCCCGGACGGCCTCCGGCCCCCGCCCCGCCCGGCGCTTCGCCTGATCCGGGGAGGGCGCAGCGCCTGAGAGCGAGGGCGGCCCAAGATGCCCCCGCGGGGTGAGGCCGGGCTCCACCGCGCGGGCAACACTGCGGAGGCGAGACCTGCATGGGGACTTCCACCTTCGTCGGAGTGTCGCCCGGCGCCCCCGACGGGACGCGCCGGCTCCTTGCGCACCTGGCGGTGCTCGAGCGGTTGCTCGCCGAGGAGGAGCCCGAGCCGGCCTCCGACCGCCTCGAGGAACGAGTCGGCCAGGAGCTCGCGCGCCTGCTCGTTTCGGCGCTCACCGCCGAGCCCCGAGCCCGCCGGGACGTCGCGTAGCCCGCGTCCAACAGGGGCCAGGTCCCGTTTGTTGCAGCCGTCGATCCGCTGGGGACGTCGCGTAGCCCGCGTCCAACAGGGGCCAGGTCCCGTTTGTTGCAGCCGTCGATCCGCTGGGGTGCCGGCGGAGGCGTCGGCTGAGGGTGGAGGCGTGGGTGTCGAGGTGGCGGGCGATCTCACGGAGTGAGTCGCCGTGAGCCTGGGCGGCGGCGATGGCGTCGAGGTCTGGCGAGGCGAGCGGGTGTGCGAGCTGCGGCCGGGGGTCTGGAGGTAGCGGCGAGGCGCCACCGGCAGCGCCCGCGGACACTGGCGACCAACTCGAGGAAACGGCGGCGGTCACCGTCGCCCCGGAACACAGGGGAGCGCTCGTTCCCGCCTACCGGACGCGTTGTCGCAAGACCGGCACACATGCAACACCGGAGACCTGACCCCGGTTGCACGCTCCATACTCCAGTCGGTGCGCTGGCTCCCGATCGGATCGGCGTTCTCCCGATTCTTCCGGGAGCGTGGCACCCACCTCGCGGCGATGGTCGCGTACTTCGCGCTTCTCTCGTTCGTGCCGCTTGTCTTCCTGGCGCTCGCCGGGCTCGGGCTCGTCGGGCAGGTGGACGCCTCGAGCGCTCTCGTCTCGTACCTGGAGGGCATCTTCCCCGGGCAATCGGTTGAGGAGATCGTCTCCATCGTCCGCGCCGTCCAGCGCAACGCCGGAACGCTGAGCGTCGTCGGCGGCGTCGGCCTCCTGTGGAGCTCCCTTTCTTACTTCTCCGCCCTCGAGTCGGCGTTCAACATCATCTACGGCAGGCCGAACCGGCCGTTTCTTCGCGGTAAGGCCGTCGCGGTCGTCTACATGGGCGCCTCGCTCCTCGTCCTCTTCGCCGGCCTCATCGCCGGCACGTTCGGCTACGACCTCCTCCACCACTACGCGTCCGCGGTTTTCGGCAACCGCTGGGTCGCGCTCGCGCTTACCGTGTCGTCCTCGGCACTCGCGCTCTTCTACTTCCTGCTCTCCGCCTACTACCGCCTGACGAACGCGCGGCTCACCCGCCGCGAGATGCTTCCCGGGGCGATACTCGGCGCCGTCTTCCTCGAGCTCACCCTGCAGGCGCTGCCCCTCTTCGTGTTCGTGGCGAGCGACGTGGTTGCCCTGCAGGCCCTCGGAACGACCTTTCTCCTGCTCGTCTGGCTCTACGTGATGGCGAACGTCATCGTCTTCGGCGCCGCGCTCAACTACGAGATCGCGTACGGACGCACGGGGCGAACCCCGCGGCCGAAGCGGGAGGAGAACGCCACCCCGGGGATCGCCGACCACGAGGAAGCGCCGACCGAGGGGGGAACTGATGAGACGCGGGAGCACGAGCCGCCCCAATAAGCGGCTGGGCCGCGCGTTCGCTGAGATCGGCGCCGGCGACGAGGACGATCCGATCGAGGCGATCGGCCGGCTCGGCGCCCGGCTGATCCTGCAGCAGACGCTCGAGGAGGAACTGACCGGGTTTCTTGGGTGCGAGCGGCGCCTGGACTGCGCCCCGACGACACACCGGCCGAGGGGCAGGCCGGATCACGGGAGAGCTACGAGGACCGGCTCGACTTCGGCCCTGACCTGATCGCGCGCGGGCTCCGCCCGCCGGCGCATTGGGTCGCCGACGGCGCCCCCGGCCTCTGGAACGCCGCACGCGAGCTCTGGTCGGGGCCGCCGAAGAGATCCCGGTAGCGCTGGAGCAGCTCGCCGGCGCGGGCATCCGTGACCGGTCCGGGCACGTCTCGTATTGTCATGGACTCGACCGGCAGGGGAGGTGTGACACCGGCGTACCGGGTGTGTGACTTCTCTCGGAATCGCCCAGCCGGATCATCAGCGACGCCCTACGGCGCACTCAAACCGCCCCCGCGCCTCGCACCCCAGATGAGGGCGAGCAGGCTGAGGAGCATCCAGCCGGCGAGGTAGAGGAACGCGACACCCGCCGAGGTGAGCGACCAGAGGGCGCCGGCGATCGCGCTAGCGGCCAGGTTGCCGAACGACTGAGTCGCCGCAAGCAGGCCGAACGCGGATCCGCGCGCGCGTTTCGGAGCCAGTTGAGCGACGGCCGCATGTTGAGCGGTCTCGACGAGGCCGATTCCGATGCCAGCGAGGCCGAACGCGAGCGCGAGGAAGGCGACACTCGCTCCGGCTACGGCGAACCCGGTATAGGAGAGCAGGACCGCCGCGACGCCGAGGGCGAGCACCCTCACCATTCCGCGTTGGTCGCCGAGTCGGCCTCCGTAGAGGCTCGCGACGGATGCTGCGAGGTTGTAACCAGAGTAGAGCAGCAGAGCGATCTGGACAGCGCGGTCGTGACCGCGCTCCTGATCGAGCAGATCGGTTGCACGAAGGATCAGGAGGGTAGCAGCAGCATTGCCGAGCTCGAAGGCACCGACGCCGACAAACAGCCGGCCGAGTTGACCGCGCAGAACGGGCCGCACCTGAAAACGCAGCTTCCGGCGCTCACGCTCCTCCAGGCGGGGGACCGAACGAATTGCATAGACGATGGCAAGCACAGCGAGCAGGCCGGGGATGACCGACAGCAGGATGGCCGTGCGGACGCCAACCGACACAACGAGTGCCAATGCGAGTAGCGGCCCGCCGACTGCGCCGAGATTGTCCATCGCCCGCTCGAAGCCGTAGGCGCGACCGTAGGCACTGGTTGGCACGACGTCGGCGAGGAGGGCGTTGCGGGCCGGGACGCGCAGGCCGCGCGCGACCCAGCCGCCTGTGCGCAGGACGGCGACCTGCCAGGTGGCCGTGGTCGCGCCGATCGCGGCGGTGAGCACCGCCGTTGCCGTGTAGCCGCCCAGGGCAGCGCTACCTCTGCGGTGTGGGTCGTCGGCAAGCGGCCCGCCAGCGAAGCGCGCAACTCCGGCGAGTCCGTCGGCGGTGCCCTCGATCACGCCGAGCGCCACGGCGGGGGCTCCGAGCGTCGAGGTGAGGAAGCTTGGGAGGAGGGCGGTCGGGATCTCGTGGCCAAGATCTGCGAGCAGGCTCGCGGCCCCGATGCCGCGAACACCGGGTGTCAGCCACGGCTCGCTGCCGTTCGGAGGAGAAGGCTCGCTCGCCAGGCCTTCCACGCAGCAAGCCTATGGAGCCGCGCTCGGGCGTGACGCAGAACCGAACTTCCGATCATCGCGACGATCGCTGCTGGCCGCGGCGAGACGCCATCTGTCAAGGGGCGCCGAAAAGTGCGCCACCAGCCGCTGATGGGGTCCTTGCGCGCGTCGGCACGAAACTCGAGGCCACGGGAGCGGCTCTGACGGCCTGCGACAGGTTGGCGAAGGTCAGGGCTTGTCCCGATTTCGCCGCTCAGGCGGAGTCGCGAAGCGAGGGGGCCTGAGCGGCGGGGGCGACGTCGACCCCGCGCTCGCGCAGCCGGTAGCTCTTGCCTTTAAGCACGATCATGGTCGCGCGGTGGACGAGCCGGTCGATCAAGGCGGCGGCGACCATCGCGTCGCCGAGGATCTCGCCCCACTGCTCGAAGCCGCGGTTGGAGGTGGCTCGACCAGCGCCACCCCCCGGGGGCCCGGCAGAGGCCCGCCCGGACCGGGTTCCTGACGATTTAGCCGACGGCGGCGAGCAGATGCTCGTCGGCCTGCACGAGCCGCGCACCGTAGCGGCCCTGGAAGAGATGGCCGACGCGGCCATGGCGGCAGTTGAACCACTGCGCGTAGACGCCGTTCAGATGGCTCATGCCGCGGGCGAGGTTCGGCTCCGGAGTCTGCACAAGCAGGTGGTAGTGGTTCGTCATCAGACAATACGAGAACACGCGCCACCCGTAGCGCACCCGGACGTGAGCGACGAGCTCGAGGAAACAGCGGCGGTCACCGTCGTCGCGGTAGAACGGGGAGCGCTCGTTCCCGCGAGCGCTCACGTGGTAGACACCACCCGGAAACTGCGGACGAGGCGGCCGCGCCATTGACCTGCTCCCCGCCGGTGTTGACAGGCTAGGCCGCTTGTTTTTGTAGTCCGTG
>JAHDVS010000052.1 GCA_023382435.1 Thermoleophilia bacterium
GGCTCGATCGGCGACCCCTGGGACAACGCCCTCGCCGAGAGCTTCTTCGCCTCGCTCGAGAAAGAACTCCTGCGCCGCGAGCGCTTCCAGACGCGCGAGCAGGCCCGACTCAGGGTCTTCTGGTACATCGAATTCTTCTACAACCCGCGCCGCAGGCACTCCAGCCTCGGCATGCTCAGCCCCATCGACTACGAACAGCAACACCAACAGGAGGCCATCGCGGCCTAAAGATCAGGTGTCAACGGAAACGGGTTAGTTCCACCCCGCGGCCAGGAGACCGCGGGGTTCGAACGTCAGCATTTTGGCGGCGGGGGTGGGATTCGAACCCACGAGACGCCTTTCGAGCGCCTTGCGGTTTTCAAGACCGCTGCTTTCGACCGCTCGGCCACCCCGCCGGGGAGGCCAGTCTAGCCCTACGCTCGGGCCGAGATCGTCGCGGGCGCGCCGTGGCGCTGCAGCACCTCGGGGACGTGCACGACGCCGTCCTCGTCCTGGAAGTTCTCGAGCACGGAGAGCAGGGCGCGGGCGGTCGCGGCCGTCCCGTTCAGCGTGTGCAGCGGCTGGATTCCGCGCTCCGAGCGGAAGCGGGCTTCGAGGCGGCGCGCCTGGAAATCGGTCGTGTTCGACGTCGAGGTGATCTCGCGGTAGCGGCCCTGGGAGGGGAACCACGCCTCGATGTCGTACTTGCGCGCGGCGGCGGCGCCGAGGTCGCCGGCCGCGATGTCGACGACGCGGTAGGGGATCCCGAGCTCCCGCACGATCTCCTCCTCGACCGCGAGCAGCAGCTCGTGCTCCTGCGGCGACCGTTCCGGCGGGCAGAACACGAACATCTCGACCTTGTCGAACTGGTGCACCCGGAACATGCCGCGGGTGTCCTTGCCGGCCGCGCCGGCTTCGCGGCGAAAGCAGGTCGAGTAGCCCGCGTAACGGAGCGGCAGGTCGGCCCGCTCGATGATCTCGCCCATGTGCAGCGCCGCCAGGGCGACCTCGGAGGTGCCGGTCAGGTACAGCTCGTCCCGCTCGAGCGAGTAGATGTTGACCTCGTCCGTCGGCAGGAAGCCCGTCCCGTACATCGCCGCTTCGCGAACGAGCACGGGCGGAATCACGGGCGTGAAGCCGCGCGCGGCGACATGGTCGAGCGCGAAGCGGTAGAGGGCCAGCTCGGCGAGCGCGAACCCGCCCATCCGGTAGGCGAAGCGGGAGCCCGACAGGCGCGCGCCGCGCTCCATGTCGATGCGGGCGAGCTCGAGGTGGTCGCGCGGCTCGAACGGAAACGTGGGCCTCTCGCCCACGCGGCGCAGCTCGACCGCGTCGTCCTCGCCGCCGCCGGGGACGGCCGGCTCGGGCGGGTTCGGCACGAGCGCGAGCAGCTCGTCGCGGCGGCCGGCGGCGGCCGCCAGCTCCTCCTCGGCCCGTCCCAGCTCCGCTTTCACCGCCTTCAGCTCCTCGATCTGCTCCGGCGTCGGCCTCCCCTTCAGCTTCGTTCGCGAGCGCAGCTCGTCGACCAGCGGCACCAGCGCGAGCCAGTCGCGGTCCGCGTCGAGCAGGGCGTCGAACGCCTCCGTGGCGCCCTTGCGCGCCAGCGCGGCGCGCCAGGCGTCGGGGTCGTTGCGGGCTGCGCGGATGTCGATCATGAGCGTGTAGAGCCCGAATATATGGCCCCTACGACCTCCGGTCGCGCAGCATCGCCTCGAGCACCTGCGCCACGCCCTCCTCCTCGGCGGACGGGCAGAGCCAGTCGGCGACCGCGAGCAGGCGCGGGTGGGCGTCGGCGACCGCGACTGCGTAGCCCGCTTCCTCGAGCAGCTCGACGTCGTTCTCGCCGTCGCCGAACGCGACCGTGCGTGCCGTCGAGAAGCCGAGCGTGTCAGCCAGGAACGCGAGCGCCGAGCCCTTCGTCACGCCCGCGTCGGCGAACTCGAGGAAGTGGGGCAGCGACTTGGCGATGAACAGCCGCTCGCCGAGCTCGCGCTTGAGCTCGACCTCGAGCCGATCGAGCTCGCCGGGGTCGCCGATCGTGACGAGCTTCGTCGGCGCCTCCTCGAGCCAGTCGAGAACCGGGCCGACGGTCGTGACGGGCAGGTTCTGGAATGTCGCGTAGCGCTCCGCCTCGGGCGTCAGCCGCTCCACGTACAGCTCGTCGTCGACGTACACGTTCAGGGAGAAGCCCCGCGCCTGGACGGCGGCGATCGCTTCGCGGGCGGCTTCGAGTGGAATCGGACGATGACGCAGGTAGCGGCCGCTGGCGGGCTCCACGATCGCGGCTCCCTGGTAGCAGATCACCGGATCGTCGACGCCGGCGGCCGCCGCGTAGGGACGGACCGAGCGGAACATGCGGCCGGTCGCGATCACGACCCGGATCCCGGCCGCTCGGGAGGCCGCGATCGCCGCGCGGGTGCGTGGGCGGATGACGAGATCGTGCGCGACGAGCGTGTGATCGAGATCGCACGCGACCCCGTCGACCTCGCGGGGGAAACCGGCGGGGAGCTCTAGCCCGATGTCGCCTGGACGACGTACGCGGCGACGTCGGCGATCTGCTGCTCGTCGAGCTGGCCCGAGAACGCCGGCATCGCGTTGCGGCCGTTCGTGACGATGTCGTAGACCGCGGCAGCGGTGGGCTTCAGGTCGTCGAGGTTGGGCCCGACCGCGCCGGACGCCCCGGCGTCCGCGAGCGTGTGGCAGCCGCCGCAGCCGGACGAGCCGAACAGATCCTTGCCGGCGGCGGCATCGCCCTCCGGCATCTCGATCTCGGTCGTCGCCGGCTGCTCGGGAGCAGCGCCTTCGACGGTCTCGGGCGCGGTCGTCTTCGTTCCCTTGCTGTTGCAGCCCGCCAGAACGCCGACGGTCGCGACGAGGATCAGGGCAAGCAGGAGGAGCCGGCGCACGGGCGCGATCTTACACGACGGTCGTGGACGTCGAGTGCGGAAGCACCAGCCCGCCGGGACTGCGAGCGACGCGGGCTACAATCGGGGCATGGATTCCCGCAAGCCCAGCTTCGGACGGGACGCCGGCCTGACCGGGCGGATGGCGCTGACCACGGTCCTCCTGGGCGGCCTCTACGTCGTCTTCTTCGTGGTCTTGCTCCAGCTCTTCAGCATGTCGCTGGGAGCCGTGATCGCGATCATGGCGGGCCTCGCCTTCCTCCAGTACTTCACCTCCGACCGGATCGCTCTCGCGGCCTCCGGGGCCAAAGTCGTCGGTCCAGACAAGGCTCCCGAGCTGCACGCGATGGTTGAGAGGCTCTCGACTATGGCCGGGCTGCCGAAGCCCCGCGTTGCCGTGATCGACTCGGACGTGCCGAACGCGTTCGCCACCGGACGCAGCCCGAAGCACTCCGCCGTCGCGATCACCCGCGGACTCTGGCAGCGGCTCGAGCCGCGGGAGGTCGAGGCTGTGCTCGCGCACGAGCTCGCGCACGTCCGCCACCGCGACGTCGCGGTCATGACGGTCGCCAGCTTCTTCTCGATGGTCGCGGCGATGCTGATGCGCTTCGGCCTGTTCAGCGGGATGATGGGCGGCGGCAACCGCGACCAGAACTCCGCGCCGATCTGGCTGATCATGTTCCTCGTCTCGCTGCTCACGTACGTGATCAGCTACGTGCTCCTGATGGCGCTCTCGCGCTACCGGGAGTACGCCGCCGACCGCGGCGCCGCGCAGATCACCGGGGAGCCGGAGCACCTGATCAGCGCGCTGCGGAAGATCTCCGCGCGGATGGCGCAGGTGCCCCAGCGAGAGCTGCGCCAGGCGGCCTCGCTGAACGCGTTCTTCATCCTCCCGACCGTCAAGGAGCTCTTCTCGACGCACCCGCCGCTCGAGCGGCGGATCGAGCGGCTCGAGGCGCTCGCGCGCGAGCGCGGCCTGCCCGGCTAGAACCGCTCTGGCCGCGCCGGGCTCCGGTCTCCCGCGCGGACGCCGCCTTCGGCAGAGGCTGGGCCGCTCGTTACCGACGGCACGTGTTCGAGGGCTGCTGTCGATATCCTGGATCGGATGCGCTTCCCGCTCGCGTCGGTCGCGGCTCTCGCGCTCTTCTCTCTCGCGGCGCTCGTGGCCTGCGGTGGCGGGCAAGACGCGGCGGCTCCGGCTCCCGACCTCGGCGAGCCGGTCTCCTACGGGCAGGTGCAGGCGGTCTTCGACGAGTACGGCTGCGCCGCGTGTCACCCGGGCGTCAACCCGTCGCTCGACCTGACGGCCGAGCGGTCGTACGCCGAGCTCGTCGGCATCGCCGCGCTGGAGGATCCGACGCTCGTTCGGGTCGTGGCGGGCGACCCCGGGCGGAGCTTCCTCTACCTGAAGCTCGGGGGCGACGCGCCCGTCGGGGACATCCCCGCGATCGGGACCCGCATGCCGCCCGGGGCGCCGCCGATCGACCCGGCCGATCTCGACCTCGTGCGCCGCTGGATCCTCCAGGGCGCAAAGGACGTGGACGGGCAGACGAAGGGCCCCGCCGTTCCCAGCCCCGGCGCTCCGCCGGTCGATCTCGACGCGCCGGCGGCGACCGAGACGACCGGAACGGCGACGATCACTGGCTCCGTGATCGGGCAGGACCGCGAGCCGATCGCGGGCGCGCTCGTGACGCTGCTCCTGAAGGGCCCCGACCAGCCGGGCGGGGAGGAGCACTACCGCGTCGCCGTCACCGGCGCGGACGGGTCGTACACGCTTGCCGACGCTCCCACGGGCCAGTACCTGCTGAAGGCCTACGGGCCCGACACGATCTACGTCTCGCGGCTCGTCGCGCTCGAAGAGAACGAGACCGAGACGGTGCAGTTCGGGCTTCCCGACCGGGCCGTCGACAACCCCACGGTCTCGAGCCCGCGGGTCGAGCGTACCGCGGCGGGGATGCGCCTGTCCATGGACGTCCAGGGGTCGAGCCTCGACCCGAACTACACGCTCGCCGTCAACCGCGACGCGGGGCTCGTATTCGAGCTGCACAACGCGGGCGAGCAGCCGGGCACGTGGAGCGCCGAGCTCGACATGGCGCTCGACGGCTCGTGGATCTTCCTGGCGGTCGACCGGTCGTGCAACGTCTCCGAGTTCCTCACCGTCGAGGGCTAGCCGCGGCCGTGGCCGTGCTCGCGGGCCTCGGCGCGGGCGGCGCGCTCTTTGCCGCCGGCCGCGGCGACGCTCGCGGCGTGTCGTTCTCGCGCGACGTGCAGCCGATCTTCGACGCAAAGTGCGCGGTTTGCCACCCGGCGAGCTTCGAATACCTCGATCTGCGCCCCGGGCGCTCCTACGCCGAGCTCGTCCGGGTCGCCTCCGTGCTCCGGCCGGCGTACGAGCTCGTGCTGCCGGGCCGGCCCGAGCTGTCCTTCCTCCTCACGCACGTGCCCGACCCGTCGCGAGAGGAGCTCCTGACCGGCGCCGAGGAGGCTCTGATCGGGCGCTGGATCGCCGAGGGGGCGAGGGACAACTGAGCCCGCTCGCCGACGCCTTTGACGACGCCGTCCGCGCCGGGCGGACCGGCGACCGCCTGTGGCTGTACGCGACCTACCACTGCAACCTCGCCTGCGGCTACTGCCTGACCGAGTCGTTTCCGGGGATCGCGAATCGCCGCACGCTGCCGCGCGAGGCCCTGCTGCGGGCGGCCGGGGAGGCCCGCGAGCTCGGCTTCCGCTCGCTCGGGATCACGGGCGGCGAGCCCTTCCTGCTCCCGTGGCTACCCGAGACGCTGGTCGAGCTGTCCGGGATCCTGCCGACGATCACGCTCACGAACGGAACCCTGTTCACGGACGGGCTGCTCGCCCGCGTCGAGCCGCTGGCCGGCATCGACGCGGCGCTCCAGATCTCGCTCGACTCCGACGCGCCCGACCGCAACGACGAGCTGCGGGGCCCGCGCAACTTCGAGAAAGTGGTCGCCGCCGTCCCGCGCCTCGTCGAGCGCGGTATTCGCGTGAGGATCGCGACCACGGTCGACGGGCAGGCGCCCGACGAGCTCGAGCGCCTCTGCGTGCTCCACCGCGCTCTCGGCGTCCCCGAGGAGGATCACGTCGTCCGCCCGGTCGTACGGCGCGGCAAGGCCGCGCTCGAGGGGATGGGGATCGACCTCGGTGACGGCGTGCTGCCCGAGCTGACGCTGACCGCGGAGGGCGCGTTCCTGCATCCGTTCGCCCCCACAGTCAGGCACGGTCAGACCGATCTCGACCTGCGCGCCGGCGCGGCAATCGAGCCGCTCTCGCGCGCTCTCGCGGACTTCCTCGAGGCGACCGGCGAGCCGCCGGCCGGCTCGGATGCCGTCCGCAACATCAGGTGAGCGTGAGCGGCGCCCTCCGGTCGGGGGGCACGCACGCCCGCAACGGGCGCCTCGTCGCGCTCGCGCTGCTCGGGGTGCTGATGCTCGCGCTTCAGCTCCGTCTGCGCGGCGACGGCGACGTCTGGACGCAGGTCGCGGGCCAGCTCGTCGCCCTCGCCCTGTTTCTGCCCGCCGCTCTGCTCTGCTGGCGCGGGCTGCGCGCCAGCCTCGTCGGCGTCGCGCTCGTCCTCGCGCTCGCGGTCGGCTTTCGCGCGGCCGCGTTCGAGCCGTCGGCGACGCCGCCGCTCTCGACCGACGTCCATCGCTACGCCTGGGACGCTCGAATCCAGGCTGCGGGGATCAACCCCTACCGCTACGCGCCCCTTGACCCTGCGCTTGCCGAGCTCCGGGACGAGGTCGTGTGGCCCCGGGTCAACCTGCCGCGCTGGCACACGGTCTACCCGCCCGGGGCCGAGGCGAGCTTCCTGGCGGGTCGGGCCGTCTTCGGCGACGGCCTGAGGGCCACGACCTGGCTCTATCTCGCGGCCGAGGCGGCCGCGGTCGGCCTGCTCCTGCTCGTGCTGCGCAGGCTGCCGTCCCGGCCGCCCCCGGAGCGGATCGCCCTCTACGCCTGGCATCCACTCGCCGTCAGCGAGATCGCCGCGAACGGGCACGTCGACGCGCTCGCGGTCCTCGCGCTCGCCGCGCTGCTCGCCGCCTGGCAGGCGCGCAGATTCGCGCTCGCCGGCGCCGCGGTCGCGCTCGCCGCGCTCGCGAAGCTGGGGCCGATCCTGCTCCTGCCGGCGCTCGCCCGCCGTGGCGGCCCGCGCTTCGCGCTCGTCGCGCTTGCCCTCTGCGCGCTCGCGTACGTGCCCTACCTGTCGGTCGGCTGGGGCGCCCTCGGCGACCTGCGCGACTACGTCGAGCGCCAGCGCTTCGGCGGCAGCCTCTGGTGGGCGCTGTCGCCGCTCACCGGGAAGACCGGCGCGACCGTTCTGCTCGGCGCGGGGCTGGTCGTGCTGGTCGCGCTCGTCGCGCTGCGCGAGCACGACACGGTCGAGCAGGTCGCCCGCTCGTGCCTCCTCGTGCTCGGGACGCTCCTGCTCGTCAACTCCTACGTGCAGCCGTGGCACGCGCTCTGGCTGCTCCCGTTCTTCGCGATCGTGGCCGCGCCCGCGTGGATCTGGCTGGCCGGGAGCTTGCCGCTCCTTTACCTGTTCGCGCTCGACTTCGAGCTGCCCGTCTGGGTGCGTCCTGCCGTGTACGGCACGTTCGGGGCGATCGCGGCCGCGCGCCTGCTTGCGCGCAGGCACCGGCCGTCGGTGCCGCTCGTGCCGCTCGCGCGGCCGCGGATCGCGGCGGTGATCCCTGTCCTGAACGAGTCCGCGGCGCTGCCGGGCGTGCTCTCCGGGCTTGCTGCCAGCCCGGCGGACGAGGTGATCGTGGTCGACGGTGGCTCCTCCGACGGGAGCGCCGGGCTCGCGCGCTCGCTCGGGGCGAAGGTGGTGGTCGAGACGCGCCGCGGCTACGGGCGCGCCTGCGCCGCCGGGGCGGCGGCGACGGACGCGGACATCGTCGTGTTCCTGGACGGCGACGGCAGCGACGACCCGGCGGCGTTGCCCGCCCTGCTCGGGCCCGTGCTGGCCGGGCGGGCCGTGCTCGCGCTCGGCGCGCGCACGCGGCCCGAGCCGGGCGCCCTGCTTCCCCACCAGCGGCTCGGCAACCGGCTTGTCGTGGGGCTGCTCCGCCTCGTCCACGGGGTCTCCCTTCGAGACGTGCCGCCGATGCGGGCGATCCGGCGCGACGCGCTCGAGGCGCTCGCGCTGCGCGAGCTGACGTACGGGTGGACGACCGAGATGATCGTGAAGGCCGCGCGGGGCGGCCTTCCGATCGTCGAGGTCGAGGTGCCGTGCCGGGCGCGGCGCGGCGGCGAGTCGAAGATCGCCGGCCGCGCGCTCCCGTCTGCGCGGGCGGGAGCGCGCATGCTGGCGGTCGTGGCCCGCTACGCCTGAGCCGGCTCCGGGGCGAGCTCGGACAAGCTCCCCCGCGCGGTCGAGCGCCGCGGCACGGCCAGTGCGAGCAGGGCGCCGAGGCCGACGGCGACGGCGCCGACCCACGTAGCGGGCACGAGCCCGTCGGTGAAGTCCTGCGGCGACGCGTAGCCGCCGTAGCTCGCGAAGATCGACGCCATCACCGCGATCCCGAACACGCCGCCGAGCTCCCGGATCGCGTTGTTGGCGCCCGAGGCCTGGCCCTCCTGCTCGGGCCGCACGGAGCTCATGATCACGTTCGCGACCGGCGCGAACACGAGCCCGGTACCGATGCCCGCGAGCGCGAACGGCGGCACCAGGTCGCCGTAGGCGACGGCCGGATCCATGATCCAGGCGAGCCAGCCGAACGCGACGGCCTGGAGCGCGAGCCCGGTCGCCATCAACGGGCGGCCGCCGATCCGGTCGGACAGGGCCCCGGCGATCGGGGCGACGAGCATCGGCATCGCCGTCCACGGCAGCGTGCGCAGGCCGGCGCCGAGCGGCGAGTAGCCCTGCGCCGTCTGGAGGAACTGGGCGAGCAGGAAGATCGAGCCGAACATGCCGAAGTACATGAGCAGGGAGACGCCGTTCGTGGCCGCGAAGGCGCGGTTGCGGAACATGCTCAGGTCGAGCATCGGTGCGGGCGCCCGCCGCTCCCAGGCGATGAACCCGGCGACGAGCGCGGCGCCGAGCGCCAGCGAGCCGGCGATCTCGAGCGAGCCCCAGCCGACGTCGTTGCCGCGCACGAGGCCCCAGACGATCCCGAGGAAGCCCACGCTCGCGAGCGCGACGCCTTTCAGGTCGAAGCGGCCAGCGGGCCCGTGGCTCTCCGCGAGGCGGGTGAGCGCGAGCGGGATCACGAGCAGGCCGATCGGGACGTTGATCCAGAAGATCCAGTGCCAGGAGATGCCGTCGATGACGGCTCCGCCGACCACCGGGCCGAGCGCGACGGCGAGGCCGGCGATGCCCGACCAGGCGCCGAGCGCGACGCCGCGGCGCTCGGCGGAGACCGCGGCCGAGAGCAGCGTCAGCGTGAGCGGCGTGACGATCGCGGCGCCGATCCCCTGAACCGCGCGGGCGGCGACGAGCGCCTCGATCGACGGCGCGAGCGCCGCCGCGGCCGAGGCGGCAGTGAAGATGCCCATCCCGACCGCGAACATGAGCCTGCGCCCGAAGCGGTCACCGAGCGCGGCGCCGGTCAGGAGCAGGACGGCGAACGTGAGCGTGTAGGCGTTGACGGTCCACTGGAGCTCGTCGATCGAGGCGCCGAGATCGACGCGGATGCTCGGCAGCGCGGTCGTGACGACGAGGTTGTCGAGCACGACCATGAACAGGCCGAGCGCGGTCACGACGAACGTCCAGAGAGTTTTCGATTTGGTGGCCATCTCCGTCTCCTTATTCGTGATCAATCACTTACTCTCGCGAGAAAAAAAGACTCCTATGCCGGGGCGCGCTGGAGCAGGTCGTCGACGCGGGCGACCTTGTCCGCGGCGCAAATCGCGTGCCACTCCTCCGGGCGAAGCTCGCTCTCGAGACCGATCGCCATCGCCGCGTTGATCAGGAAGCCGTCGCCGATGAAGTCGCTTGCGGCCGCATACGGGTTCTCGTGGCCGTCGCGCTCGGCCTGGTGGACGACGTAGCGGTAGACGCGCGCGAGGTGGTGACGCATGGCCGCGGCGATGTCGGGGTCCTCGGCCGACGCGTAGCCGTGCAGGTGCACCATCAGTTCGGCCCGCCGCTGGCCGAGCGACTCCACGTACGTGCGCCCGAGCGTCTGCAGGCGCGTCTCACCCGGGCGTGGCACCGCGCTCTCCCAGTCGCGCAGGATTCGCGTCAGGCAGCGGTCGATGACCGCGAGCGAGAGTTCCTTCTTGGTCGGGAAGAAGCGGAAGACGTACGGTTGGGAGATCCCGGCCCGGCGGGCGATCTCGGCCGTCGTCGCGCCCGCGAAGCCGTTGCGCGCGATCTCCGCGACGGCCGCCTCGAGAATCGCCTCGCGCCGCTCCGCTCCTGTCATTCGCTGCGCCACGGGCGCAACGTACCAGATACTTAGTGAGTCGTCAATAGCTATTTCCCAACCCCGCCCGGAAGCCTTCCCGCCAGCTCGCGAAGCGTGGCTCGAAGCGAAGCTCGCTCCTTGCCTTCGCGTTCGAGGCCCCCTCGCCGCCCGCGAGCATCCCGAGACCCGTCGCCCCGGCGAGCAGACGTACCGCGAACGGGGGCAGGCGCCGGGGCGGCTTCGCGCCGAGCGCGGCCGCGTAGGCGGGGAGCCACTCGGCCGCCGTCGCCGGCTCGTCGTCGACCACGTTGAATGTGCCCGTCGCCGCCCGCTCGAGAGCGAGCACCGTCGCCCGGGCGGCGTCCTCGACGTGGAGGAACGAAGTAACGCCGGCGCCGTCGCCGACGAGCGGCAGGCGCCGCCGGCGCACGGCCACGGCTGTCGAGCCGTCGCGCGCGTAGAACGTGCCGGGCCCGTAGAGCGTGCCGTAGCGAAGGACGGCGCCGTCGAGCCCGGGAGTGGAGAGGGCGGCCTGCTCGAGCGCGTGCACGGCCCGGATGGTGCGCCCCCACGGCTCGGGCGCCGCCAGCCCGAGCGGGTCGTCCTCGACGCGCAGGCCGCCGACCCCCGGAGCGTAGGCGAACGAGATGCTCTCCGCGATCACCCTGCGGACACCGGCGGCGAGCGCGGCGGCGACGAGGTTGCGGGTGCCCTCGACGCGCAGCCGGTCGTTCTCCTCGAACTGCTCGGTGAAGCGGCGCGGGTCGATCGCCGCGGGGATCGCGGTCAGCTCGTGGACGACGGCGTCGGGCGCGGCGGCGGCGACGGCCCGCTCGAGCGCGACGGCGTCGAACGCGTCGCAGACGACAGGCTCGGCCCCGAGCCCGCGCAGCAGCTCCGCCTTCGCGGGCGTGCGGGTCATGCCGGTGACGCGGTGGCCCGCGGCGACGAGCTGCGGGACGAGCTGGCGGCCGATGGCGCCGCTGGCGCCGGCGACGAAGACGTGCATGGGGTCTCCTCTCCTCGGTCGCCACAAGCATGTCCGTTTCCGCGCCGGCGCGCGGCGGGCGCGGATCTGGCAGTCTCGCGGCGTGAAGCTCTGGGCGCTCAGCGGCGGCAGCGGCTTCCTGGGCCTGCACCTCGCCTCCAGGCTCTTGCGGGACGGGGCGGCCGTGCGCTCGCTCGACCTCGTGCCGCTAGACGCGGCGCTCGTCGCGGCCGGCGTCGAGGCGATCGTCGGGGACGTGCGCGGCGTGCGGGAGGCGCGCCAGCTCTGCGCGGGCGCCGACGTGCTCGTCCATGCCGCGGCGGCGCTGCCGGCGCGCGGGGATGCCGGCGAGATCCGCTCGGTCGGGGTCGACGGCACGGCGACCCTGCTTGCCGCCGCGGCGGAGGCGGGTGTGCGGCGGGTCGTCTTCCTGTCCTCCGCGGTCGTCTACGGGCTGCCCGAGTCGCTGCCGGTGACCGAGGGGGCGTGGACGGCGCCGATCGAGCCGTACGGAGCCGCCAAGGTCGAGGCGGAGCGTGTGTGCGCGGCGTTCTCGGCCCGTGGGCTCGAGACGGTGGTTCTGCGCCCGACCGCGTTCGTCGGCCCCGGCCGACGCGGCGTGTTCGGGATCCTGTTCGACTGGGTGCGGGAGGGCCGGCGGGTGTACACGCTCGGGCCGGGGACGAACCGCTACCAGCTCCTCGCCGTCGAGGACCTCGTGGACGCGGTCGTCCTGGCGGCGGAGCGGCCCGTGGCGGGCGAGACTTTCAACGTCGGGGCGACCGCGTTCGGCACGGTGGCCGAAGACCTGCGGGCGCTCGTGGAGCACGCCGGCTCGGCGAGCCGGGTGACGCCGCTGCCGGCCGCGCCGGCCCGGGCGGCGCTGCGCGGGCTCGCGCTCGCGCGCCTCTCGCCGCTCGAGGAGTGGCACTACCGCACGGCCGACCGCGACGTCTGGTGCGACGTCTCGCGGGCGCAGCGGCGGCTCGGCTGGCTCCCCCGCTCCTCGAACGCGGAGGCGCTCGCCCGCGCCTACGACTGGCACGTCGCGAACGGGCCCGGCCCGGCCGGCGCCACGCATCGCTCGGCGTGGAGCGAGCGGGCGCTCGGCCTGCTGCGCCGCCTCTCGTGAGGACGCTCGCGGCGGTCGTCGCCAAGGCTCCCGAGCCGGGGCGCTCGAAGACGCGCCTCGTGCCGCCGCTGACTCCGGAGCAGGCCGCGGAGCTGCAGCGGGCCCTTCTGCTCGACACGCTCGACGCCTGCCGCGCCGGGGCCGACGAGGTGGCGGTGCTGCACGCGGGCGGGGAGGGAGCGGCGGAGTTGGCGCGGCTCGTCGGGCCGGGGGTACGCCTGATCGAGCAGGAGGGGCGGGGGCTCGGGGACGCGCTCTCGCTCGGGCTGTGCCGCTTGGCCGGGGAGGGCCCTGTCGCGCTCGTCTCGGCGGACGTGCCGGGGCTGCCGGCGGGGGCGCTCGCGCGGGCGTTCCGGGCGCTCGAGCGGGGCGCGGACGTCGTGCTCGGGCCGGCGCTCGACGGCGGCTACTGGCTGATCGCGATGCGCGAGTACCACGAAGCGCCGTTCCGGGCGATCCCCTGGTCGACGCCCGCGGTCTGCGCGGTCACGCGCAGCCGCTGCGCGGAGGCGCGGCTCGCCGTCGCCGAGCTCGAGCCGTGGCGCGACCTCGACACCCCCGCGGATCTCGGCGCGGCGCTCGCCGAGCTCGACCCGGCGCTCGCGCCCCGCTCGGCCGCCGCCCTGGCGGCGCTCGCCGGCCTTCTCGACGGCCCGCCGGGCGTCTCGCTCGTCTCGAGCGAGTTGCTCGCCGACTCGCCGTGGCGGGCGGCGGTGCGCGACCGCCTGGCCCGGGCGGGCGGCGGTGAGACCGCCTACACGTACCTGGCTGCGCCTCGCGCGGTGTTCGTCGTCCCGGTCACGGACGCGGGCGAGGTCGTGCTCGTGCGCCAGTACCGCCACCCGGTGCGCGACTGGACGCTCGAGGTGCCGGCCGGCTCCGTTGAGGACGGCGAGACGCCGCTCGAGGCGGCCGCCCGCGAGCTCGCCGAGGAGACGGGCGGCCGCGCCCGCGAATGGCGCCACCTGGCGCGGTTCTTCTCCTCGAGCGCCCACCTCGCGATGGCCTCGGACGCGTTCCTCGCGACCGGCGTGACCCTCGAGCGGCCGAGCCCGGGCGAGGACGAGGAGGTCTCGCTCGTCCGCCTCCCCGTCGCCGAGGCGCTCGCCCGCGCCCGCGCCGGCGGCTTCGTCGAGGGCCAGACCGCGCTCGCGCTCCTGCTCGCCGCGCCCCAGCTCGAGTCGGTGATTCGACGGGCCGGGTAGAGGCGCGCAGGGTGTGGATGGCTCGTGGCAAGCGGACGACGATCCAGCAGAGGACCGGCCAGAAGCTGCTGCCGATGGTCGAGTTCGAGGACGGGTCGGTCTACCGCGCGGAGTCGGCGGAGATGGCCGCCAGGACCCGAGCCGGGAAGTTGTTCGAGGGTCGAGAGGGCGACGCGACCGTCTAGATGATTGATTCCACGGCGATGGCCGTGTTCAAGGGATTTGTTGCAGAGAG
>JAHDVS010000053.1 GCA_023382435.1 Thermoleophilia bacterium
CGTTCGACGTCAAAGCAGAGGACCCTTCAGCGAACTAACAAAGTCCTACTAGCCGCGCCCAGCCCGTACACTCCGCCGGTGTTCACGGGGATCGTGCGCGAGGTCGGGGAGGTGCTCTCGGTCGAGGGCGACGAGGGCGGGATCCGGATCCGGCTCCGGGCGCCCGGCACGGCCGCAGCCGCCGCCGTCGGCGACTCCGTCGCGCTCGACGGCGTCTGCCTCACCGTCACGGAGGTCGATGACGCCTGCCTCGCCTTCGACGCCGTCCCGGAGACGCTCTCCCGCACGGCCCTCTCCCGCCTCGTGGCGGGCGATCCCGTCAACGTCGAGCCCGCGCTGCGGGCCGGCGAGCCGTTCGGCGGGCACATCGTCCAGGGGCACGTCGACGGCGTCGGACGCGTGCGCGCGACCGGCGCCGAGGGCGACGGCGTGCGGGTCATCGTCGCGGCGCCGCCCGGGATCCTGCGCTACTGCGTCGAGAAGGGATCGATCGCCGTCCAGGGAGTCAGCCTCACCGTTGCAGCGCTCGGGGACGACGCGTTCGAGGTCGCGCTCGTCCCGCACACGCTGGCGGCGACCACGCTCGGCTCGCTGCGTTCCGGCGACGAGGTCAACCTCGAGGTCGACGTGCTCGCGAAGTACGTGGAGCGGGCGCTGTCGCTACGGTCGCGACCCGCGGGCTGACGCGCTGTACGATTTCCCTGCAATGGCAGGCGAACCGGCTCTCAGGATCGAGGAAGCGTCTCCGTACGCCGCGATCGACGAGGCGATCGAGGAGATCCGCAACGGCAAGATCGTCGTCGTCGTCGACGCGGCCGACCGCGAGAACGAGGGCGACCTCACGATCGCCGCCCAGTTCGCGACCCCCGAGGCGATCAACTTTATGGCGACCCACGGGCGGGGCCTGATCTGCCTGTGCCTGACCCCGGAGCGCTGCGACGAGCTCAACCTGCCGCCGATGACCTACAACAACCAGACGCCGTTCGGCACCGCGTTCACCGAGTCGATCGAGGCGCGCGAGGGCGTCACCACCGGCATCTCGGCCGCCGATCGGGCCCGCACGATCCAGGTCGCGATCGACCCGGCCAGGGGCCCCCGCGACATCGTCCGGCCCGGCCACGTCTTCCCGCTGCGCGCCCGGCCCGGCGGCGTGCTCCAGCGCACCGGTCAGACCGAGGCCGCGGTCGACCTGGCGCGGCTCGCCGGACTCAGCCCGGCCGGCGTGATCTGCGAGGTCATGAACGACGACGGCACGATGGCCCGCGTCCCCGATCTGATCCCGTACTGCCGCAAGCACGGCCTGGTGATGATCACGATCGCCGACCTGATCGAGTATCGCCGCCGGACCGAGAAGCTCGTCGAGCGGGTCACGTCCGTGCGGCTCCCGACCGCGTTCGGGGAGTTCACCGCGGTCGCCTTCCGGGAGAAGCTGACCGGGAAGAACCACGTCGCGCTCGTCCACGGGAAGCTCGAGGGCGCCCGCGACGTCCTCGTGCGCGTCCACTCCGAGTGCCTCACCGGCGACGTCTTCCACTCGCTTCGCTGCGACTGCGGCGAGCAGCTCGAGCGGGCGCTCGCCCAGATCGCCGCCGAGCCGTGCGGCGTTCTCCTCTACATGGCGCAGGAGGGCCGCGGCATCGGGCTGCTCGCCAAGCTGAAGGCGTACGAGCTGCAGGAGAACGGGCTCGACACCGTCGAGGCGAACCTCGAGCTCGGCTTCCCCGCCGACGCGCGCGAGTACGGGATCGGCTCCCAGATCCTCACCGACCTCGGCCTGAGCACGATCCGGATCCTCACGAACAACCCGCGCAAGATCAGCGGCATCGAGGCGTTCGGGCTGACCGTCACCGAGCAGGTCCCGATCGAGGTGCCGCCGAACGAGGAGAACAGAGCCTACCTCGCGACGAAACGCGTGAGACTCGGCCACCGTCTCCACCACCAGGAGCTGAAAGACCTCGATCTCGGGCCGGAGGACGGCAGGTGAGCGACCCCGACCCCGACGTCCTCGACGCGCCCGCGTCCGCGGTTCCCCCCGGCGGGGGCACCGAGCACGCCGCTGGCGAGCTGCGCGTCCCGGGAGGCTACCGCGTCTTCGCCGGCCCCCCCAACGGCTCCCGTCGGTCGGTCGGCATCGCTGTCAGTCGCTTCAACGGCGCCGTCACGTCGCGACTGCTCGACGGGGCCCTCGCGGAACTCGCCGCCGCCGGCGTCGCTCCCGAGGCGATCGAGATCATGCCGGTGCCGGGCGCGTTCGAGCTGCCGCTGGCAGCGACCGCGCTCGCGAAGTCGCGGCGCTACTCCTGCGTGCTCGCGATCGGCTGCGTGATCCGCGGCGAGACGCCGCATTTCGACTACGTCTCGTCGGAGGCCGCGAGCGGCGTCCAGCTCGCAGCTCTCGAGACCGGGGTCCCGGTCTCCTTCGGGGTGCTGACCTGCGACACGCTCGAGCAGGCGGAGGCTCGCGCCGGAGGCCGGCACGGGAACAAGGGCGTCGAGGCGGCGCGCTCCGCCCTCGAGCTGGTCGAGTCTCTCGCCCAGCTCAGGGCCAGCCTCTCCTCGTAGCGCCCGCCCGGGTCGGGCGAGCGGTCGGTCGCCGGCGCCAGGTATAGTTCGGCGGCCATGTCCAAGGTCTGCTCTGTCTGCGGCAAGGGCCCCTCGTTCGGCCATAACCGCAGCCACTCGATGGTCGCCACGAAGCGTCGCTTCGACCCGAACCTCCAGCGTGTCCGCGTCCTCGTGAACGGTGCCGCGAAGCGGGTCTACGTCTGCACGCGCTGCCTCAAGGGCGGCAAGGTCCAGAAGGCCGTCTGAGGAGGCCGGGGCCGGGGGCGTTCCCCGACCGGTTGCGGACTCCGGATCGACCCTCGCCGCTCGTCGCTCCACGCGTGACTGGCGGGATCCCGGGGGCATGCTGCCCGTGGCCGCCACCATCCGGCGGCTCGGGGGATACTTGCCGCGTGATCGGCGTCGTCATCGTCGAGGACAACGAGGTCTTCCGGGAGGCGCTCGAGATCCTGTTCGAGCTCACACCGGATCTCCAGGTCGTCGCCGCCGTCGCCGACGGGGAGGCCGCCGTCGCAGCCTGCCGGGGACTGCGTCCCGCCGTCGTGGTCGTCGACTACCGGCTCCCGGGGGCCGATGGCGTCGCGACCACGCGCGCGATCCGCGAGGCCTCTCCCGGCAGCGCCGTCGTCGTCCTGACCGCCGCAGCCGACGAGCCCGAGCTGGCCGCGCTTCGCGCTGCCGGCGCTGCCGCGTGCCTCATGAAGGACCGGGCGATGAACGACATCGTCGCCGCGATCCGCGATGCCGCGCGCTGAGCACTGGCGCCCGTTCGCGGGCCTCGCCGTCGCCGGCCGAGGGCCGCACCTGCCGAGGCCGGAGCGGCTCGACGTCCCGGTGCTGACGCTGCCGGGGGTCGGCCCGAAGCTCGCTGCCAGCCTGGGCTCGCTCGGCGTCGAGACCGTTCGTGACCTGCTCGAATACCGTCCGCGCCGGTACGAGCCGCCCGCCCCCCTGCGCCGGCTGGCCGATCTGCTCGCGGGCGAGGAGGCCACCGTCGAGGTCGAGATCCTGCGGGCCGGCGCTCGGCCCACCCGGCGCCGGAGCCTGACGATCGTCGAGGCCCGGGTGCGCGACCCGTCGGGAGAGGCGATTGCGATCTGGTTCAACCAGGGCTGGCTCGCCGAGCGCCTGCAGCCTGGCCTCCGCGCCCGCCTGAAAGGTGCGCTCGAGCGCGGCGAGCTGGTCGTCCGGGACTTCGACCTCGGTGGCGACGACCGGCTGACGCAGCCCGCGCCCGTGTACCCGGCGAGCGAAGCCGTTTCGTCCCGCCGCCTGCGCGGGCTGGTCGAGCGCACGCTGCCGTTCGCTCGGGACGCGGCCGATCCGCTCCCCTCGGGCTTGCGGGCCGGCCTCGCCTTGCCCTTGCGGCCCGACAGCCTCCGGGCGCTGCACCGCCCCCGCTCGCCGGCCGAGGCGGAAGCGGGACGGCGCCGGCTCGCTTTCGAGGAGCTGCTCGTGCTCCAGCTCGGCCTCGCGCGCCGCCGGCAGCGGGGAGCCGGCGCGGTCGCGGCGTCGCTCGGCCCGCCCGGCGAGCTCGCGGCGCGCTACCGCGGGACGCTCCCGTTCGTCCTCACGGACGCGCAGGAGCGTGCCATCTCCGGGATCGACGCCGATCTCGCCAGGACGGTGCCGATGGAGCGCCTGCTCCAGGGCGATGTCGGCTCCGGGAAGACGGTGGTGGCTCTCTACTCGCTCATCCGTGCCGTCGAGCGGGGTTGCCAGGGAGCCCTGATGGCGCCGACGGAGACGCTCGCCGAGCAGCACCTGCTCACGATCGAGGGGATCTGCGAGCGACTCGGAGTCCGCTGCCGGCTCGTCACCAGCAGCCTGCCCGCACGCGAGCGGCGGGCTGCGCTCGCCGCGCTCGCGTCGGGCGACGTCGACCTCGCGATCGGCACTCACGCGCTGATCCAGGAGGCAGTCAGCTTCCGCTCCCTCACCGTCGCGGTGGTCGACGAGCAGCACCGGTTCGGGGTCGAGCAGCGCGCCGCCCTGGCCGGCGAGCACGCGCCGCATCGTCTGCACATGACCGCGACGCCGATTCCGCGGACGCTCGCGTTCACGGTCTACGGCGATCTCGCCGTATCCGAGATCGACCGCCCACCGGCCGGCCGGCGGCCGGTGATCACGCGCTGGGTCACCCACGAGCGCGGCTCGGAGGCATACACGCGGCTGCGCGCGCACCTCGAGCGCGGGCGGCAGGCGTACGTGGTCTGCCCGCTCGTATCACCGTCCGAGGCGACCGTCGCCCGGGCCGCGGAGGCGGAGGCCGAGCGCCTCAGGGGCGCGGAGCTGCACGGCTTCCGGGTCGGCTGCCTGCACGGGCAGCTGCGGCCGGCGGAACGGCGGCGGGTCATGGAGGAGTTCGCGTCCCGCGAGCTCGACGTCCTCGTCGCCACGACCGTGATCGAGGTCGGGATCGACGTCCCCAACGCGACGATCATGATCGTCCAGGAGGCCGACCGCTTCGGGCTCGCCCAGCTCCACCAGCTGCGCGGGCGCGTCGGCCGCGGCCAGGAGCAGTCCTACTGCCTGCTCGTGTCGCGCCCCAGGGAGGAGCTGACCGACGTCGCCTGCGAGCGCCTTCAGGCACTCGTCGACACGAACGACGGCTTCGAGCTAGCGGAGACCGACCTCGAGCTGCGCGGGATGGGGCAGCTCCTGGGGAAGCGCCAGAGCGGCCTCTCGGACCTGCGCTTCGCCCGGCTTCGTCAGGACCGGCCGCTGCTCGAGCGGGCCCGACGCTGCGCGCAGAGCCTGCTGGACGAGGAGGGACCGCTCGACGACGAGGTCGAGCGCGTCTTCGGTGATGAGGATCATCGCGGGCTCGCGTAAGGGGGCGCGGATCTTTGCGCCGAAGGGGCGCGAGACGCGCCCGACCGCGGACCGGGTGCGGGAGGCCGCATTCAACCTGATCGGACCCGTGGACGGGGCCCGCGTGCTCGACCTCTACGCTGGCTCCGGGGCGATGGGGCTCGAGGCGCTCTCGCGCGGGGCGCTACGGGTCACGTTCGTCGAGGCCGACCGCCACGCCGTGCGTGCGATCGAGCGAAACCTCGACCGGCTCCGCCTGCCCGGGGCGGAGGTGGCGCAAGGCGACGCCGCCCGCCGGGTCGCCGCCGATGCCGCGGCGGGAAGGCGGTACGATCTCGTCCTGATCGACCCTCCCTACGACATGCTCGAGACCGCGCTGCGAACACTGGCCCCACACCTTCCCCGCGTCGTCGCGCTGGACGGCCTCGCCGTCGTCGAGTCGGACGCGCGGGCGGAGCCCGAGCTGCCCCTGCCCGTGCGCACGAGCCGCCGCTACGGATCGGCGCGCCTGACGGTCTTTCAGGGCGCCGGCGAGCCGGGCGGGTCGCCCGCGTGAGCGCCGAGCATCCCGTGACCGCGATCTGTCCGGGCAGCTACGACCCGGTCACGAACGGGCACCTGGACATCATCCGCCGCGCGGCCGGGATCTTCGAGCGCGTCGTCGTCGGCGTCGTGCGCGAACCCCAGCACAAGGCCCCGATGTTCACGGTCGAGGAGCGCGTCGAGTTCCTGCGCCGGTCGGCCGGGACGATCCCGAACGTCGAGGTCGAGGTGTTCTCCGAGCTCGTCGTCGACTTCGCGCGACGGTGGGGGGCGAGGACGATGGTGAAGGGGCTGCGCGCGATCTCCGACTTCGAGTGGGAGTTCCAGATGCACCACCTGAACCGCAAGCTCGCGCCCGACGTGGAGACGATGTACCTGATGGCGAGCCCCGACCACAGCTTCCTGTCGTCAAGCGGCGTGAAGGAGATCGCCGTCTTCGGGGGAAACGTAGACGACCTGGTGCCGGAGGCGGTCGCGCACCGGTTCCGGGAGATGTTCCCGCGCCCGCTGCCGGGCGCTCCCGTCAATCCCCAGGAGTAGACTGAGGACCGAGTGGACGTTCTCGTTCTCATCGACAAGCTCGACGATCTCGTGCACAACGCGAAGGCGGTGCCGCTGACCGACCAGGTGCGGATCGACCGCGAGGAGATCTACGACATCCTCGACCAGATGCGGGCGACGATCCCCGAGGAGATCAAGCAGGCGCGCTGGATCGTGAAGGAGCGTCAGGAGATGCTGGCCGAGGCGAAACGCGAGGGCGACCGGATCCTGGGCGAGGCGCGGGAGCAGGCGGTGCGCGAGGCGTCCCAGACCGAGATCGTCAGGCTCGCCGAGCGGCAGGCGCAGGAGATCGTCGAGGACGCGCGACGCCAGGCTCGTGAGACCCGCCTCGAGATGGAGGACTGGGCCGACCAGATCCTCTCGACCCTCGAGAACAATCTCGACAAGTTCCTCGGCGCCGTCCGGCGTGGCCGCGAGCGGCTGCACGAGCGCTCTCAGGAGTCCGTGTTCGTGGGCTCCGGCGACGACCAGCTCTAGCCGGCCTCTCGGTTCGCTACGCTCGGCGTGTGACGGTCTTCGACCTTCGCTCCGTTCGCCTGCGGCCGGGCGAGCAGCGACGGGAGGCGCTCGACGTCGAGCTCGAGCCGCTCTCGCTCGGCGGCCAGGAGTATCGCCCCGTGCCGCCGTGCCCGCGCGCGAGCCTCACGATCGACCGGGCCGCCTCCGGGACGGTGTTCCGGCTTCGGCTCGAGCTCGCCGTGGCGGGTCCGTGCATGCGCTGCCTCGAGGAGGCATCGCTAGCGCTCGCGATCGACGCGAGCGAGTACCAGGCGACGCGTCCGGACAGCGAGGAGCTGAGCACCCCGTACGTCGCCGACGACCTGCTCGACCTGTCCGCGTGGGCTCGCGACGCCGTCGCGCTTGCGCTACCGGACCGGATCCTCTGCCACCCGGACTGCGCGGGACTGTGCGCCGGCTGCGGCGCCGATCTGAACCGCGAGCCGTGCCGCTGCCCGCCGCCCGAGCCCGACCCGCGCTTCGCGAAGCTCGCCGACCTCCGGGAGCTGCTCGGCGGCTGAGGGCGCTCGACGGGTCGGAGTCCGGCGGAGACCGGTATAATCCAGCCCTCCATGGCTGTCCCCAAGCGAAAGACATCGAAGGCGCGCCGCGACAAGCGCCGGGCGCAGCACAAGCTCGTGCCGCAAGCGATCGTCGCCTGCCCGCAGTGTCACCAGCCGAAGCGCCCGCACCACGTCTGTCCCACCTGCGGCTCCTACCGGGGTCGTGAGGTCGAGCCGCTCGAGGCCCCCGCGCCGTAGATGACCGTCCGGGTCGCCGTCGACGCGATGGGCGGTGACCGAGCGCCGGAAGAGATCGTCGCCGGGGCCCGGGAAGCGCGCACGGATGGGGTCGTTCCTGTCCTCTACGGCCCCCGTGAGCTGATCCAGGCGCTCGCACCCGATCTCGAGGTGATCGACGCGCCCGTCGTCGTCGGGATGCACGAGAAGCCGGCAGACGCCGCCCGCGAGAAACGGGACAGCTCGTTGTTCGCGGCCTGCCGGGCGGTCGGCGAGGGTGACTGCGACGTTGTCGTGTCGGCGGGCAACACCGGCGCGATGCTCGCGGCCGGGCTGCTCGAGATCGGGCGCCTGCCGGACGTGAGCCGGCCGGCGATCGCGGCCCCGCTGCCGGCCCGGCGCGGCCCGTCCGTGCTGATCGACGCGGGCGCCAACGCGGACGGTCGGCCCGAGCACCTGCTCCAGTTCGCCCACATGGGCACGATCTTCGCGGAGGAGATGATCGGGATCCGCGACCCCGGGGTTGGCCTGCTCTCGATCGGCGAGGAGCCGGAGAAGGGCAACCGCATGACCCGCCAGGCGCACGCGCTCCTGTCGGAGGACGGGATCAGGTTCGTCGGCAACGTCGAGGGCCGGCTGCTGCTCGAGGGCGCCGCCGACGTCGTCGTCTGCGACGGCTTCACAGGAAACATGGCCCTGAAGGTGCTCGAGGGGACGATCCGGACCGTCCTCGACGAGTTCCGCGAGGAGATGATGAAGTCGCGGCGCGGCAAGGTCGGCGGGCTGATGATCCGCCCCGCAGCACGCGGGCTGCGGCAGCGCCTGGATCCGGACACCTACGGGGGCGGCTATCTGCTCGGGTTGAAGGGCCTGGCGGTGGTTGCCCACGGCAACTCGTCCCGGCGCGCGATCGTCTCCGCGATCCAGCTCGGGGCTCGCGGTGTTCGCGGCCGGGTGGTCGAGCGGATGGCGGAGCGCCTGTCGACGGGGGCCGAGGTCGGCCAGGGTGTGTGACCCGTCGGCGGCGTGGTAGCATCCGGCGTCCGCTGGCTCAAGACCACGAAAGGCAGGAGAGGGAACGAATGGCAGCTTCGCGCGAGGAGATCCTGGAGCGGGTCAAGGAGGTGCTCATCGAGCAACTCGGCGTCGACGAGGCGGACATCAACGAGGCTGCCTCGTTCCAGGAGGACCTGGGCGCCGACTCGCTCGACCTCGTCGAGCTGATCATGGAGCTCGAGGATCAGTTCGGGGTCAAGATCTCCGACGAGGACGCCCAGGGCATACAGACCGTCGGGCATGCCGTCGAGTACATCGCCGCTCGCTCCTAGCGACGCCGGCGACGACTCCACTGCACAGCTCCTCGCGCTGATCGAGGGCCTGCCCAGCGGGCTGCGCGAGCGGGCGTTCACGCACCCGTCCTTCGTCGAGGACCGCTCCCGCTCGTACGAGCGGCTCGAGTTCCTCGGTGACTCCGTGCTCGACCTGGCCGTCGCCCAGGAGCTCTACGAGCGCTTCCCGGACTTCTCCGAGGGCAGGCTCACGAAAGTGTGGGCGTACGTCGTCAGCCGCGCCAGCTGCGCGGTGGTCGGGCGTCGGCTCGGCGTCGGCGAGCGGCTCGCGGAGGGTGCGTCGCCCCCGTCCGGGGCGGACCTGGCCGTCCTCGCCCGCAACCGGAACGTGGTCGCTGCGCTCGTCGAGGCGGTGCTCGGGGCCCTGTACCTCCAGCACGGCTTCGAGCCCATCCGCGCCGCGACCGTCGCGGCGTTCGAGGAGCGGATCGAGTACGCGCTCACGTCCCACGTCGACCACAAGACCGAGCTCCAGGAGGAGCTGGCGCGCCGTGGCGCCCACCAGGTCGTCTACGAGGTTCTCGCCGCCGAGGGGCCGCCGCACGAGCGCCTGTTCACCTGCGCGGCCGTCGTCGACGGCGTGCGCCTCGGGACCGGCGAAGGGCCGTCGAAGAAGACCGCGGAGCAGATCGCCGCCCGCGAGGCGCTGACGCTGCTCGCGGGGGCCTGACGGTCGCGCCATCCGCGCCGGCCGTCAGACTTGCCCCCCGGTGTACCTGCGCTCGATCAAGCTGCGCGGTTTCAAGTCGTTCCCGGACGCCGTCGAGGTCCGCCTCGAGCCGGGCGTTGCCGTGATCGTCGGCCCGAACGGCTCCGGCAAGTCGAACATCGCGGACGCGATCGTCTGGGCGGCCGGCAGCCTCGCCCCGAGCGCCCTGCGCGCCGAGAAGCCGGACGACGTCCTCTTCGCCGGCTCGGCCGGCCGGCCGGGCTCAGACCACTGCGAGGTCGAGCTCGTCTTCGACAACTCCGCCGGCGACGGGCCGCTGCCCTACGCCGAGATCTCCGTCGCCCGCCGCCTGGCGCGCGGCGGCGAGGGTCACTACCTCGTCAACCGCGCGTCGGTACGGCGCACCGACCTCGTCGAGCTGCTCGCGGACGCCGGGCTGGGACACGAGATGCACGCGGTGATCGGCCAGGGCAGGGTCGAGCAGGTGCTGTCCTCCAAGCCGGCCGAGCGACGTGCCTTGATCGAGGAGGCGGCCGGCCTCGGCAGCTTCAAGCAGCGTCGCCATCGCGCGGAGCTGAAGCTCGCGCGGGTGCGAATCCTCCTCGACCGCGCGCAGGCGCTCGAGGAGGAGTCCCGCAAGCGCTTGCGCCCGCTCGCGCTCCAGGCGACCGCCGCCCAGCGGGCCGAGCGGCTCGGTCAGGAGATCGACCGGCTCGCGCTCCGGCTCGCCGCCGGCAACCTGGCGCGGCTCGAGCGGCGGTTGGCGGAGCTCGAGGAGCGGCGGCTCGCGGCCGTCCACGAGCGCGCCCGGCGCGACGAGCGTCTCGAGGGCCTGCTCGCGGAGCGCCGCCGGGCGGAGGAGGAGCTGGAGCAGGCCGCGCGCCGTCACGAGCAGGCGACCGCCGCGCTCTACCGGCTGCGCAGCGGGACCGAACGGCTCGCGATGCGCCACGAGAGCGCGCAGGAAATGGCGGGGAAGCTCCGACGCGACGCGGCGCGGGCACGCCGGCTCGCGGACGCCCCGCGCGACGAGGCCCCGCTCGAGGAGCTCGCCTCCGCCGAGCGCGCCCTGGCCGATGCCGGCAAGCGCTCCCGGGCGACCCTGCACGCGCGGGAGAGCCTCGAGGGGGCCGCGCGACTGGCCGCCGACCGCCTGCAGGCGCTCGATCGCAGCCTGGCGGAGCGGGAAGGGCTGCCCCCCGCGGCACGCGCCCTCGCGGACGGGGGCGCCCAGCTCGCGCTGGCCGCGCTCGACGTCGACGCGGGCTACGAGCGAGCGGCCGCGGCCGCGCTGTTCCATCGTGCCGCCGCGATCCTCGCGGACGACCCGCCGGCGGCGCTGGCGCTGGCCGAGCGGGCCCGTGTCGAAGGGCTGGGCACGCTGACCGTGCTCGTTCCGCCGGTGGCTCCGCCGCCGACCGCGACCGATCTCCCGTTCGCGGGGGCCGAACGCCTCGCGGATCGCGTGCGGCCGCTGCCGGGCGGGGAACGGGTCGCCGCGCTGCTCGCGGGCGTGCTCGTGGTCGGACCGGACGACCTTCCACGCGTCGAGCGTGGCGTGGCCGTGACCCGTGAGGGCCACGGCTTCGACCCGGCCCGCGGCGAGCTGTGGTTCGCCGGGGTCGCGGCCGAGAGCGTCCTGATGGAGCTCCACGCCCGCCGGCGGGCGCTCGCAGCCGAGGTGGAGAAGCTGCGAGCAGACGCGGCCGCCGCCGCGCTCGAGGCGGCCGGGACGTTCGCCGTCGAGCGGGCGGCCCGGGATCGGGTGACGCGCGCGCGCGCGTCGGTGGCCCTGATGCCGCAGACCGTCGACCCGGCGGAGGCGGAGCTGCTCGAGCGGCTCGCCGACGCGGGCGAACGTCTTGTTGCGACGCTTGCCGCCTGCGTCGTGGGCGGCGGGCGGTTCGAGGCGCCGCTGCGTGCCCGCGTCGACGCGGGCGGCGCGTCGAGCGCCGCGCTCGGCGAGGAGCTGCGCGCCCTCGGGGGCCGGGAGGCCGAGCTGCGCCGGGCCGCGGCGGAGGCGACGCAGGTCGTCACCTCGCTCGAAGTGGACGCGGCACGGGTCGCGGCGGAGTGCGACGATGTGCGCCGCCGGCTCCCGGATGGCGTGGAGGCCGAGGAGCTTGCCGACGCCGAGGGGGAGGAGCTGCGCGCGACGCTCGCTCGCCTCGAGCGCAGGCGCGAGCAGCTCGGGCAGGTCAACCCGCTCGCCGCCGAGGAGCTCGAGCGGGAGAAAGCGAGCCTCGCGGAGCTGACGGCGCAGCGGGAGGATCTCGAGCGCTCGCTCGACGAGCTCGAGCAGCTGCGCGCGGAGCTGACGGAGACGGTCGAGCGGCGCTTCGAGGAGACCTACGCGGCGGTGGAGCGGCATTTCGCCGAGGTTGCCTCGGCGCTGTTCCCGGGCGGTGAGGGAAGGCTGCGGCTGACGATCCCGGAGAGCGAGGAGGAGGAGCCCGGGGTCGAGGTCGAGCTGCGTCCCGCGGGAAAGCGCGTGACGCGGCTGTCGCTCCTCTCGGGCGGCGAGAAGGCGCTGGGCGCGCTCTCGTTCCTGTTTGCGCTCTTCCTGGCGCGGCCGTGCCCGTTCTACCTGCTCGACGAGGTCGAGGCGGCCCTCGATGATACGAACATCGGGCGCTTCGTCGAGCTGCTCCGCCGCTACGCGGACCGGGCGCAGTTCGTGGTCATCACCCACCAGAAACGGACGATGGAGGCCGCGGATATCCTCTACGGCGTCACCATGGCCTCCGACGGGATCTCCCAGGTCGTCTCGAAGCGGCTGCGCGCGGGCGCCGCGGACGCCGCCGTCGCGTGACGCGGAGCTGGGCCGCGCTGCTCGGCGACGAGGAGCCGGCGGCCGCGGAGAGCGAGGGCGAGGAGCGGCGCCGACGGTTTCGGCGGCTGCGCTCGGGGCTCTCGAAGAGCCGCCGCGCGATCGCGGGCGGCCTGACGGGCTGGCGTTACGACCCGTCCGACCTCGACACGTGGGAGCGCCTGGAGGAAGTGCTGCTGTCGGCCGACATCGGCGTCGCGACGACCCAGGAGGTGATCGAGCGGCTCGAAGCGAGGCGCCCGAAGACGAACGAGGACGTGCTCGTCGGCCTCGAGGCGGTGCTGGCGGAGTTGGCGACGCCCGCGGGCGAGCCGTTCTTGCACGTGGCGGCACGGCCGTCCGTCGTGCTCGTCGTCGGGGTCAACGGGACCGGTAAGACGACGACGATCGGGAAACTCGCTGCCCGCCTCGTCGAGCGCGGCCGCTCGGTGATCGTCGCAGCCGCCGACACGTACCGGGCCGCCGCGGACGAGCAGCTCGAGATCTGGGCGGGGCGCGCGGGCGCCGACTTCGTCGGCTCGACCCGCGGCGGCGACCCGGCCGCGGTCGCGTTCGACTCGATCGCGGCGGCGCAGGCGCGCGGGCGCGACGTGGTGATCGTCGACACGGCCGGGCGGCTGCACACGCAGACGAACCTGATGGAGGAGCTCACGAAGGTCCGCCGCGTGATCGCGCAGCGCCTCGACGGCGCCCCGCACGAGACGCTGCTCGTCGTCGACGCCACCACCGGCCAGAACGGCCTGCGTCAGGCGCAGCTCTTCCGCGACGCGGTCGATGTCACCGGCGTCGTCCTGACGAAGCTCGACGGCACCGCTAAGGGCGGCATCGCCGTCGCGATCGGCCACGAGCTCGCCCTGCCGGTCAAGCTCGTCGGCGTGGGGGAGTCCCTCGAGGACCTGCAGCCGTTCGACGCCGCCGACTTCGCGCGCGCGCTCGTCGCGGGTGACGGCGAGGCCGACGAGGGCTGAGCGCGGCTCCGGTTGCCCCGATCAGCGGCAGCTGATTCGGGGAAGGCTGGATCGTGCCGATGGCTGCGCGCACGGGGGACATGTCCCGGTGCCTGGCACCCATGGCCCGGGCAGGTAGGGCGGGTCAGGACCGACCCCTACAGCGCG
>JAHDVS010000054.1 GCA_023382435.1 Thermoleophilia bacterium
GTCTGCGAGCGCGGAGGCGTCCTCAACCACCTGGCCGTGCTCGCGCGCGAGCTCGGCAAACCGTGCGTGACCGGGGTGGCGGGAATCGTCGACGCGGTCGAGTCGGGCACCGCGATCGTCGTCGACGGCACGCGCGGCTTCGTCGAGGTGCAGGAGTCGCGCGGCGCCGAGCCGCCCGTCGAGGACGAAAGCGAGCTCGTCGCGGTGATGCAGTTCGGGCTCTTCGGCGCCGCCTTCGAGCCGCTCGGGCAGCGGGCCGGGGTCGCGACAGCGCTCTCGGTCGCGGCGCTCGCCTCGGTGCCCGCGGCCTTCGGGCTCGGCTCGGCGCTGACGGTCGAGATCCGCGACGGGCGGGTGCTCGTCGGCCGCGACCGGCTTCGGGAAACCGTCGCTACGCTCGCCGACCGGGTCGAAGGAGGCGTGATCGACGCGAGCGAGCTCAGGGCGCGCTTCGAGCGCCTCGTCTCGCCGGGTGACGGGGCTGCGCTCGAGGCGGATCTCGGCCGCTACGCCGAGGCATACCAGCTCGTCTGGGCCGCGAGTCTCGTCCGGGAGCCGCTCGCGGCGCGCTACCGGGCGTTCCTGCTCGGGCGACTCGGCACGGTCGACGCCGACGAGCGCGAGCGGCTCTACCTGGGGAGCCTGATCCTGCCGAACGCGTCGTACATCCTGCGCAGCGCGCTCGACGGCGTGGAGACGGTCTGGGGGACGGGGCGGGGCGAGGCGGCGCTGCCCGAAGCGCAGGCGCGCGCGGAAGGGGCACGGGCGCGCGAGCGACTCGCGACGCTGCTCCCGCCCGCCGACCGCGAGCTCGTCTGGCGCTACCTGGCCGCGCTCGCCGACCTCGTCGACCTGACCGAGCGCAAGAACACGGACCTCCACCGCTGCGCGCGGGCGCTCTTCGCAAACAGCGCGCGGGAGGCGGCGGTCGCCGCGTTGCTCGGGCTACCCGCCGACCTCGCCACGGGCGATGAGCGGGTGCTCTCCCCGGCGGTCGAGGCGCTCGCCGCGCGGCTCGCTCAGAACAGGATCTCGACGATCCCCGACGGGCCCAAGCCCGGGTAGGGCGCGTCCGCGACGCGGACGCGAACGCGGTCGCCAGCCGCCGAGAAGCCGGCGACGTCCTCCTCCTGAGCCTGCGCGAGCACCGCCGCGAGGAGCGCCTGCTCGTCCTCCGGTAGCGAGTCGTAGAGCTCCTGCAGCTTCCCGGAGAGCCGCTTCGCCGCGTCTCCGCCTTCGCTCCCCTCGGTACCCACGTCACCCTCCCCGGTCGTGTTGCCGTCGAGTGTAGGCGACGGTGGCTTCAGCCGCAGCGTCGCTCCAGCGCGTCGCGGTCGCGCACCGTGATCCTCCGGCTCGAGTCGACGGAGACGAGGCCGAGGCGCCTGTACATCCCCAGAAGCTGGTTCACCCGCACCCTGGAGGCCCCGATCAGGCTGGCGAGGTCCTCCTGCGTCAGGCGCAGCGGGATCCGGACCGCCCCGCCGCCCGCGTCCACGCCGTACTCGGCCGCGAACGCGAGCAGCTGGCGGGCGAGGCGCCCGTCGGCGTCGAGCCCGGCGAGCGCCTGGAGCTGGACGTTCGCGAGCCGCAGGCGCCGCGACAGGACGAGGACGAGGTTCCGCGCCAGTGCCGGCAACGAGCGCAGGCAGTCGCGGAAGCTGTCCCCGTCCATGACGAGCAGCGTGCAGGGCTCGAGCGCGGTCACGGTCGCCGAGCGGCCGAGGCTGTCGACGGCGCTGAGCTCGCCCACGACCTCACCGGGGCCCAGCACCGCCAGGATCACCTGCTTGCCGTCCGGCTGGGCGGCGTGCACCTTGAGCGTCCCCTCGAGCAGAACGTAGACGGTCGTGCCCGGCTGGCCGCGAAAGAGCAGGCTCGTCCCGGCCTCGCGCTCCTCGAGCCGCAGCAGCCCGCTCAGCCGGCCGAGATCGGCAGCGGACAGGCCGGCGAACAGCGCGACCGCGCCGAGTCGGGCAGGCTCGGGCCTAGCCGTCGCGCGAGACATTGGCGGCGAGCGCTCTCAGAACCGTCTTCATCTGGAAGACGGTCAGGCCGGGATGCTTGCCGAGGATCTTCGCGACGAGCCCCGAGATGTGCGGCGCTGCGAAGCTGTTCCCGGTCGCGGTGATGAAGCCGCCGTCCCGCCACGCGAGCCTGACGTCGATCCCGAGCGCCCCGAACTCGACCGGCGGGTCCGGGTTGTAGTAGAAGCGGTACGGGTCGTCGACATCGTGCGACGCCACGGAGAAGACCGAGGCGTAGAGCGAGGGGAAGCTCGTGACCGGCATGTTGTTCGCGGCGGTCACGAGCATCACGCCCTGGAAGTAGGCGAGGTCCGTGAGCTCGTGGAAGACCCCGAAGAGGTCGCGCTTCGTCGAGCCCAGGCTGAGGTTGCAGACCTGCATGCCGTTCTCGATCGCCCAGCGCAGGCCGCCGGCGAACACCGTGCCGCGCCCCTTCAGGCCGGGCCCGAGCACCCGGACGCTGTAGAGCTCGCAGTCGGGTGCCAGCGTTCGGATGATCCCGGCGCACGCGGTGCCGTGGCCGAACACGTCCTCGTGCGGCTGCTTGTCGTAGGCGAGCTCCTCGCCGTCCTGGGAGACGGACAGGTAGCCCTCGACCGATCCGACGGCAGGGTGGGAGGCGTCGACGCCGCTGTCGATCACGGCGACTTTGACGCCCGCGCCGCTGCTGTCGCCCCAGGCCCACTCCGGCGTGATGTCGTCGATCCGGGCGATCGGGTCGAGCGCCGGAAGCGCCCCGGGGTCGAAGGCGGACGACCAGGCCGGGCGCGGCCCCTCGCTCACGGCGCCCGGCCGCCGAGCTCGCCGCCCGGCCGGGGACGGCCCTGCAGGTACCCGGCAAACGTCCGCAGGATCGCCGTGCAGGCTTCGAGCTCATCCTCGCCGTGCGCGGCGATCTCGTGCACGAGCGCGGCCAGCTCCCGCGCGCCCCGGTACCCGGGGTCGGTGTCCGCCAGCGCCGCGAGCGCGCGGGCGCCGTCCCCGCGCCCCGCCTCCCCGGTCGACTCGGCGATCTCGGCGACGAGGGCGGCCAGGCTGCGGTGGGTGAGTGACTGCTGGAGCGCGACAGCGGCCTGGTTCGCGAACAGGCCGAGCGCCTCCATGTCGGCGGCGCTGAACGACGGTGCGCCCTCCTTGTCCAGGAGCTCGAGCACGCCGATCGTCTCGTCAGCGTAGACGAGGGGAACGCAGAGGATGCTCTCCGGGACGTAGCCGACGGCATCGGCGATGTCGCGGGCCTGGCGGGGGTCGCTCGAGGCGTCCGACACCGCCAGCGGCTGCCCGCTCAGGGCGACGAGGCCGGCGATCCCCGACCCGAGCGGCACACGGTGCTTCTTCACCTCCTCGGCCTTCGACCCGAGCGCCACCTCGAACACGAGCTCGCCGGCCTCCTCGTCGAGGAGGAAGAGCGCGGCCGCCCGGGCCGAGATCACGTGCGCGGCCGTCTCCACGATCAGCTCGAGCAGGCGCGCGTGTGTGACGGGGGAGCCGATCGTGCCGGCGGCGCTCGCGCGGGAGAGGGCGCCCGCGAGCCGCTCCGCGAACGGCTCCGCCTCGGCGCGCAGCCGCAGCCGCTCGACCTCCGCCTCGAGGCGGGCGATCCTGGCGTCCGCGTCGTCCGTCACGGCAGCGAGACCAGGCGGTAGGTGCGGACGCTCTCCGCCTTCCCCTTCAGCGCGATCTCGCCGAGGGACTCGACGGCCGCGCCGGGACCGAGCGCCTCACGCGTCGCCTCGCCGACGACGACCTCACCGGCCGCCGCGCTGCTCTCGAGGCGCGAGGCGACGTTGACGACGTCGCCGACGACGGTGTACGAGCGGGCGCCGCGGGGGCCGAGCAGGCCGACGATCGCCGAGCCGCTGTTGATGCCGACCCTGAAGCGGGGCCAGTCGGGCTGGGTTGCCTGCACCCTGGCCGCCTCCCGCTGGAGCGCGAGCCCGGCCCGGGCGGCGCGGAGCGCGTGGTCGGGCTGGTCGCCGCGGGTGTTGAAGGTCAGCATGATCGCGTCACCGATGAACTTGTCGACCGTCCCGCCCTCGCCTCTCGCGACGGCGGGAACGATCGCGTCGAAGTAGGCGTTCAGCATCGCGAACACCTCGCGCGGCGTGACCCGCTCGGAGAAGCTCGTGAAGCCCTTGAGGTCGGCGAAGAGGACGCTCACCTCGCGCACGCCGGCGCTCGTCTCCTCGAGGTAGACGTCGGCGAACACGTCCGCCGACGACCCCTCCACCCGCCATTCCCGCCAGACCGCGAGCGCGACCACGCCGAACGCGAGTAGGAGGAGCATGTGCCACGTCCACCAACTCCAGTGCCAGTCGCGCGCGAACGCGATCTGGATCATCGCCTCGGCGAGCAGGACGAGCGCGGAGACGATCGCGGCGAGCAGCACGCTCGGCCGCCGCCGCCAGAGCAGGAAGAAGCGTGCTCCCGCCGCGGCGAAGAGCACGAGGCCGGCGATCCCGAGCCCGAGCAGCAGCCCGTCCTGGGTCCCGGCCGAGAGCGGCTCGTCGAGAATCCTCATCGAGATCGCCGCCCAGACCGCCAGCGCCGCGATCGTCGCGACGGTGGCGAGCGACTGGATTCGCGCGACGTCGACCCCTGCGAGCTCGAAGGACGAGACCAGGGCGAGCAGAGCCGCGACGATCAGCCCGATCGGGACGTCGACCTCGAAGCCCGCGTTTCCGCCGAAGAGCACGTCGGGGGTCACGACCGCGTGCAGCCCGAGCGAGCCGGCCGTGACGAGGAACGCCAGCGAGATGAAGAAGACGCGCGCGTCGAGGCGTCGCCGCGCGGCCTCGCTGAGCAGCAGCGCGAGCACGCCCGTCGCCGCCGCGACCGAGAAGACGAGCCAGAAGTGGGTCGGGTGCGTTCCGACCATCGCATCGAGGTCGGGCGCGGCGAGCAGCAGCACGAACCCCGCGAGCGGCGCCGACAGCGCGGCCGCCCAGAGGATGTTCCGTGCCAGCCGATCCCTGATCGCCAACGCCTTTGCCAGTCCTCTCCTCCGGTGCGGGGTCGCCCCGGAGGCGCCGATCCTATCCGATGCCCCGGGACCGGTCATGGCCCGCCCCTACAATGGTGGCGTGGCCGACCGCGCGCAGCTTCGCAGCCAGCTCGAGGAGATCAGGGCCCAGCTCGCCTGGGTCCGTGATTACCTTTGACCCCGACACGCTTCGCCTACGCGTTGCCGAGCTCGAGGAGAGCATGGGCGAGCCCGGCTTCTGGGACGACCAGCAGCGGGCGGCCGCGCTCTCGGCCGAGCACTCGCGCCTGAGCAAGCGGCTCGAGCGCTACGAACGGCTCGCGGGCGACGTCTCGGACCTCGAGGAGCTGCTCGAGCTCGCCTCCGCGGACGGGGAGCTCGACGAGCTCGAGGGGGCGATCGGGCCGTTGCAGCGGGAGCTGGCTCGGCTCGAGGAGGCGGCGTTGTTCCGGGGCGAGTTCGACGCCGGCGACGCGGTGCTGACGATCCACGCGGGCACGGGCGGGACGGACGCGCAGGACTGGACGGAGATGCTCCTGCGCATGTACCTGCGCTGGGCGGCTGACCGGGGCTTCCGCGCCGACCTGATCGAGGCCTCCCCGGGTGAGGAGGCCGGCCTGAAGTCCGCGACAGCCACCGTGGCGGGGGAGAACGCGTACGGGATCCTGAAAGCCGAGCGGGGCGTGCACCGTCTCGTTCGCCTGTCACCGTTCGATCAGGCGCACCGTCGCCACACGTCGTTCGCCCAGGTGATCGTGAGCCCCCTGATCCCCGACACGGCAGCCGTCGAGATCGACGAGGGTGAGCTTCGGATCGACACGTACCGGGCGAGCGGCGCGGGAGGACAGCACGTGAACAAGACCGACTCCGCGGTCCGGATCACGCACTTGCCGACCGGGGTGGTCGTCCAGTGCCAGAACGAGCGCTCGCAGCTCTCGAACAAGCTGACGGCGCTACGGATCCTGAAGAGCCGGCTCGTCGAGCTGGAGCAGGAGCGGCGCGAGGCGGAGCTGGCCGCCGAGCGCGGCGCCGCGCAGGACATCGGTTTCGGCAGCCAGATCCGCAGCTACGTGTTGCAGCCCTACCAGCTCGTGAAGGATCATCGCACCGGTTTCGAGGACGGGAACACGCAGGCGGTGCTGGACGGGCGTCTCGACGAGTTCATCCGCGTCTACCTGCTCGCGCAGGCGGCGGGCAAGGTCGGATGAGCCCGGGGTTCGCTACACTCGGGCGAGGTAGCACACTGGGCGCGCCCCCGCGGCTGGGGGAACCGTCAAGGATTCCCGCGTGTCCCCCCGAACTTCCGAGGCTGTGACGACAGCTCACGAATCCAGGCTCGACGAGGCCCTCGAGAGCGCGAACGGGGCCGGCGTCGTCGACGACCCGGCCGTCCTCGAAACGGCCGCGGCGCGACCGGGCGCGACGCCGATGATCGTCTTCGAGAACGTGACGAAGGTGTACGAGCCGAAGGTCGTGGCGCTCGCCGGCGTTTCGCTCACGATCGAGAAGGGCGAGTTCGTGTTCGTCGTCGGCGCATCAGGCTCGGGCAAGTCGACGATGATGCGCCTGCTCCTGAAGGAGCTCGAGCCGACGAGCGGACGGATCATCGTAGGGGGTCGGGAGCTCGGGCGGCTGAAGCGCTCGAAGGTGCCATTGCTGCGGCGCAACATCGGCTGCGTGTTCCAGGATTTCAAGCTGCTTCCGAACCGGACCGCGTTCGAGAACATCGCGTACGCGCTGAAGGTGCAGGGTGAGGGCAGCCGCACGGTTCGCGCGAAAGTCCCGGAGGTGCTGAACCTGGTCGGGCTCGCGCACAAGTCGAGCTCGTTCCCGGACGAGCTGTCCGGCGGCGAGCAGCAGCGCGTCTCGATCGCGCGCGCGTTCGTCAACCACCCGCCGCTGCTCATCTGCGACGAGCCGACCGGCAACCTCGACCCTGACACCTCGGTGGGGATCATGCAGCTCCTGTACCGGATCAACAGGGCCGGCACGACCGTGCTGATGGCGACCCACGACCGGGAGATGGTCGACAAGATGCGCCGGCGCGTGATCGCGCTCGAGCGCGGGCAGCTCGTGCGCGACGAGCGCCGCGGAGGCTACGGCTAGTGCGCGCACGGCTGTTCGTCACGGAGGCGCTGCGCTCGATCACGTCCAACCTCTCGACCACGATCGCAGCGGCGATGACCGTGCTGATCGGGATGTTCCTGCTCGGGCTCTTCATCGCCCTCGGCTCGTGGGTCGTGTCGTGGACCGATCACGTGAAGCAGGAGGTGCTGGTCAAGGTCTTCTTCGAACAGGACGTGAAGGCGAAGGAGGTCAACGCCGTCCGTGCGCAGCTCGATGCGATGCCCGAGGTGAGCCGGATCGTGTACGTGTCCCCGGCGGACGCGCTCGCGCGGATGAAGGAGCAGGCCCCCGACCTGGTCGAGAATCTCACGTCCAATCCGCTCCCGCCCGCGTTCGAGGTGACGCCGAAGCAGGCCGAGGACGTCGACAAGATCGCCGCGCGGCTCGCCCCGCCCCCGGTCGGGGTCGACACGGTCGACTACGCGCAGAAGAAGACGGAGCGGGTGCTGAAGGTGGCGAGGATCATCGAGATCGTGTTCCTGCTCGCGGCGGCGGTGCTGTTGCTCGCCTCGATCATCCTGATCGCGAACACGATTCGCCTGTCGATCTTCGCGCGGCGCCGGGAGATCGAGGTGATGAAGCTCGTCGGGGCCACGAACTGGTTCGTGCGGGGGCCCTTCATGCTCGAGGGGCTGATCTGCGGCCTGACCGGCGCGCTGATCGCGGTCGTGCTCCTGTTCGTCGGGCGCGAGCTGGCGCTGCCGGCGATCTTCTCCGACACGATCAAGGACGCCGGCTCGGACGTGAGCGCGTGGAGCTTCGAGCTGGTCGCGGGGATCCTGGTGGGCGCGGGTCTCCTGCTCGGAGCGCTCGGGTCGGGCATCACGCTGCGGCGCTTCCTTCGCGTCTGAGCGGCACCTCGTCGCTGCCTATACTCTGAGCTTCCCACATGAGGAAAGCGGCTGCCAGCGCGTGCGGTGTGCTCCTCGTGCTGGGCACCGCGGCGTCGGTGGCCTGGCTCGCGTCAGCGCGTGACCCGGCGCCTGCGGCGATCACGCCGCCGGGGATGACCTCCGACCCGCCGCCGGTCACGGACGCCCACCCGCTCCCCGACGCCTTTCCGCTGCACGGCCGCGCTCCGAACGTCCGGCTGCCGCCGCCGCCGGCGATCCCGTCGCTGCTCGTGTCCGAGGTACGGGCGGCGCTCGAGAGCTCGTACTACCAGCCCGTCCCCGAGCGCGTGCTCGCCGAGCCGACGGTCGAGCGGATCCTGGCGACGCTCGCCGATCCCCACACCGAGTACCTGAGCCCGCTTCGCTACCAGGAGCTGCGTGACGGCCTCGCGCAGGCGTACTTCGGCGTCGGCCTGACCGTCGGCCCGGGGGACGGCGGTCTGATCGTGACCTCGTCGCTCGAGGGGCCGGCCCGGGAGGCCGGAATCCGGCCGGGCGACCTGATCATCAAGATCGACGGGCGACCCGCAGCGAAGTTGCCGTTCGAGCGCTCGGCGGCGCTGATCATGGGCGAGAAGGGCACGGTGGTCGAGCTGACGGTGCACCGGTCCGGGGAGCGCAGGCCGATGCGGTTCACGGTCGTTCGCCAGGAGGTCGCGTTCCCGGCCGTCCGCCATCGCATGGTGAGGCAGGACGGCCGCCGCGTCGGCTACGTCCGCGTGCTCTCGTTCCGGGAGGACGTGGCACCGCGGGTGGCGGCCGCGGTGGAGCGGCTCGGGAAGCGCGGCGCCGAGGCGCTGATCCTCGATCTACGCGGCGACCCGGGCGGCCTGCTCTCCCAGGCGGTCGAGGTGGCCTCCGTGTTCCTGGACGAGGGGAAGGTGGTCTCGACCGTCAGCGCGCACGGGCTGCGGACGTACCATGTGAGCGGCGTGCCGGTCGACACGGAAACACCGCTGGCCGTGCTCGTCGACGGGGCCACGGCCAGCGCCGCGGAGATCGCCGCGGCCGCGCTCGTCGACAACGCGCGCGCGATCCTCGCGGGGCGCCGGACGTACGGAAAGGCGACGGTGCAGACGCTGATCGACCTCTCGAACGGCGGCGCCCTGAAGCTGACCACGGCCACGTACGTCACACCGGACGGCGACCGGATCGGCGACCGCGGGATCCGGCCGTCGGTGAAGGCCGAGGACGATCCGTCGACCCGGCGCGACGAGGCGGTCATCGATACCGCCCTGGCGCTGCTCGAGCGGCTCTAGGGCGTGCGCCGCCCGGCTGAACGTGGGGGCCCGCCGGGCGGGCCGGGGCCGGTCGTGTGCGAGCTCGCCCGGCGAGGCAAGCTACTCGTGGGGGAGCCGTATTTTGAACCGGGAACCCCGCTTGTGGTCGACCGGGCCACGGCCGCAGGCGCGTCGACCGGGGAGCTCGTGGCGCTCTCGACTGGCCGCGGGCGCGCGCGGGTGGAGAGGGTGCTCGGGTCGGCCTCGTCGATCCATGCGGTCCTCGACGGGCTGCTCCTCCACACGGGGATGCGTCCGGTGCGCGGGCGCTTCCCGGAGCCCGAGCGGGAGGCGGATGCGCTCCCGGCCGACCCCGAGGGAAACGAGGCGGGACGGGTGGATCTCCGCGATCTGCTCGCGCTCACGATCGACCCGGACGCGGCGAGGGACTTCGACGATGCGCTGAGCGTCCAGCGTGACGGCGACGGAGTGCGCCTGTGGGTGCACATCGCGGACGTGTCCCGCTACGTTCCGGCCGGCTCGGCGCTCGACCGCGACGCGGCCGAGCGGGCCGTGTCGGTCTACGTGCCCGGCGCGGTCGAGCCGATGCTGCCCGACCGGCTCTCGGGCGGGCTGTGCAGCCTGCTGCCCGGGCACGATCGCTACTGCGTCACGGTCGAGGTGCCGTTCGGACCGGGCCTCGAGCGCGGCGAGGCGGTGTTCTACCGCAGCGTGATCCGCTCGCGGGAGCGGCTCACGTACACGCGCGCGGAGGCGATCCTCGCCGGCCGCGAGCGGGCCGGGGAAGAGCTGGCCGCGACGCTCCGCCTCGCCTCAGAGGTGGCGGCGGAGTTGCGGCGGCGGCGCTACCGGAGGGGCGCGCTCAGGATCGAGACGGGCGAGATCGAGTTCGCGTTCGACGGGCGCGGCGGCGTCGAGCGAGCGTGGGTGGAGGCCGAGCCGGCGGCGCACGCCCTCGTGGAGGAGCTGATGATCCTCGCCAACGAGGCTGTGGCGTCCCTGCTGGCGGGGCGGCGGCGCGAGGCGCTCTACCGCGTGCACGAGCGCCCGGATCCGCAATCCGTGGGACTTCTGTTCGCGAAGCTGGAGGCGCTCGAGGTGCCGACCCCGCCGGTGCCCGAGCGGGTGGCGCCCGCGGAGGCGGCCCGTCTCGCCGCGCGCGCGAGCGCGCTCGTCTCCCGCTACGTCGAGCAGTCGGGGCGTGGGCGGGAGGCGTTCCCCGGGTTGATCCTGCGGGCCCTGCAGCAGGCGCGCTACGACCCCGCGAATCGCGGGCACTCCGGGCTCGCAAGTCGCGCGTACTGCCACTTCACGTCGCCGATCCGTCGCTACCCGGACGTGATCTGCCACCGGGCGCTCCTGCGGGAGCTCGGGGTGGCTGACGACCCGTTGCCGGCCGATCTCCCGGAGCTGGCCGAGCGGGTGTCCGCACGCGAGCGGGCGGCGGAGGCGGTGGAGCGGCTGGCGGACTCGATCTGCTCCGCGTGGTTTCTCGACCGGCGGCTCTTCGAGCTCGGGTGGGACGCGTGCTTCGAGGGCGAGGTGGTCGGCGCGATCGGGTCGGGGCTGTTCGTGCGCTTCGACGGCGTCTTCGAGGGCTACCTGCCGGCACGGAGGCTGCCCGGGGACTACTTCGAGCTCGATCCGCTCGCGACGGCGCTGGTCGGGCGGCGTGGCGGCCAGTGCTACCGGCTTGGCGATCCGCTGGCCGTGAGGGTCGAGGGAATCGACCGCGCGTCCGGAAAGGTAAACCTCGCTCTTTGCGACAATTTCCGCGAGCGCTGAGCTTGCATCTGCGGAGGCCCCGCTCTAGTCTCCCTTCTGCGCCGAGCACGGGGCGTGAGTAGACCGAAGCCCTCCCGGGCGGCAGTACGTGGCAGGCGGCGACGCCAGCAGCGGAAAGTCGGTCGGGCGGGGTGGACGAAAACGCTACCGGCTCGGCGAATCCATGGTCCGGGCCGGTTGCCCGCGCCGGCGTCCCTACAATCGGCGCATGGGCAAGACTCCGGGCACGAAGCTGATCGCCGACAATCGTCGCGCGCGGCACGACTTCCAGCTGTTCGAGCGCTTCGAGGCTGGGGTCGTGTTGACGGGGACCGAGGTGAAGTCACTGCGCGCGGGGCGAGCGAGCCTCCAGCACGCGTTCGGCCAGCTGCGTGGGGCGGACGTGTATCTCGTCGGCGCGAACATCCCGGAGTACCCGCAGGCGAACCGCGAGAATCACGACCCGGACCGGGCGCGTAAGCTGCTCCTGCATCGCCGCGAGATCGACTCGCTCGCCGGGAAGGTGCACGAGAAGGGCCTGACGCTCGTGCCGACCCGCCTCTACTTCAAGGACGGGCGCGTGAAGGTCGAGCTCGCGCTCGCGCGAGGTAAGGAGACGCACGACAAGCGCCGCTCGATCGCCGACCGCGACGCGAAGCGCCAGATCGACCGGGCGCTGCGAAGCCGCCGCTGAGGCGCGCGGATCGGCGCCGTACCCGTGCCGTCGGTGCCTTGGGAGGGCTGTGGTGTGGCACCGGTCGCCCCGGGGGCGGCCCGAGCGTGTGTGGTCGGCGCCCCGTCAGGTCGTAGGGGCGGGTCATGACCCGCCCGATCGCGTGCGCCTCAGGGGACGAGCGGTCCGCGCACGAGCGTCCGGCCGGGCAGCTCCCGGTAGCCGAGCTTCTCGTTGAGCCGGCGGATCGGCTCGTTGCGGGCCTCGTTGGCGGTCTCGAGCCGCTCGTAGCCGGCCGCGATCGACCACGCGATCTCGGCGGCCTTGAGGGCGCGGGCGATCCCGCGACGGCGCCGGTCGCGCCGCACCGCCGTGATGTCGTGGACGACGACCCCGGGGCGGGCGCCCGAGAGATGGAGCTTCGCGTAGCCGACCGGGCGGCCGCGCTCGAGCGCGACGAAGGTCGCGTCCGGGCTGTCGCCTGTGCCCCCCATGTACGCGTCTCGCCACTCGTCGAACCCCGGCGGCTCGATGTCTCCCTCGCCCGGGATGTCCGGGAACGCCTCGCAGGCGATCGCATGCAGCGCCTCGAGCAGGTCGGGGCGCTCGGCGAGCGTGACGATCGAGACGCCGGCCGGCGGAGTCGCGGGCGGCGGCTCGAGGCCGGCGAGGTCGAGAGCGAGGCGCCCCTCCCGCTGCACCGGGACGAAGCCGCGGCCGGTGGCGAACGCGAGCCCGTCGGGATCCTCGTCGCAGATCCACGCCTCGATCGTCTCGAGCCCCCGCTCGCGCGCCCAGGCGGACGCGGCCCGGCAGAGGCCGCCCCCGGCTCCGCGCCGCCGCGACGTGGGCAGCACGGCGACTTCGAGCTGGGCGGAGCGGCGGCTCTCCCTGCCGGGCTCGAGCGCGACGAGCGCGGCCCCGACGGGCTCGCCGTCCAGCGACGCGACCAGCTCGAGGTGCTCGCGGTACCACGCCTTCGCGTCCGCCTCGTCGGCCTCGCTCGCCGCGAACGCCGGGGCGACGGCGTTGCGGATCGCGAGCGAGGTGGCGGCCTCGCCCTCCGTTGTCGCCGGGGAGATCGAGACGGCGCCCAAGGGGTCAGGGTAGCGCGCTACACTGGGAGAACGACATACGGGGGCGATCAGGTTTCGACGTGGTTGGTTCTCCGGTTGAGCTGCAAGCCGAGGTCTCCGGTTGGCCTCGTAAAACCACCGGAACACACGTAAGTGCGGATAACGAACTCGCACTCGCTGCCTAACTAGTTAGGCAACGCGTCGCCCCGATCTCGGCCCGTGGATCGGGATCCGGCGTCAGAAACGGGCTCGCTGCCGAGGGAGAGCCACTCGCCCGAAGCGGGACTCCAAAGGAGGGCTAGCCCGGCGGTAGGCCGCCTGCGAGCCGGCCGGCGGGCGAAGCGAAAGCGCAGGCTACGCTTGTAGACGCTC
>JAHDVS010000055.1 GCA_023382435.1 Thermoleophilia bacterium
CCGCACGTCCTGACGCCCGAGCAGGTGGTGCTCGAGGGCAAGCGACCGCCGGGCGAGCGTGCGCTCGTGTACGACGGCGAGGGCTACTTCATGGCGCCGGGTCTCGCGGAGCTGCTGCGTGCGGAGGGCTACGCGGTCGAGCTCGTCACCTGCCTCGAGGAGCTCGCCCCGTTCTGCCATGAGACGCTCGAGCAGCGCCTGCTGCTGCAGCGGCTGCACGGGGCCGGGATCGGCCTGCGCGCGGGCGTCGTTCTCGACGCGATCGAGCCGGGCCGCGCCGCCGGGTTCGACGAGTTCGGCGATCCCGTCGAGCTCGAGGTGGACGGGGTCGTCCTCGCCACGCAACGCCTGTCGAACGAGGCGCTCTACCTCGAGCTGAAGGCCGACCCGGACGCGCTCGCGGCCGAGGGGGTCGAGGCGGTCTACCGGATCGGCGACTGCGTCGCGCCCCAGCTGATCGCGGACGCGATCTTCGACGGCCACCGGCTCGCGCGCGAGATCGACGAGGACGACCCGGCGACCCCGCTGCCGTTCCTGCGCGAGCGCTCCCTCCCCGCCGGGGCTGGCGCGTGAACGACTGGCGCTCGGCGGGGAGCGCCTGGCAATCCCGACCGATCTGCGCGAGGAGGGCGAGATCGAACGGCCGCCCCGCTAGACGCGCGGACGCTCGACGAACGCGCGGGCCGCGGCGTCCGCCTCCGGGGTCTGCGCGAGCATGCCGTAGGCGAGCCGCTCGACCAGCGTCGCGGACGCACGCGGGGCATCCTCGACGAGCCGGATCGCCCGCTTCGTCATCCGCACGGCCGGCGCCGGAAGACCGGCGAGGCGCTCGGCGAGCTCGAGCGCCCGCGCGAGCGCGCCGCCCGCCGGCACGACCTCCGTGACGAGCCCGAGCTCGCGCGCCTCCTCGGCCGTGAAGCGGTCGCGCAGGAGCAGGAGCTCCTTCGCCCGGGCCGGGCCGACAAGGCGCACCAGCCGGTGGGTGCCGCCGGAGCTGGCGATGATCCCGAGCCCGACCTCGGGGAAGCCGAGCCGCGTCGGCTCCTCGGCGACCCGGAAGTCGCAGGCGAGCGCGAGCTCGAGGCCGCCGCCGAGGCAGTAGCCGTGAAGCGCCGCGACCGTCGGCGCCGGCAGGGCAGCCAGCCGCTCGTACAGGTTCCCGACCCCGTCGTAGTAGCGCATGATCGCCGCGGCGTCCTGGTCTCGAAACTCGGTCACGTCGGCGCCGGCGCAGAACGCGCGCCCGGAGCCCGCAAGCACCACGCAGCCCGCATCCCGGGTCGCGGGCGAACCGAGCACGCTGTCGAGCTCCGCCTCGAGCGCGGTCGAGAGCGCGTTCAGCTTCTTCTCCCGCCGCAGGGTCACGAGACAGACCGAGCCGCGCATCTCGACGTCCACGTACGCCATGCCGCGCCGTAGTCTCGCCGCCCGGGACGCCCACGGCAAGCCCTCCACGTTCGCCGCGCTGTCCACGTGGCGGGCTCCGCGCTCTCCCGGCGGGCCGAGGTCGAGGCGCGATGCACGCGCTAGGCTGCGGTTGACTGACTGAAGCTCTCAGGGAAGGACGAACCGCATGGCGACCGTCACCATCGATCGCGAGCGCATCCGCAAGCTCACGGAGCGCGAGCACGGACGGCTGAACGACCGCACACCCGGCTCCCAGGAGCTGTACGAGCGCGCGCGGGCGACCCTGTCCGGCGGCGTCGCGTCTTCCTACCAGCTTCGCGACCCGTGGCCGATCTACCTGTCGCGCGGCCAGGGCCCACGCGTGTGGGACGTCGACGGCAACCCGATGCTGGATTTCCACAACGGTTTCGGATCGATGGTGCAGGGCCACGCGCACCCGACGATCTCGAAGGCCGTGCGGGAGCGCGTCGAGCTCGGCACCCATTTCGCCGCCCCGACGGAGGACGCCGTGGTGGTCGGGGAGGAGCTCGCGCGCCGCTGGGGCCTACCGCGCTGGCGCTACGTCAACTCCGGCTCGGAGGCGACGATGGACGCGATCCGAATTGCCCGCGCCGCGACCGGCCGCGACACGATCGTGAAGATCTTCGGCTCCTACCACGGACACCACGACTACGTGATGGTCTCGATCGGCGTGCCCTACGACGCGATCGGCGACCGGCTGAACCTGGCCTCGCTTCCGTACGGCGCCGGGATCCCGCAGGCGGTCGTGGACATGACGATCCCCGTGCCGTTCAACGACGCCGCCGCGATGCGCGTGCGCATCGAGCGCCTGATCGAAGAGGGGCGCAAGCCCGCCTGCGTGATCATGGAGCCGGCCATGATGAACCTCGGCGTCGTACTGCCCGAGCCCGGCTACCTCGAGGCGGTGCGCGAGCTGACGCGGGAGCACGGGATCCTGCTCATCTTCGACGAGGTCAAGACGGGCCTCTGCATCGCCGCGGGCGGCGCAACGGAGCGCTTCGGCGTCGTCCCAGACATGGTCACGCTCGCGAAGGCGCTCGGAGGCGGCCTTCCCTCGGGCGCGATCGGCGGCAGCGAGGAGGTGTTCGAGGTCGTCGAGAGCGGCAAGGTCTACCAGGTCGGCACGTACAACGGCAACCCGCTGTCGATGGCCGCGGCCCGGGCCAACCTGCTCGACGTGCTGACGCCGGAGGCGTACACGCATCTCGATGACCTGAACGAGCACCTGCTGGCGGGCTGCCAGTCCGTGATCGACCGGTACAACCTGCCCGGCTACGCGGTCGGAGTCGGCTCGAAGGGCTGCGTCACGTTCTCGCCGAGGAAGATCCTCGACTACGAGACGTTCAAGGAGCACCAGGACGCCGAGCTGGCCGACCTCGCCTGGCTCTACAACATGAACCGGGGAATCTTCATGACGCCCGGGCGCGAGGAGGAGTGGACGCTCTCGATCACCCACGGCTTCGAGGACTGCGACCGGTTCGTGGCGGTCTTCGAGGAGATGGCGGCGAATCTCACGACATGAGCCCGCGATGAGCGCCGGGGACGCGGTCACCGCGGCGGCGCCGAGCCCGCTCGTGCGGGAACTGCTCGCGCGCGTCGACCGCAAGGCCCCGGCTGCGCGAGCGGAGACGATCCGGGAGTTCGCGCGCGCCTACGTGCGGCGGCTGCCTCCCGACGTCGAGGCGGAGATCACGACCGAGGAGCTGTTCGGCCAGGTCCTCGGCGCCTTCGAGCTGGCTGACGGCCGCGGCGCGGAGCCGTTCGCCGTCCGGGCCTTCAACCCCTCGCTCGCCGACGACGGCTACCAGACCGTCGGGACGGTCGTCGAGACGAACTGCGAGGACACGCCGTTCCTCGTCGAGTCGGTCTCGAACGCGCTCGCGGCGCGCGATCTCGAGGTGCGGCTGCGGATCCACCCGGTGATCGGGACCGAGCGGGACGCGGACGGGCGGATCGCGCGCGTGCTCAACGTCCGCGACGCGGTCACCCGGGAGTCGGTCATCCACATCGAGGTCGGCCGCCACCTGGAGCAGGGCGAGCTCGCCGAGGTCGAGAGGCAGGTTCGCTCGGTGCTCGGCGACGTCCAGCGGGCCACGCGGGACTTCACCGCCATGCGCGAACGAGTCGGGGAGATGATCGAGGCGGCACGGGCGGCTGGCGGCGCCTACCCGGAGGACGAGATCGAGGACACGGCGAACTTCCTCGAGTGGCTCCTCGACGAGAACTTCGTCTTCCTCGGCTACCGGGAGTACGCGCTCGAGGGTGACGGGTTCGCGGTCGTTCACGGTCGAGGGCTCGGGATCCTGGGTGCCGATCGCGGCTCGCGCTTCGAGCAGACCGTTCCGCTCGAGCAAGTCGATCCGAGGCTGCGCGACCGCCTCACGGGCGGCCGCCTGCTCGTGGTCTCGAAGACGAACCGCTTCGCGACCGTGCACCGGCACGCGCGGATGGAGGACATCACCGTCAAGCGCATCGATCGCGACGGGACGATCGTCGGCGCAATGCGGCTGCTCGGGCTCTTCACCTCGAACGCGTACATGGCCGGTGCGAGCGAGATCCCGATCCTGCGCCGCAAGCTGAGGCAGATCGTCGAGGCCGAGGATCTGTTCGAGGGCTCGCACGACTACCGCACCACGGTCGAGGTGTTCGAGTCGTTCCCGAAGGACGAGTTGTTCGCAGCCGACGTCGACGACCTGCGCCGCACGATCGCGGCCCTGCTCCACTTCCAGGAGCGCGGCGACATCCAGCTGTTCGTTCGCTACGACCTGCCTGACCGGCGCGTCGCCGTGCTCGTGGCGCTTCCCCGCGACCATTTCTCGGCCGAGTTGCGCCACGAGCTCCAGGATCTGTTCCTCGAGCGCTTCCGCGGCAGCTCGATCGACTACCACCTGACGCTCGGCGAGTCGGACCCCGCCCAGATCCACTTCACGATCCGCGTCGCCGGCGACATCTCCGAGGTCTCGTTCTCGGAACTCGAGCAGGAGGTGATCGCCCTTGCCCGCACCTGGGACGACCGGCTGCGCGAGCGGCTCGTCACGCAGTACGGCGAGGAGCGGGGCTACGCCCTGGCCGACAAGTGGGCGCGACGCTTCCCCGACCACTACAAGTCGGCGACGGACATCTACCTCGCCCTGCTCGACGTCGAGCAGTTCGAGCGGCTCGAGTCGGGCGGCGAGCCGTTCGTGATCGGGCTCCAGAACGAACGGGACAAGGACCAGAATCTGACCCGGATCGGGCTCTACAAGACCGGGGGCAAGGTGCTGCTCTCCGATGTCGTCCCCGTGCTCGAGGCGCTCGGGCTGACGGTGATCGAGGAGATCCCGACCCGGCTCGCGGACAGGGACGGGGAGACCTACCTGCACGATTTCGGCGTGCTCGGCGAGAGCGGCGAGTCGCTCGACCTGGCCGAGTGCGGAGAGCGGCTCGCGGACGCGATCGCGGCGATCTGGCGCGGCGAGGCGGAGTCGGACTCGCTCAACCGCCTGATCGTCTCCGCCGGGCTGACCTGGCGGCAGGTCGCTGTGCTGCGCGCCTACCGCACGTACCGGCTGCGGACCGGCGCGGCGTTCGGGGTCGAGTACAAGAACGTGGCGTTCGCCCGCAACCCGGGCATTTCCCGCCAGCTGATCGAGCTGTTCGAGCAGCGCTTCGACCCGTCCCGGGAGCGCAATCCCGAGGCCGAGGCCTCGCTGCGGGCCGCCATCCTGGCCGATCTCGACGAGGTGAAGTCCCTCGACGAGGATCGCATCCTGCGAGCCCACCTCGGCCTCGTCGAGGCGACTGTCCGGACGAACGCGTTTCGCGAGGGTCGGACGTTCCTGTCGTTCAAGCTCGATTCGAGTCGCGTCCCGGACATGCCGAAGCCCTGCCCGCTCTGCGAGATCTTCGTCTACTCGGCCGAGATGGAAGGCATTCACCTGCGCGGCGGGCGGATCGCGCGAGGGGGTATTCGCTGGTCGGATCGCAAGGAGGACTACCGGACCGAGATCCTCGGGTTGATGAAGGCGCAGATGGTCAAGAACGCGCTGATCGTGCCCGCGGGAGCGAAGGGCGGCTTCGTGCTCAAGCGCCCGCCGGCGGAGCGGGCGGAACTCCGGGCGGCAGTGGTCGCGCAGTACGAGACGTTGGTCAGAGGGCTGCTCGACCTGACCGACAACCTGGCCGAGGGGCAGGTCGTCCACCCCCCGGAAGTCCTCGCTCTCGACGGGGACGACCCGTACCTCGTGGTGGCGGCCGACAAGGGCACCGCCACGTTCTCGGACACCGCGAACGCGCTCGCAGCCGCGTACGGCTACTGGCTCGGGGACGCATTCGCGTCAGGCGGCTCCGCCGGCTACGACCACAAGACGCTCGGAATCACCGCCAGGGGAGCGTGGGAGTCCGTTCGCCGGCACTTCCGCGAGCTCGGCCACGACATCGGGACGGAGCCGTTCACGGTGATCGGGATCGGTGACATGTCCGGCGATGTGTTCGGCAACGGTCTCCTCCTTTCTGACCGGATCCGGCTGATCGCGGCATTCGACCACCGCCACGTGTTCATCGATCCCGACCCCGATCCGGCCACGTCCTTCGCCGAGCGCAGGCGGCTGTTCGAGCTGCCCGGCTCCTCCTGGGACGACTACGACCGCTCGCTCCTCTCCCCGGGCGGCGGCATCTGGTCGCGGGCGGAGAAGGCGATCCCGCTCTCGCCGGAGGCGCGCAGCACGCTTCGCCTCGACGCCCGTAGCGACGAGCGCTCGCTGACGCCGAGCGACGCGATCGGGGCGATCCTGCGGGCGCCCGCGGACCTGTTCTGGAACGGGGGCATTGGCACGTTCGTAAAGGCGTCGTACGAGTCGAACGCGGACGCCGGTGACCGCACGAACGACGCGATCCGCATCGACGCGTCGGAGCTGCGCGTACGGGTGGTCGCGGAGGGCGGCAATCTCGGCTTCACCCAGAAGGCTCGCATCGAGCTCGCGCAGATGGGCGGGCGGATCAACACCGACGCGATCGACAACTCGGCCGGAGTCGACTGCTCCGATCACGAGGTGAATCTGAAGATCCTGCTCGGGCTCGCGATCGACAGCGGTGACCTGACGACCAAGCAACGTGACGAGCTGCTGCGAGAGGTCGAGCAGGACGTAGCGCGGCACGTGCTGTACGACAACTACCTCCAGGCTCAGATCCTCTCCCAGGAGTCGGCGGCCTCGACCGAGCGGATCGAGGCCTACGAGGACCTGATGGATCATCTCGAGGCCGAGGGACCGCTCGACCGGGAACTCGAGAGCCTGCCCTCCGGGGAGGAGATGGACGAGCGTGCCCGGGCGGGCCGCGGCATGGCGCGCCCCGAGCTGTGCATCCTGCTCGCCTACGCGAAGCGGAGCCTGAAAGAGGCCGTGCTGGCCTCGCCGCTGCCCGACGACCCGTATCTCGAGCGCGAGCTTCGCCGCTACTTCCCGTCGGCGGTGATCGAGCGGTTCGGCCACCTGGTCGCCCGGCACCCGCTCCGGCGCGAGCTCGCCGCCACGATCGTCGCGAACGAGATCGTCAACGACCTCGGCATCACGTGGGCCTCGCGGCTCGCGTTCGAGACGGGCGCGGAGGCGGCCGAGGTAGCCCGCGCCTTCTTCCTCGCCCGCGACGTCACCGGCGCCGCCGAGCGCTGGGCCGACGTGGAGGCTCTCGACGGCGCGATCGACCCGGTGCTTCAGAACCGCCTGATGGTCGGAGTCGACACGCTCGTCGAGGACGTCGCTCGCTGGTACCTGCTGAACGCTCCGAGCGCCCCGCTCGGCGAGACGATCGCCGACGCCGGCCCGAGGTTCGCCGAGCTGATCGGAGCGATCGCGGAGGCCGGCTCCGAGCGCTGGCGCGAGACGCGCGAGGTCGCGGCGCGCGAGCTCGCCGCGCGGGGTGTCCCGGAGGAGCTCGCCCGCCGTCACGCCTTCCAGCCCGAGCTGGCGCACGGGCCTGACATCATCGCCGTGGCCGCCAGCACGACCAGACCGCTCGCCGAGGTCGCGCACGCGTTCTTCCTCGCCGGCGAGCAGCTCTACCTCGACTGGCTCGAGGGTCGTGTTGCGGGGCTCCCGGACGCCACCCGCTGGGAGCGCTGGGCCGCGCAGGCCCTGGTGGACGACCTGATGGCCCTGCGCCGCGATGCGGCTCTGCGAGTGCTGCAGACGTCGGGCGGTCCGATCGATCGCGCATTCGAGGACAGGCTGTCCTCACGCGCCGAGGCGCATCAGCGGCTGGGTCGCTTGGTCGACGCGCTCGGTGCCCAGGGGGACGTCAGCCTGGCCGCCTTGACAGTCGCGCTGCGCCAGGTGCGCGGGCTCGTCGGGTAACGCGCCGGCTACGCTCCGAGGTGGTAGCCGAGACGGCCGGGCAGCCGGGCGAGAGCCTCGTCGAGGCGGCCGGGGCGGCGGCCGGCATCGTCCGCCGAGTCGCGGCGCAGCGCGGCGCGGTTGACGGCGAAGGCGCCGAGCGAGCGCAGGGGCTCGGGCGGGAACCGCTTCGGCTCGAAGCCGACGAGCGGCAGGCGCGTCAGCTCGTCCTCGACGCCGAGCGCGAGACGCGCCAGGATCTGCCCCGTGAGGTGGCAGGGCCCGACGCCGTTGCCCGTGTAGCCGGCAGCGGCGTGGACGTTCCCGGGCGGCAGGGTCAGAACGAACGGCAGGTGGGCGCCGGACACGTCGATCGGGCCGCCCCACGCCGCCTCGAGGGGCACGTCGCGAAACGACGGGAACAGGCGGCGGAACTGGGCCGCGACCTCGGTGACGCAGCGGGCGTCCCAGTCGTAGGCCGGCCCGACGCCGGGGGCGAGCCCGGGCTGCATGCCACCGGTGCCGAACGCGATCCGCCCGTCCGGGGTCGTGCGCAGGTAGTTGAGTGCGGCCCGGAAGTTCCACACCCCCTCCCCGCCCGTCCAGCCGATCTCCGCGAGCCGCCCCGGCGCCGGCTCGGTGATCACCATGTACGTGCCTCGCACGGCGAGACGGCGGCGGAACGGCTTCTCAGCGGCGAGCCAGGCGTTGGCCGCGAGCACGGCCACCGGCGCCCGCACCGAGCCGGCGGCCGTGCGGGCGACGGCCGGCGGACCGGCCTGGAAGCGCACGACCGGCGAGCCCTCGTAGATCCGCGCGCCCTGGGCGAGCACGACCCGGCGCAGGCCGCGCGCGAGCCGCGCCGGCTGGACGACCGCACCGCTCGGAATGAGCACGCCGCCGCCGCGATAGGGAAACCGGATCCGGGCCGCGACGTCCTCAGGCGTCAGCTCGACGATCCGGTCGGGGACGCCGAGGCGGTGGGCCGCGCCGAGCAGCTCACGCCAGCGCCCCTCCTGCGCGGGGGAGGTGGCAACGCCGACGTCGCCTGCGAACGTGTACCAGGCGTCGACGCCGTGGCGCTCGCACCAGTTCCCGAGCTCGAGCACGCTCGCGTCGGCGGCGCGGGCGAGCTCGAGCGCTCGCTCGTCGCCGAACAGCTCCGCGAGCGCGTCGAGCGACGACCAGAAGCCGTTCGCGAAGCCGCCGTTGCGCCCGCTCGGGCCGCCACCGCAGATGTCGCGCTCGAGCACGATCACGCGCAGCCGCGGCTCGCGCTCGAGCAGCCGGTGCGCAGCCCAGAGGCCCGTGTAGCCGCCGCCGACGACGACCACGTCCGCCTCGACGTCCCCCTCGAGCGGCGGGCAGGGCTCGCCGGGGTCGAAGTCCAGGGCCTCCTCGAGCCACCAGCTACGTCGGGCGGGCGGCGGAAGCTCGCGCGCGCTCACTCGGGCGTCGGCGTCATCGAGTAGACGAAGAACGCGGGCTCGTCGCCGACGTTCCGCAGGCGGTACGTCCACCCGGGCGCGAGGTAGACGGCGTCGTCGGGGCCGAGCTCGAGCACACCCTCGTCCCACGTCAGCTCGAGACGGCCACGGATGATGAAGTACGTCTCGTCGACCGGCCCGTACCAGTGGTCTCCGGGCGGCATGTCATCGACGTCACGCGACGACCAGGTGTTCGTCTCCTCGCCGGGATCCATCCAGGAGACGCCGGTCAGGAGTCCCGAGCCGCAGCGCTGGCGCGTAACGAGGCGGGCGATCCTGACCTTCGTCACCGCCTCGTCGGCAGGCACGGGCGGCACCGTCGCGAGCGGTACGACCGTCGGGCGGGGCTTGTCCATGGATCCTCCTTGCTCAGGGTCAGAGACGGGGTCGCCGCTCGGGCGCGTCGAGCCAGGGGCGGGCACGCTCGAAGGCGGCGGCGGCGCGGAAGACGCTGACGTCGTCGTAGGTGCGCCCGACGATCGAGAGGCCTGTCGGGACGCCCGTGCGCGCGAGGCCGGAGGGAACGGTGATCACGGGGCAGCGGCTGCACAGATTGAAGGGCACCGTCATCAGCGTGTCGTACAGGCTCGCCACCTCGACCCCGTTCACGAGCGGGTTTCGCTCGACGTAGTCCTCGCCCGCGACGAGCGCCGGCACCGAGTAGGTGGGGCAGACGAGCAGCCGGTGGCGCTCGAGCACGCGACCGAGACGCTCGTAGACCCGACCTTCGAGCTCGAGGCCGCGAACGATGTCCTCCTTGGCGACGGCCCGGGACGCGTCGGCGAACGCGATCGCGTAGGCGGTCATCTCGTCGCGGTGCTCGCGAACCGCCTCGGCCACGACCGGCGCGAAGATCGAGCCGAAGTGGATCCGCGCGGCCTCGAGGATCTCGCGGTAGTCCCAGCCGAGCTCGACCTCCTCGACGTGGGCGCCCGCGTCGCGTAGGACGGCCACCGCCTCGAGGGCGTTCCTGGCCACGTCCTCGTCCACGGGGAAGCCGCCCAGGTCGGGCGAGTAGGCAACCCGCCAGCCCTCGATCCCGCGCAGCTCGGCCGGGATCCGCAGCTTGGGGCGAAGCGAGGCGACGTCGCTCGCATGAGGCCCGGCGATCACGTTCTGAAGCAGCGCGCAGTCGGCGACCGTGCGGGCGAGGGGGCCCTCGTGACACCAGTGGTCGAGGTTGAACGGCGGCTCCTCCGGGACGCGTCCGTAGGGGGGCTTGAAGCCGACGATGCCGCAGAACGAGGCGGGGATGCGGATCGAGCCGCCGATATCCGAGCCGGTCGCGAGCGTGGCCGAGCCGGCCGCCAGCGCCGCGGCCGACCCGCCGGACGAGCCTCCGGCCGAGTACCCGGGATTCCAGGGGTTGCGCGTCACGCCCCACAGGCGCGAGTGGGTGAAGGGGGCGCACGAGAACTCCGGCGCCGCCGAGCGGGCGTGGACGAGCCCGCCCGCGCGCAGGATCCGTTCGACCACGACCGCGGTGTGGTCGGCGACCGCGTCCCGGTAGAGGAGCGAGCCCTGCGTCCACGGCTGCCCGGCCACCGCGGTCTCCTCCTTGACCGCGATCGGGAGCCCCTCGAGCGCGCGCGGGCGGGCCCCGGAGCCCGCGTAGCGCCGCTCGGCGGCGCGCGCCCCGGCCAGCAGCTCGTCGAAGAAGCGGACCGGGAGCGCGTTGACGGTGGGCTCGGTCGCCTCGGCGCGGGCGATCACGGCGCGGGCGAGCTCGACAGGCGACAGCGTGCGCTCGCGGAAGCGGGCGAGCGCCTCCACGGCCGGCAGGTAGTGGAGATCGTCCACGCGGCGTAGGATGCCCCATCGTGGCCTGCGCCGACAACCTCCCCTTCCCGGTCGAGGAGTACCGCGACCGCGCGCGGCGCGTCCGCGTGGAGCTCGGACAGCGCGGGATCGACGCCCTGTTCGTGACGAGCCCCGCGAACATGTGCTACCTGACCGGCTTCGAGTCGATCTGGTACCCGCCGCGGGCACCGCTCGGCGTCGTCGTCGCCCGCGAGTCGGAGAGCCTGGTCTTCGTGGACTACGAGCGGCACCGCTCCCTGGTCGAGCAGACCGCCCAGTTCGACGACGCGATCTTCTTCACCTACGAGACCGCGCTCGAGACCGTGGCGACCGAGCTCGCCCGGCGCGGCTTGACCGGGGGCTCGGTCGGGCTCGAGCGCCACGCGAAGTCGCCCGCGCCTCCCCTGCTCGACGCTGTCGCCGGGAAGCTCGCGGAACGAGGCGCACGGATCGTCGACGGCGACTGGGTCGTCGACCGCGTCCGCCTCGTCAAGTCCCCGGCGGAGATCGAACGCGTCAGGCGGGCGGCCGCGATCGTGGATGCCGCCTTCCTGGCGCTGCCCGAGATCGTCCGCCCCGGGCTGACGGAGCTCCAGATCGCCTCGCGGCTGAACGCGGCGATGGCCGACCGGGGCGGCGAGGAGCCGGCGATCCGCACGATGGTCTCTGCCGGCCCGCTCGTCTGGTGCAAGACGCACGCGGCGCCCTCTCGCCGGCCCGTCGAGGCAGGCGACGTGATGTACGTGGACACGTGCGGGGTGTACGACCGCTACCACGCCGACCTCTGCCGCACGTTCGCAATCGGCCGCGACAACCCGGCCGCCCGGTCGATCCTCGAGGTGACCGCGGAGAGCGTCGAGGAGGTGCGCCGGGCGGTCCGGCCGGGCGACCCGCTCGACGTCGCCCAGCGAGTGGCCGAGGACTACGTCTTCTCGCGCTTCCCCCGAGAGCGCGTCTGGTGGGTGGGCGGCTACGCGCTCGGCCTCGCCCTGCCTCCCGACTGGGTCGGCCACACGTACCTCTCGAACGACGCCTACGAGCAGTTCACCTGGGAGCCCGGCTACGTCACGAACTACGAGAACATCCTCTTCGATCCGGACGAGGGGATCACGGCGAG
>JAHDVS010000056.1 GCA_023382435.1 Thermoleophilia bacterium
AGGCGCACGTGCAGATCGGCCTGATCGAATCGGCATGGTTCCATACCCCCCTAGACGGCAAGCCCGGACTCGAGAAGGCGAAGGAGATCGGCTACCAGACGATCGACATCTTTCGCGACCCGCTGACCATGACCGACGAGGAGCGGCGGGCTTACGCGCGCGACATCGCGGACGTCGGCCTGCCCGCCCCGTCGTTGATCTGCATCGCGCTGGGGATCGCCGACTTCCACCCGGCGGTACAGCGCTTCCACGTCGAGCGGGCGAAGCGCCACGTCGACTTCGCGGCCGAGTTCGGCGCCTCGAACGTCCTGTTCGTGCTCGGGGAGTACATGTGGCAGCAGGAGGTGATACCGCCCCCGGTTCAGTGGGACACGGCGGTGGCGAACACGCGCGAGATCGGCGAGCACGCGGCCGGCCGGGGAATCGAGCTGGCGCTCGAGCTCGAGCCGTTCGATCTCTCGCTCGTGAACACGGTCGACACGATGGCCAGGTTCCTCGACGACGTCGGCCTGCCGAACGTGCGCGCCAACGTCGACTGCTCGCACCTGTGGCTGATGCGCATCGACGCCGCCGAGATCGCCCGGCTGGCGGGTCGGATCGCTCACGTCCACTTCTCCGACTGCGACGGAGAGAAGCACGGCGATCTGCCGCCGGGACGTGGCAACACGCCCCTCCTCTCCTACCTGGAGGCGATCCGCGACACGGGCTACGCGGGACCCGTCTCGCTCGAGCTCGAGTTCCCGCCGCCCGGGACGGAGATGGTGCCGTGGGTCGAGGAGGCCTACCGGGAGACGAGGGCGCTGATGGAGCAGGCGGGGGTCTTCGAGGGCTGACGCGGCGTGCCCGCCCGGCCAACGTGCCGGCTCGGCCTGGCCGTCAGCTCACGCGGGGCAGGTAGACGGTGAACGCCGCCCCGCCGCCGGGCACGCTCTCGACCGTGAGGTGGCCGCCGCTCTGCTCGACGATCCCGAACACGGTCGCGAGCCCGAGGCCGCTGCCCTTGCCCTGTTCCTTGGTCGTGAAGTACGGCTCGAAGGCGCGCGCCCGGGTGGCGGCGTCCATCCCGATCCCCGTGTCGGAGACCGCGAGCGTCACGTAGCGGCCTGCCGGGATGCCGGCCCGGAGCTCCTCGCGCGCGGCGACGTCGCGCTCGCCGGTCGCGACCGTGACGGAGCCGCCGCGCGGCAGCGCGTCGCGGGCGTTGACGACGAGGTTGACGATCACCTGCTCGAGCTGGCCGACGTCGACGTTGACCGGTGCGAGGCCGGGCTTCTCGACGGTCACGAGCTCGACGTCCTCGCCGATCACCCGGCGCAGCATCGCCTGGATGTCGCCGAGCACGGCGTTCAGGTTGACGCTCCGCGGATTCAGCACCTGCTTGCGGCCGAACGCGAGCAGCTGCTGCACGAGCGCGGCCGCGCGCTCGCCGGCGCGCTGGATCTCGGCCACGTCGGCGCGCGCCGGGTCGTTCTCGTCGAGCCTGCTCGCGACGAGCTCCGCGTAGCCGGTGATCGCCGTCAGCAGGTTGTTGAAGTCGTGGGCGATCCCGCCGACGAGGCGGCCGATCGCCTCCATCTTCTGGGAGTGCAGGAGCCGCTCCTCGAGCAGCTTTCGCTCGGTGATGTCGATCGCGATGCCGAACGCGAACTGCGGAGTGCCCTCCGCGCCGGCCACGAGCGCGGCGGCGAGGTCGACCCACACCGTGCCTCCGTCCTTGCGGACGTAGCGCTTCTCGAGCTGATACGACTCTCCCCGCTCGAACAGCCGGCGGTTCTCCGGCAGGTCCTCGGGGTGCGTGTGATCGAGGAACGTCGTCCCGCGCAGCTCCTCGCCGGAGTACCCGAGCAGGTCGCGGTAGGCGGCGTTCGTGTGGAGGATGGCGCCGCCAGGATCGGCGATGCAGATCCCCACGTGCGCGGTCTCGAACAGCGCGCGGAAACGGGCCTCGCTCTCGGCGAGCGCGGCGAGCGCGTGCTCCCGCTCCCGCATCGCGGCTCGCCCCCGTGTCCGCTCGAGTGCGGACGCGACGGCGCTCGGCAGCCGCCGGTAGTGCGACGGGGTCTTGATCACGTAGTCGTCGAGCCCGTCTTTCATGGCCTGAACCGCGATCTCCTCGCCGCCGCTGCCGGTGAACATCACGACCGACGTGTCGGGCCAGCGCTCCTTGGCCCGCCGCAGCACCGCCAGCCCGTCCGTCCAGTTGAGCCGGTAGTCGGTGATCACGACGTCGAAGCTGTCGCCCGCGAGCGCGCGTTCGAGCTCCCCGACGTCGCGCGCCTCCACCGCGTCGACTCCGGGGAAGTCACGCTCGAGCTCCCGGCGCACGAGCGCGCGATCGTCCGGGTTGTCATCGACGAGCAGGACGCGGAGCGCGGTCACGACAGCTCCGGCTTCTCGCTCAGGTACGGCCGGAGCTCGTCCACGCGGCGCACGAGCTCGAGCGTCGCGTCGAACGCCACGGGCGCCTGACGGATCAGGAGCACGTCGCTCGGGTCGTCCTCGACGAGCAGGATCGTGCTCGACCTCGTCACGTCCCACCGCCCGCAGCGGCGGCGGGAAGCTCGAGCCAGAAGCGGCTGCCCTCCCCCGGGGCCGACTCGACGCCGACGCTGCCGCCCATCCGCTCGACCCCCTTGGAGACGATGGCGAGCCCGATTCCCGTGCCCGGGTACGACTCGCGGCCGTGCAGGCGCTCGAACGGGCGGAAGATCCGCTCCAGGTGCTCCGGCTCGATCCCGATCCCGTTGTCCTCGACCCACAGGCGCACCGCCCCGCCGCGGCTCTCGGCGCGCAGACGGACACGCGGGTCGACGCCGGCGCGCACGAACTTGACGGCGTTGCCGACGAGATCGCCGAGCACGCGGGCGAGCGTGCCGCCGTGGGCGGTCACGTCCGGCAGCGTACTTTCGATCTCGACCGCGGCCCCGGCGGCTTCGAGCTCCGCGCTTCGCTCGCGCAGCACCTCCGCCACGACGGCGGCGAGCGCGACCCGCTCGGGCGCGAGCTCCGCCCTGGTCAGGCGGCTATAGACGAGGAGGTCGGAGATCAGCGTGTCGAGCCGCCCGCCGCCCCCACGATCCGCTCGGCGTAGTCCCGGCCCTCGGCGTCGAGACCCCCGCCGTGGTCCTCGAGCAGCGCCTGGCCGAAGCCCCGCATGGCCCTGAGCGGGGCGCGCAGGTCGTGCGAGACCGTGTAGGCGAATGCGTCGAGCTCCGCGTTTCGCTCGGCCAGCTCCGCGGTGCGCTCGGCCACCCGCTCGGAGAGCTCCTCGGCCGAGCGCTCGAGCTGCTCGTGCAGGCGGGCCTGCCGCAGCACGATCGCCAGCTGGGCGGCGACCTCGCGCGCGACCTCCGCGTCGCCGGGGGCGAGGCCGTCCGCGGTGTCGCCGGAGATATTGAGCGACCCGAGCAGCTTGCCCTCCGCGAGCAGCGGCACGAGCGCGTGGTAGGCGACTCCCTCGTGCGCGAGCGCGTCGAAAGGCGACGGCTCGCCGCGCATCGAGGCGACGTCGAGCGTGCGGATCTCTCCGCGCCCGAGAGCGGCAATGAGCTCGTCGCGCCCCGCGATCGCGCCGAGCGGGTAGCGGACGCCGGGCCGGATCTCCGTACCGCCCTCCGTCTCGCCGGCGATCAGCTCTGCCTCGAGAGCGTCGAGATGGAAGAGCGCGACGCTCGCGCGCCGGCAGGGAACGAGCCGCCGCAGGGTGGGCAGCACCGCGGCGGTGATCTCCGCGGGGGAGCGCGCCGCGAGGATCGCCAGGTCGAGATCGCGAAGCAGGCGCAGCCGCGCGTTGGAGCGCACGAGCGCGTCCTCCGCGCGCTCCCGCTGGATCGCCTCCGCGAGCACGTTGGCGACGGCCTGGACGAGGCTGACGTCGTGCTCGGTGTATCTCCGGGGCGATGTCGCGTGGACCCCGAGGACGCCGTAGGGCCCGTCCGCGATCGCGATCGTGACCGTGACGCCGCTTGCGACGCCACGGTCGCGCAGCAGCGCCTGCGGGCGGAAGCGCTCCTCCCCGACGAGGTCGGCCACGACAACGGGCTCGTCCGTGCCGAGCGTGTAGCCGGCCTGGGAGTGCGGGCCCGCGTCCACGGTTGCCCTGCCGACGAGCCCGTCCGCCCAGCCCGCGCCCGCGACGAGCAGCAGCTCCTCCCCGCCGGGACGGAGCTCGAGCACCTCGGCGAAATCGACTGCGAGCACGTCGACGAGGAGCTGGCAGGACTCCGCCAGCAGGCCGCCGAGCCCGTGGCCGCCGAGCGCGCGGCGGCCGAGCCGGGCGAGGGCATCCGCCTGGAGAAGGCGTCGCTCGAGCTGCTCGTCGCGGCGAGCCTGGCGCATCGCGACGGCCAGGTGGCCGGCCAGCTCCCGCGCGGCCTCGAGCTTGGCCCCCTTCGGCAGGCCGACGGGGTCGTCGTAGACGAGCGTCAGGATCCCCATCACCTCGCCGCCGGCAACGAGGGGCAGGTTGATCATGGAGCGCAGGCCGGAGGCGATCAGCGCGTCGACCAGGGGCGCGCGGTCGGTGATCGTGCGGATGTCGCGAACGACCTGCGGCCGCCCGGCCCGCACCTCGTCGAGCGGCCCCAGCCCCGCGATCGGGACAGGCGCACCGACAGAGGGCGCCGTCTCGCGGTCGCTGTCGACGGCGATGCGCCAGAGCAGGCCGGCGTCGAAGTCGAGGACGGACGTGGTCGCGAAAGGGGCGCCGACGAGCCGCCGCAGGCGTGGCAGCAGCGCCGCCGAGACCTCCCGGGGCGAGTGCGCCTCCTGGATAGCCGCGCCGACCTCGGCGAGGACAGAGAGGCGCTCCGCGTGGTGTGCGGGACCCTCGGTCGCCGCGCCGCCGTCGGCGTAGCCCGGCGCTCCGGAGACTGCGGGCGCCCGCGGGCTCGTCTGGCACGACGTGCCCCGCGCGCTCGTGTTCCGATCTTCGCTCGTCATGGCTTGTGCTGAGCGAGACAAAGAATACCGCGCCTCGTGGCGGACGCTACATCTCCGGGCGGGGGGCGCCGCGCGTCTACCCTTGCCCCGTGGATCTGACTCTCCTCGAAGAGGCGCTCGCCGCCCGCGGCGAGCCCGGCTACCGCGCTCGCCAGGTGTGGGAGTGGACGGCGCGCGGCGCGGCCGGCTACGAGGAGATGACCTCGCTGCCGGCGGCGCTTCGGCACTCGCTCGCGGGAGATGTGCCGTTCTCGACGCTCGAGCTGGTCGAGGAGGCGCGGGGGCGCGACGGGACCGTGAAGGCGCTCTTTCGCACCACGGACGGGCATCCGGTCGAGGCGGTCTCGATGCGGTTTCGCGACGGGCGCAGGTCGCTGTGCGTGTCGAGCCAGTCGGGCTGCCCGCTCACGTGCTCGTTCTGCGCGACCGGGCAGATGCGCTTCGGGCGCAACCTGACCGGGTCGGAGCTGCTCGACCAGGCGCTGCACTTCCGCCGGGCCGGCGAGGTCGATCACTGCGTCTTCATGGGGATGGGCGAGCCGCTCATGAACCTCGACGCGGTGCTGGACGCGTGCCGGCGGCTGCCGGAGCTCGGGATCACGCACCGGCGCACGGCCGTGTCGACGGTCGGGTGGCTGCCGGGTCTCGAGCGCTTCGCGGAGGTGGACATGCCGATCCGGCTCGCCCTGTCCCTGCACGCGCCCGACGACGCGCTCCGCTCGCGGCTGATGCCGGTGAACGACCGCTACCCGCTCGCCGACGTGCTCGCCGCCTGCGCCGCCTACCACGCGCGGCGGCGGCGAATGGTGTTCGTCGAGTACGTGCTGCTGGCCGGGGTGAACGACCGGGTCGAGCACGCCCGCGCGCTCGCGCGCCTGCTCGACCGGCGGATCTACAAGGTCAACCTGATCCCGTACAACCCGACGGGCGTCTTCCAGGCCTCGCCGCCGGCGGCGATCGCCGCGTTCCGCGCCACGCTCGAGCGCGCCGGCCTGTCGGTCACCGTGCGCGTCACGCGCGGCCGCGACGTCGCCGCGGCCTGCGGCCAGCTCGCGGCTGCGGCCCGCCCGCGCGGCTGACGCCGGCCCGCCGGCAGCAGGCGACCCGGCGAGACGGATCGGCAGACGAGGCGTGTATGTAGGGGCGGGTCCCGACCCGCCCCGAAGCGTGCCACGGAGCCCGCCGCGGGACACGGCGCCCGAGATCTAGGTCGCTCCCACTCAAGGGGTCTGACCCCGCCTCAGGCGAGCGCAAGGTCCGTGCGCGCGAACTCGTCGCCGACGCAGAGGAGCGGCTCGTCTGCCACCCGGGCGATCGCGTAGGTGAGGCAGTCCCCGAAGTTCAGCCCGGCGGGGTGGCGGCCCTTCCCGAAGCGGGCGTAGGCGTCGATCGCGACCGGCCAGTGATCGTCGGCGAACGGGATCGGAGCCAGGTCGGCCTCCGCGACGAGCCGCCCGAGCAAGGTCCGCCCGCGGTCGCCGACCCGCGCCGCGAGCACGATCCCGGTCTCGGCCAGCGTCGGCGCCCCGACGCCAGCGCCCGGCTCCGCGGCGAGGCGCTCGAGCACCGGCTCGAAGCCGGGCTGGCGAAGCAGCACGGCAACGAGGGCCGAGCTGTCGACGATCACAGGCCCTCAGGCCCGTAGCCGAGGATCCGCTCCCGCTCCTCGCGTGCGAGCGGCTTCCCGAGCACGTCGTCCGGGATCTGCGGCCAGGCCTCCTCGACGAGGAACCGGCGCAGCCGCTCCTCCCCCGACCGTGCCCGTCGCCGCATGAGCCGCCGCTTGCGCTCCTCGAGCGCGACCCGGACGGCGCGCGTCTTCGACTCCCCCGCGAGCGCGGCGACCTCGGCGGCCAGGCGCTCGGCCTCCACGTCCTTGATGCTCAGCGCCATGGTCGAATGGTAGCAACGATGGTTTGATTCATCCCTCGCGGGGGCGGGCCCGGACACGAGAGACGCCTGGCCGGGACGGGGCGCGACCCGGGGGCGGGTCAGAGACCCGTCCCCCACCGCCGGACGCGGCCGCGTCGTCCCGGAAAGCCACGTCTCGGTGCCTGGCACCCGGCCACGTCCGAAAAGGGTCAGAGCCCGCCCCGACCGCGCTCGACCGGTCGATGCCTACGGCTGACGGAGGATCTCGTGCGTGCCGATCCGGCGCCACACGATGTGGGCCTCGGCGTCCCGGACCGGCGGCCCGTACTCGAACGTGGCCCGCCCGTCGGGCGCCCAGCTGAGCTCGAAGATCCCCGGCGCCCCGCGGACGCCCTTGACGGGCAGGCCCGGGCGGAAGCCCCTGCCCGCCCGCAGGTCCTCGACCGCCTTCTCGACGGCAGCTCGGAAGGCCTCCCGTTCCCGGCGGGAGAGCCGGCGCCACTCGCGCCAGAACTCGTCGGTTGCCTCATGCGTCGGCACGGGGATCGTCCACCCGGGCCTCGAGAGCGGCGAGGAACTCCTCGTCGCTGTCGAACCGCTCGAGCCGCCCTGCCGCGATGTCCTCGTCCGCGCGGCGCTCCCCGGCTTGCCACTTCGCCTCCCAGAACCAGGCCTGGGTCGAGTCGATCACTTTCCGGGGCCTGAGCAGGATCCCGTCCGCAACGAGCTCGAACTCCACCGGATCGCCCACCTCGAGGCGAGCCGCCCGGCGGATGCCCGCGGGAATCGTGATCTGCCCCTTGCTCCTGATCGTCGTCACGTCGCCCGCTCTTTCAGAATTTCCGACTTCCTGACAGTAGCACGAAGACCGGAGGCGGGCCAGGATCCGCCCCTCCGCATCCCGGACGCGGGCACGGGCGCGAGACCCGTCCACGTCCCGGCGCCCGACACCCGGACACGTCGCCGACCGGGATCCGACCTACGGGTCGAAGCGGTGGCGGACGATCGGCTGCTTGACGGCGCGCGCCTCGTCGAGGCGCTTGACGACGGTCGCGTGCGGGGCCGAGCGGACGAGCTGCGGGTCGGTCTGCGCCTCCCGGGCGATCGCGAGCATGGCGTCGGCGAACGCGTCGAGGGTCTCCTTCGACTCGGTCTCGGTCGGCTCGATCATCAGCGCCTCGGGCACGACCAGCGGGAAGTAGATCGTCGGCGGGTGGAAGCCGTAGTCCATCAGGCGCTTCGCGACGTCGAGGGCCGACACACCGTGGTCGCGCTTCAGGTTCCGCGCCGAGAGCACGAGCTCGTGCATGCAGAGCCGGTCGTACGGGAGCTCGTAGGCGTCCCTGAGCCGCGCCAGCAGGTAGTTCGCGTTCAGGACCGCCGCCTGCGACATCTCCCTCAGCCCCGGCCCCCACGCGCGCAGGAACGCGTACGCGCGCACCAGCACCCCGAACGGGCCGGGAAAGCCGCGCACCTGCCCGACCGACAGCGGCCGCTCCGCCTCCCGCTCGAGCGCGAAGCTTCCGTCGGCGCGCCGGACGAGCACCGGCACCGGCAGGAACGGCTCGAGCTCCGCAGTGACCGCGAGCGGCCCCGCGCCCGGCCCGCCGCCGCCGTGCGGGGTTGCGAACGTCTTGTGGAGGTTGAAGTGGACGATGTCGAAGCCCATGTCGCCGGGTCGGGAGATCCCGCAGACCGCGTTCAGGTTCGCGCCGTCGTAGTAGCAGAGCCCGCCCGCGTCGTGGACGAGCCGCGTCAGCTCCTCGACGCCCTCGTCGAACAGCCCGAGCGTCGAGGGGTTCGTCAGCATCAGCGCCGCCGTCCGCCCCGACACGCGCGCGCGCACCTCCCCGACGTCGACGTTGCCGCGCGCGTCCGTCGCCACCGGGACGACGTCGAAGCCGGCCATCGCCACGCTCGCGGGGTTGGTGCCGTGCGCCGTGTCCGGGACGATCACCTCCGCCCGCCCGCTCTCGCCGCGCGCGGCGAGGCACGCGCGCACGAGCATCAGGCCGAGCAGCTCCCCCTGCGACCCGGCCGCCGGCTGGAGCGTGACCGCGTCGAGCCCGGCCACCTCCGCGAGGAGCACCTGGAGCCTCCACATGAGGTCGAGGGCTCCCTGGCAACCGTCTAGCTCCTGGTGAGGGTGAAGGTCGCGGAATCCGGGCAGGGCGGCGAGCCGCTCGCCGACCCTCGGGTTGTGCTTCATGGTGCAGGAGCCGAGCGGGTAGAAGCCCGTGTCGACCCCGTAGTTCCGCGCCGAGAGCGCCGTGAAGTGGCGCACGAGGTCGGGCTCCGAGACCTCCGGGAGCCGCGGCGGCGCCGACCGCCGCAGCCCCTCCGGAACCTCGACTTTCGCCAGAGGGTAGGACGGGAGCGTGCCCGCCCGCCGCCCCGGCCGGGACTTCTCGTACAGCAGCGCGACGCCGGGCCCCGGACCCTGGACGCGACCGGCGGAGGCGCCCCCTGTCCCGTCGGGCCAGGTCCGGGGGCCTGGCACCGGGACATGGCCCGCGGGGACACGCCGCCCGCTCCCGGCCGCGCCGGTCACGCTCCCGCCTCCGCGAGCACGTCTGCGAGCCGGTCGATCTCGGCGGGCGTGCGCCGCTCGGTGACGGCGACGAGGAGCGCGTCGTCCATACCCTCGTAGTCGCGCCCGAGCGGGTAGCCGGGGTGGACGCCCGCGGCGCGGGCGCGCGCCACCACCTCCTCGGCCGGGCGGCGCAGGCGCACCGCCAGCTCCTTGAACGTCGGCTGCTCGAAGCAGAGCGGCAGCCCGAGCCGCTCGCGCGCGTAGCCGCCGAGGGCGAGGCACGTCTCCCCCAGCTCGCGCAGCCCCTGCGGGCCGAGCCAGGCGAGGTAGACGAGCCCGGCGATCGCGCACAGCGTCTGGTTCGTGGTGATGTTCGAGGTCGCTTTCTCGCGGCGGATGTGCTGCTCGCGGGTCTGGAGCGTGAGCACGAAGCCGCGCCGCCCGTCGGCGTCGACAGTCTCGCCGGCGATCCGCCCCGGCAGCCGGCGCAGCAGCTCCTCCCGCGCGGCGAGGAAGCCGAAGTGCGGCCCCCCGTAGGAGAGCGGGTTGCCGACCCCCTGCCCGTCGCCGATCGCGACGTGGCAGCCGTACGCGCCGGGCGCCTCGAGCACCCCGAGCGAGAGCGGGTCGACGTGCGCGACGGCGAGCGCGCCCGTCGCGGCCGCGGCCGCCGCCAGCTCGGGCGCCGGCTCGAGGCAGCCGAAGAAGCCCGGCTGCTGGAAGATCGCGCAGGCCGCGCCCTCGCAGGCGGCCGCGAAGTCGCCGGGGTCGGTGACCCCGTCCCGGTGGGGCACCTCGACGACCTCCATCCCGAACCCGACCGCGTAGGTGCGCACGACCCGCCGCACCTGCGGCGCCACGGTCTGCGCGACCACGATCCGCGTGCGCCCGGTCGCGTGCCTGGCCAGGTAGCACGCGTCGGCCGCGACCGTGGCCCCGTCGTACCCGGACGCGTTGGCCACGTCCATCCCCGTCAGCTCGCAGATCGCGGTCTGGTACTCGAAGATCGCCTGGAGGATCCCCTGGCTCAGCTCCGGCTGGTAGGGCGTGTACGCGGTCAGGAGCTCGCCGCGGGCGAGCACCGAGTCGACGAGCGCCGGCACGTAGTGGTCGTAGGCGCCCGCGCCGAGGAACGAGAGCTCCGCGCCGACGTGGGCGTTGCGGGCCGCCAGCGCCGAGACGTGCGCGACCAGCTCCTGCTCGGCGAGCGCCGGCTCGACGGCGAGCGGCCGGCGCAGCCGCACGCCCTCGGGGACGTCCCGGAACAGCTCATCGACCGAGCCGACCCCGATCGTCCCGAGCAACCCGGCGACGTCGTCCGGGGTCAGCGCGAGGTACGGCCGCTGCGCGCCCACCTCAGGCGGACGCGAGCGACGCCCGGTAGGCGGCCGCGTCGAGCAGCGTCTCCGCCTCGGACGGGTCGGAGAGCCGGATCCGGACGAGCCAGCCCTCCCCGTGGGGGTCGTCGTTGACGAGCTCGGGCTCTTCCGTAACCCTCAGGTTGACCTCGAGCACCTCGCCGGAGAGCGGGGCGATCACGTCGGAGACGGCCTTGACGGACTCGAGCTCGCCGTAGCCCTCGTCCTTGACGATCGACGCGCCGATCTCGGGCGGCTCGTAGTGGACGACCTCGCCGAGCGCGTCCTGCGCGTGCCAGGTGATCCCGAGCGTGGCCTCGTCGCCCTCGACGCGGGCCCAGTCGTGCTCGGGGTGATACAGGAGCTCCTCCGGGTAGCTCTCCATCGTCCGCACCGCCCTTTCCGTCTCGTCTCAGTTGCGCTTGTAGATGGGCTTCTCGACCACTCTGGCGGCTTTCGGCCGGCCGCGCACGTCGACCGTCAGCTCCGTCCCGGGCGCGGCCAGGGCGGCCGGCACGTACGCGAGCGCGATGCCCGCGTCCAGCATGGGAGAGTAGCCGCCGGACGTGACCTTGCCGCCCTCGAGGATCGCCATGCCGGCCCGCGGGATCGCCTTCTCGGCCGCGACGAGCGCGACGAGCCGCTCGGCCCGTCCCTCCGCGACCTGGCGGCGCAGCACCTCGACCCCCGGGAACTCCTTGTCGAGCGCGCACGCCCAGGCGAGCCCGGCCTCGATCGGCGTCCGCTCCGGGGTGAGGTCCTGGCCGTGGAGCGGGTAGCAGGCCTCGAGGCGCAGCGTGTCGCGCGCCCCGAGCCCGCAGGGGACGATCCCGAGCGCGAGGATCCGGTCCCAGAGCGGGCCCGCGGCTTCCGGGGCGCAGAGGAGCTCGCAGCCGCGCTCCCCGGTGTAGCCGGTGCCGCAGGCGAGGCAGTCGACTCCGAGCACCCGCTCCTCGCGGAACGCGAACGGCTCGAGCTCGACGCCGAGCAGCGCGAGCGCCGCGGGCCCCTGCACCGCCAGCATCGCGTAGTCCCCCGACCGGTCAGTCGCGCGCGCGAG
>JAHDVS010000057.1 GCA_023382435.1 Thermoleophilia bacterium
ACCTCGGCGACGTTCACGTTCTCATCCAGCGAGCCCGGCTCCACGTTCGAGTGCTCGCTCGACGGCGCCGGCTACGCAGCGTGCGCCTCGCCGCAGACCTACAGCAGCCTCGCGTTCGGGGAGCACGCGTTCAGCGTCCGGGCGATCGACCCGTCGACCAACGTCGACGAGAGCCCCGCCAGCCGCCTGTGGACGATCGTCAGCCCGCCCCCGCCGGCGGGCGGTCCGTACTCGGACGCCGTCCGCGCCGACACCCCGACGGGCTACTGGCGTCTGGGCGATCCCGCGGGGCAGACGCTGGCCCAGGACGCGAGCGGCGGCGGGTACGACGGGACGTTCATGGACGGCGCCGAGCCGGGTGTCGCGGGTGCGCTGTCGGGCGAGGCGGACACGGGCGCCCGTCTCGACGGTGTCGACGACTACGTCAACCTCGACGGTGTCGCCAGCACCACGGGGACGGCACCGTTCGCGCTCGAGGCGTGGGTCAAGCCCTCGGTCGTCGACACAACCTACCGGCGCGTCCTCTCCGGCGAGTGGACCGAGGGCGGCCAGCGCCACGGCATCCTGCTCCAGCTAAACGCGACCTACGGCTTCACCATTCAGCGCTGGGTGAACGGGGCGGGGCTAGGCGCATCGTCGAAGGCCACGATCGTCCCCGGCACCTGGTACCACGTGGTCGGCACCTACGACGGCTCCACCCTGCGGATCTTCGTCAACGGGAGCCTCAAGGCCTCGCGGGTCGATTCGCGCAGCCTGACCTCCTCGCCCGCGGCCGTCTATCTCGGCCGGGCCACCACGGGCGGCAACCATTTCCAGGGCGACGTCGACGAGGTCGCCGTCTACCCCGCCTCGCTCTCCGCGGCCCGGGTGGGCGAGCACTTCGCCGTCGGGACGGCCGGCGACCCGACCCCGCCTACCGTGACCCTGACGACCCCGGCGCCGTCGGCCGTCGTCACCGACCTCACGCCGGTCTTCTCGGGCACGAGCGGCACCGACCCCGGCGATGCCATGGCCGTCACGGTGTCGGTGTACGCGGGCTCCGGCGCCACCGGCAGCCCACTCCAGACGTTCGGCACCACCAAGGACGCTTTCGGCGCCTGGGCCTCCGACGCGCTCGACCCGCTCGCGCCCGGCGCCTACTCGGCGCGCGCCGAGCAGTCCGACCTCGCGGGCAACGTCGGCACGAGCGCTGCGGTCGACTTCACCGTCCAGGCACCGTCGGCGTACGGCGCCGACCCCGTGCTGCTCGCGGCCGGCGACATCGCGAACTGCTACTCGAGCGGCGACGAGGCTACGGGCGCGATCCTCGCGGCGAACCCGTCGGCGACCGTGGCCGCGCTGGGCGACAACGCCTACGAGGAGGGCAGCACGCGCGACTACACGGACTGCTACGAGCCGAGCTGGGGCCACGCGAAGGCGCGCACCCGCCCCGCGCTCGGCGACCACGAGTACCTGACGCGCGACGCGCGGGGCTACTTCGACTACTTCGGCGACGTCCTGGCCCCGTTCGGCGCATCGGCCACCGACCCGGAGCGGGGTTGGTACAGCTACGAGCTCGGCGCCTGGCACGTGGTCGTCCTCAACTCGAACTGCACCGAGGTCGGCGGCTGCGGGACCGGCTCCGCCCAGGACGTCTGGCTGCGCGCCGACCTGGCGGCGCACCCGACCGCCTGTACGCTCGCCTACTTCCAGGAGCCGCGCTTCAGCTCGGGGCCGCACGGCAACTCGCTCGACATGCAGCCGCTCTGGCAGGCGCTCTACGACCTCGGCGCCGACGTCGTCCTCGGCGGGAACGACCACATGTACGAGCGCTTCGCGCCCCAGACACCGACGGGGATGCTCGACCTCGCCGCCGGCCTGACCGGGTTCGTCGTCGGCACGGGTGGCAGTCGCCACTACAGCTTCGCCGACGGCATCCTCAAAGGCAACTCGCAGGCACGCAACGACGATGCGTTCGGCGTCCTCGAGCTCGTCCTCCACCCGGACAGCTTCGAGTGGCAGTTCCTGCCCGAGGCGGGCAAGACGTTCAGCGACGCCGGCAGCCGCCCCTGTCACTGAGCCCGCGGGCTCAGGCCGACTGGCGGAAGCGCAGCACCGCACCAACCGTCAGCACGAGGATCTTGATGTCGAGCCAGAGCGACCAGTTCTCGATGTAGTAGTTGTCCCACTCGACGCGCTCGGCCAGCGTCGTCTCGCCAAATCGGTTCTCGCCCCGGCCGATCCCGTGTACCTGGGCCCAGCCGGTTATCCCCGACTTGACCCGGTGGCGCTCCTCGTAGCGGTAGATGCTCTGCTCGAACAGATCCACGAGCTCGGGGCGCTCCGGGCGGGGGCCGACGATGCTCATGTCGCCCCGCAGCACGTTCACGAGCTGGGGAAGCTCATCGAGCGACGTCCGGCGCAGGAACGCGCCCGCGCGCGTCAGGCGCTGCTCGTCCGCCGCCATGCTCGGTCCGGATTCAGCCCCGAGCAGCGCGCCAGCATCGATGCCCTCGCCAGCCTGCATCGGCCGCATCGAGCGGAACTTGACGATCTCGAAGACCCGGCCGTCGCGCCCCACTCTGAGCTGGCGGTAGAAGACCGGCCTGCCCATCGCGGCCCACACGGCCAGCGACCCTGCCACGAGGAGCGGACTCGCCAGCAGGAGCGCGCATGCGGCCACCGCGCGGTCGGTCGCGTACTTGACCGCGAATTGCCAACCCTTCGGATCGGCCGGATGAATCGTGACCAACGGCAGGCCACCGATGTGCTCTACGGTCACTCTCTCCGTGACCTTCTCGAAGAGCCTCGGCACGAGCGAGACGGGGATGCCGAGCTCGTCGCAGCGCTTGACCAGGCGCAGCAGCACCGAGTGCGGGGCTGTCGAGAAGGTGACGACCACGTGCTCGACCTGATATCGCCGTGCCACGTCGTCGAAGTCCCAGCTCGCTCCAAGCACCGGTAGATCGACCGTGCCGTCCCCGTCAAGGGGCTCCTTGTCGAGGAAGCCGATCGGTCGCAGACCGAGCTCGGGTCGCTCGAGCAGTCGCTTGGCCGTCAGGTAGCCGACGTTGCCTGCGCCAATGATGAGCGTCGGCTGCCCGAGCTCTCCCCGGCGAGCAGCCCGCGCGTGGGCCCAGGCCAGCGTCACCCTGGCGGCGACGAGGTAGATGACGATGAATCCCCAGGCTCTGATCGTCTGCGCCGCGACGTAGGCATCGTTCGTGAGCACGACTCGCAGGGTGATCACGGTCATCCCGGCGACCGCGGCGACCGCGGCGACCAGGCGGGCATCATCGATGACGTGCAGGGCGCGCCGAACGCCGTACGCGCCACGCACCCAGAGGATCACGAATGTGAGCACGGGGAGCACCGCCGGCCACGGCATCGGCATGGAAGGCACGCCCCCGGCGGGCCATGCCACCTCGCTCGCAAGCACGGCGGCGGCGATCACTGCCGCGTCGACGTAGAGACGGAACCGCCCCCACGTCAGCTCCCGACCGAACCGCCGCTGCCCCGGAGCGATCGGCCCCGACGACTGCTCGACACGTGCGCCCGGCCGATCGCCGGACGGGCCGCCCATTAGCGCGTGCCCGGAGCCGGAGTCATCCATCGGCGTCTCCACGACCATGCTTTCGGCGTGCAAGGACGATGACTTGAGCGCCGGCGGGCAAACCGGCGACAGCCGGACACGTTCGCCCGAACCAGCGCCCTCCGCATCGTTTCCCCCCCGCCCCGAGTTCCGGGTGCCGCAGCTCTGGACAACCCAGCATGCACCGTAGCCGCGCCCTATCATCGTGTCAACGGGTTGCTGCCGGTGCTGGTGTCCGATCGGGCAGGTTCTCGCGGCCGGCCGGAGAATCCCCGGCTTGATGAGTAATCCGGTCGCCTGCGTCTCGGTGATCGTCCCGATGCTCGACGAGGCTGCCCACGTCGAGGCGCTGGTCGACGATCTGCGGGCGCAGGACTACGCCGGCGAGCTCGAGGTGATCGTGGCCGACGGCGGCTCTCGGGACGGATCGCCCGACATCCTGCGAGAAGCAGCCCGGCGCGCCGGGCTCGCCGTCATCGTGATCCCGAATCCGGGCCGCTACGTCTCTCCCGGCCTCAACGCCTGCATCGCACGTGCGAAGGGCGAGCTGATCGTCCGTCTCGACTGCCACTCGCGCTACCCCTCCGACTACCTGAGCCGCTGCGCGGTCGCATCGGCAGAGACGGGCGCCGACAACGTTGGCGGAGTCGTGGTCCCGACCGGCCGGACGCCGACCGAGCGCGCGGTCGCGTGCGCGATGGACAGCCCATTCGGCGGCATCGGCTGGACGCGTCACGCGCAGAAGGCCGGCCGCGTCGACACCGACACAGTCACCTTCGGGGCGTTCCGACGCGAGGCTCTCAGGCGTGTCGGTGGCTTCGACGAGACGCTCGTGCGCAACCAGGACGAGGAGCTCAACCTTCGCCTACGCCTCGGCGGCGGCCGGGTCGTCCTCGATCCGACGATCCGCGTTCACTACGTGCCGCGGGGAACGTACCGGGCCCTCGCGCGCCAGTACTGCGGGTACGGCTTCTGGAAGGTCACCGTCAGGCGCAAGCACAGCCAGCGGCTGAGCGCCCGCAGCCTCGTCCCGCTCGCGTTCCTCACCTCCCTGGTCGCGCTGTCGCCGCTCGCGGCGTTCCACCCGGCTCCTCGCTGGCTACTGGTGGCGGAGCTCGTGACATACGCGGGCGGGGCCGCCGCCTTCGCGGTGGCGGCCACCCGACGACGCGGCGAGTCACTGTCGCTGTTCCCGCGCGTTGCCGCTGCCTTCCCCGCGATGCACCTGCCGTACGCCGTCGGCCTTGCCCGGGGGAGCCTCGCCGCTTGCCGGCACGCGCCCCGCTCAATCGACGGCCGTGGCGATACGCCTGAGAGCGCCCCGTAGTTGCCCGGCGAGGACGCGAACGTCGGCCGGGCGAGGCACGAACGCCCCCAGGGGTACGTCGAGAGTGCGGGCGAAGATCAGCACCGCCGCCGTCCCGCCGGCGACGTACGCGATCGACGACGCCATCGCGGCGCCCAGCCCCCCAAGCTCCGGGATCAGGGCGACGTCGAGCCCGACCGTGCACGCAAACGCGATCCCGATCGCGGCGCTCTCCCGCAGCGGCCGCCGCTGGGCCGTGAGGGCGCTGCCGAGGAGCTTCAGAGACAGGATGCCGAACGCGCCCGGGACCAGCACACGCAGGTCGTCGATCGAGCCGCGGAACTCCTCCCCGAAGACCGCGACGCACAGGACCGGCGCCGCCACGACCATCCCGACGGCGATCGGGAGTGTCAACCAGAGCGCAGCGCGGAACACGGCGGTCGCGAGCCGCCGCGCCTCCTCCACGGATGCCCGGACGAGGTCGGGGCGCTGAACCATGACGAGCGCCGTCGGCAGGTAGAACAGCGCTTCGGCCCAGGCGACGGCGACGCTGTAGAGGCCGAGCTCCCGCGAGCCGGCCATCGAGCCGAGCAGCCACTGGTCGAGCCGGTAGTTGCCGAATTGCATGACCGCACCCGGATGGGCGCGCAACCCGAACGCCATCGACCGGCGGACAAGCCCGACGTCCGGTCTGCCGAAGCCCGCCAGCCGCCGCGAGACCACCCACGCGTACATCACCGTGCTCAACGCCTGCCCGGCAACCCAGGTGCCGACCGCCGCGCCGACGCTCAGCACCCCCGCCGCCGCCAATGCGCCGTTCACGATCACGTTCGTGAGCGGCGCGAGCAGCCAGGCCGCGTTCATGGCCTGGAAGGCATAGTCCGCCTGGACGAGATAGCGGAGGAAGTGGCCGACGATCATTACCGGGATCACGCCGAGCGCGAGCCAGCGCAGATCGCGCTCGGATTCGCCCCCGAGCCCCGGAAAAGCCTCGACCAGCCCGTAGAGCACGCCGGCGGCTCCGAACCCGAGCAGCGCCGCCAAGATCACCGAGTTGGTCGCGAGCGCCGGCCGGCGCTCCGGCTCGGATCCTCCGATGTTGACGTTCGCTTGCTGAACTCCCAGCGCGGCGATGTTCGAGGTAAGAATCGCCATCGTCGTCAGGAAGACCACGTCGCCGCGGCCGGTCGCACCGAGCGCGCGCGACACGATCATCACATTGCCGAGCGACAGCAGCGCGACTGCGAGATTCGTCCCGTACGTCAGGAGCGCGGAGGCCGCAAACGACGGCCGCCGCCCCCTCGGCTGCTCCGACGATGGGCCCTCTACCATCTGCGGGGCATGGTAGATCCCGGCACGGTCGATGGACCCAGCGGCCGCGAGCCATGAGCGGGCGGTCGCAGATACTCGCGCGCCCGAGACCGAGCGTATGGCTTCCGCTCGGCGCGGCGGCAGCTGTGGCGCTCGGAGGCGCGGTGTCGCTGAACGCTCAGGCCGGGATCGGTCTGGCCGTCGCGCTCGTGATCGGGATCGTCGTCGCGGTCCGGCCGGAGCACATCCTGTCCGTTCTCATCGCATCGGTGTTCATCGAGATCGTCGCGGTGGGAGGAGTGACGATCGGACGCCTGATGGCGCCGGTGGCCCTGCTCGTCCTGCTGCTCCAGGCAGCTCGTGGAAAAGCGACCTTCCCCCGCCATGCGCCCCCACTCGCGTGGGCCGGAGGGTACGCGTTGCTTGCGCTCGCGAGCGGGCTCTGGACGACCACGCTGGACTCGACCGGCTACCAGCTCGCATCGCTGGCGATCGCCTGCATCTACGCACTCTGTTTTGCCTCCCTGCTCGAGTCCGCCGCCCAGCTGCGAACCATGCTCGCCGTGATGGCGGGGGCGGCGTTGCTCGTCGGGCTGCTCGCCATAGCCGCGTTCCTCGGCGGCACCGCCGAACGAGCCTCCGGCGGCAAGGGCGACCCGAACTTCTTCGCGGCGTTCCAGATCGTCGCGCTCCCGTTCGCGCTCGTGCTGGCAGCCGAAGTGCGCAAGCGCTGGCAGCGCTACACGGTCTATGCGCTCGCCGTCGTCGTCACCGGCTCGATCCTGACGTCGCTCTCGCGTGGTGGACTCGTCGCCCTTGCCGTGATCGTGCTCGTCACCATCCTGCTCCCCGCCCGTGCGATCTTCAGGTCGCGCGCGCAGAAGCTGGCGGTTCTGCTCGTGGTGTTGTGCGGCTTCGTGATCTCCTTCCAGGCGGCCTCGAACGAGCTTGCGCCCCGGTTCGCGTCGATCTTCGCAAGCTCGGACACCGGCTCTGGCAGGCTCAACGAATGGCTCGCTGCCTGGGGCGCGATCAAGGAGCACCCCGGTCTCGGCCTCGGCTACGGCGGCTTCAAGGCCCAGTCCAACGACCGCATGCTCGACACCCCCGGCGTCGACTTCTCGAACTTCCGGTTGCGGCCCGAAGGATCTGAGGCGCACAACGCCTACATCGGGACAGCCGCTGATCTCGGCATTCCCGGACTCGTGCTCTTCATCGGCCTGATCGCCTCGACCATGCGTGCGGCGCGCCGTACCGCGCGAGCCGCGGCGCTTGCCGGAGACCAGTTCATCGCTCGCGTGGCGAATGCGCTGACCGTCAGCCTGATCGGGTGGTCGATCGCCGCGCTGTTTCTGTCGTCCGAGACGTCGCGCCCGTTCTGGATCCTGGTCGGGTTGTCGCTCGCATTGCCGCGCCTGATCCGAACCCGGGCGGACGGACACGATTCGGACGCGGAGGAGTTCCGCCCCGATACGGTTGATCGGGGGCGCGGCTAGCTCCTGCCGCCGGCGCGAGAGCCCCGCACGAACGCGGCCACTCGCGCGGCCTCGGCCTCGAAGGTGAGGCGCTCCGCCAGCTCGAGGCCCCGCGCGATGAGGGACTCCCGCACGTTGCGGTCATCGCAGACCCTGAGCACGGCCCCCGTCAGAGCTTCGAGGTCGGAGGGCGGAACGAGCAGGCCCGCGGCACCCCCCTCGAGCAGGTCGGAAACTCCGCCGACGTCCGTGGCTACCACCGGAGTCGCCGAAGCCATGGCCTCGACCAGCACCTGCGGTACACCCTCCGTAAGCGAGACGTGCACGAACGCGTGCGCGGCACGGTACAGGCTGAGCAGCTCAGGGCCGAATGGCACGTAGCCGTGAAGTTCGATCAGCTGATCGACACCGAGCTCGCGCGCGCGGGCAACGACCGCGGCTTCGAGCGGCCCGCGGCCGACCCAGGTGAGCCTGAAGCGGCCCGGCCGAGCGCGGTCGAGCGCCGCCAGAGCGTCGACGAGCAGGAGCGGGTTCTTCTCCGGATCGAGCCGGCCGACGGTGAGCAGCCCGACCGACCCGCCGTAGTCCCGCGACGACGGCGCGGCGATGTCGGCCTGGCGAACGAGCGTCACCACCATCGGCAGTACAGACGGCCGGTCGCCGTACGCCCTGGCGATCTGGGGACCGACGACCGTCGTCGGGAGGCGCCGCGCCAGCGCCCGGTAGGCCCAGTCCATCGCGGCCATGGGTGCGAGGGCGGGCCTCCAGAGGCCCCGGTGCAGCCGTGCGCGCGTGTAGGCCATCGTGTCCTGACGAACGCCCAGGACGACGCGACGGCGACGCGCCAGCGCCAGCACGATGAACAGGAAGCTGAACGGGTTCGGCCCGAAGACCCAGACCGTGTCGACCCTGTCGAGCCCGCACCAGATCCCGGCGACCGAGCGAGGCAGCGCACGCGTGACCTGGCCGAGATGATGAAGGCTCTCGTAGTGCGGGAGCTCGGCAAGCTCCACTCCCGCGGGGAAGACATAGTCGGAGGGGACATCGGAGCGCACCGTGCGACCGAACAGCAGAGTGCCGCCGACGAGACGGCCGACTTCGCTTGCGAAGAGCAGGAACGCTCGGTCGGTGGAGACGGTGACGCCGTCGGCGTCGCTCGCGACCCGGTAGACGACGTTGACGTAGACGCCGAGGCGCCTGACGCCCCGGGCCGGAGATCGGCGGCTTCGCCTATTCACGAGATCGCTATCGGCTTGTACGCCGCACTGGTTGAGGAATGCCCTCAGCGCTCGTAGGCACCGAGATCCGGCGCCCTGTCGACTAGTCGCGGGCGCCCTTCCAGGTCGGTGCGCAGCGAGAAGCGACGGACTGCACGGTCCACAGCCGGGCTGCCGGCCGAAAGGCGGAAGTCGCCCGCGTCGAGTCCGGCAAGGAGCGGGTCAGCCGACAGGTTCCCCCGCACTTCGAGCCCACGGGTTGCCACGTCGACGCGCCCGCTCCCGCGCCCGTTGCCGAACACGAGGTTGTTGAACACCAGGTTGCCGACGCCGACGTGGCCTCCCCAGTAGCCGCGGATGCCCTCCCAGCCGTTGAACACAACGACGTTGTTCACGATCACATTACGATCGGAGGTCGTCCCCTCCCCGCCGACCACGATCCCGATGCGGCCGTTGCCGACAACGGTGTTCTGGCTCACGACGATCCCGTCAGCGTCGGGGTAGAGCTGGATGCCCTTGGCGTGGTTGTCGGACACGACGTTCCCGGCCACGAGACCGCCCTCCCCGGACGACCAGTAGATTCCGTGGTCGAGGTTGTCGTGCGTGCCGTTGTGGTGGATCCGGTTGTGCACGATGCGGGCGCCGTCGGCCCCTTCCAGGTAGATGCCGGACAGCGCAGCGCCCGTGATCTCGCAGCGGGACACCACGACATCGTCGCCCCCGGCAACGTAGATCAGCACCCCTCGCCGGTTCGACGGCGTTCCCCCCTCGAAGCGGATCCCGGAGACCCGCACGTGGTCGCCTTCGATCTTCAACCTCCCGGTTATGACGGGCCGCTCACCCGGATAGGCCTCAATCACGATCCTGTGGCCAGGAGCACCGCTCCGAGCCACGACGACCCACTCCGCGTAGGTACCGGCCCTGACCAGCAGACGCTGCCCGGGGCGCAGGCCGCGCACACCGCGCCCGAGCGTTTGCCAGGGTCGTTCGAGCGTGCCAGGGTTACGATCCGACCCTGTCGGCGAGACGTAGCGCGTATCGACCGCTGGCGCCGCCATTCGGGCGAGCGCGCCGTTCGAGCCGCCAGTCGCGACGACAACGAACGCAGCGACCAAGAGCACGGCCGCCGCAATGAGCCCTTTCCTGGAAACCATGCGTGACGAGGGGCGGATAGTGGATGCCGGCAGCCTCAGCGCTCGAACGCGCCGAGATCCGCCGCCGCCCCTTGCGGCCGGCTCCTTCCCTCGTAGTCCACGGGCTGCGCGTAGGCGGCGAGCGCCCGGTCGATCGCGGGGCTGGCGGAGCCGAGGTGGTAGTCGCCACTCGAGCGGGCGACGAGCTTAGGGTCGGCGACGATCGTGTTGAGGAACGTCATGCCGCTACCGAACGTATTGCCCTTGGGGTTCCCGTAGACGAGATTGGCCTGCGCGACGTTGCCTGACCCCACGGGGCCTCCCCAGTACGTGCGGATGCCGTAGTCGGCGTTGAACGCAACGACGTTGTTCACGATCATGTTGCCGTCGGATGTCGTCGACTCGCCGCCGACCACGATTCCGAAACGCCCGTTGCCGACGACCGTGTTATGAGTCACCACGACGTCATCTGCGTTCGGGTAGAGCTGCATTCCGTTGGCCCGGTTGCCGGTGACCAGGTTGTTCGCGATCACGCCGGATCGGGCTGTCTCCCAGTAGATCCCGTGGTCGTAGACGGCATGCGTCCCGTTGTCGTGGATCCAGTTCCGAGTGATGGTGATGTCCGTCGCGCCGGCGTCGAGATAGATGCCGTGCGTCCATGCCTTCGCGATCTCGTTGCCGGTGATCTCGATATGACGCCCTCCGGTCACGTAGATCATCGTCCCGCTTCGGTTCGCCGACGTCTGTCCAAGGAAGGCGAACCCCGAGACCCGGAAATACGACCCGGTGATCCGAAGCCGTCCGGTGATCGACGGGCGCTCGCCGGGATAGTTCCCGAGAACGACCGGCGCTCCCGCGCTGCCCGCCCCTTCGAAGCTCGCCCACTCCGTGTACGTACCAGCTCGGACGAGCACCGTGTCCCCGGCCTTCGCGAGGCGAAGCGCGTGTCCGATGGTGCGAAACGGCCTGTCGGCTGTTCCCGCGGCGGAGTCAGAGCCGGCGGGCGAGACGAAGTAGGTGCCAGCGGGCACCACCGGTGGAGGAGAAGGAGGAGGAGAGGGAGGCGGCGCGACCGTGCCGGCCGGCTTCAATGCGATGAGCTGACCGATCGCGCTCGAGACGCGAGAGGGGATACGCGCAGCTCGCGATCCCGAAGAGCCGCCGACGGACTGGGTCCCAGACGCCACCTCGAGCGAGGCGATCGACGACCCGCCCCCCGCGGTGTCCACGACCTCGCTCATCCCCGAGGGCGGCGCGACGCCGCCGCCCTCGTTCGTCCCGAAGAAGCCCGCGATCACCGCACCCGCGCTCGCGGCCACCGACGGGGCCGTGATCGTCTTCGTCTGCGCCGCGAAGAGGCCGGAGCTCGCAATCACGGGGGCAGCGGTATCCACGCCCGAGTACGCGAGAACCGCCCCCGCAACACCGACCGACGCCGAGACCTCGAATCTGTACGAAGAGGGCTCATTCGCGCCGACTACCCGAACGTACAGAGCCTGGGTGAGAGACGCGTAGGGCGAGACATTCGTGTCGGTGCGAACGATCGTCCAGCCGGCCGGCGGCGTGACCGTCCCGCGCGACGACACGCGCGCCACGACACCGGCAACGAGCACATC
>JAHDVS010000058.1 GCA_023382435.1 Thermoleophilia bacterium
CGGGTCGGGAACAGCGTGAGGTGGGCAGTTTGACTGGGGCGGTCGCCTCCCAAAATGTAACGGAGGCGCGCAAAGGTTCCCTCAGTACGGTTGGAAATCGTACGAAGAGCGCAAAGGCAGAAGGGAGCTTGACTGCGAGACTGACAGGTCGAGCAGGTGCGAAAGCAGGTCTTAGTGATCCGGCGGTGGAGAGTGGAATCGCCGTCGCTCAACGGATAAAAGGTACTCCGGGGATAACAGGCTCATCCTCTCCAAGAGTCCACATCGACGAGAGGGTTTGGCACCTCGATGTCGGCTCGTCGCATCCTGGGGCTGGAGTAGGTCCCAAGGGTTGGGCTGTTCGCCCATTAAAGCGGCACGCGAGCTGGGTTCAGAACGTCGTGAGACAGTTCGGTCCCTATCCGCCACGGGCGCTGGAGGCTTGAGGGGAGTCGTCCCTAGTACGAGAGGACCGGGACGAACAGACCTCTGGTGTATCAGTCGTCGTGCCAACGGCGCTGCTGGTTAGCCACGTCTGGACGGGATAACCGCTGAAAGCATCTAAGCGGGAAGCCCACCTCGAGATGAGGCCTCCCATCCCCTCGAGGGAGTAAGGACCGTGGGAGACCACCACGTAGATAGGCGGGACGTGTAAGCACGGCAACGTGTTCAGCGGACCCGTACTAATCGTCCGAGGTCTTGATCTGAATACCGCAATGTCGCTATGGAGTTTTGAGGGTGCGCGGGACCGCCAGCGGCGGCGTGCGCATTGACAAGTTTCCGGTGGTCTTAGCAGCGGGGAAACACCTCTTCCCATTCCGAACAGAGAAGTTAAGCCCGCTAGCGCCGATGGTACTCGGAGGGCAACCTCCCGGGAGAGTAGGACGCCGCCGGAATTATCCTGTAGGGGCGGGTCACGGACCCGCCCCTACATCTCTTTCCAGCCTTCGGGCGAGCGGAGCCGCTCCGAGCTAGCGGGCTGTCTTCTACGCGGAGCCCCGCGTCGCCTGACTGCGGCCCCAGCATCACCGACCGCCCGGTTGGTCAAACGGGATCGGGCTGATCCCGTTCGCGCTCGCGCCAGCCCGGGTCGAGGGTGCGCAGCCGGCGCACCCGCTCGCCGGTTGGGGGGTGCGTCGCGAACATGGCCGCGAGCCGCTCGCTGCCGAACGGGTTGAGCGTGTAGAGCGGCTCGGTTGCCGGGCTTGCGCGGAACTCGACCAGCTCGCCGGCCTGCTCGAGCCGCACGAGCGCGTCCGCGAGCCCGTGCGGCGTCCCGCACAGCTCCGCGGCCGCGGCGTCGGCCGCGAGCTCCCGCTTCGGCGAGAGCAGCACGTGAACAAGGCTGGCCGCGACCGGCGCGAGCACGAACAGGAGCGTGCGCTCGAGGAAGCCCCCGATCCGGCTGGTCTCGACGAGCCACATCGCGAGCACGACGGTGGGGGTCTGCACGGTCACGTCGCGGTGGCGGGCGTGGGCGAGCTCGTGGGCTAGCACGCCCTCGAGCTCCGCGGGCGTGGTCACGGCCGCGAGCCCGCGACTGAGAGCGAGCGAGACATCGCTCGCCCCCCGGCCGACCGCGAGCGCGCGCGGATGCCCATCCGGCAGTACGTACAGCTTCGGGCGGGCGACCTTTGCGGCGGCGGCGAGCCGCTCGGCCGTCCCGTACAGCGGTGCCGCCTCGCCCAGCGTCAGCTCGCGGGCGCCGAGCGACGCGAGCAGGAGCCGCGGCCCGTACCAGTGGAGTGTGCCCACGATCAGGAGCGCGACGACCAGGAACACGCTCGCGAGCCGCAGGCCGCCGATCCACCAGCCGAGCGCGGCCAGCCCGGCGGCGATGCCGCCGAGCAGGAGCAGCGCCTTGAGGATGTTCCGGGCCGCGAGCAGGCGCCGGGGTCGCACCGCGCGCGGCTACTCGCCCTCGGCGAGCCCGCGCGGCGGCCAGTCCGGCTCCGGCGCATCACAGCGGCTCGAGCAGTGGAGGGAGGCGACGTTCTGCAGCGGGATCAGGATGTGGCCGTTCAGCTCCACGTGCACCACGTCCTCGACGACGCAGTACGCGGTGAGTACGCCCTCCTGGTACTCGCCGCCGAACAGGGCGATCTCCACCTGCTCGCCCCTGTACTTGTTCGTGTAGTCCTCCACGAGCGGTCAGTCTACGCCGTTCAGGCAATTCTCAGCCACGGCGATCAGACTGTGTGCGATGCGACTCCTGATCGTGGACGACGAGCCCGCCGTGCGCGACGCGCTCGCGCGCGCGCTTCGCCTGGAGGGCTACGAGGTCGAGCTTGCGGCGGACGGGAGCGAGGCGTTGGCCGCGCTCGCGGAGCGGCCCGCCGACGCGGTCGTGCTCGACGTGCTGATGCCCGGGCTCAGCGGCCTCGAGGCCTGCCGCCGGCTGCGCGCGAGCGGTGATCGCACCCCGGTGTTGATGCTGACCGCGCGCGTCGACGTGTCCGACCGGGTCGCCGGCCTCGACGCCGGAGCCGATGACTATCTGCCGAAGCCGTTCGCGCTCGACGAGTTGCTCGCCCGGGTGCGCGCGCTGTTGCGCCGCAGCGGTGCCGGGGAGCGCGAGCCGCCGCTTCGGTTCGGCGACCTCGTCCTCGATCCGGGAGCGCGCGAGGCTCGCCGCGGCGCTCGGCAGATCGAGCTGACCCGCACCGAGTTCGAGCTGCTCGAGCTGTTCATGCGCAACCCCGGCCAGGTGCTGACGCGCTCCCTGATCTTCGAGCGCGTCTGGGGCTACGACTTCGGGCCGACCTCGAACTCGCTCGAAGTCTACGTCGGCTATCTGCGGCGCAAGACCGAGGCGGGGGGCGAGCCGCGCCTGATCCAGACCGTCCGCGGCGTCGGCTACGCCCTGCGCCGGCCGTGAGCCTGCGCGGCCGCCTGCTGCTCGCCGCCACGGCTGCCGTGGCAATCGCGGCGCTGCTCGCCTCGGGGCTCGCGTTCCTCGTCGTCCGCCACGAGCTTCGTGGCCAGATCGACGAGTCGCTGCTCCGCCGCGCCCGCGCGCCCGGGGCTCTCCTCGTGCCACGGCTCCGGCTGCCGCCGCTCGAGGACATCGGCACGTTCGTGCAGGTGATCGACTCGGACGGGAACGTGGTGCGTGCCTCCGCGGTCGATACCGTGCTGCCGGTGAGCGCCGAGGCGCGTGCGGTCGCGGCAGGGGAGCGCGCGCCCCTGCTGGCCGATCTCGACGTCGACGGCACGCACCTGCGCGTCCTCACCGACCCGCTGCCGGGCCGGCTCGCGGTTCAGGTGGCCCGACCGCTGACCGAGGTCGACAACACGCTCAGGCGCGTCGGCTTCATCCTGCTCGGCGTCGCGCTCGGCGGCGTCGGTCTCGCCGGAGCGCTCGGCTGGCTCGTCTCACGGACCGCGCTGCGGCCCGTGACGCGACTCACCGAGGCGGTCGAGCACGTGACGGAGACAGCCGACCTGACCGGGCGGATCGAGGCCGACGGCGACGACGAGCTCGCGCGCCTCGCCCGGCGCTTCAACGACATGCTCGCCGCACTGGACGCGTCGCTCGCCTCCCAGCGCCAGCTCGTCGCGGACGCCTCCCACGAGCTGCGCACGCCACTGACGAGCCTGCGCACGAACGTCGAGGTGCTCGCCCGCGCTCACGAGCTCGAGGAGGGCGACCGCAGCCGCCTGCTCGCGGACGTCGTCGCCCAGCTCGAGGAGCTAACGGAGCTCGTCGCCGACCTGGTCGACCTGGCCCGCGGCGCCGAGCCGGCAACAGCGGTGGAGGATGTCCGCCTCGACCTGCTGGTGGAGCGGGCGGTGGAGCGGGCCCGCGCGCACGCGCCGGGGATCGAGATCGTGGCCGCGCTCGAGCCGACGGTCGTCGAGGGGGTGCCCGATCGGCTCGAACGGGCCGCCGCGAACCTGCTCGACAACGCGGCCAAGTGGAGCTCGCCGGGCGGGATCGTGGAGGTCGCCGTCAGCGACGGCGAGCTGACGGTGCGAGACCACGGCCCGGGGATCGAGCCCGAGGATCTCCCGCACGTGTTCGATCGCTTCTACCGCTCGCGCGCCGCCCGGAGCATGCCCGGCTCGGGCCTGGGCCTCGCGATCGTCAAGCAGGTCGCCGAATCGCACGGCGGCGAGATCAGCGCCGAGAACGCCGAAGGCGGCGGCGCGCGCTTCCGGCTTCGGCTCGGCGTTCTTCCCTAGCTGGCGGGCGGCGCTCAGCTGCCGGCGTCGGCCTCCGCGAACGCGGGCTCGGCGATCGCGGAATCCGCGTGAGCCGGCGACGGGCCGGCACGCAGGAGCAGCGCCCCGGCCGCCGCCGCGGTGCCAGCGAAGACCGCCCCGGCGAAGAACGCGACGTGGTAGCCGCCGACGAGCGCCGCGAGCGGTCCGTCTCCGCCCGCGAGAAGGCTGTTCGTGCGCTGGTCGGCGAGGCTGGCGAGAATCGCGAGGCCGAGAGCGCCTCCCATCATGAACGCCGTGTTGACGACGCCGGACGCCAGTCCCGCGTCCTTCGGAGCGACATCGCTCATGGCCGCGAGCAGCAGGGGGTTGAACGCCATGCCCGCGCCGCAGCCGAGCAGGATCATGCTCGGGAGCACGTCGGGGGCGAAACTCCCGTCGATCGGCGCCCGCACGAACAAGAGGAGCCCGAGGGCGCCGAGAGACAGGCCCGTCGCGAGCGGGCGTCTGATTCCGAAGCGCATGACGAGCTTGGCGGAGAGGCCGAGCGAGAACGCGCCCATGATCAGGCTCGTCGGCAAGAACGCGAGACCGACCTCGAGTGGGCTGTACCCGAGCACGCGCTGCAGGTAGAGCGCCGAGAGGAAGAACCAGGCGAACATGGCGGCCGCCCACAGGACGCCGATGGCATTCGCGGTCGCGACGTTGCGCAGCCGGAAGAGGGCAAGCGGCACGAGCGGAGATGCGACGCGGGCTTCGAGTAGGAGGAAGAGCCCGAGCAGGACCGCAGCCCCTACGAGCAGGCCGAGCGTCTCGCCGGACGTCCAGCCGGCCTGGCTGCCGTTCACGATCGCGTACACCGCCAGCATCAGCGACCCGGTGACGGTGGCTGCGCCGGCGATGTCGAGCCGCCCGTCGGCGCTGCGGTCGCGGGTCGCCGGCAGTAGCGCGAGGGAGAGGGCGAAGACCAGGGCGCCGACCGGGAGGTTGACGAGGAAGATCCAGTGCCAGTCGAGCCGGTCGGTCAGGACGCCGCCGAGCAGCACGCCGACCGACCCGCCGCCGGCGGCAACGAAGCCGAACACGCCCATCGCCTTCGCCCGCTCGGCCGGCTCGGTGAAGAGGGCCATGATCAGCGAGAGCGAGACCGCCGAGACGACCGCGCCCCCGAGCCCCTGGATCGCGCGCGCGGAGACGAGGAAGGCCTGCGTCGTGGCCAGCCCGCAGGCGAGCGAGGCGAGCGTGAACAGCGAGAGCCCGCCCAGGAACAGCCGCCGGCGGCCGTAGAGGTCACCGAGCCGCCCGCCGAGCAGGAGGAAGCCGCCGAACGTGAGCAGGTAGGCGTTCACCACCCAGGCGAGCGACGTCTCCGAGAAGCCGAGATCCTCCCTGATCGACGGCAGCGCCACGTTCACGATCGTCGTGTCGAGCACGATCATCAGCGAGCCGAGGCAGAGCACCACGAGCGCGAGCCAGCGGGTACGACCGTCCACGGTATCCCTCCTCCTTCCGCTCCTCCCGGCGGCGTTTCGCGCGGGGCCCCAACCCGCGCCGCCGCCGGGAGTATACGGGTGCTCGCGCACCAACCTGAATCCAAGTCTTACCCGGCTCTCAGGTCCCTCTCAGGGTCCGCTGCTCAGATGGAAGGCGTACACGGAGAGACCGAAAGGAGAGATCATGAGCTGGAAATCGAAACGGGTGGTCGCCGGGACGCTTGCGGCGCTCACCGTCTCGGTTGGTGCCGGGGCCGCGTTCGCGGCGACCCAGGGCGACGCGAGCCCGGCTACCTCAGGTGCGGACTCGCCCGAGACGTTCCTCGCCGACGTCGCGGAGCGGGTCGGCGTCGACCCGGCCGAGCTCGAAGCGGCGGTAGCCGCCGAGGCGCTCGAGCGGCTCGACCAGGCGGTCGCGGACGGGCGGATCACGCAGGAGCAGGCCGACCGGGCCCGCGAGCGGATCGAGGCCGGCGATCTGCGCATTGGACCGGGCCACGGGCCCGGCAAGGGGCACAACGCTCCGCTGGTCGAGGGCACGGCAGAGTACCTCGGGCTGACGCCCGCCGAGATCCTCGAGGAGCTGAAGGACGGCAAGTCGCTCGCCGAGGTCGCTGAGGCGAACGGCAAGACCACGGACGGGCTCGTCCAGGCCCTGATCGAGGACGCGAAGACGCACCTCGGCCAGGCCGTCGAGGACGGGCGTCTCACCGATGAGCGGGCCGACGAGATGCTCGAGCGGCTCGAGAACCGGCTGCCCGACCTGGTCGAGCGCGACTTCCCCGGCCCGCGCGGCCCGGGCCACGGCTCGATGGGCCCCGGCCCCGGCGAGGGCGCGTAGCCCCCGGAGCGCTCTCCATCCTCGAGACACCGGGCGCCGTACGCGGCGCCCGGTGTCTCGAGCGCTCTCAGTCGCCGGCTGCCCTCAGACGCACGCCGACATCGTCGTCGGCCAGGTGCAGGCGGCGGAAGCTGCCGTTCTCGACCGCGACCGCCGACAGGCGGGCGTTCGGCTCGACGGGCGCGCTGCGGCGGTAGGCGTGGAGCTCCAGGCCGAGCGCGCGCGCGTGGATCGCTCGCATGCAGCCGCCGTGGGAGACCACGAGGACACGGCCGCCCGCGTGGGCTGCCGCGATCTCACGCACCGCGGCCACCGCTCGCGCCGCCATCTCCTCGTACGTCTCACCTCCCAGCCAGCCGGTGGCGCCCTCGAGCCAGCGCGCGATCCCCTCGGGGTCGCTCCGCTCGACGTCCGCGCGCGTCTTGCCCGACCAGTTGCCGACGTCCACCTCCCGCAGGTCGGGCCGGGCGACAACCCGGAGCCCCTTCCGCTCCGCCACCGCGAGCGCGGTGTCGCGGGCCCGCGCGAGGTCGCTCGCGTAGACGGCATCGAGCGGCACGTCGGCGAGCCGCTCGGCGAGCGCCGCTGCCTGCCGCCTACCGAGCCCGGTCAGTGGCCGGTCGGTGTGTCCCTGCCAGCGGTGCTCACGGTTCCAGTCGCTCTCGCCGTGTCTCGCGAGCAGGATCGTGGTCACGCCGACTATGGTAGGCGTCGATCATGGACCTGGGCCTCACCGACCGTGTCTGCGTCGTCACCGGCTCGACCGCGGGAATCGGACTCGAGACCGCGCGGCTGCTCGCAGAGGACGGTGCCCGCGTCGTCGTCTGCGGCCGCGACCCCGGCCGCGTCGACGCGGCCCGCAACGAGACCGGCGCCGCGCTCGGCGTTGCCTGTGACCTCACTCAGCCTGACGCCCCGGGTGAGCTCGTCGCCGAGGCCGAGCGCGAGCTCGGACCGGTCGACTGCCTCGTCAACAACGTCGGCTATGCCGTCCAGACCGACTTCCAGGCGCTCACGGACACCGACTGGCAGCTCATGTTCGACCTGAACGTGATGAGCTACGTGCGCGCGATCCAGGCGGTGCTGCCGGGGATGCGCGAGCGCCGCGCCGGACGCATCGTCAACGTCGCCTCGACCGCGGGCAAGCGCCCGTCCACCGGGATGCCCCACTATTCGGTCACGAAGGCCGCCGTGCTCTCGCTGTCGCGGCTCGTCGCCGATCTGTACGCGAAGGAGGGCATCCTCTGCAACGCCGTGTGCCCGGGCCCGACGCTCTCGCCGGCCTGGCTCGGCCCCGGCGGGCTGGCCGACCAGGCGGCCGCGCGCACCGGCAGGAGCCGGGAGCAGGTGCTCGAGGAGTCGGGGAAGGGGCGGCCGATCGGGCGGATGGCGCGGCCCGATGAGATCGCCGCGGTGGTCGCTTTCCTGTGCTCCGAACGGGCGAGTTACGTGACCGGCGCCGCCTGGAGCGCGGACGGCGGCACGGTTCCGATCATCATCTAACCTCGGGGCATGCCCGAAATCGCCGGAGCGGTCGCCGAGCGGTTCGAAGCCCGGATCCGGGCGCAGGAGGTTGAGCTCCTGTCACCGCTCGCCGTGCGCTCGTACGGGACGCTCGGCCGCGCGCTCGCCGAGGAGGAGTGCCGGCTGCGAACTCCGTTTCAGCGCGACCGCGACCGGATCGTGCACTGCAAGGCGTTCCGCCGGCTGAAGCACAAGACGCAGGTGTTCATGCCTCCGCGCGGCGACCACTTCCGCACGCGGCTCACGCATACGCTCGAGGCGGCCGGGATCTCCCGGGTGGTGGCGCGCGCGCTCCGTCTCAACGAGGACCTGGCGGAGGCGATCGCGCTCGGCCACGATCTCGGCCATCCGCCGTTCGGCCACACCGGGGAGGAGGCGCTCGACCGGGTGCTCCGGGCCAGGGCCGGCAGGGGCTTCCGCCACAACGAGCACTCGCTGCGTGTCGTCGAGGCGCTCGAGCGTGACGGCCGCGGGCTCAATCTGACCGCGGAGGTGCGCGACGGGATCCTCAACCACACCGGCCCGGGAGAGCCGGGGACGCTCGAGGGCAAGATCGTCCGGATCGTCGATCGGGTCGCCTACATCAATCACGACATCGACGATGCAATCCGGGCGGGTGTCCTGACCGCGGACGACTTGCCGGCGGAGGAGCTCGCGCTGCTCGGTCCGACCGGCTCGAAGCGCATCGACACGCTCGTGCACGACCTGGTCGAGAGCTCAGACGGGTGCGATGAGATCGTGCAGAGCCCCGGGATCGGCCGGGCGATGCTGGGGCTGCGCGCGTTCATGTTCGAGCGTGTCTACCTCGGCCCGGTCGCCGCGCGCGAGCGCGAGCGTGCAACGGCCGTCGTGGAGGGGATCTTCGACCATCTGCTCGCGCATCCGGAGGAGCTTCCCGATGGGCGCCCCGGCGATCTCGTCCAGAGGGTGACCGACCACGTGGCCGGCATGACCGACCGCTTCGCGCTCGCGTTCCTGCCGGGGCCGGGCCGGTAGCCGCAGCGATGGCCCGGATCAAGCAGGCGTCGATCGAGGAGGCTCTCGCGGCCGCCGACACGGTCGAGCTGGTCGGTGCGAAGACGCAGCTTCGCCGGGTTGGCTCCCGCTGGGTCGGCCGCTGCCCGTTCCACGACGAGCGCACCCCGAGCTTCTCCGTGAACGCGGACCGCAAGCTCTACCACTGCTTCGGCTGCGGCCGCGGCGGTGACCTGATCACGTTCGTGCGCGAGACGGAGGGGCTCGACTTCGTTCAGGCGGTCGAGTGGCTTGCCGACCGCTACCGCGTGCGGCTCGAGTACGAGGAGGGCGGGCCGGACGAGACGCAGCGCCGCCGCCGCGAGCGGCTCTTCGCCGTGCTCGAGGCGGCCGCGGTCTTCTACGAGCGCCACCTGTGGGATACGGGGGCCGGGGAGAGCGCCCGCGCCTACCTCGCGTCCCGCGGGCTCGGCGAGGAGGTTTGCCGCGCGTTCCGCCTCGGGCTGTCGCCGGGAGGCGATCTGCTGCCGCGCAAGGCCAGGGAGAAGGGCTACACGCGCGAGGAGCTGACCGCGGCCGGCCTCGTCAACCGCCGCGGCGGCGACTACTTCGCGGGCCGCCTGATCTTTCCGCTCGCCGACGCCCGCGGCCGTGTCGTCGCGTTCGGCGCGAGGCGCCTGTCGGAGTCGGATCCGATCCGGGCGAAGTACGTGAACTCGCCCGAGAGCGAGCTGTTTCGCAAGAGCACGCTCGTGTACGGGCTCGATCGGGCGCGGGCGGCGATCGCGAAGGAGGAGCGAGCGGTCGTCGTCGAGGGCTACACGGACGTGCTGGCGCTCCACCAGGCCGGTCTGGAGACCGCGGTCGCGGCCATGGGGACGGCGCTGACCGAACGCCAGGTCCGCGAGTTGCGACGTCTCGCGTCGCGCCTCTACCTCTGCTTCGATGCCGACCAGGCGGGCCAGGAGGCGACGCTGCGCGGCATGGATCTCGCCTACCGGGAGTTTGCGGAGGTGCGCGTGGTCATGCTCCCGTCCGGGACGGATCCGGCGGAGGCGGCCGGGGGCTTCGCCGACCGGCTCGAGGCGGCCGAGAGCTACCCGCGCCATCGGGTACGGCTCGAGATCGAGCGGGCGCCCACCCGTGAGGCCGCCTTCCAGCGTCTCCGTGAGGTCGTCGGCGGCTTCGACGGCAACACCGAGTGGCTCGACGCGGTGAAGCTGGCCGCCGATCAGCTCGACCTGCCGCGCGATCTCCAGGCGGCGCTGGCGCCGCGCGCGTCGCGGTCGACCGGCGTCGTCTCCCGCAAGGTGCTCGAGGCGGGCGAGCGGTGGGAGCGCGACGCGCTGGCGGGCTGCGCGGTCCACCCGGAGCTCGTGCGCCTGCTCGAAGGGCTCGGCGCCGAGCACTTCGATCTGGAGCTGCACCGGCGTTTGCGCGAGCACCTCGTCTCGGGCAGCCTCGCCGACGCTGACGTGATCGCGCTGCTCGCCGAGCTCGACGCGCGCGCGGCCGCCGAGGGGATCGACGAGGAGACGACGAAGCAGATCCTCCTGCGTCTGCGCGAGCGCCGCCTTCGCCGCGAGCTCGCGACCGCGGAGCCGGAGCGCACGAGGGAGCTGCAGACGGCGCTCGAGCGGATCCGCGCCGCTGTGACCGAACTGGCGTAGCGCGCTAGAATTGCCGCTGCCGTCCCCGGTAGCTCAATTGGCAGAGCATCCGGCTGTTAACCGGAGGGTTACTGGTTCGAGTCCAGTCCGGGGAGTTGTTTTCGGGCGTTGCGCGGCCGAAAACAGCACTACGTTGGGGGGCGCCCGGCGTTGCCGGGGGGCCCCCCCCCCCCTGGAGGGGCGGGGGCCGTC
>JAHDVS010000059.1 GCA_023382435.1 Thermoleophilia bacterium
CGAACCTTGACTACCTGATCCAGAGTCAGGCGTCCTACCGTTAGACGACCCCGCAACGGCGCCCCCAGTCTAGCCGAGCCCCGCCTGACGAAGATCACTCAGGCCGGCGCTACGCGTCGAGCCGGTAGACGGGCACGAGGCGCTTCTCGGCCTCCGTGTCGATCCGGGCGACAACTTCCACGTACGGCTCGAGGCCCGACCCGCGGAGCTTCGCCTTCAGCACCTCGTCGATCTGGAACAGGCCCGACGAGTTGTTCATCGCGATCTCGACCAGCACCGGGCGCTCCGCCCCGTCCCGGATGCGGACCGAGTCGATGGCGGCGGCCGAGAGCGAGTGGATCGAGACGCGGCCGCGCTCGAACGGGATCCGCGAGCGGCCCTTGGCCATGTCGAGCGCGTCAGCGACGCGGACGATGCCCGCCTCGAGCGTCAGGGGACGGCCGCCCTCCCGGTGCGCCGTGATCGTCTGGAGAGCCTCCGAGACGACGACCGTCAGCTCTGGCTCCTCGTAGAGCCCGCGCAGCAGCTCGCGCAGCTTCGGCTCCGCCAGAAACAGGCTCCAATCTTCGTGCCGGTCGCGGTGCACGGCCAGGCCCGCGTCGTGGAAGAGCGCGCCGAGCACGACCACGACCTCGGCGTCCTCGGCGGTCATCCCGTAGTCGGCGACCATCGCCGGCTCGACCCCGCGCCGCACGAGCTGACGCAGCAGCTTCAGGGCGATGTTCGCGACGATCTGGATGTGCACCCACGAGTGGTCGTTGATCTCGAGGCGCTTGATCGCGTTGACGCTCGCGACGTGCCACCAGGCGCGCACCTGCGGGTCCGCGTTCACGCGCGCCACGAGCTCCCGAAGCGACCGGTTCGCCCGCGCGGGCAGGTTGATCCGCATCCTCGCGATCGCCTCGCCCGGCGTCAGGCTGGCCTCGCGCTCGACCTCCTCGGGGTCGGCCGGGATCTCCTCTGGATCCACGTCGGTCACGGTATCCGCTCGAGGTCGCGCAGGCGGTAGTACGCGAGCGTCCAGGCGACCGCGACGTACGGCGCGAAGAACGTGTTCGAGACGAGGTTCGTGGCGAGCCCCTCCAGCCAGTACGGCAGCGGGCGCAGCAGGAGGCCGACGACGAGCGAGGCGGCGATCATGACCACCGTCGTGACCGCGATCACGGTGAACACGCTCCAGCCGTAGCCCGACACGAGCTGACGGCTGCGCCCGAACGCCGCGAGCACCCCGCGGCCCTCCAGCATGATCGCGGGCACGATCAACGCCCAGATCGTGAGCAGGACGAGCCCCGGCACGATGAACACGACGAGCCCGATGCCGATGCCGACGCTCGCGAGCACTCCGGCGGCGCTGAGCGTGTTGACGCGCCCGCCGACCCGCGCGAACGTCTGGCGCACCGACAGGTCCGGCCGCCCGTCCCGGACGTCGGCCACCGCCTCGACGAGCGCGCCCTGGAGCCAGAACACGGCCGCGAACGAGATGAAGATAGAGATCCAGAGTCCGGTCTCGTCGAGCAGGAGCACGAGAACCATGCTGAGCGCGGCGAGCGCGGCATAGAAGACGAACCCGATCGTCGCCAGGTGGCGCAGGTGCGCCCTGTAGAGCGCCCACGCGTCGCGCATCACGGTCCCGGGGTCCACCGGCGGAAGCCTAGACGAGCGGCCAGCAGCTTTCCGCTCCCGCCCCGGGCCCGGCCCGCTTCGCCTACGCGACCGCCGTCGCCCAGTCGCCGTAGAGCGCGAGGTAGCGCCCGCCGCGGGCGAGCAACTCCTCGTGCGTGCCCTGCTCCACGATCCGGCCGTGCTCGAGCACGACGATCAGGTCGGCCTGGCGGATCGTGGACAGGCGGTGGGCGATCACGAACGCGGTCCGCTTCGCGAGCAGCCGCCTCAGCGCCCCCTCGATTCGCCGCTCGGTCGCGATGTCGACGCTCGAGGTCGCCTCGTCGAGAACCAGGAGACGCGGGTCGGCGAGCAACGCGCGCGCGAACGCGACGAGCTGGCGCTGGCCCAGCGAGAGGCGGCCGCCGCGCTCGCCGACCTCGTGCTCGTAGCCGCCCGGGAGCCGCGTCACGAACTCGTGGGCGCCCACCGCCGTGGCTGCCGCGACCACGTCCTCCCGGGACGCGTCCGGCCGCCCGAACGCGATGTTGTCGCGGATCGTTCCGGAGAACAGGAAGCCCTCCTGCGGCACGATCCCGAGCTGGCGGCGCAGGCTCTCCTGCGTCACGTCCCGTAGGTCGTGGCCGTCGATCGTGATTCGCCCCTCACGCGGGTCGTAGAAGCGGGCGAGGAGCTTCGCGATCGTCGACTTGCCGGCGCCCGTGTGGCCGACCAGCGCGACCGTCGTTCCGGCCGGCACGTCGAGGTCGAGCTCGTGCAGCACCTCCGGCCCGTCCCCGTAGCCGAACCGGACGTGCTCGAAGCGAACCCGGCCCTCGACGCGCGGGAGCGCCGCCGCCTCCGCCCGGTCGTCGATCTCGGGCTCCTCCTCGAGCACGTCGATGATCTTGTCGAGTGCAGCCACCGCGGCCAGAAACGTGTTGTAGAGCTGCGAGAGCTGCTGCACGGGGTCGAAGAAGTTGGCGAGGTAGCCGATGAACGCGAACAGGACGCCGATCGTGAGCGACCCGTCGAACACGAGGTAGCCGCCGAAGCCGAGCACGACGGCGGTCGCGGTGGAGGCGAGGAAGTCGACGAACGGGAAGTAGAGCCCGTTCAGGACGACCGTCTCGTAGTTCGCGGCGCGGTAGCGGTCGTTCACGTCCCGGAAACGCTCCCCGCTGCGGTCCTCCCGCGCGAACGCCTGGACGACCCGCATGCCGGCGATGTCCTCCTGGAGCGACGCGGTCACCGCCGCGAGCCGCTCGCGCACCCTGCGGTAGGCCCGGGTGGAGCGCCGCCGGAAGATCGCCGTCGCGACGGTCATGAGCGGGAACACCGCGAGCGTCGCCAGCGCGAGACGCCAGTCGAGGACGAGCAGGATCGCGGCGGAGCCGACGAGCACGAGCGTGTTCTGCACGAGACTCGTGAGGCCCTCGGTGACGAGCTGATCGAGCGCCTCGATGTCGTTCGTCAGCCTGGAGATGACCGCGCCCGTGCGGTTTCGCTCGAAGTAGCCGAGCGAGAGCCGCCCCAGGTGGCGAAACACCGTCTCGCGCAGATCGGCGAGGACGCGCTCCCCGACCCAGCTCGTCAGGTACGTCTGGGCGAGCCCGGCAGCCCAGCCGACCGCGCCCGCGACGAGGAAAGCGGCCACGACCCACGCGACGAGCTCGAGGTCGCTGTCGCGGATGCCGCGGTCGATCGCGATCTTGACGAGGATCGGCGGCGCGAGCGTCGCGGCGGTGGCGGCCAAGAGCGCCGAGACGCCGCCGACGACTCGCAGCCGGTAGGGGCGGGCGAGGCGCACGAGCACCGCGACCCGCCGCGTTGTTCGACCCCAGCTCCAGTCGTCGACGCTCGGTCGCACGTGGCGGCCGTACTGGCCGGGCTGGTGAACTTTCACGCGGACACCTCGAACTCCTCGGGCGCGAGCCCGACCGCGACGAGGCCGTGATCCTCGATCTCGCGGTAGAGCGGGCTCGTGTCGCGCAGCTCGGCGGCGGTTCCGCGGGCAGCGACGCGGCCGTGGTCGAGCACGACGATCTCGTCGGCGAGCGAGATCGTGGAGAGACGGTGCGCGATGATCAGGGTGGTGCGGCCCCGCATCACCTCGCGTAGGGCGAGGCGGATCCGGGACTCCGTGGTGGCGTCCACCGAGGCGGTCGCGTCGTCGAGGACGAGGATTCGGGGGTCGAGCACGAGCGCGCGCGCGATCGCGATCCGCTGGCGCTGACCGCCGGAGAGCGTGATCCCGCGCTCGCCGATCACGGTCTCGTAGCCCTCCGGGAGCGCCGCCACGAACTCGTGGGCCTGCGCGAGGCGGGCGGCCTGCTCGATCTCGGCGTCCGTCGCTCCCGCGACCCCGAACGCGATGTTCTCCGCGACGGTCGTCGAGAACAGGAACGGATCCTGGGAGACGACCCCGATCGCCCGGCGCAGCGACGCCAGCGCGAGCTCCCGAACGTCGGTCCCGTCGACGAGCACGCGGCCCGCCTGCGGGTCGTAGAACCGCGGTACGAGCGCGGTCAGCGTCGTCTTGCCGGAGCCCGTGTGCCCGATCAGCGCGACCACCTTGCCGGCCTCGATCTCCAGGTCGATGCCGCGCAGCACCGGCCGCTCCGGGTCGTAGCCGAACGTCACGTCCTCGAACACGACCCGGCCGCGGCCGGGCTGCAGCGGCTGCGCGCCGGGGCGCTCCCGGATCTCCTCGGGCTCGTCCAGGATCTCGAAGATCCGCTCCCCCGAAGCCGCCGCGCGCTGGATCTGCCCGATCCACATCCCGAGCATCCGCAGGGGGAACACGAGCATCAGCAGGTAGACGTTGAACGCGACGAACGAGCCGAGCGTGAGTCGCCCGTCGATGACGAGGCGGGCGCCGACGAGCAGCACCGCGGCCTGCGCGAGCAGCGGCAGGAACGAGAGCAGCGGCATGTACAGGGCCTGCTGGCGGGTTGCCCGCAGCGACTGGTGGAAGATCGCCTCGGTCCGCTCGCGGAAGCGCGCCTCCTGGCGCCGCTCCTGCGCGAACGCCTTGACGACGTTGATGCCGACGATCGACTCCTCCGCCACCGTGGTCATGTCCGCGAGCCGCTGCTGCACGTCACGCAGCACGGGGTGGGAAACGTGGCTGTAGCGCCACGCCACCGCAACCAGAACCGGGGTGATCGCGAGCGCGATCAGCGCGAGCAGCCAGTCGATCACGAACAGGAGCGCGGTCACGCCGACGACCGTGAGGACGTGCTGGGTGAGGAAGATCAGCCCGTAGCCGAGAAAGAAGCGGACGTTCTGGAGGTCGACCGTGGCACGGGACATGAGCTGCCCGGTCTGGTGGCGGTCGAAGAACCGGTAGGAGAGGCGCAGCAGGCGCCCGTACAGGGCGCCGCGGATGTCGAACTCGACGCCGAGCGACTGACGGCCCGCGATGAACCGCCGACCGACCATCAGGGCCGCCTTCGCCGTGCCGAGCCCCGCGACGAGTGCGACGAGCAGGATGAGGCGGCCGGCGTCCTCGTCGGGGATCGCCTCGTCGATCACGACGCCGGTAAGCCACGGGATCGCCATCCCCGCGGCCTGGGAGCCGACGGCGAGCACGATCGACGCAATCAGCGAGAGGCGATACGGGCGCAGGAAGCCGATCAGGCGCCCGAGCGTGCGCAGACGCGACGGCTCCGCGGACGAGACGGAGGCCACGTGACGAGTCTAGCGACGGCCCCCGGGGCTCCCGAGCCCGCACCGAGTCGCGCCACCCGCGTGCGCCCGTACGATTCGTGGCCGGCGTGATCGACCTCCACTGCCATATCCTGCCCCGCGTCGACGACGGCGCCGGCTCGCTCGAGGAGTCGGTCGAGATGGCGGCTGCCGCGCTCGCGAGCGGTACGCGGGCGATCGCAGCGACCCCGCACGTCCGCGACGACTGGCCGACCGAGGCCGCCGTGATGGAGGCGCGTGTCGCCGAGGTGCGCGCCGCGCTCGCGGAGGCGTGCCTGCCGCTCGAGCTGCTGACCGGTGCCGAGCTCGCGTTCGACCGGGTCGGGCGACTGGACGGGGCCGAGCTGGCGCGGCTCGGTCTCGGCGGCAACCCGCGCTACCTGCTCGTCGAGCCCCCGTACGTGGAGTGGCCGCTCGCCTTCGACAGGGTCGTTCAGGACCTCGCCGCTCGCGGCTTCGTTCCGGTGGTGGCGCACCCGGAGCGAAACCCGGAGATCCAGGCCGAGCCCGAGCGGCTGCGCCCGCTCGTGCTCGGCGGCGCGCTCGCGCAGGTGACTGCCGCGTCCGTCGACGGACGGCTGGGCCGGCGTGCGCGGGCGTCCGCGTTCGAGCTGCTCGATCGCGGCCTCGCCCACATCGTCGCGAGCGACGCCCACTCGGCCGGCGGCCGCGGCGTCGGGCTCTCCGCCGCGGCCGAAGCGATCGGCGACGAGCAGCTCGCTCGCTGGGTCACGGAGGACGTGCCAGGCGCGATCGTGGCCGGGCTGCCCGTCCCGGCCCGCCCGGGCCGCAGCGTCGAGCCGGGCCGCTCCCGCCGCCGCTGGGCCTGGCGGGCGCGCGCCTGACCGCCACCTCGGCGTCCGGCGGTTGCCCGGGTCCGGTCGTGCGGGGCGGGTCAGGCCCCGAGGCGGTGGAGCTCCGCGTGGATCAGCGCCGTCGCCCGCTCGAGGCGCTCGCGGTTCGCGGGATCGTTCGTCCAGGCGCTCGCACCGGACGGGTGGGGGAGGGGGATCGCGACCGCGGCCCCGAGCGAGAGGCGCTCGCCGACGTGGCCGGACAGCCGCTCGAGGCCGAGCAGGCGCCGGGCCGCGAGCCCACCCACGGTGACGACGAGCCTCGGGCGGAGCAGCCGCAGCTCCGCGTCGAGCCAGGCACGGCAGAGCTCCGCCTCGCGGCTGGAAGGCAGGCGGTCGCCGCGCCCGGACGGGCTCTTCCCCGGGTAGCAGCGCGTCACCGACGTGCAGTAGAAGCGGCGGGAGAAGGAGTCCTCGTCGAGGTCGAGCCAGCGGCGGAGCGTGCAACCCGCGCGGCCGCGCCACGGGCGGCCCTCGACGCCCTCGACCGCGCCCGGCGCCTGGCCGATCAGAAGCGCCCGCTGGCCCGCCCGTCCCTCGAAAACCGGCGCCGAGGCGATCGGGAACCCCGCCTCCGCGCACGCGCGGCAGACCCGGCAGTCGCGCTGCAGGGCGGCGAGCGAACGGTGGCGGGCGGGGGAGGGCAACGTCGTCTCGGGTCGGCCGAATATAGTCGGCGACCGTGACCGTGCTGCCGCTCGAGTCCGTCCCGAACTTCTCCGCCGCCAGGGATGCCGCCGCCGTCGATGCGCTGCGGGCCGCGCTGGCCGCGCCCGCGCGGCTGCTCGACGTCCACGCGGACGAGGATCACAACCGCTCCGTGTTCACGCTCGTCGGAAGCGGCGAGGAGCTCGTCGAGACGCTGCTCGCCGGGATCGCCACCGCCGCCCGCGCGATCGACCTGAACGCGCACGAGGGCGTGCATCCGCGAATCGGCGCCGCCGACGTCGTCCCAGTCGTGCCGCTGCGTCCCGGCGACGAGCCGCTCGCACGCGAGGCCGCGCTCGCGCTCGCAGACCGCGTTGCCGCCGAGCTCGAGCTGCCCGTCTTCTTCTACGGGGGCCTGACGGCCGACGGGCGCGGCCCCGCCTTCTTCCGACGCGGCGGCCCCGTGGAGCTGCAGCGGCGCATCGACGCGGGCGAGGTCTCCCCCGACCGGGGCCCCCGCCGCCTCCACCCGACTGCCGGCGGCGTCCTCGTCGGCGTGCGTCAGCCTCTCGTCGCGTTCAACGTGAACCTCCGCTCGCGCGACCTCGGGCTGGCACGGCGGATCGCCGGCCAGATCCGCGAGCGGGACGGCGGCCTCCCCGGCGTGCGTGCACTCGGCCTGCGGCTCGAGCGGGCGGGGCTCGTACAGGTCAGCATGAACCTCGAGCGCTGGCAGGAGACCCCGCCGCACGCGGTCGTCGAGCGGATCGCGGAGGAGGCTGTCGCCCACGGCGTCGGGCTCGCCGGCAGCGAGCTCGTCGGGTTGATGCCCGCCGGCGCGGCCGTCGCGGCGGCGGCGCACCACCTGCTTCTGCCCGAGCTCGACGAGAGCCGCGTGCTCGAGCTGCGCCTGCTCGAGGGCTCTTGATGGGGGTGCTCGCCGTCAGGCGGCTCGCCGGCCTCGACCCGGCCGAGCGGCGCCTGCTGCTCGAGCGCGCGACCGCCGAGATCTTCGACGAGGAGCTGAACCGCTCCGTCGCCGCGATCCTCGCCGACGTGCGTCGCCACGGCGACGCTGCCGTCTGCCGCGCGCTCAGCCGCTTCGACGGAGTCGAGTGCCCGCCGCAGCGGCTGCGCATCGGAGCGGGCGAGATCGCCGGCGCGCGGGCCGCGGTGCCCGGACCGGTCGTCGACGCGATCCGCACGGGGCTCGCGAACATCCGCGCATTCAACGAGCTCGTGCTCGCCGACGCGTCCTGGGAGGCGGAGCTGGCACCGGGCCTGAGAGTCGGCGAGCAGACCGGGCCGATCGACTCCGCGGGGCTGTTCGTGCCGAGCGGCAAGGGCTCGTTCCCGTCCGTGCTGATGCAGATCGGGACGCCCGCCGTCGTCGCCGGCGTCCCTGAGATCGCGGTTGTCGTGCCGCCGGCGGCCGGGCGTGGCCTCGAGGTCGATCCGGCCGTGCTCGTCGTCGCCGCCGAGCTCGGGCTCGAGAACGTGTACCGCGCGAACGGCCCGGCCGGGATCGCGGCGCTCGCATTCGGCACCGAGACGTTCCCGCGCGTGAGCAAGGTCGTCGGCCCGGGCAGCCCGGCCGTGACGGCTGCGCAGATCCAGGTGCAGCTCCACGGCTGTTCGACCGCAATGCTGTTCGGGCCGTCCGAGAGCCTCGTGATCGCCGACGACTCCGCCGACCCGGTGCTCGTCGCCGCGGACGTGCTCAACGAGGCCGAGCACGGGCTCGACTCGGCGGCGCTGCTCGTGACACCCTCCGAGCGGCTCGTCGCGTCCGTCGGTGTCGAGATCGACCGTCAGCTGGCGGAGCTGCCCGCCTGGCGTAGGGAGTACGCCGCCTCTGCGATCTCCCGCTTCGGCGGTGCGCTGCTCGTGCGCGACCTCGAGGAGGCATGCGCGTTCGCGAGCGAGTACGCGCCCGAGCACCTCCAGGTCAACACCGCCGACCCCGAGGCGTTGCTGTCGAAGCTCGAGCACGCCGGGGAGATCCTGCTCGGCCCGACCCCGTTCTCGGCTGCGAACTACGTGCTCGGGATCCCGGCCACGCTCCCGACCGGGGGCTTCGCTCGCGTCTCGTCCGGCGTCAACGCGCGCGCCTTCGTGAAGACGACCTCGATCGGGAGCGCCACTCCGGAGGCGCTCGCCCGGCTCGCGCCCGCGATCTTCGCGCTGGCCGAGCACGAGGGCTTCCCGGCCCACGCTGCCGCGCTGCGCGTCCGCGGCCTCTCCTAGCGCCGCCCCGGCCGGGGTGTGCCTGCGATACTCGACGCTGTGGCGCCGTCGATCCCGAAGCTCCCCGCGAGGAAGCCCCGCCCCGGGCGCGGCCGGCTCGACTACGTCGAGGCGCCGAGCACGAGCCAGCTTCGGTTCAACACCGCGGCGGCCCTCGTCGTGCTCGCGGCAGTCGCGCTCGTCGTCGGCCTCTCGATCTGGCTCGCGCTCGATTGACCTGCGGGCCGCCGGCCGGCCCCGGGAGTGCCATAATCGCTCGGGATGGCCACGAAGAAGCAGCGGCGCCGGCGGGAGAAGCTCCAGCGGCACGAGTACGAGTACGTCGTCGAGACGGAGGAGGGCGAGGAGGTCGTCGAGTCGCCCCGGCGGGCGGCTCCCAACTCCAGGGCACGGGCTGACGGCGCCCCGAAAGTGGTCGACCGGCGCGGGCGGGTGATCAAACCGCCGTCCTGGGGGCGTGTGCTCAAGCGCGGCGCCATCTTCGCGCCGATCCTGCTCGTGCTGCTGTTCGTGACCGGCGGCAACCTGCCGCTGGGGGCGAAGATCCTGAACGCCGTCATCCTGCTCGCGATCTTCATCCCCTTCAGCTACCTCGTCGACACGATGATCTACCGCTCCGTGCAGCGCCGGCAGAGCCGCAACGCCGGTCGCTGAGACCCGGCGCTCCGGCCCGGAGCGACCCTCTAGACTCCGCGTCCATGGCCCTCGACGTCACGCAGCTACCGCTCGGTCCGATCGAGACGAACTGCTACCTCGTGCGCCTACCCGGGGCGGCGGAGGCGGTCGTCGTCGACCCGAGCGGGTCCGCCGCGGAGATCCGGCTCGAGCTCGCCGGGCGCGGCGCCCGCTGCGTCGCGATCCTCGTCACTCACGGCCACTGGGATCACCTGGGCGGCGTCG
>JAHDVS010000060.1 GCA_023382435.1 Thermoleophilia bacterium
CCCGCGGGGGAGTTCCCGAGTGGCCAAAGGGGACCGGCTGTAAACCGGTTGGCACCGCCTTCGGAGGTTCGAATCCTCCCTCCCCCACTCGCTACACCGGTGATGCCCTATCCTCAGGCTCGAGTCGAGCCTGAGAGGCGCGGGTGGCGACGCCTCAGCGGTCGAGCAGCCGGTTGACGACGTTGACGAGGACGATCACCACGAAGACGAGCGGGACGACGTAGCGCCCGAGCCCGGCGCGCGGCTGGGCGCCCTCAGCCTCGCCTGCCCCGGCGGGCTGCGCCTCCTCGGGCACCCAGTCGCCCACGGCGATGTCCTCGGGGTCGACCGCGACCTCCTCGCTCGGAGTCTCGCGATACACGGGCGCGGTGGCGACCGTCTCGGGCGGCGGGGGTGGCGCCGCGACCGCCGCGGCAGCGGCGCCCGCCGGGCGGAGCAGCTCGAGGAGGCGTTGGGCCTCCCGCTGCTCGCCCGTCTCGCCGGCCTGCACGATCCGCTGGGCGACGCGCGCGATCCGCTGCAGCGACCTCGAGTCCCCGGCGACGCGCGCCGGCTCGACCGCGTTCCACAGGTAGACGAGCGCCTCGTCGGGGCGCCCTCGCGCCACGGCGCGCTCGGCTTCCTTGACATCGTCAGCCATCCCTGCCGCCATGGTACGAGACCCGACCGGTCGGCCGCGCCCGGGCCGGGGTAGAATCCGACCCGCGCCCTCTTAGCTCAGCTGGTAGAGCACCTCCATGGTAAGGAGGGGGTCGACGGTTCGAGTCCGTCAGAGGGCTTCGGGGAAGTGCCGCGGTTGGCTGGGGTTTCGACCGAGAGGCGCGCGGCTCGATCGGCCCACCCGGCGGGTGACGGCGAGCCTCGCGCCGTTCAGCTGTCGAACCCGAGGCCGAGCCGATCGAGCAGGCCCAGCCACAGCCCGCGCCGCCCATCGCGGCGGTCGGCGGCCGCCAGGCGGTTGCGCGTGAGCTGGATCACCGCCGTGCGCAGCGGTTCCGGCGGGAACGGGACCGGCTTGCGCCGGACGTAGCGGCTGCGGGTGGCCTCCGTGCTGCGCCCGTCGAGGAGATCGAGCGCGACCCGCGCGCCGAACCGCGTGGCGGCGACGCCGAGGCCGGTGTAGCCGGTCGCGTAGGCGACGCGGCCGCGATGGGCGGTACCGAAGAAGACCGAGAAGCGGCTGCAGGTGTCGATCGCCCCGCCCCAGCGGTGGGTGAAGCGGATGCCCTCGAGCTGGGGAAAGGTGGTCAGGAAGTTCTGGGCCAGCCGCGCGAACGTCGGCTCATGCTCGTCGAGGTCGTCCCGCACCGGCCCGCCAAACCGGTAGACCGCGTCGAAGCCGCCCCAGAGAATCCTGTCGCCACGCGTGAGGCGGTAGTAGTGGAACTGGTTGCCGCCGTCGGCGATCCCCTGGCGGCGGCGCCAGCCGATCGCGTCGCGCCGGGCGGGCGAGAGCGGCTCGGTCACCAGCACGTAGTCGTACACCGGAGCGATGTAGCGTCGGATCGAGCGCACGAGCGGCGGGAACGCGCTGGTGGCCAGCAGGGCCCGGCGCGCCCGCACCGCGCCGCCCGGGGCCCGCACGACGATGCCGCCGGCGGCGGATTCGAGCCGCTGCGCGGGCGAGTGCTCGTGCACACGCACGCCCGCGCCCAGCGCGGCGCCCAGAAGACCCGCGGCGAGCCTGGCCGGGTCGAGCACGCCGCCGCAGCCCTTCGTCCAGATGCCGCCGCGATAGATGGGTGAGGCAACCTCGGCCTGCATCGCGGCTGCGTCGGGAAACACCTCGACCTCGTAGCCGTATCGGTCGGCCAGCTCGCGCTCCTCCTCGAGCCAGGAATCCTGGTACGGAGCGACGATCGGCAGCAGCTCGCCGGTGAGCTCGAGGTCGCAGTCGATCCGGTAGCGCTCGACGTCCGCGACAAGCCCGCGCAGGTTCGCTCGACCCCACCGCTCGAGCAGGTCGAGCTCGTCGGGAAAGCGGGCGAGCCCGTTCGAGAGCCCGTGCGTGAGCGAGGCCGAGACGAAGCCGCCGTTGCGCCCGCTCGCACCGAAGCCGACGGTGTGTCCTTCGAGCAGCACGACCTCGCGGCCGGGGTCGTCCGCCTTCGCGTGCAGCGCCGCCCACAGCCCCGTGAAGCCCCCGCCGACGATGCACAGGTCGGCGTCCACCGTCCCGGCAAGCGGGGGAGACGGCTCGCGTGCCGGCAGCCCGTCGAGCCAGAACGGCCGCGGCTCGGCCTCCGCGTAGCTCGCGCGGTGCGCTGGAGTTGGCGGCGTCGTGGGCCAGGGAGCAGGCACGACGATTCAGACTAGAGGCAGGGGCGGCGGCGCGAGCGCCGGATCCGGGGACCCCGAGACCGAGCTCACCGGGATGGCCGTTGCCCCGCCCGCTCGTCGTCTCCCATTGCGCGTTTCTGAGCGAGGGCTACGAGATCGGGCTGCCTGGCACATCATGATCCCGCCGGGCGACCGGGCCGACGTCTACACTCGGGCGCCGCCGACGTGACGACGACAACCCCGCCATGACCTCGACAGAAGCCCCGCTGCCGGATACGGGCGTCGATCTCTACTGGCTGCCGCTCGGGGCGGGCGGCAGCTTCGTCCGCCTCAACGGGCGGGTGTTCGAGTGGGGAGCGGCCCTGCTCGCCCGGCGCGAGCGCTGCGAGCTGTACCACTCCGGGCTCGAAGTGCGGGTGCCGGAGGGGCGGTTCGTGATCGAGGTGACCCCCATCCGCTCCGGCTACAGCCCGGAGCGGGGCGTCATCGCGGAAGGGCCGGTCGGCGCCCGCCCGGCCGGTCGGCTGCGCCTGTTTCGCTACGAGGTGCGCTGCTGGCGCGACGGGGTCATCCCCGACGTCGAGGAGGCGGTCGACAGCCCCCGCCGCCTGACCTCCGACCTCCCGGCTGCGCGGCTGTTGCTGGAGCAGGTCGCGCACGTGCCGACGCCCGTCTGGGGACGCGACGAGCTCCGGGCGGGTGAGATGTGGAACTCGAACTCCGTCATTTCCTGGCTGATCGTCCGCAGCGGCCTCGCGATCGAGTCGGTCGCCCCGCCGGCGGGGGGCCGGGCACCCGGCTGGGACGCCGGCATCGTCGTCGCGCAACGCGGCGGCGGCGCCCCGATCAGGCCGGCTCGAGCGCCGTGAGCTCGTAGCGGAAGAAGATCCCGTCGGGCCAGCGATCGGTGCCGTAGTGCCAGCCGGCGTGGCCGGAGCTCGGGATCGTGAGTCCGCCGAACGTGTCCCAGGACGTCGCCTCCATCCCGAACGGGTGCAGCCCGAACGTGCCCGTGCCGTCGGGATCGCCCCAGCGGTCGAACGAGGCCGCCCGCACGCGCGCGCGGTCGTCGAGCTCGAGCACGAGACGAAACTCGTGCTCGTCGAGCCGGGTGACGGCGACGACACGGCGGTCGCTCTCCGCCGACCACTCGACGCCGAAGCGGGGCAGGAGCGCCGTCGGCACCCACACCGCCTCGCCGGCGGCCCGCCCGGCCGCGCTGCGGCTGACGTCCGGGCCGGAGGCGCGCACGACCGGGACGAGCCCGAGCAGCTTCCAGCGCATCTCCCCCTCGCCGCCCGCGTAGCGGTCGAAGCCCGAGACGAGGCCGGCCCGCACCGCCCAGACGAAGCCGGCGTGCGGCGCGAGCACCTCCCTACCGGCGAACGGCGTCCAGCGCTTCAGCCTGATCGCCCCTCGCATCGAGATCCGTGCCGCCACCGCGAGAGGCGTGCCCGGCGCGATCGCCGCGCGGAACATCTCCCGTACCGACCCGGGCAACCCCTCGAGCTCGGCGTATCCGAACGCCCCCCGCGCCGGCGCGAGCAGCGACCGCTCCAGCTCGCGAAGCCCCGCCCCGGTCACCGCCGCACGCTCGCAGCCACGCGCGGAGTGTAGGGGACCGCCGGGGTCAGCCTGGTGGACAGGCCCGGCGACGCCGGGTAGGGTGGGCCGCCATGCGGCGATCGGGATCCTCAGCTTCGCAGCGGACGGCGGGCGCGTCCGCCCCGAGGCGCCTCGGCCGTCACCACGGGCTGGCGCTGGTCGCGCTCGGGCTCTGCCTGGGCGCCCCGTCCCCGGTGTTCGGCGCAGTCGACCGGCCGCTCGCGTCCGTGGCCACGGTCTGCGCCGGCGAGACGCGTGGCGAGCAGATCTTCCACGACGACTTCGACGGCTACCCGGCGAAACTGACCGTCTCCTCGCTGGGAACCGCGTGGTCGACCGAGGGCGGAACGAACGTGGACGTGATCGGGAACGGCTTCTACGACCTGCTCCCCGGCAACGGCAACTACGTCGACATGGAGGGCAGCGGGGGCAACCCGGTCGGGCACCTGAAGACGACCCGGCAGTTCCCGGCCGGGCAGTACTGCCTACGTGTGTGGTTGGGGGGCAACCAGCGAAACGGCGAGGCGGACACGGTGCGGATCAGGTTCGGCGGGGCGTCGCGGGTCGTGACCAGAGGCGGCAGCGCCCCGTTCACGGTGGAGGAGCTCCTGGTCGACTTCGGAACTCCGAGCGCCATCGAGCTGATCGCCGGCGGCGTCGGCAGCAAGGTCGTGGGCCTCCTCGTCGGCGAAGTCGAGCTGGTCGAGATCGGTACCACGCCGCCCACGCAGCCGCCCCCCGGCGGCACCCCACCCGGGAAGTCGATCTCGATGCCCGACCCGGGCAAGACCCGCACGGTCAAGTTCCCGATCCCGCTGCACAGCGTCAAGGCGGCGGTGAGAATGAACCTCGTGTTCGACCTGTTCGAGGACGAGATCAGCGCGATCGCGCTCTCGCTCAGCGAGAAGAAGCGGAAACTGAAAGACCTCAGGGACGCCCGAGCCAGGACCGAGACGATCTGCATGGTCGCGCTCTCGCTTCCGGATGCGAGCGTCGAAGGCCTCCTCGGCGCCGCGCTGGACGCGAGATCGTGCCGGGAGGCGCTCGCCGAGGTCCAGGCCGAGATCGACGAGCTCGAGGCGCAGCGTGCGCCCCAGGGCACGGACCCGGGCGAGCCGGCGTGCTCCGTGGTGAGCCTGCGACTGCGCTCCGAGGTGCGGCACGGAAAGCGAACAACTCGCGTCGTCAAGAAGGGCCTGGCCCGGCTCTCGAAGGTCACCTGCAAGGCGACCGACACCGGTCTCGAGGTCGACATCCGCCGCCGCGGCCAGGGAACGCTGCGTCAGGCGTACGGGAAGAGGCTCGCGGTAACCGTCCGCCGCTCGGCCACCGCGCCCGCGCCGCCCCCCGGAGTGACGCTCGCGTTCGACTTCACGTCGCGGTAGCCGACCCGACCGGCGGCCTGGTACGTCTTGTGCGGACGGCCTGCCGCTCTGCCACGACGCCTTCGACAGGCACCCGACCGGTCTCACCCAGGGATCGTCGAGCCCAACGAGCCCGAACCCCTGCTGCGTTCGTGAAGCAGGACACACCCACGCGGCGCCTCCAGGCGCTCGGGAACAACACCCCTGGCTCTGGCAGCTAGCCCCCGCCCTGCGAGGAGGGAAGCTCGCGGAAGAGCGCGACGGTGTACGCCTCCTCGATCGTCGGGAACCAGGGAGGGGGCAGGAACTGCAGCTCGTCCCGGTAGCCGTAGTCCCGCGCCTGGAACATCGTCATGCCGCCGCCGAGGTTGGTCGCCGCCGAGCCGCGGAACGTCATCGTTCCGTGAGAGCCGTCGGCCGTGAACGTCCTCCACGTGCCGGTCTGCGCGAGCACGGACGCGTACCACGTGAGGTTGTAGGGGACGTAGCGCGCGATCACGACGTCGTTCTGCGCCGCGAGCCCGAGCACGTCGTCGTTCGCCGACAGGTACGTGATGTCCCCGGCGATCACGATGTCGTCGTTCGATGCCACCGTGACGCGGCCGTTGACCTGGCCCGAGACGATCGCGGTCTGGGCCGAGTAGATCGCCCCGTTCGACGGCACGGCCAGCGTCGTCGAGCCGCTACACGTCGGCGCGGCGTCGGCCACGTCGCGGCCACCGGTTTGCTGGCACGACTGGATCGAGACCGTGCCGCCCGACTGGAAGACGAGCTTCCACCCGGCCTTCGTCGGGTCGTTCAGGTAGACGCCACCGAGCTGGGAGGCCCGCTGGATGTCGACGAACGAGGTGAGGAAGTCGCTGAAGTTGATCGGGTTCTTGATCACCGTCCGGATGGTCGAGGAGTTGTAGACCTCGGCGCCGTTCTGAAGCGTGTAGGAGCCGGTCACCGAGCCCTCCGCGTACATGTTCGCGGTCGCGATCCCATCGTGGTCGATGTTGCCGTTCGCGTAGATCTTCCCGTTGGTCGTGGCGCCCGAGCCCCAGGAGACGTTGCCGTTGACGACCCGGTAGAAGTCGGCGAGCGACGAGGGGCGCACGAGCGCTTCGACCGTCCGCGACCCGGTGGTGGTGCCGGACTTCCGTCCGGTGGCGATGACCTGGATCACTTTCGAGCCCGCGCTCGGCGGCGCGATCCGGAGGCTGTACTCGTAGCCGTTCGTGAGCGGGCGCCAGGTGTCGTTGCCGTTCGGGTAGGTCCAGGCGAGGTCGTAGCCCCAGACCGATCCGGCCGGAGCCTGCGCGCCGCCAGGCTCCTCCCGCGTGGCCTCCCCCGGGTGGACGTAGTGGGAGTAGTAGGAGGGGTCGTCGACGAGCTTCGCGAGGAAGTCGTCGACTCCGGCCTCGGCCGCCTGGAACGCCGTCCCGCGCTTGAGTCCCTGCTCGCTGCGGGAAGCCTCGCCCTGCACCGTCGCGAGCAGCGTCACCGCGAGCAGGATCAGGAGGGCGTACAGGCTGACGACGAGGACGAGCGCGATGCCGTCCTCCCGGCGAATGAGTGCTCGCAGCCGTCTCATGGCATCGGCGTTCGCAGCGTGACGTTCGTCTGGTAGGTGAAATCACGCCCGCCCGACGTCGTGGTGGTGACCGAGATGGTCACCGCCACGGTGTGCACCGCCGCCGGGTTGGCCGTCACCGTCCCGCTCGCGTCGAGGTACGTGAAGAGCGTCGAGTTGGCGACGGAGCGGACGATGGGCGCCCACTCGCCAAGGGCAGGGATGCTCCAGGGAGGGCCGTCCGTGTCCGTGCTCACGGCCACGGCCCGCTCGAGCGTGCCGCCGTTGACGCGGTAGGAGATCCTGCGCAGGTGGAACGGGCTCGCCCGGTCGGGTGACACGAACGTCAGCCCGGTCGCGCCGATGCTCTCGATCGGCGCGACGAGGTCGTCGCCCGTGTAGGCCTGGCGCAGCTCGCCCGCGAGCGTATCGATCGCGGCACGGACCTCCGCCTGGATCGTGCTCTCCTCCATCACCTCGTCGTTGTGATGCAGAGCCGACGTGAACACCATCGAGAACGCCGCGAACAGCATTCCGATGAAGACGATCGAGACGAGCAGCTCGATCAGCGTGAACCCGCCCTGGGCGCGCGCCGCCCGCTTCAGCCGGCCCGTCATGGCAGCGGGCAGGTGTTCGTCGAGAACGTGATCGTGAGCGAGTTCGAGCCCGCGTCCACGGTCACTGCGGAGTCGGTCGCGCTCTTCGGGTTCGAGACGCTGCACTTCCAGGCCTTGACGGTGTAGGGAGAGCCGACCGGGACGTCCGTGAACGTCACGAGGCCGCCGCTGACGGTGGTGCCGGTGAGAGTGATGCCCATCGGGCCGCCGGTGACCTTGACGGTTGCGCCGCTCTGGTTGCTGCTTCCCCTCCGCACGCGAACCGTGAGGGATCCCGTCGGAAGGGCCAGAGAGACGTTCGAGGTGCCGTAGGCCGCGACCGAGGTCGACGCGCTCGCGCTCTGGCCGCTCCTCGTCGCGGCCACCGTGTAGCCGGTTCCCGCCGGCACGTTCGCGAACGTGAGGATGCCGCTGGCGCCCGTCGTGCCCGAGACGGAGGTGCCCATCGGTCCGCCGGTGAGCGTCACCGTGGCGCCCGAGACCGCGAGGCCGGCCCAGGTGACCGTCGCGATCACGGTACCGGTCGGCAGGGCGAGCGACACGCTCGTCGTCTGGCCGTCGCCCACCGACGCGGAGGCGCTCGCGCTCTGGCCGCTCTTGCTGGCGGTCACCGTGTAGCCGGCGCCGGCCGGGGCGTTCGCGAACGACACGCTGCCGGTGCCGTCCGTCGTTCCGGACGCCGAGATCCCCTCCGGACCCCCGCTGAGCGTGACCGTCGCGCCCGCAACCGGCGAGCCGGCCCAGGTGACAGACACGGCGACACCGCCCGTCGGCAGCGCGAGCGCCACCGTGGTGGTCTCTCCCTCGACGACATCGGTGGTCGTGCTGGCGCTGGCGCCACCCTTCGTCGCGGTGACCGTATAGCCGGTGCCGGCGGTCACGTTCGCGAACGTGACCGCGCCGGTCGCGTCGGTCGTCCCCGAGAGCGAAACGTCGTCTGGTCCGCCGGTGACGGTGACGGTAGCCCCGGAGGCGGGGGCGCCCGCCCAGGTCACGCTGACCGCGAGAACGCCGACCGGCGGGAACGTGAGCGTGAACGACGAGCTCAGGTCGGTCGGGTAGTCGTCGGGAACGTACTTCGTGGCCGGGGGTGCCTCGACGCCGCCGGCGCCGACCGCCGACACCGTGTACTCGAGGCCCGGGACGACCTGCTCGCCGCCGATCGTCGTCACGGTCAGCGGCCCGCCCGTGTACTCGAACGCCTCGCTCCCCCGCGAGGAGGAGACCGTCACGGTTGCCACGCCACCGTAGGCCGAGCCGTCGGAGGCTCTCAGCTCGATCTCGATCGTCGCCGGACGGTAGACGCGGAGCGCCGTGTCGAACGTCTGACCGGGCGCGAGCTGGGCGTGGGCCGCGGCGCCCGGCGGCGTGTCCTCCGCCAGGACCACGTACCCGGCGGGCAGGTCGAGCGTGAGGTCGTAGTAGGCGTCGGGCCCGGACTCCGGGTTCGCGGTCAGCGCCGCGAACGTGACCAGGCCGGTCTGGCCCGTCGAGTCGCTGCGCGGCGCGCTCGGGCCTGTGCCGAGCTGCACCGTCACCCCCGAGACGGGCGTGCTGTCGCCGACGTCGACCACCTGCGCGTTGACGATTGCGAAGTTGATGCCGCCGTAGGGAGCCCGGGCGGGCGGCGCGACGTAGGTGGACTGGCTCGTGAGCTGCTTGCCGTCGCGGGCGCGGGTCACCGTGACGACGACCCGCTTGTAGTTCGCCGAGGTCGCGTAGCTCGTCGGGGTCGGGTCGTTGACGTAGGAGATCTGCGTCGTGATCGTGGCGTTGAGCCCCCTGACGGAGACCGTCTTGCTCGCCACGACAGTTCCGGGCGGGTTGCCGCTGACGACGCCCACCGACTCGTAGGGCAGCCTGCGGATCGACTCGAGCTCCTGCAGCGCCACCTCGTCGGCGATCGTCTTCTCCCGGGAGAGGCGGTGGGAGGAGATCGAGGACGTGATCACGGTCCCGAGCGCGGTCGCGATCACGAGGAAGAGCACCATCGCGATCAGCATCTCGACCAGCGTGATCCCCGCCTCGCCGGACCAGCCTCGCCGGGGGCCGCTGCAGCACCGCGCGATCGGATGCCTGGACACCTGAGAGGCGCATCGGCAGCCGGATCGGCCG
>JAHDVS010000061.1 GCA_023382435.1 Thermoleophilia bacterium
GTTGTCGTGGGTGCCGAGGTAGTGGCGCAGGAAGAACTCGTGGCCCTTCGCGCTCGACATGATCGCGTTGCCGCGCCAGATCATCCAGATGCGAGGCCAGTTCTCCTCCGCGTCCGGATCGTCGACCGAGAACTTGACCGAGCCGTCCTTGATCTGGTCGCGCATCCATTCGAGGATCCCCTCGGGCGTTCGTGCCCCGGAGCGCTCCGCCTCCTCGACAAGATCGATCGGGTTGCGGTTGAACTGCGGGTAGTAGGGCATCCAGCCCATCCGCACGGCCTTCGCCTCGAGGTCCATCGCGTGGCCCTTCGCCCACTTCGTCTTCGGCGGGATCGGGGCGTAGTCGGTGAAGTCACCCTCGTAGCGCCACTGGTCGGAGTTGACGTAGTGCCACGTCGGCGACTGCTGGAGCCGGGGCGGCTTCTGCCAGTCGAGCGCGAACGCGAGGCTCTTCCAGGGCGCATCGAGCGTCAGCTTCTCCTGCCCCACGTAGTGGTTCATGCCGCCGCCGTTGACGCCGCAGCAGCCGCAGAGGATCAGCGCCGTGATCGGCGCGCGGTAGGAGAGGTTGTTGTTGTACCAGTGGTTGATCGAGGCGCCGATGATGATCATCGACTTGCCCTTCGTGGCCTCGGCCGTGCCGGCGAACTCGCGAGCGAGCTGAATCACGGTGTCGCGGCCGATGCCGGTGTAGCCCTCCTGCCAGGCGGGCGTGTAGGGGCCGACGTCGTCGTAGCTCGTCGGGTACTCGCCGGCGAGACCGCGCCCGACTCCCATCTGCGCCATCAGCAGGTCGAAGACGGTCGCGACCAGCACCCGGCGGCCGTCGACGGTCTCGATCGCACGGGCGGGAACGCCGCGCAGCGCGGTCTTGTGCTCGGCGAACTCGTGAAACGCGACCTGGGCCACCTCGGTGCCGTCGGCCTCGAAGAACGAGATCAGCGGGTCGATCGGGCTGTCGTCGACCCCGTCCTCGAGCTTCAGGTTCCACTTGCCCATCTCCTTGCCCCAGCGGAACCCGACCGAGCCTTTCGGGAGCCTGAGATCGCCGTTCGGCTCGTCCCAGACCAGCATCTTCCAGTCCGCGTTCTCGACCTCCGCGTACCGGGCGACCCGCTCGGCGCGCAGGAACTGCCCCGGCTTGAGGCCGTCCTCGTCCTCGACGAGCTCGACGAGGAACGGGCTGTCCGTGTAGCGCTTCAGGTAGTCGGCGAAGTACTCGACTTTCCGGTCGGCGTGGAACTCCTTCAGGATCACGTGGTTGACCGCGAGCCACAGAGCGGTGTCCTGGCCCGCCTCGACGGGAATCCACCAGTCCGAGTACTTGGCGACCTGGCTGAAGTCCGGCGAGATGACCACGAACTTCGCGCCCTCGTGGCGCGCCTCGGAGATGAAGTGGACGTCGGGCGTCCGCGTCATGCTCAGGTTCGAGCCCATCGAGACGATGAACTTGGAGTTGAACCAGTCGGCCGACTCGCAGACGTCCGTCTGGTCACCCCAGATCTCCGGGAACGCGTTCGGCAAGTCCGCGTACCAGTCGTAGAAGCTCATGTTCACGCCGCCGAAGAGCTGCAGGAAGCGCGAGCCGCCCGCGTACGAGAGATACGACATGGCGGGGATCGGCGAGAAGCCGAAGACCCGGTCGGGCCCCCACTTCTGCGCCGTGTGCAGGAGCGCGGCGCAGATCAGCTCGAGCGCCTCGTCCCAGTTCGTCCGCCGGAAGCCGCCCTTGCCGCGGGCCCGCTGGTAGCGGGCACGCTTCTCGGGATCGTCGACGATCGACTTCCAGGCCTCGACGGGGCTCTGGTGCTGCGCCCGCGCCTCGCGCCAGAAGTCCATCAGCGCGCCGCGCATGTACGGGTACTTGACCCGGATCGGGCTGTAGACGTACCAGGAGGCGGAGATGCCGCGCTGGCAGCCGCGCGGCTCGTACGGCGGCATGCTCGTGTCGAGGAGCGGGTAGTCGAGGGCCTGCATCTCCCAGGTGACGATCCCGTCCTTGACGTAGACCATCCAGGAGCAGCCGCCCGTGCAGTTGACGCCGTGGGTGGAGCGGATGGCGTTGTCGTGCTGCCAGCGGTTGCGATAGAACTCCTCCCACTGACGGGTCTTGGGGTTTACGAGGTCCTGAATCCAGCCCACGTGATCCTCACTTCTGCCGGGGATTGGGACGACGCAGCAGCTGCCGGCGCACCCCTGCGAGCCGGCTCCGCCACACGAGCAGGGCGAAGCCGGAAAACGCCGCGACGCCGCCGATGGAGAGGACGAACAGCTTCCAGGCCGAACCGCCGGGGCGGGTTGCCTGCGGCGCTTGCGCCAGGAACGCGGCGAGATCGCGCGCCTCCTGCTCCGTGATCGGGGCACCCGTGTAGACCGGCTGCATGGTCGGGAAGGCAACGGTCGTCAGAGCGGCGACGAGACCAGTCTCGCCGTTGTACTTCGCGTAGGCCCCGGTCAGGTCGGGTCCGAGTGCCCCGCCGCCGAGCGCGCCGATCCCGGCCACGCTGTGGCAGGACAGGCAGGAGGGCCCGCCGCCGTCCAAGTCGCTGCGGCCCTCGAAGAGGTTCTTGCCACGGTCGGCGTCGCCGGAGCCGGCCGTCGGGGTGGGCTCGGCCGGCGCGGTCTCAGCCGGTGTGGTCTCGGCCGGTGTGGTCTCGGCCGGGGTGGCGGAGGCCGCGAGGAACGCGACGAGCGCGGCCGCCTGGGCGTCCGTGATCCCGAGGTTCGGCATCGCCGAGCCCGCCGGGTCGACGATGAACGCCTGCGTGGCGTCGGCACCGCCGCGGCGATCGATCGCGCCGTCGAGGTCGGGGCCGACGAGCGCTCCTCCACCGATCGTGTGGCAGCCGCTGCACTTCTCCTGGAAGAGAGCGTCGCCCTCGTCCGCCTGGGCGAGCGCGGACCCGCTGCCGAGGACGAGCAGCGCGCCCGTGAGGAACACGAGCGCGAGCGGGCGCCGGATGGATCTAGCCAAGACGCGTACCTCCTGTGCGCACGGGTGTGGAGAGGCGGAAGCCGCGCGGCGGCGGGGCGAGAGCGAGCGCGGCCAGCGGGTCTCTCGCACGCGCCGGCGCGGCCCCGTACCCCTGCTCATCCTCCCCCACAGCGTTCCCTCCCGGAATCGGTCGACCTTCAACGGCACGCTATCGCCACGCGCGAGGCGCTCCCTGATCAGTTTTTGTCAGTGTCCTGGTGATTACTTTTGGTCAAGGCCGGGTGAGCCCCGCTGCGTAATGTTTCTTAGCACGACTAGTGCCATTAGGAACGAATGGATGTCACCGCTTCCGTCCGCGATCCCCGCGGTCTCGTCTGGCGATGCCCTGCTCGCGATCGATGACGAGCTGCGGATCCTGTCCTGGAACGCGGCCGCGGCGGAGCTGACGGGCGTCCCGTCCGATCGGGCGATCGGACGGCACTGCTACGAGGTCCTCGACGGCCGCGACGACCGCGGCCTCCCGATGTGCGGTCGCGACTGCGAGCGGGCGCGCCGCGCCCGCGCCGGAGAGCCCGTGACCGCGCGCACGCTCTCGATCGCGACAGCCGCCGGGCGGCGGCGAGTCACGCTCGCGACGCTCTCGCTCGACAGCGGTTTCGGGCGCACGCTGCTGCACGTGCTCCAGCCCGCGCCCGAGCTCGCCCTCGAGCCCGCGCCCGAGTCCACGGGCGAAAACGGTGTGCCGGCGCTCACGGTCCGCCAGCGGGAGATCCTGCGGCTGCTCTCGGAAGGCGTCCGGGCCGGCTCGATCGCGAGCAGGCTCGGGCTCTCGGAGACGACCGTGCGCAACCACATCCGCGCGACGCTCGGCCGGCTCGGCTGCCACTCTCAGCTCGAGGCGGTGGCCGAGGCCCGCCGCCACGGCATCATCTAGCTCCGGCCAGATCGCGCCCGAGATCGACCACGACGTGCGTGACCGGCACGTCCAGCTCGCCACGAACCCGCTCCACGACCCGTTGCTCGACCCACGCCGAACGGCCCGGGGGGTGCGTCGCGACGACGACCTCGTCCGCCTCGAAGCTCCGGAGCGCATCGGCGACAGCGACCACGGGGTCGGCGTCACCGACCGTGCCGCGTGCCGAAAGACCGTGCAAGGCCGCCCAGGCGAGCGTCTCGTCGAGCCGGGCCATCGCCTGCTCCCGCTCCGAATCGACGTCGTCCGCCCAGCGGTGCGCCCGGGAGGCGAGGACGGGCGCGACGACGAACAGCTCCGGCCACAGCTCGACGCGGGTCATGAGCTCCCGGCGCAACTCGTCTCCCTCGAGCGACTCGTTCGCGATCACGAGCACGCGGTGTGTCCTGCGCCGGTCACGGTCGTGCGGCCCCTCCGCCGCCGCAGAGCGCAGCGGCTCGGGCTGCTCCCTGCGACCGAGCATCACGAGGGCGCCCGTCGCGGCGCCGATTCCGACGGCGAAGATCACGTAGCCGGCCGTCCGGCTCCCGAGGCCGCCGACAAGCGCCGCGACAGCCGTGAGTATTGCCAGCGCGAGAGCGGCGAAAAACGCGTCACGCTCCGACCGGAACGGGTTGCGCATCGTCGCAGTCGATACTAGCGCAAGCCCGCTCCGGCGCCTGACCAAGTTCGACTACCCGCGACGCCTCCCGTCGAGAGCCCGGTTACGCGCCAGCGCGGCCCTGGGCGTGCGGCTGCGATAGAGGATGTGACTCCGGCGCAGGTAGCCGAGCGGAAAACTCCAGGCGTGGACGAGCCGGCTGAAGGGCCACACGGCGAAAAGCAGCCAGGAGGAGACGGCATGGAGCTGGAACACGAACGGAGCCCCGGCCATCAGGTCCGCCTCGGGGGCGAACCCGAAGATGCCCCGAAACCAGGGGCTCACGGTCGTGCGGTACGGGTATTCGTCGATCGCTGTGCCCCAAACGGTCACGAGCATGCCGCCCCCGATCACGAGCACGAGCAGCGGCAGCACCACGAGATCGGAGCGGGTGGTCGTGTGCCGCACGCGCGGCACCGCGACGCGCCGGTAGAGGAGGATCGCGAGGCCGAGCACGATCGCGGTGCCCGCGGCGACCCCGGCCACGATCGCGATCCAGTGGTAGGCGTGCTCCTGGATCCCGATCGCCTCTGTCCAGCCGCGCGGGACGAGGATGCCAAGCACGTGCCCGCCCACCGCCGCGAGGATGCCGAGATGGAAGAGCGGGCTGCCGATCCGAAGCAGGCGGCTCTCGAGCAGTTGCGTCGATCGTGTCGTCCACGTGAGCTGACCGCGACGATGGCGCCAGACGTGGCCCACGACGAAGACCGCGACGCAGAGGTACGGCAGCGCCACCCAGAGGAAGAGGTCGACCCGGCTCACCGAACGGCCCCGCCACCCCTGGTGGGCGCCGGCAGCTCGACCCCGAACGGCTCGAGTCCGACCAGCTCCGCCGGGGGGCCCTCGGCCGCGAGCCGCTCGATCGTGCGTCGCTGAGCTCTCGTCAGCGGCGACAGCAGATCGACGACGCAGTCGAGCAGCGTCGCGTAGGGGCTGCCGCAGGCGTGCAGGCTCGCCCGCACGAGCTCGAGCGACGCGCGCTGGCCGGCGAGGGCGGCCTCGCCTGTCTCCGGAGCCAGGGCGGCAAGCTCGAGCAATGCCGGCAAGTAGTCTGGCAGCTCCTGCGCTGACGGCTCGAGACCGGCCTCGACGCAGCGACGACGCAGCCGCACCAGCTCGAGGCCCCGCTGACGTCGATCGCCGTGGGTGTGATACGTCAGGTGCAGGCTCGAGCGCCGCTCGAAGTCGAACGTGGCGACGTACTCGCGCTGGAGCTCCCCCAGCTCCCGGCCGGCGCGGTCGGAGAGGAAGCGCGAGATCCGCTCGCGCGGACGGGCATCCGCGATCCCGGCGGCAGCCTCGGCCAGCTCGCCCCCGGCGGCGACGAGCTCCGCGGTCGGGTACTGCAAGAGGAGCGACAGCAGCTTGTAGGGGCTCACCGGCCGCCTCGTCGTTCGAGCAGCCCCACGAGGTCGATCTCATCGTCGCCGAACGGGGCCGCTCCGAGCGGGTCCGCGCGCCGGGCCTGCACGCCGCAGCTCCCGGGCCCGCCCGGGAACTCGAGACCGCAGGATCCCTGCTGCTCGGCCAGCCGCCCGGCTACCTCGGCGTGGGCCTGGGGGATCACGTAGCGCTCGTCGTACTTCGCGACCGCGAGCAGCCTGAACATGGCGTCGATCTCGCCCGCATCCATGCCGACGGACGCGGCGAGCGCCGGATCGGGCTCGCTGCCGAGATTCCGCTCCCTCGTGTGGGCGCGCATGGCGGCGAGTCGCTTCAGCGCGACCCGCACCGGCTCCTCGGCCCCGCCCGTGAGCAAGTTGGCGAGATAGCTGACCGGGATCCTCAGCTCGTCGATCGCCGGGAACACGTCGTCGGGGTCGGCTCCGGAGCCCTCGCCCTCCACCATGCTCAGCACGGGCGAGAGCGGCGGCACGTACCAGACCATCGGCAGCGTGCGGTACTCGGGATGGAGCGGCAACGCCACCCGGTAGCGCACGGCGAGCGGGTAGACGGGCGAACGTCTGGCCGCCTCCAGCCAGTCCTCCGGGATCCCGTCGCGGCGCGCGAGCGCCTGCACCTCGTCGTCGAACGGGTCGAGGAACAGCCCCAGCTGAGCCTCGAGCAGATCGCGCTCGTCAGGGGTCGAGGCGGCCGCCTCGACCCGATCGGCGTCGTAGAGCACGAGCCCGAGGTAGCGGATCCGCCCGACGCAGGTCTCGGAGCAGACCGTCGGCAGCCCGACCTCCAGGCGCGGGTAGCAGAGCGTGCACTTCTCGGCCTTGCCCGTGTGCCAGTTGAAGTAGACCTTCTTGTAGGGGCAGCCGGAGACGCACATCCGCCAGCCGCGGCACGCCTCCTGGTCGACGAGCACGATCCCGTCCTCCTCGCGCTTGTACATCGCGCCCGACGGGCACGAGGCAACGCAGGAGGGGTTCAGGCAGTGCTCGCAGATCCGGGGCAGGTAGAACATGAACGCGCGCTCGTACTCGAGCCGGACGGCCTCCTCGGCCGCTCCGCGCAGATTCGGGTCGGCGCCCGCACGCTCGGGGGCGCCCGCGAGATCGTCCTCCCAGTTCGGCCCCCAGGCGAGCTCGAGCGGGCGGCCGGTGATCTGGGACTCGGGTCGCGCGACCGGTTGGTGCTGGGACGGGCCGGCCCGGGTCAGCGTCTCGTAGTCGTACGTCCACGGCTCGTAGTAGTCGTCGAGCTCGGGCAGATCGGGGTTCGCGAACAGGGTCGCGAGCTTCCTCAGCCGACCGCCAGCCCTGAGGCGGAGCCGGCCGCGCCGGTCGAGCTCCCAGCCGCCGCGCCAGCGCTCCTGATCCTCCCAGCGCTTCGGGTAGCCGATGCCCGGCTTCGTCTCGACGTCGTTGAACCACATGTACTCGGCGCCCGCGCGGTTCGTCCACACGTTCTTGCAGGTGACGCTGCACGTGTGGCAGCCGATGCACTTGTCGAGGTTCATCACCATCGACATCTGCGCCTTGACGTGCATCAGTACTCCACCTCCTCGAGACGGCGGACGACGACGACCTCGTCACGCTGGGGCCCCGTCGGCCCGTAGTAGTTGAAGCCGTAGGAGAGCTGCGCGTAGCCGCCGACGAGCAGCGTCGGCTTGATCGAGATCCGGGTGACCGAGTTGTCGGTGCCGCCACGGGTCCCGGAGAGCTCGGTCTTCGGAACGTTCACGTGGCGGTCCTGGGAGTGGTACATGAAGCAGGAGCCGGTCGGAATCCGGTGGGAGACGACCGCCCGGCAGGCGATCACGCCGTTTCTGTTGAACACCTCGACCCAGTCGTTGTCGCCCACGCCCACGGAAGCCGCGTCTGCGGTCGAGAGCCAGACGACCGGCCCGCCGCGAAAAAGCGTCAGCATGGTCAGGTTGTCCTGGAACTCCGAGTGGATCGACCATTTCGAGTGCGGGCTCAGGAAGCGCAGGTGCACCTCGGCCCGGTCGGGGTCGCCGGAGAACTGCTCCCCCACGTGGCGGATCACGTCGATCGGCGGGCGGTAGACCGGCAGGCCCTCGCCGTACTCGAGCAGCCACTGGTGGTCGACGTAGAGTTGTTGACGGCCGGTCAGCGTGCGCCACGGGACCGAGCGCTCGACGTTGATCGTGAACGGCGAGTAGCGGCGCTCCCGCGACTCGAGCCCCGACCACTCGGGCGACGCGATCACCTTCCGCGGCTGCACCTGAACGTCGCCGAACGTGATTCTCGTGTCGGCATGCTCCTCGGCGATGTCGGCGAGCCTCACGCCGGTGCGCTCCTCGAGCGCCCGGAAGCCCTCGACCGACAGGCGCCCGTTCGTGACCGCGGACAGGGCCAGGATCGCCTCGCAGACGTGTACGTCGCGGTCGAGCCGCGGGCGCCCGTCGGCCACGCCGCCCCGAACGGCCCCGTTTCGCGATCTCAGCTCCTCGACCTCGGGCAGCGGCTTCCACGTGATCCCCTTGGTGGTGATCCCGGCCTCCTCGACGAGCGGCCCGAGCGCGAGCCACCGGTCGAGCACGCCCGGGTAGTCGCGCTCGACGACGGTCAGCCTCGGCATCGTCCGGCCCGGGATCGGCTCGCACTCGCCACGCCGCCAGTCGCGCACCTCGCCGAGCGGCTGGGCGAGCTCGTCCGGCGTGTCGTGCAGGAGCGGCGAGGCGACCAGGTCGCGCCGCACCCCCAGATGGCTGGCCGCCAGCCGCGAGAACGACTCCGCGACGCGCCGGAAGACCTCGAAGTCCGTGCGCGCCTCCCAGGGCGGCGGCACCGCGGCATTGAAGGAGTGCACAAACGGGTGCAGGTCGGTGCTCGAGAGATCGTGCTTCTCGTACCACGTCGCGGCCGGCAGGACGACATCCGAGTAGAGGGCCGAGCCGTTCATGCGGAAGTCGATCGTCGTGAACAGGTCGAGCTTCCCGACCGGGGCCTCGTCGCGCCACACGACGTCGCGCGAGCGGAACTCCTCGGGCGCCTCGGCGTTGCGGACGGCGGCGTCCTCGACCCCGAGGACGTGGCGCAGGAAGTACTCGTGGCCCTTGCTCGAGGAGCCGAGCAGGTTCGCGCGCCAGAGCGTGAGAACCCTGGGGTGGTTCTCGGGCGCGTCCGGGTCCTCGGCGGCGAAGCGCAGGCGACCAGCCTGTAGCTCCCGGACGACGTAGTCCGCGGGATCCAGCCCCGCTGCCTCCGCCTGCTCGGGGAGGTCGAGGGGGTTGCGGTCGAAGCTCGGGAACGAGGGCATCCAGCCGAGGCGCGAGGCGAGCGCATACGTGTCCGCCAGATGCATGCCCTCGAGCGTGCCGCGTCCCAGCGGCGACGCGTACTCGCCGGCCTTGGTGCGCTGGTAGCGCCACTGGTCGCTGATCAAGAACCAGTACGGCGTGGTTGCCTGGAGCCGTGCCGGACGCACCCAGTCGCCCGCGAACGCGACCGTCGTGAGACCTGTCAGCGGGCGCACCTTCTCCTGGCCGACGTAGTGCGCCCAGCCGCCGCCGTTGACGCCCTGGCAGCCGCA
>JAHDVS010000062.1 GCA_023382435.1 Thermoleophilia bacterium
TGCGGGGTCGTCTAACGGTAGGACGCCTGACTCTGGATCAGGTAGTCAAGGTTCGAATCCTTGCCCCGCAGCCTCGAGCGCCCGGCGGGTCGCGGCGCTAACCTCCCGGCGGCAGCGGGCGACCGCCCGCCGGAGCCTGGCTGTGGTAGACGACGACACCGTCCTCCAGCGCGTCGAGCTCGCGCCCGAGTCGCTCGAGCACTACGCGGACGTCGCGGGCCGCGACGTCGTCGACGAGCTGCTCGAGCTCGGCAGGTCGCTGCGCGGCGCCCGGGTGGCCCACGTCAACGCGACCTCCTACGGCGGCGGCGTGTCGGAGCTGCTCCGCTCGCTCCTGCCGCTCTACCGCGGGCTCGGCATCGACGCGGAGTGGCTCGTGATACCGGGAAACGATGAGTTCTTCCGGGTCACGAAGATGCTCCACAACGCGCTCCAGGGCGCGGACGACGGGCCGGGCGACACCGACCGGGAGCTCTACCTCGAGCACAGCGCGGCCCTGGCCCGCGCGTTCGTGGACGGCTTCGACTTCGTGATCGCCCACGACCCCCAGCCGGCGGCTCTCCGGCAGCTCCGCGGCCGGGACGGCGCCCGCTGGATCTGGCGCTGCCACATCGACACGTCGGAGCCGAACCCGCGCGCGCTCGAGTTCCTCACGCCCTACATCGGCGCCCACGACGCGCTCGTGTTCACGCTCGAGCGGTTCGTGCCGGCCGCGCTTCGCGACCACCGCGTCGCGGTGATTCCGCCGGGGATCGACCCGCTCAGCCCGAAGAACCTCGCGCTCCCCGCGAACGTCAGCCGCGGGCTCGTCCGCTGGTCGGGCGTGCATCTCGACCGGCCGCTGGTCGTGCAGGTCTCCCGCTTCGACCCGTGGAAGGACCCGCTCGGCGTGATCGACGCGTACCGGCGGATCCGCGAGGAGGTGCCGGGCACGCAGCTCGCGCTGCTCGGGCAGATGGCGCTGGACGACCCCGAGGGGTGGGAGATGTACCGGCTGATCCTCGAGGAGGCGCACGGCGACCCCGACATCGAGGTGCTGACGAACTTCACCGGGATCGGGAACGTGGAGGTGAACGCGTTTCAGTCGACCGCGGATCTCGTGCTCCAGAAGTCGATCCGGGAAGGGTTCGGCCTCGTCGTCTCCGAGAGCCTCTGGAAGGGCACCGCCGTCGTGGCCGGCAGGGCGGGCGGAATCCCGCTCCAGATGCCCGAAGGCATCGGCGGCTACCTCGTCGACTCGATCGACGAGACCGTCGCGAGATCGGTCGCGCTGCTGCACGACCCGCGGCTGGCGCAGGAGCTCGGCGCGGCCGGTCGCGCCCGGGTGCGGGAGCGCATGCTGATCACGCGGATGCTGCGGGACGAGTTGCGACTCTTGCTCTCGCTCGGCTGAGAGGCCGGATGCGCCGCGTGCCGGGCCGCTCGCGCCGTCAGGATGGCACGGTGGCGCGGAGATCCGATCCTTGCCACCGATCCGACGGCGTGGCGGCCACGGCTCTGCGGAGGGGGTGATACGTGATCGCAGGCAACGCTACCCGCCGTGTGCGAGAGTCGCTCGCGGCCAGCTGAGCGTTTCGTGAGGGTCTCGCCAGGATGCCCTCACGACCCCGCTGGGGACAGCGGCGCTCTGTCGAGGGGTCAAACCCGATCAGGGGCCGAGCAGGCGCCAGGTTGCCGCTGGCGGGCGCGCCGGGTCGACGAGGTCGGGGCGCATCCGCGCGACCGGCCCCCGGTGCGGCGCCGTGCGAACGAGCTTCGGATCGGTGCGCGCCTCCTCGACGACCCGCTCGTAGACCGATACGACTCCGTCGAGCTCGCGACGGCTGAAGCTCTCGGTCGGCTCGAGCGTGAACGGCTCCGGCGACGTGACCGGGTGGTGGCTGAGCCAGTGGGCGGGCAGACCGTAGTCGGTGATCCGGTCGCGCACGTCCTCCGCGCCGACGCCGGTCTCCTCCTTCAGCCGCTCGAGGCTGAAGCGGGTCACGTCGAGCCGGCGATCCTGGTTCCCGGGCATCGCAGTCGTGATCCCCGGGATCGCCGCGAGCCTCCGGTGCACGTAGTTGTTGTTGAGGACGGCGTGGCGGGCGACGTCCGCCATCCGCTCCGGCCCGATCGCGCGGATCCACGCGTACGCCTTCACGAGCGAGGGGACGTTGCCGAGATACCCGGCGACCCGCCCCACGCTGTCGGGCCGGTCGACGTCGCGCCGGTACGTGTCGCCGTCCCGCACGATCACGGGCACCGGCAGGAAGCGCGCCAGCTCCCCGGTCACGCACAGCGCCCCGACCGCGGGCCCGTAGAGGGAGATCGGCGCCCCGAACGTCTTGTGCAGGTTGAAGTGGGCGAGGTCGAAGCCGCAGTCGCGGGCGCGGCAGATCCCGAGCGTCGCGTTTGCGTTCGCCTGGTCGAACCCGCAGAGGCCGCCGGCGTCGTGGACGACCTCGGCCAGCCGGTCGATCTCCGGGTTGAAGATCCCGGTGTCCTCCGGGTTGTTCAGGAGCAGGCCCGCGGTCCGTTCGGACACGGCCGCCTTGACCGCGTCCAGCTCCGCGTAGCCGCGTGGCCCGGGCGCGACCTCGATCACCTTGAAGCCAGCCGCCGCCGCGGTTGCCGGGTTGGTCGGGTGGGAGGCGAACTCGCTGATGATCTCGTCGCGCTGGAGCTCGCCGCGGCTCGCGTGGAAGGCCCTGATCACGAGCACGCCCCCGAAGATCGCGTGCGCGCCGCCAAACCCCTGGAGCGAGCAGGCGTTCATCCCGGAGAGCTCGTTCAGGCACTCGCCGAGCTCCCAGAGGAGCCGCAGAGCCCCCTGGATCGTCCCGTCCGGCTGGTCCGGGTGGAGCTCCGTCAGCTTCGGCGAGCGGGCGATCAGCTCGTTGACCGCGGGCGGGTACTTCGGCGTCGTCGTCGCCGCCGTCATGTCGACCGCGACGTTGTGGCCGAGCGTCATCTGGGACAGCCGTGTGAAGTGGCGGAGCACCTGCGGCTGCGCGATCTCGGGCAGCGCCGGCGGCTCCCCCCGGCGCAGGCCGGGCGGGAGCGGCTCCGGCTCGGCTTCGCCGTCGAAGCCGGGCATGAGCAGCCCGCGCTCGCCGGGCGAGCCGAGCTCCTTGAGGAGCGGCTCTCCCCACGCGGCGGCGTGGTAGCGGTCGTTCATCCGAGGATCTCCGCGAGCGCGCCCGCGAGACGGTCGATGTCGCCCCGGGTGTGCAGCTCGGTGACGCAGTAGAGGGCGCTCTCGCCGAGCTCCGGGTAGGCGGCCGCGAGCGGGGCGCCGCCGAGGATCCCGCGGGCGAGCAGTGCCTCGTTGACCGCGGCTACCGTGGTGCCGCTCGGGCCGAAGTCGACGACCCATTCCTTGAACCCGGGCCCGGGGAACCGGCTGGCGACGAGGCCGGGGAGCTCCGCGAGCCGCTCGATCGCGTACGCGCGGCGGCGTCTGACCCCCTCGCCGAGCTCGCGCAGGCCGTCGGGGCCGGCGAGCGCGAGGTACGTCGCAGCGACGATCCCGGCGAGTGCCGAGCTGCAGCCCGTGAAGTCGGTGGCGTGGCCGCGGGTTTCGTACGAGGTGGCCTCGAAGTTGCCCCAGAAGAAGTCGTGCTCGCCCGGGCGCTCGGTGGGGACGGCGACGATGAAGATCGCGGGCAGCTCGGCGACGAGCCGTTCGTCGAGGGTCGTGGCGAGGAAGCCAGCCGACGTCCCGCCGAGGCTCGGGTGGTGGCCGAGCGGCTGGAGATCGCCGCACGCGATGTCCGCGCCGTAGCTTCCGGGCGGCGCGATCACACCGAGCGAGAGCGGGTCGACGCCGGCTACGAGCAGTGCCCCCCGCTCGTGGACGAGCGCGGCGATCGACGCGATCTCCGGCTCGGTGACGCCGAGGTAGCCGGGCAGCTCGAGGTAGAGAGCCGCGGCGCCGTCGAGCGCGGCAACGAGCGCGGTCGTGTCGAGCAGCCCGGTGTCGGGCGCGTGGGGGAGCTCGACGAGCTCGACGCCGGGCGGCAGGCGCGTGGCGATCTGCCGGCGGCGGTGCGGTCCGGTGCCGCGGGCGACGAGGACGCGCTGGCGCCCCGTGACCCGGACCGCCATCAGGAGCCCGATCGCGGCAGCCCAGCCCCAGTCGTAGGTCGGGACGGTCGCGAGCTCGAGCCCGGTGAGCGCGGAGATCAGGCTCTGGTACTCGAACAGCGCCTGGTAGGCGCCGTGCGTCGAGGCGGGCCCGAGCCCGAAGAACGCCGTCGTGAACTCGCCGCGGGAGCCGATCTCGTCACAGACGGCCGGCACGTGGTGCCGCCAGCAGCCGCCGCCGAGGAACGAGAGCGCGTCCTCGCAGGACGTGTTGCGCGCGAGCTGCTCGTGGAAGGCGCGGCGAAGCTCCGCCTCCGACTCGAGCGCGGGCGGCAGGTCGAGCGGCTCGCGCAGCCGCAGCCGCTCGGGGATGACGGCGAACAGCTCGTCCGCTTCGGCGACCCCGACCTCCGCAAGCAGCGCGGCCTTCGCCACGGGAGCCGAGCCGGGGATGTACGGATGCGCCGGCCGCCCGCTCATGGGGCGACGCTATCGAGCGTCAGCGGCCGCGTCAACGGCGCCTCACCGGGACCAGAGAGATGCCCGCGCGAACCGATCGTCGATCCGGAGATCTTTGACCAATCCACGCGGGCAAAGCCACTCTACGACACCGCCCGATCCCTGTCAAGGGCTCCTTCGCAAACGCCGGCTAGGCTGCCCGGCAATGCCCGGCTTCGACCCCGACGGCCCGCCCACGCGGGTGATCCACCCGCGTGACGAGGGCGCCGGTCTCGACGCCGTCGTCGTGATCGACCACGCGCTGTTCCCGCTCGCCGCGGGCGGGACCAGGCTCGCGCCGGACGTCACGGATGTCGAGGTCGCGGCGCTCGCGCGCGCGATGACCTGGAAGTTCGCGCTCTACGGCTACCGGGTCGCCGGTGCGAAAGCGGGCATCCGCTTCCCCGCGGGCGGCGACCGCGCCGTCATACTGGGCGCCTACCGGGCCGCGCTCGCGCCGCTCGCGCACGTGTTCGCCACCGGGCCGGACCTCGGCACCGACCCCGCGGACTTCCTCGGCCCCGGCGACCCGGTGCCCGTGTGGGCTCGGAGCCACGAGGGGCTCGGCATGGACGATCTCGCGACCGGTCACGGCGTCAAGGCGGCGGCCGCGGCCGCGCTCGCTCACCTGGGGCGGCCGCTCGAGGGTGCGACCGTGGCGATCGAGGGCTTCGGCAAGGTCGGCGGCGGCGGCGCCCGCGCGTTCGCCCGCGCGGGCGCCCGCGTGGTCGCGATCAGCACGGTCGACGGCTCGCTCGTCGACCCGAGCGGGCTCGACGTCGAGGGCCTGCTCGCCCTGCGCGAGCGCCACGGAGACACGCTCGTGCGCCACGCTGCGCTACCGGCGCGCCCCCGTGAGGAGCTGTTCGCCGTTCCCTGCGACGTGCTCGTTCCCGGTGCCCGCCCGCACGTGATCACGCGAGAGCTCGCGGCGACGCTTGCCTGCACGGTCGTCGCGCCGGGCGCGAACGTTCCCTACGCGGGCGGGGCCTGCGAGGTGCTGGCAGCCCGCGGGATCGTCGCCGTCCCCGACTTCGTCGCGAACGCCGGCGGCGTCCACCTGTACGAGACCGCGGGGGACGGCGAGTCGCCCGGGGCGTGCCTCGAGCGGATCGAGCAGCTGGTCGCGGCGGCGACCGCGCGCGTGCTCGCCGCCGCAGCCGAGGGCGGGGTCACGCCCGTCGCGGCCGCGCGGGCGCTCGCGCTCGACTTCCTCGAGCGGGAAGGGGGCCGGTGAGGCGCCTCCTCGCGGCTGCCTGCCTGGCCGCGCTCGCGCTCGCCCCGGCCGGGCTCGCCCGCCCGCTCGAGCCGCCGGCCTCGTCAGGCCTCCGGCTCGAGCTCGTGAAGACGCTCGGCGGGGCGATCTCGCCGAAGTCCGTGGTCGTCTCCCCGACCGGGCTCGCGTTCGCACAGAACATGATGTACCGCCACACGCTCACGGTCTACGACCGGCGGCTGCGGCTCGTGAAGACGATCTCCGACGCGGTGCGGCTCGCGAAGCTCGGCTACCCCGACTACCCGGGGGTGTCCCGGGGCGCCCCGGTCGAGGCGGCGTTCACGCCGGACGGCGCCTTCGCGTACGTGTCGAACTACTCGATGTACGGGCCGGCGTTCGGACCGGAGGGCAGCGACGTCTGCTCGCCCTCGTCCGGGTACGACAGGAGCTTCGTCTACCGGGTCGACACGAGCCGGCTCGCGATCGACCAGGCGATCCGCGTCGGCGCGGTGCCGAAGTACGTGGCGGTCACGCCCGACGGGCGCCTCGCGCTGGTCACGAACTGGTGCTCCTACAGCCTCAGCGTGATCGACGTCGAGCGCGGCCGCACGGTGAGGGAGATCCCGCTCGGCCCGTACCCGCGCGGGATCGCCGTCGGCCCGGGCGGGAAGCGCGCGTACGTGGCCGTGATGGGCTCCACGGACGTCGCGGTCGTCGACCTGCGCACGTTTGCGCTGCGCTGGCTGCGCCGCGTCGGGACGAGCCCCCGCCACCTCGTCGTGAGCCCGGACGGACGCTACCTCTACGCGACCTTGAACGCGGAGGGCCGGGTCGCGAAGATCGACCTGCGCGGGGGCCGCGTCGTCCGCACTGTCGCGACGGGGAGCGCGCCCCGGAGCATGGCGATCGCCCCCGACGGGCTCTCCCTCTACGTCGTCAACTACGGCTCGGACACGGTCTCGAAAGTGCGGACCCGCGACCTGCGCGTGCTCCAGACGGTGCGCACGAACGCCGACCCGATCGGGATCGCCTACGACGGCTCGACCCGCCGGGTCTGGGTTGCCTGCTACTCGGGCAGCCTGATGGTCTTCCGGGAGCGCTGAGCTCAGGCGCCCGGGTCGAGCGCGATCTTGCCGCGCACGCCGCCGCGCTCGAGCCGCTCGTGCGCCTCGGCGGCGCGGGAGAGCGGCAGGGCGCTGTCGAGGAGCGGGCGCACCCGGCCCTGCTCGACGACCGCGCGCAGCTCGTCGAGGAGCTCCCGGGACGGCGGCGTGAACACGAACTGGATGCTCGCGTTGCGCTCCCAGAGGGGCAGCAGGTTCTGCGGCGCGGGGATGTCCACGATCGAGACGACCCGCCCGGACGGGCGCAGCATCAGGCCGGCGCGCGCGAGCGCGTCGCCACCGATCGTGTCGAGCACGAGGTCGGCGCCTCCCTCGGCCAGAACGGCCTCGACGACGTCCTCCTTCGTGTAGTCGATCGCGCGGTCGGCGCCGAGCTCGGTGACGAAGTCGAGGCTGCGGGTGGAACAGGTCGCGAGCACGCGCGCGCCGGCCGCCTTCGCGATCTGGACGGCGAGGGAGCCGACGCCCCCGGCGGCCGCGTGGACGAGCGCGGTCTCGCCGAGCCGCAGGCCGCCGCGGCGCACGAGGCACTCCCAGGCGGTGCCGCCCGCGACGGGCAGCCCGGCGGCCTCCTCGTGCGACACGTTTGCGGGCTTGCGCGCCGCGAGCGCCTCGTCGACGCATGCGAGCTGCGCGTAGCTGCCCGCCCCCGTGAACGCCGGCAGGAGCGCGTACACCTCGTCGCCGGGCGCGAAGTCGCTGCAGCCGGGGCCGGTCGCCTCGACCACCCCGGACACGTCCGAGCCGATGATCGAGGGCAGCGTCATCACGTCGCGGTAGTCGCCGCGGCGCTGCTGCACGTCGAACGGGTTGGCCGAGGTGGCGCGCACCCGGATGAGGAGTTGCCCGGGGCCCGGCTCCGGGTCGGGCACCTCGGCCGGCCGCAGCTCGTCCGGGCCGCCGAACGCGTTCAGCAGGATCGCGCGCACCGGTGCATCCTATGCCCCCTTCGGGGGACGGCCCGGTGACAGCGGCCGCCTCGCGGCGTACGATGCGACCATGCGATCCCGCAGCGCCGCCATCCTCTGCACGGCCGCGCTGCTCGCGCTGCCCGCCGGCGCCGCCGCGATCGTCGAGAAGGGCAAGTTCACCCCCGGCAAGGGCGCGCGCGGCGTCCAGATCGGGATGACGAAGTCCCAGGTGCTCGCGAAGCTCGGAAAGCCCGTCTACCAGAACACCTACGGCTACATGCAGTACGCGAAGAAGAACCTCTTCGACGTCTACCTCGACACGTCGGTATCCCCGAAGCGGGTGCGGATGATCGGCATCTCCGGGCCGAAGTTCTGCCTCGCCGGCGCTGGCTTCTGCATGTACGACAAGGGGGCGGTCGGCAAGCTGAAGAAGCGGTACGGCTCCGACCTCGTCCTGACGCAGCTCGAGAGCGGCGAGAGCGTCTATCGCCTGACCCGCACGGCCAACGGCTGCACGATCTACACGGACTTCACACCCTCGAAGCCGGGCAACAAGGCCCGGATCATCCAGATCTTCATCCTCACCGCGAGCGGCAGCGCCTGCTGAGCCCCCGCCCGGCGCGGATCCGCTACGCTGCCCGGGGACTTCCGGCCCGCGGCCGGGAGGCTCCCCGGGGGCCGAGGTCTCCGGGATTCGTTTCGGGCGCATTCGTCTAGTGGCCTAGGACGCTGGCCTCTCACGCCGGTAACACGGGTTCGAATCCCGTATGCGCCTTC
>JAHDVS010000063.1:0-7050 GCA_023382435.1 Thermoleophilia bacterium
GCCGGCGCCGGTCACGACCCGCTGGACACCGTTCAGACGGATCGTCGCCTCGAGCGTCTCGCCGGGCTCCCCCTCCTCCTCGACCGAGCGGTGGCCGACGATCTCGAGCGGCCCCGGGCGCAGGTACTCCTCGGCGAAGCACGCCCAGATCTGCTCCGACGTGACCTCGCCGCCCTCGGTCTCGGCCACCCGCTGGATCGCCCTCGAGAACTCGATCTGGGTGCGCCGCGGCAGGTCGAGCCCGTGCTCGGCCTTCATCACGTAGGCGACGCCGCCCTTCCCCGACTGGCTGTTGACCCGGATGATCGCCTCGTACGTGCGCCCGACGTCCTTCGGGTCGATCGGCAGGTACGGCACCTCCCAGACGCGGCCGCCCGAGGCCTCGAGCGCCTCCATGCCCTTCTTGATCGCGTCCTGGTGGGAGCCCGAGAAGGCGGTGTAGACGAGCTCGCCGACGTAGGGGTGGCGGTGGTGCACGGGCAGCTGGTTGCAGTACTCGACGACGCGGCGCACCCGGTCGATGTCGGAGAGGTCGAGCCCCGGGTCGACGCCGTGGCTGAACAGGTTCAGCGCGAGCGTGACGATGTCGACGTTGCCGGTTCGCTCGCCGTTCCCGAACAGCGCACCCTCGACCCGCTCGCCGCCGGCGAGCAGCGCCAGCTCCGTGGCCGCGACGGCGCAGCCGCGGTCGTTGTGCGGGTGGATCGAGAGAATGACCGAGTCGCGGCGGCTGACGTTGCGGCCGAACCACTCGAACTGGTCGGCGTGGACGTTCGGGGTCGCCATCTCCACCGTCGCCGGCAGGTTCAGGATCGCTTTCCAGTCCGGGCGCGGCTGCCAGACGTCCAGCACCCGCTCGCAGATCTCGAGCGCGAAGTCCATCTCGGTGCCGACGAACGACTCCGGCGAGTACTCGAACCGAAGCTCGGTCTCCGGCAGCCGGTCGAGCGCCCCGAGACACCAGCGGGCGCCGTCGACGGCGATCTTCGTGATCCCGGCGCGGTCTTCCCGGAAGACGACCCGCCGCTGCAGCTCCGAGGTCGAGTTGTAGAGGTGGACGATCGCCCGCTTCGCGCCGCGCAGGCTCTCGATCGTGCGCTCGATCAGCTCCTCGCGACACTGGACGAGCACCTGGATCCAGACGTCGTCGGGCACGAGGTCGCGCTCGATCAGAAGCCGGGTGAAGTCGAAGTCCGGCTGGGACGCGGACGGGAAGCCGACCTCGATCTCCTTGAAGCCGAGCTCGACGAGCAGGTCCCACATCGCCTTCTTGCGGGAGACGTCCATCGGGTCGATCAGAGCCTGGTTGCCGTCGCGCAGATCGACCGAGCACCAGATCGGCGCCGCCGTCAGCGTCCGCTCCGGCCACGTGCGGTCGGGCAGCTCGACGCCGAACTGGTAGGGGCGATAGCGGTCCACGGGCATGCTCATGGCTCCTGCACAGGTTAGACGAGCGCGCGCCGCGTCCGGGCGACTACTCCGGGCGGCTACTCGACGGGTGCCGCGCGCGGGCGCGAGGGCTCGGGGCGGGCGCCGACCGCGTAGCGGTCGAGCAGCGCCTCGTAGCGCGCCACGAGGCCCGCGTCCGCGATCGGGACGCGCGCGGGCACGGGCGCCTCGGGCGGCGCGACCGCCTCGGCGCGGAAGAGCAGCCCCGCCGCCAGGCGCCCCTCGGCGACGAGCGAGGCGGCAAGCGCGAGCGCCGCGCCGCGGTCGGCCGGGTCGTAGCCGGGATCGCGGTCGACATCGTGCAGCACCTGCTCCCACTCCGGATAGGTGTCCTGGTAGGTCACGCAGGGGGAGATCACCTCGAGGAACGCGAACCCGTGCCCGCCGCGCGCGTGCTCGAGCGCCGCCACCGTCAGCTGTGCGAGCTGCTCGTACCAGCCGCTGTAGCCGCGCGCGACGAACGTGGTCGCGGGAATCGACAGGCCAAGCAGCGGTCCGTCGACCGAGCCCTCGCGGACACTCCGGCCGTCGGCGCGGCGGCTGGGCGAGCGCTGCCCCTTCGTCAGCCCGTACGTCTCGTTGTTCATGAGCACGTAGGTGAACGGCGTGTTGCGCCGAAACGCATGCACGAGGTGGCCCATCCCGATCGCGTACCCGTCCCCGTCGCCGCCCGCGCCGATCACGGTCAGCTCCGGGTTCGCGAGCGCCACCCCGGTCGCGGCCGGCAGCACCCGCCCGTGCAGCGCGTGGTAGCCGTACGTGCCGAGGTAGTTCTGGATCGTGCCCGAGCAGCCGATCCCCGCCAGCACGAGCACCTCGTGCTGGGGGATGCCGAGATCGCGCAGCGCCTTCTGCAGCGCGCTCAGGACGCCGAAGTGCCCGCAGCCGGCGCACCAGATCGGCACGGTCGGCTCGTAGGTGCGGGGCTCCGTCTTCACGCCGCCTCCCGCTCGAGCACGTGCGCGGCCAGCTCCCCCGGGCGGAACGGCTGCCCGTCGTAGCGAAGCACGCTCTCGAGCCGCTCGTTGGGCAGGCCGGCGCCGGCGAGCACGTGCGCGTACTGGGCCGACGCGTTGTGCTCGACGACGTAGACGCGCCGGCAGGCGCGGGCGAGCTCGCGGACGTCCTCGAGCACCGGCCAGAGCGTGCGCGGCTGGAACACCCGGACGGGCCGCCCGGCGGCGGCGAGCCGCTCCGCCGCTTCCCGGGTCACCCCGGTCTGCATCCCGAAGCCGAGCAGCGCCACGTCCGCTTCCGGATCGCCGGCCTCGCGGGCGCGGGGCAGGTCGGGCAGGATCGTCTCGAGCTTGCGCGCCCGCTTGTCGACCATCCGGATCCGATTCGCGGGCTGGGTCGAGACCCGGCCCCACTCGTCGCGCTCGTTCCCGGTCACGAGGCTCTGGCCGCCCCACGTGCCGGCCGGCGCCCAGCGGGAAATGCCGTCGTCCTCGACCCGGTAGCGACGGTACTCGCCGAGCGTCGCGAGCTCGGCCTCGCGAAGCAGGGCACCACGGTCGATCTCGACGGAGCCCGGGTCGAGGCGCTCGACGGTCGCGAGATCCTGGGAGACCATCTGGTCGAGCGCGATCAGGACCGGGCCCTGGAAGCGCTCGGCGAGGTCGGTGGCGAGCGCGCCCAGCTCGAACGCGTCAGCGGGGTCACCGGGGGCGAGCACGACGCGCGGGAAGTCGCCGCTCGAGCCCCACACGAGCATGCCGAGATCGGACTGCTCGGGCTTCGTCGGCATCCCCGTCGAGGGTCCGGAGCGCTGGCAATCGACGACGACGACCCCGACCTCGGCCGAGCCGAGGTGGCTGACGGTCTCCTGCATCAGCGCGATTCCCGGGCCCGACGAGGCGGTCATCGCCCTCGTCCCGGTCATCGCGGCGCCGAGCGCCATGTTGATCGCGGCCAGCTCGTCCTCGGCCTGCACGGCCACGCCCCCGAACTCGGGCAGCCGCGCCGACAACCACTCGAGGATCTCCGAGGCCGGCGTGATCGGGTAGCCGGCGAAGAAGCGCCCGCCGGCCGCGAGGAAGCCGAACGCGACCGCCTCGTTCCCGGAGATCAGGATGCGATCGCCCCGCTCTGCGCTCGCGAGCGCCCAGGGGCCCGCTCCCGTGGCGAGACCGTGCCCGTCCGCGTACCCGAAGCCGCGTTCGAGCGCGCGCACGTTGGCGTCGACGAGCGGCCCGGCCAGGCGGCGGAGGCTGTGGCGGAGCGCCGCCTCCGCGTCGGCGTCGGAGACGCTGAAGAGCCGCGCGGCGACGCCGAACGCGAGGCTGTTCTTGTAGAGATCGCGGCGCAGATCGCGCACGGCGAGCCGCCCGAACGGCACCTCGAGCACGGTCGCGCCGGCGGGCAGGCGGTCGCGAGCGACCGGGCCCTCGGAGGCGTCGTAGACGACGTAGCCGTGGTCGTCGAGCCGGGGAGAGCCCTGCTCGATCGCCTCGGCGTCGAACGCGATCAGGAGATCGAAGCGATCGCCGAGGCCGCCGCGGCGGGCGAGCGAGGCGCGCAGGTAGGCGGCAGCGTGGCCGCCCTTGACCCGGGAGGCGACGTTGCGGGCCTGGTAGAGCTCGTAGCCGCGAGCCCCCATCACGTCGCCGAGCAGGCTCGCGAGGGTCAGGGAGCCGTCGCCGCCCTGGCCGGCCACCATCACCCCGATGTCGTCGCGCGGGTGCGGGGTCACTCCCCGCTCTCCCCGTCAGCCTCCGGCTCGGGCGGGGCGCCGGGCCCCTTCGTGTAGAACGTCTTCGGGTCGAGGTAGCCGAGCGCCTCGCGCTCCGCGAGCGTCGGCATCCGCGCCGGGTGCGGGCGGTTCTTCTTCTTGCCGGCGGAGAGCTTGTTCAGGAGCTCCTCGCCGCGCGGGCCCTCCGAGAGCGGGATCGTCTCGATCCAGCCGTCGTCGATCGCGGCCTGCAGGAAGCGGTGGCCGGTCTCGGTGCGCACGAGCGTGTACGTCCAGCCGTCGAGGCCGATGCCGCCCATGCCGAGGTCAGCGTGCTCGGCCGAGTAGTCGAGGCAGTAGAGGCAGGCGGGACGCGCCCACTCCCGGTAGCGCTTCAGCGAGGCGGTAACGACGGTGCCGTCGTCGAGGCGCACGACCACCTTGCCCTTGATGTTGATGTTGTCGATCCGCTCGACCGGGATCTCGAGCAGCTCGGCGAGCCTGACGAGGCTCTCGTGGGTGAAGCTCTCCGAGCAGAAGAGCCCGATCGTGAGCGCGACGTTCGAGCGGTACCAGGCGCTCATCGCGGCCCGGATGCTCGAGTTCTGCTGGAGGCGGACACCGTCGATCTGGCAGGGCACCCCGACGACCGCGACCGGCCTGATGTCCCGCTGCATCGCCTCCCGGAACGCGAGCGTGTTCGGCGAGTACGTGTAGCGCGAGGCGGAGCAGGAGAGCACCTCCTCCTCCGTGGTCGCGAGCTTCTGGACGCCGACCTGGTTGTTGTCGGGGAGTACGTCGCCGAGGATCGCGCCCCGGATCGTGCCCTGCCCGAGCGCGTGCAGGAGCAGCGCCGAGGCGGCGCCCCCGTCCTGGCCCCGCTCGAGGATGTCAGGGCGCGTGGCGCGGGCGTAGAACGCGTAGCTGTAGGGGCCGTAGCCCGCGTCGGTGCGCGGCTCCCGGTAGTCGACGAGGGCGAACACGTCCTTGTCCTGGGGCCGCAACACCGGGCAGACCTCGGCGCAGAGCACGCACAGGACGCACGCGTCGGTTCTCGTGTCGATCGGCCGCTCGTCGACGTAGTCGAAGACGTCGACCGGGCAGATCGTCACGCAGGAGGCGCAGCCGATGCACTTGCCGGTGTCGACGACCTCCTCCATCAGGAAATCGACCGCGCGGAAACCGCCGCGGTTCAGCTCGGTGCGCCACGCGTACGCCCACTCGTTCGGGTCGTCGGACTCCTCGAGCAGGCGGCGGTAGCGCTCCGTGACGCGCCGCGCCACCGGGTCGGTCCGCTCGGGTCTGCGCTCGCTCGTCGTACTCATGCCTCCCCGCTGACTGTAACCTCTGCCGCCGGCCGGGGAGCCGGGACCGTTCCGCCTACGGGAAAAGGTCGCGCTCGGGCGGCATCGCGAGCTCGCGCGCCGACCCCTCCCCCGCCGGCACGCGGTAGCCGCGGACGAGCGCCGCCGGCACGCCGCTGGCCTTGCCGGTGACGAGCTCGGCGGCCCCCGCGAGCTCGTCGGCGACCGCGATCAGCGTCGCCTCGAGCGGACGGCCGCGGCCGTCCGGCCGGCCGCGCAGGTCGAGCAGCGGCAGCATCCCGGCGACCCCGATCGCGACGTCCGTGGTTCCCTGGCGCCAGGCGCGCCCGAAGGAGTCGGTCACGATCACCGCGGGCGCGCAACCGAAGCGAGCGGCGAGCGCGTGGCGCAGCCGCCGCGCCGAGGCGTCCGGATCCTCGGGCAGGAGCACGACCCAGTCGTCCCCGGGGGTGTTCGAGCGATCGACGCCGGCGCTCGCGCAGACGAAGCCGTGGCGGGTCTCGGCGATCACGAAGTCGCCCCGGCGCCGGCGAACACGCGCAGCCTCGGCGAGGATCGCTGCCACAGGTCCGCCGGGCGGCACGCGGGCCACCCGCCCCTCGGCCTTCGACACCACTTTCTGCGTGACGACGACAACGTCTCCGGGCTCGAGCCCGCCGGCGTGCGCGATCGCGTCTCCGAGCAGCGCGCCCAGGTCGTCGCCCGGCCGGACCTCGGGGATCCCGGCCAGCGGCAGGATGCGGATCTCGCCCGCGGCCACGTATCCTGGTCCTCCCCCGGTGCTGGCCATCGTCCCCGCCAATTCTCCACGCTCGGCGAAAAGCCGGCTGGCGGGGCTGCTCACTCCGAACGAGCGCGCCGGGCTCGCCCGGGCGATGCTCGCCGACGTCCTCGACGCATGCGCGCGGGCACGCTCGGTCGAGGAGGTGCTCGTCGTGACCCCCGACCCGGCGCTCGCGCCGGCGGGCGTGCGGGTTCTGCGCGACAAGGGGCTCGGCCACGCGGTCGCGATCTCTGCCGCGCTCGCCTCCCGCGGGGGAGGCGACGCGGTCGTGATCATGGCCGACTGCCCGCTCGTCACCCCCGCCGCGATCGACGCGCTGGCGGCGGCGGCACGGCCGGTCGCGCTCTACCCGGCCGCGGACGGAGGCACGAACGCGCTCGCGCTGCGACCGGTGGGAGCCGTCGAGCCCGCGTTCGGCGTGGCCGGCGGCGCGACGGTGCTGGTCGAGCGGGCGCGCGCGCTCGGGCTCGTGGCGGCCGTCGTCGACGACCCGCTTGCCGCCCTCGACGTCGACACCCCGGACGACCTGCGCAGGGTGCTCGAGCTGGGCGCCGGCACGCGCACGCACCGGCTGCTCGACCGGGCGCTCGCCGCATCGGCAGAATTGCGGGCGAGCGCCCGATGAGCGAGAACCCGATCCTCGCCAGAGCCCGCCGCGGCGAGCTCCTCGACCGCGCCGAGGCGCTCGCCCTCGCGTCGGTTCCGGCCGCCGAGTTGCTCGGGGCCGCCCGGGAGCGCCGCACGCTCGTCCACGGGACGCGGGTCACGTTCTCGCCGAAGGTGTTCATCCCGCTGACCAAGCTCTGCCGGGACGTCTGCCA
>JAHDVS010000063.1:7150-8223 GCA_023382435.1 Thermoleophilia bacterium
CTCGACGAGACGGGGCTGCTGCCGCACACCAACCCGGGTGTCCTCGACGCGGACGGGCTGTCGCTGCTTCGCACGGTCTCGGCGTCCCAGGGGTTGATGCTCGAGAGCACGTCCGAGCGGCTGCGCGAGCGCGGCGGGCCGCACCACGGCTCCCCCGACAAGGCACCAGACGTCCGGCTCGGGACGCTGCACCTGGCCGGCGAGCTCGCCGTCCCCTTCACGACCGGGATCCTGATCGGGATCGGCGAGACGCGCGAGGAGCGACTCGACGCGCTGCTCGCGATCCGGACGGCGCACGAGCGCCACGGGCACGTGCAGGAGGTGATCGTCCAGAACTTCCGCGCCAAGCCCGGGACGCGCATGGCCGGCCACCCGGAGCCGGCGTTCGAGGAGCAGCTCTGGACGTGCGCCGCCGCCCGCCTCGTGCTCCCCGCCGCCATGCACGTGCAGGCGCCGCCGAACCTCGCCGGCGAGGGGTTCCCGCAGCTCCTCGACGCGGGCATCGACGACTTCGGCGGCGTCTCGCCGGTCACGATCGACCACGTCAACCCGGAGGCCCCCTGGCCCGAGATCGAGCGGCTCGCCCGCGCGGCCCGCGCTCGCGGCCTCGAGCTCGCGCCAAGGCTGCCGATCTACCCCGAGCACGTGGCGGAGCTCGAGCGCTGGTGCGAGCCGCGCGTCGCGACCGCCGTGCGCCGCCGCGCCGACGCCTCCGGGCTTGCGCGCGAGGACGGCTGGGCCGCCGGCGTGTCGGAGCGGATCCCGGCCGCATTCGCCACGCTCGGCTGGGCCCAGAACGGCCGACCCGTCGCAGGCTCGGGGCCGGTGCGGGAAGCGCTCGCGAAGGTTGCGGGCGGCGCCGAGCTCGACGAGGACGACGTCGCCGCCCTGTTCGAGGCCCGCGGCGACGACCTGCACGCGGTCTTGAGGGCAGCCGACGACCTGCGCCGAGAAGTCTGCGGCGACACCGTCAGCTACGTCGTCACCCGCAACATCAACTACACGAATGTCTGCTACTTCCGCTGCGGCTTCTGCGCGTTCTCGAAGGGGAAGCTCGCCGCGAACCTGCGCGG
>JAHDVS010000064.1 GCA_023382435.1 Thermoleophilia bacterium
GGATCGCGCGCACCATCCGCTGCACCTGCGCCTTGTCGGCGCGCCCGTAGCCGCACACGGCCTGCTTCACGGTCGCGGGCGGGTACTCGGCGCAGGGCACGCCCGCGTTGGCGCAGGCGACGAGCGCGGCGCCGCGCGCCTGCCCGACCGAGAGCGCCGTGCGCGCGTCGGCCCCCACGTAGGACTCCTCGACGGCGACCGCGTCCGGCGAGTGGCGGGCGATCAGCTCGGCGACCTCGTCGTGGATCCGCTTCAGCCGCAGCTCGGGCCGCTCGCGGGCAGGCGTCGCCCACCAGCCGTGGTCGAGCGCGCTGAGCCGGCTGCCCGAGCGCCTGACGACGCCGTAGCCGCACGCAGCGGTGCCCGGGTCGATCCCGAGAACCGTCACAGGGAGAGGTTAGGCGCGGGAGCGGACGTTCCTGCGCCACGCGCCTCCCCCGATCGGGTCATCGCCGCCGTCCGCCGGCGTCCCTACGATCAGGTCACACGTCGAGAAGGGGGAGCCATGAAGCGCCGACTACTCGTCTTCCTCTGCGGCCTTCTCGCCGCGTCGGCGATCGGGGCTGCCGCGCCTGCGGCGGCGAACGCGACCGCGGACAACTGCGAGTCCTGGCTGAACCTGTTCTGCTACCAGCTCGACGTCAGCATCGTCGACGGCGGCGGCAGCGTCACGAGCCCGGACGGGATCAACTGCCCGGCGGTCGAGTGCTCCGCGATCTACGACTGGTGGGATGCGACGACGCTCTCGCCCTGGCCCTCCGGCTTCCTCTTCTACCACTCGGCCTGGGGCGGCGTCTGCGGCCTCACGATGCCGGGGACGGACTGCAACATCGTCATGACCGGGAACACGGCCGTGTCGGCGGACTTCGACTTCTGGTTCTTCCTGCCGACGTTCCGGACGATGAACGTGACCAAGGCGGGTACCGGCGGCGGCGTGGTCACGAGCGCCCCGGCCGGGATCGACTGCGGCGCCACCTGCGCGTACAGCTTCATCGACAGCACCATCGTGACCCTCACGCCCACGGCCAGCGCCGGCTCGACCTTCACCGGCTGGGCCGGCGACTGCACCGGCACGCCGGCCTCGATGCCGTGCGTCTTCAACATGCTCGCCAACGCCAACGTCACCGCCGTCTTCACGGCCACGCCGACGCACGCCGTGACGGTGACGCGATCCGGTTCGGGCGCGGGCACCGTGACGAGCGCGCCTGTCGGAATCGCCTGCGGTGCGACCTGCAGCGGCAACTTCGCCGCCGCCAGCGGCGTCACGCTGACCGCTGCGCCCGACGCCGGCGCCAACTTCGCCGGCTGGAGCGGTGACTGCACCGGCACCGGTCTCACCTGCAACCTGACGATCGACGGCGCCAAGGCGGTCACGGCGACGTTCACGACCGGCCCGGCGGGGACAATGCCGCTCGCGGTCGACGTCTCCGGGAGCGGCTCCGGCAGCGTCACGAGCTCCCCCGGCGGAATCGCCTGCAACGCCCCGTGCACGGGCAACTTCGCCACCGGGTCAACCGTCATCCTCACCGCAGCTCCCGCCCCGGGATCGACGTTCACCGGCTGGGGTGGCGCCTGCGCCGGCAGCGGCCCCTGCTCCGTGACGATGGACGCGGCCAGGTCTGTCGTCGCGACGTTCGCGGGCGGTGGCGGCGGGGGCGCCTGCGACATCACCGGCACGCCCGGCAACGACGTCCTCGTCGGCACGTCCGCCGACGAGGTGATCTGCGGCCTCGGCGGCAACGACGTGATCCGCGGCGGCGGCGGCGACGACATCCTCAAGGGCGCCGGCGGCAACGACACCATCTACGGCGGTGGCGGCTCCGACACGATCAAGGGCGGCGCGGGTAAGGACCAGCTCTACGGGCAGTCCGGTCCCGACACGCTGATCGGGGGCAAGGGCAAGGATCGCCTGTTCGGCGGTAACGGCCCCGACGTCCTGAGCGGCGGGCGTGGCAGCGACTACGGCAACGGCGGCGGCGGCTCTGACACGTGCAGCGGCCTCGAGACCAGGATCAGCTGCCCGTAGCCGGCGGTTGACACGCCCGGGCGCCACGCCGTAGGATCGCCTCCCGGTGAGCAGGCGCCTCGCCACGTTCGCGTTCGTCCTAGCGCTCGGGCTGCTCGTGCCCCAGGCAGCTTCCGCCTGGACACTCACGGTCGCGACCGCGGGCAGCGGCAGCGGCAGCGTCACCGGTGCCGGCTTCGACTGCGACTGGGACGGCGGAAGCCAGAGCGGCGACTGCACCGAGGTCTACGCCGGCACGACCACGGTCGGCGCCAACGCCGTCCCGAACGGCTCGGTCACGACCTGGGCCGGCTGCGACAGCGTATCCGGCGACTCCTGCTTCGTCGTGAACCAGAGCACGGATCGCACGGTCACGATCACGTTCACGCGCGCCTACCCGCTGACCGTGACGCGCGCGGGCACCGGCTCAGGGACGGTGACGAGCTCGCCCGCCGGAATCGCTTGCGGCACCGACTGCGCCGACAGCTACGCGAGCGGGACCGCCCTGACCCTGACCGCGACCCCGGCCACCGGCTCCACCTTCGCGGGCTGGAGCGGCGCCTGCACCGGCACCGGCACCTGTTCCCTGACGATGAGCACCGCGCGGGCCGTCACGGCCACGTTCGACGTGGTCGTGCCAGCGTACGCGCTCACGGTCGAGACGGAGGGCTCCGGAACCGTGACGAGCTCGCCTGCCGGGATCTCGTGCGGCGCCGACTGCTCGGAGACCTATCCGAGCGAGATGTCGATCATGCTCACCGCCGTCGCTGCCGACGGCTGGCGCTTCGGCCACTGGGAGGGTTGCCAGTCCTCGTCGGGCGCGACCTGCACCGTGTCCATGACCGCCACGCGGTCGGTGACCGCCGTCTTCGCCGACAACGCGGTCGACGCGGAGGTGCTCGGCGCCTCGACCCGCAAGGCGGCCGGCAAGCGCTACCTCGATGTCGAGATCCGCACCGACGAGACGCTCGACGTGAAGATCGAGCTGGTCCGCCGCGGCCGCGTGCTCCAGGTGAAGTGGGTCACGTTCCGCCCCTGGAAGACGACCGCGACGATGCGGATCCGCTCCGGCATCGCCCGCGGGAAGGCCCGCGTGCGCGTCACCCTCACCGACGCTGCCGCAAACCGCGAACGGTGGGGCCAGCCCGTGCGCGTCCCGCGGCGCCCCGCCTGACGCCGGGCGGGTCAGAACCCGCCCCCGCGGCGACGCCCCTACCCGGCGACGGCCTCGAGAACGGTCTCCGGGATGTCGAAGTTCGCGTACACGCCCTGGACGTCGTCGTTGTCCTCGAGCGCGTCCATCAGCCGCACGAGTTTTCGGGCCGCCGCCTCGTCCGCGACCTCGACGATCGTCTTCGGCACCATCGTCAGCGTCGCCGAGTCGAACGCGATCCCGGCCGCCTCGAGCACCGAGCGGACAGCGGCGAGATCCTCCGCGGCAGTCGTCACCTGGAACGCCGAGCCGTCGGGGACGACGTCCTCCGCACCGGCGTCGGCCGCCGCCAGCGTCAGGTCGTCCTCGTCCGCGCTGTCCGCGTCGACGATGATCACGCCCTTGCGCTCGAACAGCCACGCGACCGCGCCGGATGTGCCGAGGTTGCCGTCGTTCTTCGCGAAGATGTGCCGCACGTCCGAGGCGGTGCGGTTGCGGTTGTCCGTCAGCGCCTCCACGAGCACCGCCACCCCGCCCGGGCCGTAGCCCTCGTACGTGACGTGCTCGTAGGCCTCCCCGCCCTCCCCGGCGCCGACGCCGCGGGCGATCGCGCGCTCGATGTTGTCCTTGGGCATGGAGGCCTCGCGCGCTTTCTCGATCGCGTTCGCGAGCGCGAGGTTGCCGTCCGGATCAGGACCCCCCTCCTTCGCTGCGACGATCAGCGCACGCGCAAGCTTCGAGAACAGCTGGCCGCGCTTCGCGTCGGCCGCGCCCTTCTTGTGCTTGATGCTGGACCACTTGCTATGCCCCGACATGGGCGGCTCCCTCCTCTCTCACGGGCGCAATCGTACCCGGGGCCGGCGCGCTGCCTACGCCGATCCCGCCGGCGGCTCGCCGTCGAAATACCCGACCTCGTCCGTGCGGAAGAAGCCATGCAGCCGGAACTCCCGGTCTCCCCCCGGCGCCTCGCCCGCGAACAGGCCGATCTTGCCGGACTCCGGGTACTCGGTGATCTCCGGCTCGAGCATCGTCGCGACGACGAGGATCCGGCAGGGACGGTCCGAGTGGTTGACGACCTGATGCGTCCCTTCCTCGCCGCGCCGGAACAGCGCCGCGTCGCCGGGCGCGAGCTCCCGCTCCCCCGCCGGCGTTCGCAGCGTCGGCGCTCCCTCGAGCACCAGCAGCAGCTCCTCGTTCGCGTGGTGCAGGTGATAGGGCCACGAGCGCTCCCCCGGCGGCAGCTCGTACACGCTCGCGCCCAGCAGCTCGCCACCGAGCCGGCGACCGAGACGGATCCGCTTCCAGGCGAATCCGGGCTGGGACTGCTCGACGTCCCAGTCGTCCCCGAAGACGTTCGCCGGTCGGAGCTCAGGCACGTGCACATCGTAGCCCGGCCGCCGCCGCGGCCCGGGCTCAGTCGCGGCCCAGCACAGGCTGGAAACGCTCGGGGCGCAACGGGTCCAGGTCGTGGCTCGGCTCACCGCCGGTCAGGAGCTCGGCAACGAGCAGGCCCGTGACAGGCGCGAGCGTCAGGCCCATCATCGCGTGCCCGGTCGCAAGCATCAGATTCTCGTAGCCGGGCGCCCGGCCCACGATCGGCAGGCCGTCCGGCGTGCACGGGCGAAGACCCCGCCAGACCTCGAGCACGCGCCGGCCCGCCAGCCCGCGCAGGCCGCGCTGGCCGGCACGGACGATCGCGTCGACGCGTCTGCGGTCGACGCTGAGGTCGAGCCCGGCCAGCTCGAGCGTGCCCGCGAGGCGGAGGCGCCCGGGCAACGGGGTCGCGATCACGCGGGTCTCGTCGAACCAGGTTGGCAGGCGAGGATCGCCGTCGGCCGGCTCGAAGTCGACGTGATAGCCCTTACCGCCCTCGACGGGGACGTAGAGGCCGAGCGGCCGAGCGAGCAGGGGCGTCCAGGCGCCTGCCGCGAGCACGACCTCGCCGGCGGCGACGTCGCCCGACGTCGTCACGACCGCCTCCACGCGCCCCGCCGAGCGTCGCAGCCCGAGCACCTCGACCCGCGTGCGGATCGTGGCGCCCGCCTCCGCCGCTGCGGCCCCGACCGCGCCGACGAAGCGCAACGGGTCGCAGTGGGAGTCGTCCGGGTAGTAGACGGCGCCAGCGACGTCCGCCACCAGCGCCGGCTCGAGCTCCCGGGCCTCGGCCGGGTCGAGCACCCGCGCGCGCGTACCGGCCCGCTCTGATTCGGCCGCATGTTCCCGGGCGTGGGCGAACGCTGACTCGGACTCGTAGACACTGAGCGCCCCCCGCCGCTCGAACGCCGTATCGAGACCAGCGGCAGCGAGCTCCACGTGCTGGGCGAGGCTGGCCGTAGCGAGCGCGCGGATCACCGGGGTCGAGGCACGCACCCGCTCCGGCGTCGAGGCGCGGGCGAAGCGCGCGAGCCAGGGCAGGACGGCCGGACGCGGCCTCAGGTAGAAGGGGCTGTCCGGGCGCCACATCCAGCGCAGCCCTTCCCGGAGTGCCTCCGGATTCGCGAGCGGCGTCGCGTGGCTCGGCGTGATCAGGCCGGCGTTTCCCGCGGAGCATCCCCACGCGAGCTCACCGCCTCGCTCGAGCACCGTCACTCGTGCGCCGCGCCGGACCAGCTCGAACGCTGTGCAGACGCCGATCGCACCGCCGCCGACGACGACGACATCGGGCACCTGTCCGGTCTGGCTCACGAACGAAAGGCTACTGCCTGCCCGGGGCACGCGGGGCCGCGACGCTTCCGGGATGCTTTTCTTTCCAAAGTCACTTTACTTATCAAAGCGACAGTGGTAGGCTCGCCCCCATGAGCACATCCACGTCCGCACCCGCGCTGCCGGCCGCCCCGACGACCCCGGCCGGAAAGCTGCACCACCAGGTCGTCATCATCGGCGGCGGCAGCGGCGGCCTGACGGTGGCCGCGCGCCTGCGCCGTGCCGCTGCGAGCGTCGACGCGGCGGTCATCGAGCCCTCCGAGACCCACTACTACCAGCCGCTCTGGACGCTCGTGGGCGGGGGCGTCGGCACCGTTGCCGACACCGCGCGGCCGGAGAGCTCTCTGATCCCCTCCGGTACGACCTGGGTTCGCGACGCGGTCGCGCGCTTCGTTCCGGAGGAAAGCCTCGTCGTCACGCGGGACGGCCGGGCGATCTCCTACGACTTCCTCGTCGTCGCCCCGGGAATCCAGCTCGACTGGGGTCGCGTCGAGGGGCTGCCCGAGGCGCTCGACACCCCGGAGGTGACGAGCAACTGGAGTCGCGACCACGTCGAGAAGACCTGGCGGCTCGTCTCCGGCTTCCGGGGCGGCACGGCGCTGTTCACGTTCCCGGCCACGCCGATCAAGTGCCCCGGCGCGGCCCAGAAGATCGCCTATCTCGCCGACGACACGTTCCGGCGAAACGGCGTGCGCGACCGCTCGCGGATCGTCTACGCGGCCGCCGGCCCGACGATCTTCGGCGTCGAGAAGTACGCCCGCACGCTCGACCGGGTCGTTGCCCGCAAGGGCATCGAGGCCCTCTACCGCCACAACCTCGTCGAAGTGCGCGCCACGGAGCGCGAGGCCGTGCTCGAGCAGCTCGACACGGGGGAGCGGGTCGTCGTCCCCTACGACCTCCTGCACGTCGCGCCGCCCCAGGGCGCACCCGACGTCGTCCGCCAGAGCCCACTCGCGAGCGAGGCCGGCTGGGTCGACGTGGACAAGCACACGCTCCAGCACGTCCGCTTCCCGAACGTGTTCTCGCTCGGCGACGCGAGCAGCCTGCCGACCTCGAAGACAGGGGCCGCGATCCGCGGCCAGGCGCCGGTGCTCGTCGAGAACCTGCTCGCCGCGATCGCCGGCCGGCCGCTGACCGCGCACTATGACGGCTACACGGCCTGCCCGCTCGTGACCGGCTACGGCAAGCTCGTTCTGGCCGAGTTCGTCTACGACGGGATCCCGAAGGAGACGTTTCCGTTCGACCAGTCGAAGGAGCGCTGGAGCATGTACCAGCTCAAGCGCCACGGTCTCCCGGCGCTCTACTGGCAGGGGATGCTGAAGGGCCGGGCGTGAGCCGCTAGTCGCAGGTGTCGGCCGCTGCGCAGCGCGCCTCGGCTTCGAAGGGGTTTCTCACGTAGCCGAAGCGCAGGTACGAGAACGGCATGCTCAGCGGGTGGTGCTGCATCTGCCACACGTGGCAGAGCTCGTGGCAGACGAGGTCGTCGGGGGCGACGCCCGGCGGGTCGCGCAGCAGGATCAGCGAGTAGCAGGTGAACCCGTTGAAGCGCCGGAAACGCGGCAGCCGGAAGAACCACGGCGCGGTCACGAGCCTCACCCTCCGGGTGCGAACGGGCTCGGGGTAGAGCGCGAGGCGGTCGAGGCGGGCCTTCGCCCGCTCGATCGCGGCGCGGGCCTCCGGAGTCACCGCCGCCGGCTAG
>JAHDVS010000065.1 GCA_023382435.1 Thermoleophilia bacterium
GCCGAGGCGCCGTTCAGGAAGGTGACCCCGGGCTGCTCCTTCGCGTAGTTGGCGATCGCGATCCCCTCGCTGCCGGAGAGCGGGCCGATCAGGACGTCGACGCCCTCGGCCTCGACCAGACGCCTGGCCTCCTCGACCGCCTTCTCCGGGGTCGCGTCCGAGCAGCCGAGCACGACCTCGATCGGGTGCCCCGCCACGCTGGCACCGCTCATCCCGTCGCTCGGATTCCCTCCGGAGGGCGTGCCGCCGCGCTTGGAGAGCGCGTAGAGGACACCGCCGACGCTCTCCTCGTAGAAGACCGCGAACGGCCCTTCGCAGGTCGAGAGCACGCCGAACTTGATCGGCTCGCCCTCGGCCGGGGCCTCCGTCTCGGGCGGGGCCTCCGTCTCGGCCGGGGCTTCGGTCTCGGCCGGCGGAGCTTCCGTCTCTGCCGGCGGAGCCTCCGTGGTGGCCGCTTCCTCGTCGCCACCGCACCCGGCCGCTACCGCGGCGAGCGCGAGTGCAAGGGCAGCCACCAGCAGCCAGAGCCTGCCGCGGTGGCGCAACTGCCTCCGTTCCATGTTCCCTGCCTCCCTTGGTCGGTTCATCCTCTCCGCCGCCGCTCTCCGCGACGACGGCTGCTGGCCGTGCGGGTCAACCAGGCCCGGGCGCCACCCCCCTCGTGCGCACCCACTCGCGGTAGAGCTCATCGAGCCTGTCGGCCATCGCGCACGCGAAGGCAGGATCGTTGACCTCGAGCTCGAGCCAGTGTGCCTCCACACGCGGGTCTAGGTACTCCCGCAGGGCCGAGAACAGCGCCTCGTCCGCCGCCGCATCCAAGAACGGCTGACCGTCCGTGGCAATCGCCGACACGCCCCGCAGCGGGACGAAGACGGCCACCGGGCCGCGCGCCGCGTTCACCTTGGACGCGATCCGCCGCCCCAGCTCGGCGCACTCCTCGGGAGTCGTGCGCATCAGCGTCACCGTCGGGTTGTGCACGTACAGGTTTCGCTCCCGGAACCGCTCCGGAACCGTGGCGGCGGGCCCGAAGTTGACCATGTCGAGCGCCCCGAGCGAGACGACCTGCGGAACCCCCAGCTCGCCGGCCGCCTCGAGACGATCGGGACCGGCCGAGAGCACCCCGCCGACGAGCTCGTCCGCGAGCTCGGTCGTGGTCACGTCGAGGACGGCCGTGATGAAGCCGCCCCGCACGAGCGCCTCCATGGACTGGCCGCCCGTCCCGGTCGCGTGGAAGACGAGCACCTCGTAGCCGAGCTGCTCGAGCCGCTCCCTCGCGGCCGTCACGCACGGCGTCGTCACCCCGAACATCGAGGCGCCGACAAGGGGCCGCTCCGCGGGGAGCGGGGGCACCGCCGCCCGGGCCATTCCGGCGATCGCGCCGGCCGCGTTCGCGAGGATCCTGGCCGAGATGCGGTTGATCCCGGCGATGTCGACGACCGAGTAGGTCATCGTCACATCCGTGGCGCCGACGTAGGGGCGGGTGTCGCCGGACGCGAGCGTGGACACGATCAGCTTCGGCACCCCGATCGGCAGCGCCCCCATCGCCTCGGCCGCGATCGCCGAGTTGCCGGAGCCACCGATCGAGACGATCCCGTCGAGCCGGCTCTCCTCCCGCAAGCCGCTCGCGACGGCGGCCGCCCCGCGGGCCATGGCCGCGATCGCGGCGCCACGATCGCCCGCGGTAGCAAGCTCCCCCACGTCGGCGCCGGCCGCGCGCGCGACCTCCTCGCGGGTGATGTCCGGTCGTGTGAGCGGCTCCCCCAGCACGCCCACGTCGACGAGGACGGTGTCGACGCCCTGCTCCCGCAGGCGGTCGCGGAGGTAGGCGTACTCGAGACCTTTCGTGTCGAGCGTGCCGAGGAGGACGATCGTGGCCATCCGCGCCGCCGCCGGCTAGCGCTCGATCCTCATCACGCCGAGATACTGCTGCTGGAGCTCCTCGCTGGCCACGAGCTCGGCCGCCGTGGTCTCGGCTTCGATCCTCCCGTTGATCATCACGAGCTGCCGGTCGGCGACCGAGGTGGCGACGCCGATGTTCTGCTCGATCAGGAGGAGGTTCATGCCCTCGGCGACGAGCGCCGCGAGCGTCTCGATCATCCCTTCCACGATCGTCGGCGCGAGCCCCTCGGACGGCTCGTCCATCACGAGCAGCTTCGGGTTCGTGAGGAGAGCGCGCCCGATCGCGAGCATCTGCTGCTCACCGCCGGAGAGCTGCATGCCGCGGTTTCCCTTCCGCTCGGCGAGGCGGGGAAACAGCTCGTAGACTGCGTCGATCGTCCACCTGGCGCTGCCGTTACCCGATCCGATCATCCGGAGGTGCTCATCGACGGTAAGCGAAGGAAACAGGCGCCTCCCCTGGGGCACGTACCCGATTCCCGCACCCGCGATCCGGTACGACGCCCGTCCGAGCAACTCCTTGCCCTCGAAGCGGATCGACCCCTTCACGGCCGGCGGGGACATGCCCACGATTGCCTTGCAGAGCGAGGTCTTCCCCATGCCGTTGCGGCCGATCACGGCCACAGGCTCGCTACCCACCTCGAGCTCGACCCGCTGGAGAACGTGCGCACGGCCGTAGTAGGCGTCGAGCCCCTTGATCGCCAGGACGGGCTCAGCGACGCTCATAGTGGCCCCTCCCGAGGTAGAGATCGTGGACGAGCTGGTTGGCGCGGATCTCGGCCGGCGTGCCTTCGACGATCACCGCGCCGTCGTGCATCATCGTCACGTACTCGGCCACGGTCAGAGCGACATCCATGTCGTGCTCGATCAGAATCAGCGTGATCTCGCGCTCGAGGCCGAGCAGCATCTCCGTGAGCTGGACGCGCTCGGCCCGGGACAGGCCGGCGGCTGGCTCGTCGAGCATCATCAGCCGCGGCTCTCCGGCGAGGGCCATGCCCACCTCGAGCTGGCGCTGCTCCCCGTGCGAGAGGTTCCGGACGGGCGCCCCGAGCTGATCCTGGAGCCTGATCCGCTCGGCGATCTCCCGCGCCTGGCTTCGGAGAGTACCGTCGCGACCGGGGAGCCGCACCGGACGCAGGTGTCCACCTTCGACCCCGACCAGCGCCAGGTAGAGGTTGTCCTCGACCGACAGGCCGAGGAAGAGCCGCGAGGTCTGGTACGTGCGGGTGAGCCCGAGCCCGACGCGCATCCGCGCGGGCATGAAGGTCACGTCGTGATTGAAGAGCTCGATCGTCCCGGAGGTGGGTGGGAACTCGCCGGCGACGACATTGAAGAGCGTGGTCTTGCCGGCCCCGTTGGGGCCGAGGATGGCGCGGCGCTCGCCGGGCCGGACGTCGAGATCGACGTCGCGGACGGCCTCGAGGCCGCCGAAGCGCCGGCCGACCCCCCGCAAGCGGAGGATCGGCTCGGCGCTCTCGGCTGTCCGTGCTGCTACTGCCACGGGCGGACTCGGGGCGCTAGCCCCCGAGCACCTCCTCGGGCGCCGTGATGACCTCCGCCTTACCCGCCCACGGCAGCTCACGCGGCTCGCAGGTCGGGTTCGTGCGGTCGGGCGGCGGGGTCTCCGCCGTGAACGTCCCGCCGAAGTCCTGCGCCACCTGCGGGATCTTCCAGACCGTCACCGGCCCCTCCGCCGTCAGGATCCGGACGAAGTTGTCCTGGATCGCCTGGCGGTTCGCATCCAGCGAGATCTGGCCGAACGGAGCGTCGAGCACGACGCCCGCCAGCGCCTCGCGGAAGGCCGCATGGCCGTCCGAGAGGTCGCCGCCGACGGCCTCGAGAGCCTGCAGCATCGCCTCGGCGGCGGAGTTGTAGTTGTAGGCGAAGACGCTCCCCGCGAAGCCCGCGAGATCGGGCCAGGTCGCGTCCCAGGTCTCGAGCCAGGCTGTCGCCTTCGGATCGGTCGAGTCGGGCCACATCGAGTCGGCCGACGCGATCCCGACGGCGCGGTCGCCGAGCTCCTGGACGATCACCGGATCGCCGTAGAAGAGGTTCCCGACGACCTTCTGCGGGTCGATCGGGCCGATTGTCTCTTCCATCGCCTTCAGCAGCGGGATCGCGCCCGCGCCGCCGACGCCGAGGAAGACACCGTCGACCTCGTCCCAGATCTCCGCGAGCTGGGCCGCGTACGACGAGTAGTCGGTCTCGTTGAGCGGCGGCCAGATGCGGTTCTCGTTCGGGATCTGACCCCCGACGGCGCAGAACTCGGCGATGAAGCCGGCCGCGGACGTGTAGGCGAAGCTGTAGTCGTCCGAGATCGCCGCCGCCGTCCGCCAGCCGAGGACGTTGTACGCGTAGTCGCCGAGACCGGCGTTCCACTGCGCCCCGTCCGAGTTGAAGCGGAAGAAGTTCGGCGCCTGCACTTTCAGGGTCGTGTCCTGCGCGCCGGAGGTGCCGTTCAGGATCGTGACCTCGGGGTGCTCCTTCGCGTAGTTGGCGACCGCGATGCCCTCGTCGCCCGAGAGCGGGCCGATCATGATCTCCGCGCCGAGCTGCTCGATCAGGCGCCGGGTCTCCTCGATCGCCTTCTCCGGCGTGTCGTCGGCGCAGCCGTACCCGACGATCTCGATCGGGTGGCCGCCCGGCGCCGGCAGGTTCTCGAGCCCGTCCGTGGGATTCGCGCCCGCGGGCGTCGCGCCGCGCGCGATCATCGGCATGTGCGCGCCGCCGATGTCCACCTCGTAGAAGGCGCCGAACGCACCCTCGCAGTCGGACAGGATCCCGAGCTTGATCGGGGCACCGTCCCCCTCGGTGGTCTCGGCCGGTGCCTCGGTCTCGGCCGGTGCCTCGGTCTCGGCCGGTGCCTCGGTCTCGGCCGGCGCCGTCTCCGGTGCCGCCTCGTCGTCCCCGCCGCACGCCGCGGCGAGCGCGGCGAGGGCGAGCACGAGCACGCCCACCAACACCCACAGGCGCCAGCGGCCCTGCTGTCTCGACCCATGCTGCTCCATCGAACCCCCCTTCTTTCCCTTGACAACGACCGGCGGTCTTCGTGAACCGGTTACCCGCCCATCTGATCCGACGTTCGATCCCTCCAACAGTTAGCTCCAGCGCCTGCCACGAGTCGACTCCTATCCGGATCTCTCGGCCGGCGCACCGGGCGGCAGCCCCGCTCCGGCCCCGGACCGGCGCCTCGCCAGGCCGCGGGCGGACTCCCAGATCCCGATCAGACCTCCAGGGGAGACCAGCACGATGACCAGGAAGATGACACCGATCAGCGTGTTGAAGCGGGGCCCGAGCCAGTCGATGTTGCGCGAGTAGGTGTCGATCGCGGTGAACACGAAGGCCCCGAGCCAGCCGCCCTCGATCCAGAAGATGCCCCCGATGATCGCGATCACGAGCACGTCGATCGTGCGTCCGAGACCCACCGAGCCTGGATCGATGCGGGTGTTCCACCAGACGGAGAGGATGCCGCTGATGCCCGCGAGGAACGCGCCAAGCCCGAAGGCGAGCGTCCGGTGCAGCGCGACGTTGTATCCCAGCGCTCGCATCCGCGTCGGCTCGTCCCGAATCCCCTGAAGCGCGATCCCGAACGGTGTCCGCACGATGTAGCGGATCAGCGCGTAGACCGCGACGGAGACTACGAGGCAGATGTAGAACAGGTTGTCAGGGTCGGTCCGCGGCTTGCTGACGATCCCGGGCGCCTGGATCGAGTTGATGCCGCCGAAGCCCGAGAGCTGGGTCACCTGACCCCAGAAGTAGAAGAGCAGGATGCCAAAAGCGAGCGTGAGCATGAGGAAGTAGATGCCCTCGCTACGGCTGGCCACCGCCCCGAAGACGAGGCCCACGACCGTCGCCACGACGAGGCCGAGGATGACCCCTACCCAGGGGTCCCAGGCGACCTTGAGACCGCCATCGGCGGCGACGACGTTGCCGAGCACGAACCCGGCGACGCCGTAGAGCCCCGTCTGGGCGAGCGAGATCATGTTCCCGTAGCCGGACAGGAAGATGAGACTCGCTGCCACGATGCCGAGCCAGAGCGTCTTGGTCAGGATCGCGCTCAGGAAGAAATCGCTGACGAATAGCGGGCTCGCCGCAAGCAGCCCGATGAAGACGATCGCGAGGCCGGAGCGACCCCGTGCGCCCGCGATCATGTCGTCCTCCCGAACAGGCCCTGCGGCCGGACGGCCAGGACGAACACGAGCAGGATGAAGGTCAGAAGCACCGAGTAGTTCGTCCACTGCCCGGGGAGGTAGATATCGGCGAAGGAGTCGACGAGGCCGTACAGGAGCGCGCCGATCGCCGTCCCGAGCAGGGAGCCCATCCCGCCGATGATCACCACGATCAGCGCGTTCAGCAGGAACTGGATGTCGACCCCCGGCGCCAGGCTGGCCGCCGAGCCGCCGAGGACGCCGGCGAAGCCGGCCAGCGCCGCGCCGACGACGAACGTGATCGCGAAGACGAGCTGGATGTTGATCCCGAGCGCGGAGACCATCTGGCGGTCGTCGACGCCCGCCCGGATCACCATGCCGGTTCTCGTCTTGGCGAGCCAGAGCCAGAGCATGATCCCGATCGCGATCGCGCAGATGACGATGAAGAAGCGCGTGAACGGATAGGTGAGGCCGAACACCTTCAGGTCGATCGTCCGCTGCAGCGTCTCCGGCCACTTGACGTCCTTGGCGACGCCGCCGTAGAACTTGAGCATCTGGTCGGCCAGGATGATCGAGATCGCGATCGTGATCAGAGCCTGCCGCAGCTCCTGACCGAGGTTCCAGCGCAGGAACGCCTGGTGCATCGTCAGTCCCACGGCCGCGATGATCAGCGTCGAGAGCAGCAGGGGCACGCCCCAGTTGCCGATGTCCCTCTGGAACTCGAGGGCCAGATAGCCGCCCAGCAGGTAGAAAGAGCCGTGGGCCATGTTGACGATGCCCATCACCCCGAAGATCAGCGTGAAGCCGCTCGCGATCACGAAGTAGAGACCGGCGAGCGTGAACGAGTTGAGCAGGATCTGCAGGAACAGCTT
>JAHDVS010000066.1 GCA_023382435.1 Thermoleophilia bacterium
TACGTGGTGCCCCCCCCGCCGGGGTTGTTTTGTCCGCCCGGGGCCCCCCCCAAAAACCTCCTCGGTGGGGGCCCCCCCGCAATCGCGGGCCGGCCCCCAACGCGATGTAGGGGCGGGTCCTGACCCGCCCGTGGCCGGCGGGGGTGCTCCCCTACACGGCGAGCCCGGAGAGCCCGGAGGCCCCCTCAGACGACAGCGATCGGGTCGATCATCGACCCGGTGCCGCCCCGGATCTTGAGTGGCAGCGCGACGAACAGGAATTCGACGATTCCGTCCGCGGCGAGGCCCTCGAGATCGAGGCCCTCCATGATGTGGATGCCCCGTTCGATCAGGAGCAGCGTGTGCACCGGCTGGGGGTTCCTCGGCGAGCCCGGGTCGGGGCAGGGCTGCACTTCGTAGGTCTCGGTGTCCGACCCGGTCGCGGCGATCCCGCGCTCGAGTAGCCACCTGGCAGCCGCGACGTCGGGGCCTGGCCCCGCGTTCTCGGCCATTCGCTGACGATCCGGCCAGTGTCGCATGTAGCCGGTGCGAACCAGAGCGACGTCCCCCGGGCGGATCTCGATTCCACGGGACCTCGCGACGGCCTCGAGCTCGTCGGCGACGATCGCGTACCCCTTCGGCAGGGACTCGACGCCGTGAAACGCCGGAACGTCCAACAGCACGCCTCGCGCCCAGATGGGCTCCAGCTCGGAGGCGTCGCCCTTCGTCGGGCCGAAGTCGCCCAGGTGCTCGGCGGCCGCGGCCCCGAGCCAGCGATCGTCGTCACCGATGGTCATGTGGGCGAGCGCGTCGATGTGCGCGCCGGTGTGGCTCGTGCCCTGGATCAGCTCGCTCATGTAGCCGAGGCAGACGTCGTTGCCCGGGCCCCATGGTTCCTCCCCCGAGACGCGCAGGCCGTGCGGGGTCCTGTACGACAGCACCTCCAGCTGGGGATGCCCCGGAAACAGGGGCATGCCTCTGAACCGCGTCCTCGCGAGCGAGTAGATCCGCCCCTCCCTGACGAGAGAAAGCGTCTGAAGGACCCGCTCCGAGCGCGGATCACTTCCCGATGTCATGTGTCTCCCTCCGCCAAGCCCGGTCGCCACATTCGGCCCATCGTATTCCCCACCGGCCGCGCTGCGGCACGCGGAACCGCTCAATCCTCGGGCTCGAGCACCCCGGGATCGTCGTTCGCGACGTTGTTGACCCGGATCGAGGCGGGCAGGGCGACCATCTCGTCCGCCGGGTAGGGAACGAGGAACGAGGTTGCCGCCTCGGGCGGAACGCCGAGGTCGAGCCAGGGCTCCTCGAGGTCGGGCCGGAGGATCGCGGGCATCCGGTCGTGCAGCGTCGCGACGAGCTCGTTCGGGGCCGTCGTTACGATCGTGAACGAGTCGATCGGCTCGCCGCGCTCCCGGTCGAGCCAGGTCGTCCAGAGGCCCGCGAACGCGAACAGCTCGCCGCTCGCGAGCGCGAACCGCACTGGCAGGCGCCTGCGGTCGTCACCGACCCGCCACTCGTAGAACCCGTCCGCCGGAACGAGGCAGCGGTGGCGCCGCAGGAGCGGGCGGTAGGTGCGGCGCTCGAGCAGCGTCTCCGCCCGCGCGTTGATCATCCGTGCGGCCGGCGCCGCGTTCTTCGCCCACCGGGGGACGAGCCCGAAGCGGGCGAGCCGGCCCTCCTGCCTGCCCGTCTCGGGGTCGAGCACGACGACGAGCGACCGCTGGGTGGGGGCGATGTTGAACCGGGGCCGGTGACCTCGGGGCGCAGCGACCCCGAATCGCTCGGCGAGCTCGGCGGACTCGTGCGTCGACGTGAAGCGACCGCACACGGCCGCGTCAGCCTACAGGCCTTCCGGTGCGGCTCAGCTCCCGACGACCTGGACGAGCCAGCGCCGGTCGCGCGAGCGGTCGAGCTCGATGAACAGGATGCGCTGCCACGTGCCGAGGCAGAGCTCGCCGTCGCGAAGCGGAATCGACTCGCCCGCGGGCCCCATCAGGAGCGACATGCAGTGCGAGTGCCCGTTGCCGAACTCCATGTCCTCCGTGCACACGTTCTCGGTGCGCAGATCCCAGTCGTCGTGAGCGTAGTACTTCTCCGCGGGGACGAGCCGGCGGAGCAGCCGCGTGAAATCCTCGAGCAGCCCGGTCTCGAGCTCGTTCACCCGGACGCAGCAGGTGGTATGGGGGGAGTACACGCACACGATCCCGTCGGCGACGCCGCTCTCCTCGACAGCCCGGCGGACGTCGTCGGTGATGTCGCGGATCTCGAGCCCCGCCTGGGTTCGCACATGATGCTCGGCCTGGAAGACCTTCACTGTGAGCGCCACCCCCTCGTCGCGTGACCGCGCTTGCGCGTGCCCGACATCCTGACCGCTCGCCCCGCGTTTGTCGAAGAAGAGCGTATCGAACGCGCCACCGGACGCGCGCGGGAGCCGCCATCCGATCCTGCGCTACGCTCAACGCTGCCGGGCCCGTAGCTCAGCGGTCAGAGCAGCGGACTCATAATCCGTCGGTCCCTGGTTCGAATCCAGGCGGGCCCATCGGCCGTCCCGTCCTCGCGGGTAGCTCGGGACGCGCGCCCGCCCGTGAGCCGCGGGCCGAGCGCGGCACGGCGGGCCGCTCGATGCGTCAGCCGCGGTCCGGGCTCGGCTGCAGGCGCAGGCCCGCTTGCCTGGGGGCGCCCTCCGCGGCGAGTCGGCGCAGGCGCGCACGCAACTCGGTCAGGAGGTCGCCGGTGTCGGGGTCGGGCACGCTCGAAAGCAGAATTCGCTCCCGGCGCGGGAGCACGTCGGCCACGTTCTCGATCGGGACGATCACGAGCCGGCGGCCGAGCACGCCCGTGCGGACGACGAGCGCGTCGGGCTCGTCGGGACGGACGCGGAACATCACCGCCTCCACCTGTCCGAACCGGCCCTCCGGCGAATCGACGCGGAAGCCCTCGGATCGGCACAGCCAGTAGAACCCGGGTCCGAGCGTGTCCTCGAGCGATGTCAAGCGTGTGCCGTCCATTCCGGGTCGTTCGGCGTCGTCCGCGTGAGTCCTCCGGATTGTCGCACGCTCCCGTTGAGTCGTCATGTCGGGAGGGTTAAGCCCTCGCGAACTGTTCGTGAAGAAATGTTGTGCGGGGTTCCCGAACGCGGCACGCCCTGTGGCACGAGTCCGCGCGTGGCGGCATAATCCCCCTCGGCGTGGCGGCCACCCCCAGGGCCGTCCGGACTGTGAATCGTCGGTGGACGCGACTCCGAGCTCCAGGCTGCACGAGCGGCGCGCGATCCGGCGGCGGGCCGTCCGTCGCCGCCGTGTCGCCGCTCTCGCCCTTTGCGGGCTCGCGGTCGCGGGACTCGTCGTCGGCGTGCTCCAGGCGACGGACGGGGGAGGAGGCGCGGCCTCACCCGCTGGCGGTCAGGCGGCCTCGACCGGTGAGCTCGGCGAGACGGCGGGCGACGTCGCTTTGGAGACGGCGCCCGCGACGACCGCGGCCGCGTCGCCTGACGTGCGAGTCAGCATCGCCGCGGTCGGCGACATCGTCATGGGCACGACCGGCCACCTGCCGCCCGACGGGGGAGCCAGCTTCTTCGCCGACGTCGCCCCCGCGTTCGAGGGCGACATCGTGCTCGGCAACCTCGAGGGCACCCTGTCGACGGCGTCCGGGTCGAAGTGCGGGCCGGACTCGACCAGCTGCTTCGCGTTCCAGGCACCGCCGTCGTACGCGAAGTGGCTGCGCGAGGCCGGGTTCACCGTCCTGAACCTCGCGAACAACCACGCCTTCGATTTCGGCGCGGAGGGGCAGCGCCAGACGATCGCTGCTCTGCGCCGGCGCGGGCTTCGCATCACGGGCCTGCCGGGGCAGGTAACGATCCAGCGGGTCGGACAGGCTCGCGTCGCGATCATCGGCTTCGCGCCCTACCCGTGGGCGCAGGACCTGAACGACATCCCTGCGGCGTCGAAGCTCGTGCGGGCCGCCACGCGCAAGGCCGATCTCGTCGTGGTCACATTCCACGGCGGTGCGGAGGGCTCCGACCGCACCCACGTGCCGCAGGGGCCGGAGACGTACCTCGGCGAGGCCCGAGGCGACCTGCGCGCTTTCGCGCACGCGGTCGTGGATGCCGGCGCCGACCTCGTCATCGGCCACGGGCCCCACGTGCTGCGGGGTATGGAGTGGTACCGGGACCGCCTCGTCGCCTACAGCCTCGGCAACTTCGGGGGCTACGGCGTCTTCTCGCTCTCGGGGCCGCTCGGGATCAGCGGCGTGCTCCAGGTCACGCTCGAGGCCAACGGCGACTGGGTCGAGGGGCGGCTCGTCGCGACCGCTCTCGTCGGCGAAGGAGTGCCCGCGCTCGACCCGGCGGAGGCGGCGCACGGCCTCGTGCGGGAGCTCTCGCGCCAGGACTTCGGCCGCCGCGGCGTGCGGGTGAGCCCGACCGGCGCGTTGCGCCCGCCGCGTTGAGCTCTGCGGCCGGCGATCCCGCTCGGCGTGGGGGATCGAAGCGCACAAGGGCGGAACGAATCGGTGTCGAAATGCACGTTGTCATTTGACCCCCGTCCGATTGCCGTGGTATTTTCCGAGACCTTGCGTGCGTTAATTCCCCGGAGGGGGCGCTCCCTCCGCTCGTTGATCATGACCCCAGGCTCCCCGAAGCGTCTTGCAGCGCTGGTCGCGGCGCTCGCCGTCGCCGCCGTGGCGACCGCGACCGCGATCGCCGAGCCGGCCCACATCACGGCCAAGAAGGCCGAGGCCCAGGAGGTTCTGGCCCAGATCCAGCAGATCGACGCCGAGCTGGGCCTGGCGATCGAGGAATACAACGCCGCGACCCTCGAGCTCGAGGGCATCGAGGTCGACATCGCCACGAACCAGCGCCACCTCGAGATCGCGCGCGGCGCCTACCGCGCTGCCCAACAGAACCTGGCCGATCGCGTCGTGGCCCTCTACACGGCCGGCGGCGAAGAGGGAACGCTCGAGGTGATCCTCGGCGCGGCGAACCTCGACGACCTGCTCGACCGGGTCGACACCGTGCGCCGGATCTCGGCCCAGGACGTCGAGGTGATCGAGGCCGTGCGCGACGCCCGCGGGGAGATCCGCGACCGCGCCCGCAAACTCGCCGACATGCGCGCGAAGCAGCAGGAGGTCGTGCGCAAGCGCGACGAGCACCGTGACGCGATCGAGGCCAAGCTCGCCGAGCGCGAGCGGTTGTACGAGTCGATCGAGGATCAGATCGTCCAGCTCGAGGCGGAGGAGCGCGAGCGCCAGAGACGGCTCGCCGAGGAGGCCAGGCAGCGCCGCGAGGCGGAGCGGGAGGCGGCGGCTGCCGCGGCTGAGGCGGCCGAGAGCAGCAGCTCGGGCGCGTCGGTGGCGAGCGTGCCCGTGCCGGAGAGCGGCGGCTCGGCCCCACCGGCCCGGTACGGCGGGGTCGTCGACATCGCGCTGCAGTACCTCGGCGTCCCCTACGTGTGGGGCGGCGCCTCACCGTCGGGATTCGACTGCTCCGGCCTCGTGGTGTACGTCTACGGCCAGCTCGGAATCTCGCTGCCGCACTACACGGGCTCGCTCTGGCAGCTCGGCAGCGCGGTCTCGCGCGACCAGCTCCAGGCCGGCGATCTCGTCTTCTTCAACGGCCTCGGCCACATGGGCATCTACATGGGTGGCGGCCAGTTCGTCCATGCTCCGCACACCGGTGATGTCGTGAAGATCTCGAGCCTGAACGACAGCTGGTACGCGTCCACGTATGTGGGCGCGCGGCGCATCTAGATGATTGATCGATAATTGCCCGGTAACCGTGGCACCGCCGGATGGCGGCCGTTACCGTCGCCTGAGTCCAGACTCGCCCGTCACCCGTACCTACCGGTACGAGCGACGGTCGATCCCGTCCTCATGCTCGGTCTCGGCCACCCCCGGCGGCACCACAATTACCGATCAACCATCTAGCCGGCGGCGGTGACTCCGGAGGCCCGCGCCGCGATCGAGCGGGCGAAGGCC
>JAHDVS010000067.1 GCA_023382435.1 Thermoleophilia bacterium
CGCGGGCGCGTCAGCCGCGGGCCGGCCCGTGACGGCCCGTACAATGCCCGGGCGATGTTCGACACGCTCTCCGACAAGCTCCAGGCGACCCTGGGCGGGCTGCGCTCGCGCGGTCGGCTGTCCGAGGAGGACCTGAACAAGGCGCTCAGGGAGATCCGGCTCGCCCTGCTCGAGGCCGACGTCAACTTCAAGGTCGTCAAGGACTTCGTCGAGCGCGTCAAGGAGCGTGCGCTCGGGGCGGAGGTGGCGAAGAGCCTGACGCCGGGCCAGCAGGTCGTCAAGATCGTCCACGAGGAGCTGACCGCGCTGATGGGACAGGGCAGCTCGAAGCTCGCGTTCTCGGGGCGCCCGCCGACCGTGATCCTGCTCGTGGGCCTCCAGGGCTCGGGCAAGACGACGCTCGCCGCCAAGCTCGCGCTCCACCTGCGCAAGCAGGACGGCAAGGGGCCCGCGCTCGCAGCCTGCGACCTGCAGCGGCCGGCGGCGATCGACCAGCTCGAGCAGCTCGGCCGGCAGATCCAGGTGCCCGTCTACGCCGCCCGCGACACGAAGGACCCCGTCGCGGTCGCCCGCCAGGCGCTCGACCAGGCCCGGGCACAGGGGCGGGACGTGCTGATCGTCGACACCGCCGGCCGGCTCCACGTCGACGAGGAGCTGATGGACGAGCTCGCCGCCGTCCGCAACGCCGTCAAGCCGACCAACGTGCTGCTCGTGCTCGACTCGATGACCGGTCAGGACGCCGTCAACGTCGCCGAGGCATTCGCGGGGCGCGTCGTGTTCGACGGGGTCGTCCTGACGAAGCTCGACGGCGACGCCCGCGGTGGCGCGGCCCTGTCGGTCAAGGCCGTCACGGGCACGCCGATCAAGTTCGCGTCGCTCGGGGAGAAGCTCGACCAGCTCGACGTCTTCCATCCCGACCGGATGGCGTCCCGGATCCTCGGCATGGGCGACGTGCTCACCCTGATCGAGAAGGCGGAGGCGGCGACCGAGCAGGACGAGCAGGAGGAGCTCGAGCGACGGCTGCGCTCCGGGCGGTTCACGTTCGACGACTTCCTGAAGTCCTACGAGATGATGCGAAAGCTGGGCCCGCTCCAGAGCGTGCTCGGGATGATCCCCGGGCTCGGCAAGCAGCTCCAGGGCGTCAATGTCGACGACAAGGCGCTCGAATGGGCCCGCGCGATCGTGCTCTCGATGACGCCGGAGGAGCGACGCCGCCCGGAGATCATCAGTGGCGCGCGGCGCAGCCGGATCGCTCGGGGCAGCGGCACGTCCGTCCAGCAGGTCAACCAGCTCCTGAACGGGCGCAAGCAGATGGAGAAGATGATGAAGCAGATGGGGCGCGGCAAGACGCCGAACATCCAGTCGATGGCCGCGCAGCTGAGACGATAGGAGGACGATGGCAGCCAAGATCAGACTTGCCCGTGTGGGCTCGAAGAAGAACCCGATCTACCGGGTCGTCGTGGCCGATGCGCGAGCACCGCGCGACGGTCGCTTCATCGAGATCGTCGGCCGGTACAACCCCCGTACCGAGCCGTCGACGATCGATCTCGACGGGGAGAAGATCCGCGACTGGCTCGCGAAGGGCGCCCAGCCGACCGAGCCGGTCCGGCGCCTGATCCAGAAGTCCGGGATCTAGCGGCGCGGATGGAGGAGCTCGTCGCGTACCTGGCGCGGACGCTCGTCGATCATCCCGAGCAGGTCAGGGTCGAACGGATCGAGCGCGACGACGCCGTGGTGCTGCAGCTCCATGTCGCCGACGTCGATGTCGGCAAGGTGATCGGCCGCCAGGGCAGGCTTGTCCGGGCCCTGCGGACGGTCGTGCGTGCGGGCGGCGCGAGACGGGGCGAGCGGATCCTCCTCGAGATCGTGGAATGAGCCGCTGGGTCGCCGTCGGGCGCGTCGGGAGGCCCCACGGGCTCGGCGGGGCATTCGTCGTCGAGGCGGCGAGTGACGATCCGGCGCGGTTCGCCCCCGGTGCACGCGTCTACGTCGGCGGCGAGCCGGCCGTGGTCGTAGACGCCAAGCGAGCCGGCGGCCGGCCCGTGATCAGGCTCGACCGACCCGTCGAGCGCGGCTCGGAGATCGAGTTGCCCGCTGACGAGCTGCCGCCTCCGGGCGAGGGCGAGTTCTACGCGTTCCAGCTCGTCGGGCTCGCCGTCGAGGAGGAGACCGGCCGTCCGCTCGGAACCGTCGTCAGCGTGGATCCCGGCGTCGCCAACGACGTGCTCGAGCTCGACTCCGGGCATGCCTTGCCGCTCGTCGAGGACTGCGTCCTCGCCGTCGAGCCCGAGACCGGCCGGATCGTCATCGCCCGCGGCTACGGCGAATCCGTCTAAGCTCGTCTCCCTGGATGCAGATCGACGTCTTCACCCTCGTTCCGCACGCCTTCGCCTGGATGACGGAGCAGCGCCCGCTCGCCGCCGTCCTCGGCTCGGGGCTCGACCTGCGCCTGTTCAGCTACCGGGACTTCACGCCGCTTCGCGCCGGCCAGGTCGATGACGAGCCCTACGGCGGCGGGGCCGGCATGCTCCTGCGCGTCGACGTCGTCGACGCCGCGCTCGATGCGGTCTACGGCGGCCGGCCTCCGGCCCGGGTGATCGCGCTCTCCCCCCAGGGCCGCCAGCTCGATCAGGAGCTCGTCGAGGAGCTCGCGTCCGAGGAGCGAATCGCGCTGCTCTCGGCCCGCTTCGAAGGGTTCGACGACCGCGTGCTCGAGCACCTGGCGACGGAGACGCTCTCGATCGGCCCGTACGTGCTCTCCGGCGGCGAGCTGCCCGCGATGATCGTCGTCGATGCGATCGCGAGGAGCCTCCCCGGCGCGCTCGGCAGCGAGGAGAGCGCGCTCGAGGAGACGTTCTCCGCGGAGCTCGATCGAGGCGTCGAGTACCCGCACTTCACCCGCCCTGCCGAGTACAGGGGCTGGCGCGTCCCCGACGTCCTGCGCTCGGGCGACCACGCGCGCGTCGAGGCCTGGCGGCGCGAACGCAGCCGCGAGCGGTCGAGCGAGCGGAGCCTGCGCTGAGGGGCCCGATCGACCGGCTCACGGCCCGCCTGCCCGGGCCGTGGAAGACGATCGTCGACTGGGGCCTCACCATCGTGATCGCGGTCGCCGCGGTGCTGGTGATCAAGGCGTACGTCGTCAACCCCTACCGGATCCCGTCCTCGTCGATGGAGCCGACGCTCCACTGCGCGAGGCCCGGCAGCGGCTGCGAGGCCGGCACCAACGACCGGGTGATCGCGAACCGCTTCATCCTCCATTTCCGTGACCCGAAACGCGGCGAGATCGTCGTGTTCGACCCGCCCGCCAAGGTCGAGCAGGCCTGCGGCGCGGGCGGCACGTACGTGAAGCGGATCGTCGGCGTGCCCGGCGACCGGATCGCCCAGGAGGACGGCGTCGTCTACGTCGACGGCGAGCGCCTCGACGAGCCCTACCTCGAGCCCGACCGCGCCGGCGGCAGCGACTTCGGGTCGAGGACGCTCGGCGAGGACGAGTACTGGATGATGGGCGACAACCGGCAGATGTCCTGCGACAGCCGCGTCTGGGGGACGATCTCGCGGGCCGACATGGTCGGCCCGGTGTTCATGGTGTACTGGCCGCCGAACCGGATCGGCTTCCGCTAGCATTCTCCGTCGGCCCCGGCGGCCACCTTGCCCATGAGCAACGTGATCGAGAGCATCGAGCGGCGTCAGCTGCGCGAGGTGCCCCGCTTCAAGGCGGGGGACACCGTGCGCGTCCACTTTCAGGTGATCGAGGGCCAGCGCCGCCGCGTCCAGGTGTTCGAGGGGATCTGCATCAGACGCCAGGGAGCTGGGGCCCGCGAGACGTTCACGGTCCGCAAGCAGTCGTTCGGCGTCGGCGTCGAGCGGACGTTCCCGCTGCACACGCCAAAGATCGAGAAGATCGAGGTCGGCGCCATCGGTGACGTGAACCGCGCCAAGCTGTACTACCTTCGCTCGAAGGTGGGCAAGAAGGCGCGCGTGCGCGAGAAGCAGTTCCGTTAGGCGCTATCGTCGCCGAATGGCGACCGGGTCCGGGCGGAGGCTGATCGCGTTCGACAGGCGTCTCGGCGCGCGCTTCGTGGTGGGAGCCGACGAGGCGGGGCGCGGCAGCCTCGCAGGCCCGCTCGTCGCCGCCGCCGTCCTGCTCGACACCGCCTCGCTGGTCGGCCGCCGCGCAGCCGCCCTGGCGCACCTGAACGACTCCAAGCAGCTCGACCCGGGGGAGCGGGAGAGCCTCTACGGGATCGTGCTCGCGTCCGCGCGCCGGGTCGCCGTGTCCGTCGTCCCGTCGGGTGAGATCGATCGCGCGGGGCTCCACCGGTCGAACCTCGACGCGCTTGCGAACGTGCTGGCGGCAGTTCCGGGCGCGGATGTCAGACTCGTCGACGGCTTCCGCCTCGGCCCGTCCGCTCCCCCGCACCGGGCGGTCGTGGACGGCGACGAGCGTAGCGCCGCGATCGCCGCGGCCTCCATCGTCGCCAAGGTGACGCGCGACCGGGTGATGCGGAGGCTCGACGCGGTGTACCCGGCGTTCGGGTTCGTCTCGCACGTCGGCTACATCACGCCCCGTCACGCGGCTGCCGTCCGCGAGCGCGGGCCGTGCGCCGTGCACCGGCGCAGCTTCAACGCGCTCTGCTACGAGCCCGAGCGGCCGCCCGAGGCGGCGTGAACCCGGCGGGCGCAGCGGCGGAGCGGCGCGTGCGCCGCCACTACCGGCTGCGCGGCTATCGCGTGCTCGCGGCGAACGCGCGCGCGGGCGGCAACGAGCTGGACGTCGTCCTGCGCCGCGGCCGGCGCCTGGTCTTCTGCGAGGTGAAGATGCGCGCGGGCCCCGGGTTCGGCGATCCGCTCGAGGCGGTCGGGCCCGAGAAGGTCCGCCGGGTGCGGCGCGCCGCCGAGACCTTCCTCGCCGCGCACCCGGGGCTGGCCGGCCTCGAGGTGGCGCTCGAGGCCGCAGCGGTCAGGGGCGGCCGCGTGGAGCGCGTGCCGATCGGTTGATCGCGTACGAGCGAGCGCGGAGCGGCTAGCGCGGCGTCTCATGACGTTGGGCGGGAGACGCGGGGGTGGTGTTGGGGCGGGACCTGTCCCGCCCGAGACGGGCGGGCACCGGGAAACGGGGCGGGTTGCGGGCCGGACAGGTCCGGCCCCTACGCCGTCGCGACCGACCCCGACCAGCGGTTTGCGGTTGAACGCTGTGAGGGGCCGCGCTAGCCGGAAGTCGACTCGATCACGTACGCCGACACGTCGAGGAGTTGTTGCTCGTCGAGCTGCTCCTTGAAGGCCGGCATCGAGCCGCCGCCCATCTCGACCCGGTTGAGGACGAAGTCGAAGTCGAGTGCCGACTCGTCGAGGTTCGGGCCGACCTCGCCGGTCGCGCCGGCGGCCTCGAGCGTATGGCAGGTCCCGCAGCCGGCGCTCTCCCACACCCCGGCCCCGGCTGCCGCAGCCGCGCTCGCCGGCACCGTAGAGGTCGCAGGCTGCGCATCGCC
>JAHDVS010000068.1 GCA_023382435.1 Thermoleophilia bacterium
GGCGGGTTCGTGACGACGACGTCGACCCGGTCGGCGTGGCGGATCTGCGTCACCGGCCGGGCGAGCGCGTTGTCACGGACGATCGCCGGCTGCTCGACCTCGTGAAGGAGGAGGTTCATCATCCCGAGCAGGTACGGGAGCGGCTTCTTCTCGATCCCGCGCAGACCGGCCTGGAGCTCCCGCCATCGCTCGACGTTCTTCACGTTGGGCCGGAGGTGCTCGAGCGTCTCGACGAGGAACCCGCCCGTCCCGCAAGCCGGGTCGAGGACGACCTCGCCGAGCTTCGGGTCGACCTGCTGGACGATGAACCGGATCACGGGCCGCGGGGTGTAGAACTCCCCCGAGTCGCCCGCTGCGTCGCGCACCTCGCGGAGCATCGACTCGTAGAGGTGAGCCATCGTGTGGATGTCGTCGGAGGAGTTGAAGTTGACCGCGTCTACCTTGTCGACGACGTCTCGCAGGAGGTAGCCGGAGAGCATCCGGTTGTAGGTCTCCTTGAAGACGGCGGCGAGGACGTCGCGAGGGTCGTGGTCGCCCGTGCCGACGAGGCCACGCAGGAACGGGAGCAGCTCGCTGTTGACGAGGTCGAGCAGCTCCGGCCCCGTCTTCCCGCCCACGGGGTCGGCCGCCCAGTCGCGCCAGCGGAAGGGGGACTCGATCGCGGGCCGGAACTGGCGGTCGGTGATCTCGCGGCGCTCCTCGAGGGCGTCGAACGCCTTGAGGAAGAGGATCCAGGCGAGCTGGGGGATCCGGTCGAGGTCGCCGTTCAGCCCCGCGTCTTTTCGCATGATGTCTCGGGCCGACTTGATGGCCGCGTTGAGCTTCGCCTGCGGTGTGGTCTCGGCCGAAGCCGAACGGCGACGAGCCATCAGAGGATCTCCCTTCCGCTCGCGAACCAGAACTCCCGGACCGTTCGGTGCGCCGCAGCAATCGTTCGCGCCTCGAGCTCGATCTCGACCGCCTGAGCCGCGTAGCTCGCGGCCCAGGACGGTGGCGGGGTCGGGATCTCGACCGGCGCCGCACCGGTCCCTCGTGTCCGAAACACGTGATCCACGATCTCGCGCAGCCTGCGGCTGGGCTCGAGGCCCGTCTCGATGATCAGAACGAGATCCGTCAGGTCCTTGACCCGCGTGTTCTCGCGACTCCCACGCTGGGCGGTGTACGCATGCAGCTTCTCGGCGAAGTGCTGGCCGGTATCGACTACCTCGACCTCGATGTCCGGAAGACCGGCAAAGGCCAACGAGTTCGGCAGGACCATCAGCTCGGTCGACGCGATCTCGTCGGTTCGAGCCACGACGTCGACATGCACCGCCGCGAACTCGCGCCCATCGAGGTCGGCGCGGATCGTGAGCCGCCAGCCTGGCCGCCCCGCCTCGTCGGTCGTAAGCGCCCGCATCCGAGCGATTCCGAGCCGAAACCAGTCGCCATCTGGATCGACGGCGAGCGACTCGACCACGAGATCGCTCAGCGCGTCGGCTTTGGCGATCGCCTCTCCGACGGCAAGGTCGAGATCTCTCGTCGCCCGCGCCCGATCACGAAAACGAGCCTCAAGGGCAACGCCGCCCTTGAGCACCCATCCGCCCGGGCGACTCCGGACGAGCCGGGCGAGGACGCGTTCGAACACGATCTGATGACGGAGCCGCATCGGATCGGCACCCTCAGCGATCCGCGAGCGAATCGTGTCGTCGATGGCGTGCCGAAACGCCGCCGCCGACCCGTATCTCATCGAGCGTCCAGTTGCTGGAGGGCGCGCTCGATCCGAAGTGCAGCGTGGGCGCCGAGCTCGTCCGCGCGTTCGAGGAGCATCCGGCGGGTGAAGGCGCCTTTGTGCAGCGCGTCGGCGATCACGGTCGCCAGCTGATCGACCTCCAGATGGCCTGCGGCGACGTCGAGCACAGAACGGAGCGGCGTCGTGATCCGATACCCCTCCTGCTCCCACACGTCGCCCAGCGGGAGCTCGCCGCGGTGGACTATGACGCCGTGCGTCTGCTGCCGGAACTCGGGCGGGACTGTGAGATGGATGCGAGCCGGGTTTACATCTCCGAGGTCGTGTACGGCAAGGGCCGTCTCGTGTGAGACGACCGCGCGCCCCTTGCTCCAGAGCGCCCAGCGGACGAGGTGCTCGTTCGGTCCGGCCGGCCACTCGGGAAGCCGGAAGAGCGCACGATCGACCTGTTGCCAGTTCCCCCGGTTGACGTGGTAGCGCTGGGCGGAGTACGAGTAGCCGGCCTCGCGGGCCTGGCCGGCCGTGAAGTAGCCGGACTGCGCCGCAGCGATGTCGATGAGACGTCGGCGGAGATCGATGCGATCCCGAACAGGCATCTTGCACGGAAGTATACGCAATTTGTAGTTGCATGAGGTTTGCTCTGCACAGAACTACAATTTCAATGAAGGTTCACGCACTGTAGACGAGCTCGGACAGCTCATCGACGGCCTCGCGGAGGGCCTCCGGCCCGCCGAAGCGCGCGGCGATCTCGACGGGGTTCCCGTACTCGGGCAGCGGGGGCACCTCGAGCACGCGCAGGTCGTCGAGCTGCGTGATGCCGTGGTCCGCGTACTTCTCGACCAGCTCCTCGAGGATCTCGCGCGCCTCGGGAGTGAATGACCCGAGGAAGTCGGCATGCTCTCGCCGGAGCCGCTGCGCGCGCTGCCGGCGGCTCGTGACGGGCGCGTTCCAGGCCACGTGGACGAGAAGGTCGAACGGGTCGGCGTCGGGGATGCCGGCGCGCTCGGCGATCTCCTCGAAAGCGATCCCACGCGCCTGGAGCAGCTCGACGACCTCGTCGCGGCCGTTCGCCGTCCGCCAGCGGGCCCGAAGGTCGTCGGGCCGTGGGAAGAGTCGCCGGACCTGATCCCCGACGTAGTCGCCGTACTCGACAAGGCGTAGACGGCCGCTCTCGGCGTCGGGAAGGTAGAAGCCCTCGGCCGCGACATACACCTCGGTCTCGTCGACGTAGAGCTTGCGGGCTCCCCGGTCCTCGAGCTCCTCGGCGCCCGCGGTCTCCTTCTCGCCGTACTCTGGCTCCGGCTCGGCGACCTCCAGCGGTTCGACGAGGCGGCCTTCGTCGTCGACCTCCTCCTCGACGATCCGCTCGGGCGGGCCGTCGAACCCGGGGTCCTCGAACAGCCTGGTCGCCCCCGAGTAGTCGATGATCTCGAACGAGAGCTTGTCCGCGTCCGGGTAGAGGCGCGTGCCCCGGCCGATGATCTGCTTGAACTCGACGATCGAGCCGATCGGCTTGAAGAGGACGATGTTCCGGACGGTTGGAAGGTCGACGCCGGTCGAGAGGAGCTTGGAGGTCGTCGCGATTACCGGCGCATCGGACTCGGCGTCGGCGAAGTCCCCGAGGTGCTCGGCTCCGACGTCGCCCTCGGCGGCAACGATCCGCACGACGTAGTTCGGGTACTGGCGGGTGAGATCCGAGTTCGCCCGGTGGATGGCCGCTCGCATCTGGTCGGCGTGCTCGGAGTCGACGCAGAAGACGATCGTCTTCGCCATGCGATCGGTCCGCCTGAGGAAGTCGGTGAGATGGCGCGCGGCGAGCTCGGTTCGAGCAAGGAGCGACACCACACGCTCGAACTGCGGCGTCTCGTAGACACCGGGCGGGATCTCGCGCCCGAAGCGGTCGAGCTGATCCTCCTCCGGAGCCCAGCCGTACGCATCGGGGCTGAGGACGACGCGTCGAACCCGGTACGGTGCGAGGAAGCCGTCCTCGATCCCTTCGGCGAGGGAGTACTGGTAGACGGGGTCGCCGAAGTACCGGTACGTGTCGACGTTGTCGTCGCGCTTCGGCGTCGCGGTCATGCCGAGCTGGGTGGCAGGCGCGAAGCGCTCGAGGATCTCGCGCCAGCTCGATTCGTCGCGGGCGCTGCCGCGGTGGCACTCGTCGACGATCACGAGGTCGAAGTAGTCCGCCGGGTAGTCGCGGAAGATGCCCAGGGTGTCGCCCGTGTCGGCGAGGGACTGGTAGAGGGCGAAGTAGATCTCGCGGCCGGTCCGAACCGCGCCACGCACCTTCCAGATCGCGTCGCCGAAGACCGGCTGGAACTCCCGCTGGATCGGCTGGTCGACGAGGATGTTCCGGTCGGCCAGGTAGAGGATCCGCGGGCGCCGATCACCCGGCCAGCGCTTGCTCCAGAGCTTCCAGACGATCTGCATGGCGACGAACGTCTTGCCCGTCCCGGTCGCCATCGTGAGGAGAGCCCGCTTGTTCCCGTTGGTGATCGCCTCCAGGGCGCGCTGGATCGCGACGCGCTGGTAGGAGCGGGGCTCCTTGACCGTGCCGTCGGGATTCCGAAGCGCACGGCTGAAGGGGAAGCGGAGGATCTCCGCTCTTTGGTCGTCGACGATTCCCTTCCAGGCCCGGTAGCGGCGCCACGCCTCCTCGGGCGAGGGGAAGGCGTCGAGGAGCGTCTCGGCGCCGGTGTCGAAGTCGTGCTCCGCGATGCCCTTGCCGTTCGTCGAGTACGCGAGTGGGAGACCGAGGCGCAGCGCGTAGCGCTTCGCCTGTCCGAGGCCGTCGGTCGGGAGCTTGTACTCGCGCTTCGCCTCGACCACGGCGACGGCGAAGCCAGGCTCAACCTCAAGGAGGTAATCGGCCCGGAGCGGCCTGTCACGGCGGTGGCGGCGTGCCGTCGGCGCGATCCGCCCGTCTGCGATCACGTACTGCTCGACGACCTGGTCTTGGTTCCAGCCGGCAGCCGTCAGACCCGGCAGGACGTAGTCGCGACAGGTGTCGGATTCGAGCGGACCACGAGACGACACGGCCCTGATCGTAGCGACTGACTCGAGTCTCTTCGGTGGGCCGATCGGCACTCGCGGCCGCAGGGCACCCGAGGGGCGGGCACTGCGCCCGCCCCTCCGGCCGCCGCCCTACGCCTTCGCGGCCTTCGCCTTCGGCTTCGCTCGCGCGTGCTTCGCGATGAACTGCTCGACGAGGTCGTGGGCCTTGTCGTCCTGGATCTGCTTCGGGGGGGACTTCATCAGGTAGGAGCTCGGCCCTTCGAGCGCTCCGGCGATGCCGTTATTGAGCGCGAGCTTCGCGAGCCGCACGGCGTCGATCACGATCCCGGCCGAGTTCGGGGAGTCCCACACCTCGAGCTTCAGCTCGATGTTCAGCGGCACGTCGCCGAACGAGGAGCCCTCCATCCGGATGTACGCCCACTTGCGGTCGGTCAGCCAGGGCACGTGGTCGGAAGGCCCGACGTGGACGTTGCCGGGGCCGAGGTCGTAGTCGAGCATCGACGTGACCGCGTTCGTCTTCGAGATCTTCTTCGACTCGAG
>JAHDVS010000069.1 GCA_023382435.1 Thermoleophilia bacterium
GGGGCGGGGTTGTTTTAGCGCGCCCCCGGCCGCCACATTGGGGGGTGGGGCCGCGGGGCCCGCCGGGGTACCCGGGGCCCCGGCCGGGCCGGCCCCCCGCCGGCGGTACCGCCGGCTCAGGGGTCGGTCGGGGGCGCGTCGACCTCGAGGCGGAACACGTCCGGGCGGTGGTAGTGCCCGATCGGGTCGAAACGCTGGCGCTCCTCGAGCAGCTTCGTGCCCTCGAGCTCGGCGTAGAGGATGCCCTCCTCGTCCCAGAGCGGGCCCGCGAGGTAGGCGCCGTCGGGGCCGAGGATGCAGCTGCCGCCCCGCCCGATCAGCCCCTTGTTCGCGATCTCGTCGCGGAGCGGGAAGTCGGCTGGGTAGTGCGCGGCGTCCTGGAAGTGGCAGCAGGAGATCACGTAGGCGCGCGACTCGAGCGCGATGTGCACCATGCTCGCCTGCCAGCGCTCGCCGTCGTCCGCCGTCGAGGCCACGTAGATCTCGACGCCTGACGCGTAGAGCGCGAAGCGGGCGAGCGGCATGTAGTTCTCCCAGCAGATCAGCCCGCCGACACGGCCGAACGGGGTCTCCACCGACTCGATCCCGCTGCCGTCGCCGAGCCCCCACACGAGCCGCTCGTGGTTCGTCGGCATCAGCTTGCGGTGCTTGCGGGCGAGCGTGCCGTCCGGCGCGAAGAAAAGCAGCGTGTTGTACAGCGTCCCGGGCCGGTCGTGCTCGATCTCGTTGACGCCGACGACGAGCCAGACCCCGTGGTCGCTGGCGGCGGCCGCGATCCGCTCGATCGCCGGCCCGGGGATCTCGACCGACTCGCGCGCGAGCTGCGCGAACGCCGCCTTGCCGCGCGGGTCGGCCCAGCCGGCCAGGTACTTCGCCCACGACGCGGACGGGTAGGCGGGCACGAACGCCTCCGGGAACACGACGAGCTGCGCTCCCCCCCGCGCGGCCTCCGCCGTCAGCGCGTGCAGCCGCTCGACGGTGGCGTCGCGGTCGAGGATCACCGGCTCGGCCTGGACGCAGGCGACGCGGACGGATCCGTGCACGGGCCCATTCTGCGGCATCTATCCTGGCCGTGCTGTGGTCACGCTCTTCGTCGACTTCGACGGCACCATCACCGAGCACGACCTGCTCGACGCGATCGCCCAGGCGTTCGGCGACTCCGAGATCTACGCCGAGGTCGACCGCGGCCTCGACGAGAGCCGGTTGACGCTCCACGACGTGCTCCGACTCGAGTTCGCGCCGGTCCGGGCCCCGCTCGCCGAGGTCGTCGGCTGGACGCTCGAGCACGCGGCGATCCGACCCGGCTTCCGCGAGTTCGTGTCGAGCGTCCGCGAGCGCGGCTGGCGCCTCGTCGTGCTCTCGAGCGGCTTTCGCGAGCTGATCGTCCCGGTGCTCGAGCGGGAGGGCCTCGCCGGTCTCGAGCTGCTCTCGAACACCGTGAACCCTCACCCCGCCGGCTGGCGTGTCGGGTTCCGCGACGAGACGCCGTGCCCGGTGTGCGGCGAGCCGTGCAAGCGCGCGGCCGTGCTCGCGGAGGCGAACGGGTCGACCATCGTCTACGTCGGCGACGGGGTCTCCGACCGCTGCGGCGCCGAGGCCTCCGACCTCGTCTTCGCCCGCCGCGGCCTCGCCTCCTACCTCGAGGAGAAGGGCGTGCCGTTCACGCCGTTTCGGGATTTCTTCGACGTCGTCGCGGGCATCGAGCGCGCCGGGCTCGCGTGACGATCAGGCAGGCGTCGGCTGCGGACCTGGGGGTCCTGCGCGAGCTCCTGCTCGAGTTCGAGGCTGAGGTGCCGGAGCCGCCGCACCGCCGGGGCTCGCTCGACCGAGAGCTCGAGGAGATCCCCGACTACCTCGAGAGCGGGCTCGCGCTCCTCGCCGAGTCGGACGGCCGACCCGTCGGCTACGCGCTCGCCCGACTCGAGCCGCCGCGGCTCTGCTACCTGAGCGACGTCTACGTCCGTCCCGGTCTGCGCCGCGGCGGGCTCGCCAAGGCGCTGCTCGCCGGCGTCGTCGCCTGGGCCCGCGAGCGCGGCGCCGAATACATGACCCTCGAGGTGCTCTCGACCAACCTCGACGCCCGCGCTGTCTACCGGCGACTCGGGTTCGGCGAGGAGTCGCTCAACCTCGTCTGCCCGCTCGGCGAGCTCGAGCCGCGCCTGGCGCCCGGCGCCCGGGGCGACTCGTTCGGCTCGATCCACGTCCAGACCGACGACGCCGACGCGGTCGCCCGTGCCGTCGCCGCGTTCGTGCCGCGGCTACCAGGCGGCTCGCGCGGGAGCGCCGTCGCGGCGCCCCGGAACGGCTGGACCGCGGTCTATGACGAGCTCTGCGACCGGGAGCCGGCGATGCTGAGGCGGCTCGCGCTCGAGCTGTCCGATCGGATGGGCGCCGTCGTGCTCGTGCTCGGCGTCGAGGAGGGAAAAATCGTCCGCTTCATCCTGTTCGAGCGTGGCAGCATCGTCGACGAGTACCTGTCCGTGCCCGAGTACCACGGCCCGCTGCCGCCGGGCGACGTGATTGCTCTCGGCGCGAACCCGACCGTGCTCGCCCGGCTCACCGGCGCCGACCCGGCGAGAGTGCGCGAGACGGCGCGTACGGCAGCGAGCCCGGCGGAGCTGCCCCCGGCCGGGGAGATGATCGCCCGCCTGGCCGAGTTGCTCGGCGTCGAGGGGGCCGCTCACGGCTACGCCGGCGCGCGGGAGCTGCCCGGCGTGCACCTGCTCGACCGCTAGAGACCGGCCGCGTAGCCGTCCTTGCGCGGATCGGAGCCGCCGACGAGCGTCTCGCCCTCGACCAGGATCGCCTGCCCGCCTCCGAACGAGGACGTGTCCGCGTCAGGCACGACGCGGTAGCCGAGCCGCTCGAGCCGGGCGGCCTCGGGCCACAGCCCCTCCTCGAGGTGCACGACGTCGCCGTCGACGCGGAAGCGGGGGCGGTCGAGCGCAGCCTGCGGGTCGAGCCCGTCGTCGACGAGCGCGGACACGAGCTGAGCATGCGCCTGCGCCTGGATGAACCCGCCCATCACGCCGAACGGCCCCGCCAGCTCGCCGCCGCGCAGGAGCAGCCCGGGGATGATCGTGTGGTAAGGACGCCGCCCCGGCTCGACCCGCCCGCCGACCGAGAAGCAGGCACCGCGGTTCTGGAGCACGATGCCCGTTCCGGGCGCGACGACTCCGGAGCCGAAGCCGTAGTAGAGGCTCTGGATCAACGAGACCGCCATCCGCTCCCCGTCGACGGCGCAGAGGTAGACGGTGCCGCCGGGAGGCTCGGCGACGCAGACCGGCCGCTCCCCGCGCCGGCGCGCCAGCCTCGCCGGGTCGAGCAAAGCGCTCACGTCCGCTCCGTCGCGCACGTGGGCGAGCCCGTCCTCGAGCGCGAGCGCCACGCAGGCGATCCTGGCTTCGAGGACGGGCTCCACGCCATCGAGCAGGCCGAGCGCCTCGAGCGCGACCACCCCCTGGGTCGGCGGAGGCAGCTCGACGACCTCGTGACCCCGGTAGCCGATCCGCAGCGGCTCGACCCAGCGCGGCCGGAAGCCGGCCAGATCGCCTTCCTCGAGCCAGCTCGCCGCGCAGATCGCCCTGCCGACCGGCCCGCCGTAGAGCGCGGCCGGGCCCGCCTCCCCGATCCCGCGCAGCGTCGCGGCAAGCTCCGGGAGCCGCACCACCCCGCCCGGCTGCGGCGCCGGCCCGAGCTCGGGCGGCGCGGCCGCGTCCGGGGCCGCCCAGGCGGCTGCCGTGACGCGCCCGACCGCGAAGCCCCGCTCGGCCGCGTCGATCGCGTCGGCGAGACAGGTGTCGAGGCCGAGGCGGCCGAAGCGCTCCGCCAGCGCGGCCCAGCCCCCGACGGCGCCCGGCACCGTCACCGAGCGCGGGCCGCGCTCGTGGACGGGCTCGAGCGGATCCGCGCCGGCGGGCGCCGGGCCCGCCGCGTCGAGCCCCGCGAGGCCCGCGCGGTCCCAGACGAGGGCGAAGCAGTCACCGCCGATCCCGGTCGACATCGGCTCCGTCACGCACAGCACGGCGGCCGCCGCGAGCGCCGCATCGGCCGCGTTCCCGCCTCGCTCGAGCATGCGCAGGCCGGCGCGGGTGGCGAGCGGCTGGCTCGTCGCGACCATCCCGCCGGCCGCGACCGCGGGTGGCCTCCCGGGGGCAAAGCGGAACGGCATCGCACCGGCATCGTAGGGCGGGCGGCTAGGATCGGCCGCGTGACGACGCTCTACGACGCTCCCCGCTGCCCCTACTGCGCCCGCGTGCGGATCGCGCTCGGCGAGAAGGGCGTCCCGGTCGAGACGGTGCAGGTCTCGCTCGACGAGCGGCCCGACTTCATCTTCGAGCTGAACCCGCCGCACGGGAGCGTGCCGGTGCTCGAGCGGAGCCGGCTGATCGTGCCGGAGTCGTCCGTGATCATGGAATACCTCGAGGAGCTCCACCCGGAGCCGGCGCTGATGCCGGCCGGCCCGGATGACCGCGCGCTCGTTCGCCTCGCCGTCGAGCGCTTCCCCGAGCGGCTCGGCGATCCGTACTACGACCTCTACCTCGGCCGCCCGGCCGGCTCCCCCGAACGCCTCGCGGGCGCGCTGGCGGCGCTCGACGAGCGGCTCGCGGCGGATTCCTTCGTCGCGGGCGCCTCCTACACGCTCGCCGACATCGCCTATGTTCCGTGGGTGCTCCGCGCCGAGGCCCGTCTTGGCATCGACCTCTCCCCGTACGGCTCGCTCGCGGCGTGGCTCGGGCGGCTGCTCGAGCGACCCGCGGTGGCCGCCGAGCGCGACCTCGTCGCCGCCCTGGAGCCCTAGATGATTGATTCCACGGCGATGGCCGTGTTCAAGGGATTTGTTGCAGAGAG
>JAHDVS010000070.1 GCA_023382435.1 Thermoleophilia bacterium
CGGCACCGTCCACCGCCTCGTCGAGGATCGGCTGCGCGGGTACGCGGAGCGGCTGCGCGACTTCGGCACCGATAGCGCCGAGCGCGGCTGAGCATGCCGCGCCGCTACGCCGCGTCGCTCAGCGCCTGGAGCTCTCGCTCGAGCGCGAGCCGCTCGAGCGCCTCGGTCTCGAGTGCCCGGACACGGTCACGGCCCATGCCCAGGCGCCGGCCGATCTCGTCGAGGGAGACCGGGCCCTCGTCACCATCGAGGCCGAAGCGCAGCCGCACGACCGACCGGGCCGGCTCGGGCAACGCCTCGACGGCGCGGCGCAGCGCCTCCTCGCGAAGCGAGACGTGGAGCTCCTCGACCGCCTCCGCGCCCTCCGCCGGGATCAACTCGCCGAGCTGCGCACCTTCGTCGCCGACCGGCCGGTCGAGGCTCGTGACGGCGCGGGCTGCCCCCCTGACCTCACGTAGCTGCGTCAGCGTCAGCCCGGCTGCCGCCGCGAGCTCCTCGTCCTCGGGTGGGCGCCCGAGCTTCGTGGAGAGCTCCTGCTCGGCCCGGGCGAGACGGCGCTCGCGCTCGCTGACGTGCACGGGGACCCGGATCGTCCGCGACTTGTTGGCCACGCCGCGCTGTACCGCCTGCCGGATCCACCAGGTTGCATACGTCGAGAACTTGTAGCCCCGGCGCCAGTCGAACTTCTCGACCGCGCGGATCAGCCCGAAGATCCCCTCCTGGATCAGGTCGAGGAGCGGCAGGTCGTGACCCTGGTAGCGCTTCGCGATCGACACGACCAGGCGCAGGTTCGAGTTGATCATGCGCTCCTTCGCTTCCCGGTCGCCGCGCTCGACTCTCTTGGCGAGCTCCGACTCCTGGGCGGCCGTGAGCAGCGGGTAGCGGGCGACCTCGTTCAGGAACAGCTGGAGAGCGTCGGTCGTCGCGGCCGCGATCTGTCCGTTCTCGTAGTGCGCTGCGACCTCCCCGGGCTGGCAGCCGTCCTCGACCGGGATGGCACGCGCCTCGATCGTCTCGTACAACCGGGCCAGCTCCCCCTCACCAAGCTCGAACACGTCGGCGAGCTCGTGGATCTCCGACAGCTCGATACAGCCCCGCTCCTCCCCGCGGTCGAGGAGGGCGGCAACGTGAGCCTCGTATCCCGCCTGCGCTGTGATGGTGCTCTCCGCGTGTGCTGTCAAACCTATCGTGGCAGGTATCGCGAGGCGCGCGCGTCGGGACCGGCACGGATCACCCGTGCGGGAAAGCCGCGAGCGAGCTCGTGCCGGCCGCGCTCGTGTTCGCGCACCTGCCGGAGCTCTCGCGCTACGAACCGCCCGCCCGGCCCCGTGCCAGCGGATATGGTGACCCGAGGACAGAGACCAGGACGGCGCGGGCGGCGCCGGCGTCTGACGGCACAGGGAGGTAGCTCACATGGGCAAGGTCACCATCAGCGCGATCAAGGCGGACATCGGCGGCTTCGTCGGCCACAGCGCGGTTCATCCCGAGATGATCGAGACGGCCGAGGGCCGCGTCCGCGACGCGATCGCCAACGGGCTCCTGATCGACGGCAAGGTCAACTCCTGCGGGGACGACGTCAACCTCGTCCTGACGCACGAGCACGGAGTCGACGGCGAGCGGGTACACGAGTTCGCCTGGGACACGTTCATGGCCTGCACGGAGGTCGCCAAGCGCCTGCACCTGTACGGGGCCGGCCAGGACCTGCTGGCGGACTCGTTCTCCGGGAACATCCGCGGTGCCGGCCCGGGCGTGGCCGAGCTGGAGATCGAGGAGCGGCCGTCGGAGCCGTTCGTCGTGTTCGCCGCCGACAAGACCGAGCCCGGGGCCTGGAACCTCCCGCTCTACAAGATGTTCGCCGACCCGTTCAACACGGCCGGGCTCGTGATCGACCCGAGCATGCACGACGGGTTCACGTTCGAGGTGCACGATCTGTTCGAGAGCCGCTCGGCGATGTTCGACGCACCCGAGGAGCTTTACGACCTGCTCGTCTACATCGGCACGCCGTCGCGATTCGTGATCAAGCACGTCTTCCGAAAGGGAGGCAACGAGCCCGCGGCGGTCACGTCGACCCAGCGGCTCGCCCTGATTGCCGGGCGCTACGTCGGCAAGGACGACCCGATCATGATCGTGCGCGCCCAGTCCGGCCTCCCTGCGATCGGCGAGGTGCTGGAGCCGTTCGCCTACCCGCACCTCGTCGCCGGCTGGATGCGCGGCTCCCACCATGGGCCGCTGATGCCGTGCAGCCTCGAGGCGAACACGCCGGCCCGCTTCGACGGGCCCCCTCGGGTGACCGGGATGGGCTTCCAGCTCGCGAACGGCAGGCTTGTCGGACCGCGCGACATGCTCGGAGACATCTCGTTCGACCGGGCGCGCGCGACGGCGCTCGAGGTCACCGACTACATGAGGCGGATGGGGCCGTTCGAGCCGGAGCGGCTCCCGATGGACGAGATGGAGTACACGACGATGCCGGCCGTGAGCGAGAAGCTGGCGGGCCGCTGGACGCCGATCGACGCCCTGACCCCCGTCACCCTCGCGACCGAGTCCGCGGACGTGGAGTAACCGGTAGCGCGATGTCGCTCGAGCGCCTCGAGGGACGCCCCACGGGGCGCGGGCCGCTGCACGTCGCGCACGTCGCCCGCGGTCGCTTTCCCGAGGAGAGCGACGCTGTCGTGCACGCGGGGGCGGGCGCTGGGCCGGTGGCGTACGTCAAGTTCTTCGCCGGCCGACCGGCCGCACATGTGCGGCCGTGGCTCGAGGCGCTCATCCCAGACCGGGAGGACGAGGCGTTCCTGGCGGAGATCGTTGCAACGCTCGCCGATCTTCTCCCGGCAGGAAGCCACCTGATGGTCGGCTACGGCGACGACGAGACCGAGCGCGGCCTCAAGCGCGGCTATCCGCCGCCCGCGACACCGGTCGGAAGCGCGCTCTTCGCCGCCGGCTGCACCTGGTTCAAGGACTGGTACTACCCGGAGGGCTGGCTGGAGGGCGGCTTCAAGCTCCAGGGGAACAAGCCGCTCACCCCGCGTGTCCGCGACGAGCGCCTGCGCGAGCTCGCGGCCGACCTGGAGGCGTGGCTCGGCTGGACCGCAGACGAAGACGACGTGCTCTTGCGGGCCCGCCGGCGGGCCCGCAAGGCCCTCAAGGCAGCCTCGCTCTAGCTTTCGCGCGCAGGAACGACCACAACCGGACAGGGCGCGTGCTGCATGCACTGGCTCGAGACGGAGCCGAGCAGCAGCCCCTTGAAACCGCCTCGCCCCCGGGACCCGACGACGAGCAGGGTCGCCCCCTCCGCCTCGCCCACGAGCGCCTGCGCCGGGGGCCCCTCGACGACGATCCGCTCGATCTCGACACCGCCCGAGTCCCCGACCGCCGCGATCTGCTCTTCGAGGAGTTTCTCCGCGTCCGCCCGAAAGTCGTCTATCACCTCCGGGAGCAGCCCGGTCGGAACGTCAGCGACGAACGGAATGCTCCAGGCGAACAGCGCCGCGACTTCTCCGCCGCGCAACCGGGCCTCCTCGAGCGCGAAGCGCAGCGCCTCGAGCGAGCCCTCCGACCCGTCGATGCCGACGACGATCCGGGGCGTCGCCACTAGCGCCGGTCATCCTCGCGCCAGGAGAGCTGTGACGCGTCAACGGAGACGACGCCGGGCACGCGCTCGACGAACGCGGCCATCAGTTCGGCGACGCTGCGGGATCCGACCTCGCCGCCCATCCTCACCTCGCCATGCTCGACCTCGACGCTCACGGTCTCGGGAGATGTCCAGAATTTCCGCAGCACGACGTCCTCCGTGATCTCCCGCGCGATCGCCTGATCGTCCCGGGTGAACGCACGCACGAGGTCGGCGCGGGTGACGATGCCGATCAGCCTGCCGCCGTCGACGACGGGGAGGCGGTTCACGCCCGCGTCGACCATCGTGGCGGCCGCTCGCGCCACGGAGTCGCCGGGGGCTACCGTGAGCGGCGGCGAGGTCATCGCCTCCCCCGCGGTCCGCGCGCCCAGCTTCGCGAGCTCAGCGGGGTCCACGGGGCCGGCGAGCCAGCCCATGATCCCGCTGCGGCGGGGGACGGGTTTACGCTCCTTCCTGAGGATGTCCGCCTCGGAGACGACGCCGACCACGGTGCCGGATCCGTCGACCACGGGCAGACCGGAGATCCCGCGGCCAGCGAGCGCCGCGGCAACCTCCTTGAGCGACGTCTCGGGAGCAACCGTCAGCACGTCCTGCACCATCACGTCCTCGATCTTCATCTGGTGCCCTCCTGGTGTTCGTGGGCGCGAGCGCAACTGCATCCTCGCACCAGGTGCCGCGACCGTCATCGGGAGCAGCGCTGATTCGCCCTGCGGGGAACTACCGAGCCCGTGCGCAAGCCGGGTGGCGGTCGCGAAGCGCGGGCTCGTCGGAGGGGAAGACGAGCCGCTCGTGAGCTGGTAGAGATCGGCGAGCAGCGTGCCCGGCGGCTCGGGCGTGCGGCGGACGCCATCACGCGCGTTTGCGCCGGCTGCGGAAATGCTCGACGAGCGCATCCGGCCCGGGGAAGAACAACACCTCGCGTCCGCTGTCGGACCAGCGCACGCGAAACGGGGGCCCACCGTCGTCGGCGACCTCGAGGATCTCGCCGTCGCGGTCGGGCTCGCCGAGATGGTGACCGCGCACGACGATCCGGTCGCCGACCCGCACTTCGGGGCGGGGGCGCGGCCGCGGTCTCGCCGCGGCCCCGGGCGGCTTCGGCTTCGGCGTCGCCGTCGCCGTGGCGGGGTGCGGGCTCGAGCGCCGCCGCCGCCGGGGCTCGAGCAC
>JAHDVS010000071.1 GCA_023382435.1 Thermoleophilia bacterium
CGAGACGATCGAGCAGGTCAAGGAGGCGGTCGGCGACGACACCGCGATCGCCGTCAGGCTCTCCTGCGACATGTTCATGGGCGAGCCCGGGACGCAACTCGAGCGGGACGCCGTCCCGTTCGCGCAGATGGCGGACCACCTGGTCGACGTCTGGGACATCAACCTCTCCGGGATCGCCGAGTGGGGTGAGGACGCGACGCCGTCGCGCTTCTACGGGTCCGGCCGCGCGATCCCGTGGCAGAAGCGGATCAAGGAGGTCGTGACGAAGCCGGTGCTCGGCGTCGGCCGCTTCACGAGCCCGGACGCGATGGTCGAGGCCATCAACGGCGGCGCGCTCGACATCATCGCCACCTGCCGCCCGTCGATCGCCGACCCGTTCCTGCCCCAGAAGATCGACGAGGGCCGGCTCGACGACATCCGCGAGTGCATCGGCTGCAACGTTTGTATCTCGCGCTGGGAGATCGGCGGCCCGCCGCTGATCTGCACGCAGAACGCGTGCGCGGGCGAGGAGTACCGCCGCGGCTGGCACCCGGAGAAGTTCGAGCCGGCGAAGAACGCCGGCAACGACGTGCTCGTCGTCGGCGCCGGCCCGGCCGGGATGGAGTGCGCGATGATCCTCGGCAAGCGCGGCATGCGCCGCGTGCACCTCGTCGAGGCGCAGGACGACATGGGCGGGATCATGCGCTGGATCCCGCAGCTGCCCGGCCTCGGCGAGTGGGCCCGGGTCGTCAACTACCGCAAGATCCAGCTCGACAAGCTGAAGAACGTCGAGTTCGTCCCCGACACGACGCTGTCCGCGAAGGACGTGGCCGAGTACGGAGCGGAGATCGTGGTCGTGGCGACCGGCTCCTACTGGGCGACGGACGGCCTCAACGGCTGCACGCACGACACGATTCCCGGCGCGGACGCCTCGAAGCCGTACATCCTCACGCCCGACCAGCTGCTGGGCGAGGGCAAGCCGGTGCCGGGCTCGAAGGTGCTGGTCGTCGACGACGACGGCTACTTCATGGGACCCTCGGTCGCCGAGAAGCTCGCGCTCGACGGCAAGCAGGTCACCCTGATGACGCATCTCGGGCACGTCGGCCCGTACATGCACTTCACGCTCGAGGCGCCGAACATGCACCGCCGCCTGCACAGCTTGAAGGTCGAGATCCAGACCTACCACATCCCGACCTCGATCGAGGAGGGCCGGGTCCGGTCGGTGCACGTCTTCGACGTCGACGGGCACGAGCACGACTGGGAGGTCGACGCGGTCGTGCTTGTCACCCAGCGCCGCTCGAACGAGAAGCTGTTCCGCTCGCTCAAGGACGAGCTCGGCATGGACGCGCTGCGGGCCGAGGGAGTCACGGGGCTGTACCGGATCGGCGACTGCGAGGCGCCCCGCCTGATCGCCGACGCGGTCTTCTCCGGCCACCGCCTAGCGCGCGAGATCGACACGGACGACCCGGCCACGCCGCTCCCGTTCAAGCGCGAGCGGTTCGTGGTCGACAAGGAGCTGGCCGCGGTCTGACGGCCCCGGGGCTCGGCTACGCGATGGCGCTCGGGGCCGACTTCATCCCTGGACAACAGCCCCTGCTTCAAGTCGGTCCGCTTCGCCGCCTGCATCGAACGCCGGCCCGAGCTGATCCACATCCGCACCCGGCGCAAGAGTCCGAACCAAGACGGCGTCCGCGAGCGCGCCTTCGGCTCGCTCAAGTACGAGCACCTCTACCGCTTGGAGATCGACGACGGCCACCAGTTCGGCCTCGAAGCCGAGACCTACCGCCAGCTCTTCAACCGGATCCGCCCACACGAAGCGCTCGCCATGCGCCGCCCGCTCGACGTCCTCCTCGAAGCCCTCAACGACCCTCAGACCATCCACTCAAACGAGCCCGAAACCCTGCCAACTGCGTGAAGCGGGACATGCAGCGAGGACGCGCAGCGACGCCCCGAAGCGGTCGGCGAACGCCGCTGCGACATTAGCGGCCTCTGCCGATTCGCGTGAGCGGTCGAGACCGACTACGATCGCGCTCGGAAACGCCGACGCCGGGGCCGCTGGACGAGCGACTAGGACCGGGCACTGGGTTTCATTGAGGATCGTCGTTGCGACGATCCCAAGAGCGATGCCGGCTCGACGGTTCTTGCCATGCGTCCCGGCGGCGACGAGGTCGGCCTGCTCCCGAATGGCAACCTAACGGAGGACATCGCTTGGCCGGCCGGCAATCACGGTCGCCTCGGCGTCGCCGAGACCACCCAGCAGCTCGCGAGCGGCCTGCCTGGCCGCCTCCGCCTCGGCCCGCCCGTCGTGCAAGACCTTGCTTGCCTGCATCCCCGCGTGGACCGCGATCCGTTCCTCCGCGACTGTGACAGCTACAAGCCCGCCCCTCGGCGCCAGCAGCCGGTTAGCCTGACAGAGCGCCTCGAAGCCTGCCTTCGAGCCATCGACCCCGAAGACGATCCGCTGCAGCGTCATCACGCGATGCTTTTCAGATGGCTCCGCCGACGACGCTGGCGAAGGGGCCCGAGGCGCGATCAGTGGCTGGGCGGATGAGTCTCCAGTTCATACCGCAGGAAGAGGTGCGCCCCGTCCCGGCGCACGCCGAGAAGCCGGCCGCCAACTGGAGAGTGGGGAAGGAGCTCGGCCCCCTCGACGAGAGCGAGGCGTTCGCTGCCCGCTGATTGCCCGGCGAGGATCGGCGAGAGGGTCAGAAACAGCTCGTCGACCAGGCCGGAGGCAACCAAAGCCCCGTGCAGCGTCGGGCCGCCCTCGGAGAGGATGAGGCGATGCCCGCGCGCGCGAAGGAGGTCGACAGCCGCGCGAGGATCGCTCGTCGCCCCGAGTGACTGCACGGCCGAGGCATTGGGGAGCCGGCCTCGGAGCCGTGCTGCTCCTCGATCGGTCGTGAGCACGAGTGCGCCCGCCTCGAGGGCTGGATGGGTCGGCTCGAGCTCTCCGCCGGCGGTCATCACCGCAAGCTCGGGCGGTCCCCCATATCCGAGTCGTCGCCGCAGCTCAGCGAAGGCCGGGGCGGCCGGTGGATACATGCCCTCGGCCGTCCAGCGGGCCTCCCTGGAAGCGCGAAACGTGCTGGCGCCGATCAGGAGCGCGTTGGCGGTGGAGCGCAGGAGCGCCATCAGGAAGCGGTCAGCCGTGCTCGCGCTGCCGATCATCTGCACCGAGCGGGGCAGGCTCGGAATCGAGACGACCCCGTCGATCGTCGAAACGAAGTTCGAGAAGAGACGAGGCTCCTCGAACCCGAGCGTGCCACCGTAGAGCGCTCCCAGCTCCGGCGGAAGCGGGAACGCCGGGAGATCCTCTGCCTCGTAGATGACGTCGAGTGGCTCGAGCATGGTTACGGGACGCACCAGAACGAGAGAACGAGTACCGCGGGGACAGGTGTACCAGTACCGGTACCTTGTCGTCGGCGGTGGCATGGCCGCCGACGCGGCGTGCAAGGGGATTCGTGACGGTGACGCCTCCGGGCCGGCTGGTGTCGTTGCCGCCGAGCAGCACCCGCCGTACGCGCGACCCCCGCTTTCCAAGGCGCTGTGGAAGGGCGATGACGAGCAATCCGTTTGGCTCGGCACGGAGAAGCTCGACGTCGACCTCCAGCTCGGCCGAATGATCGTCTCGCTCGATCTCTCGGCGCGCCGTGCGACCGATGACCGTGGCCAGGAGTACTCCTACGAGCGGCTGCTACTTGCAACCGGCGCAACCCCGCGGCGCCTGTCGGGCGCGCCCGACGACGATCGGAGATCGCGGCGGCGCTGAGGATGTCAGGGTGCCAAGTGACCATGGTCTTCCCCGGGGAAGGCATCGGAGAGCGCATCTTCCCGCCCGCCCTTGTGGCATTCCTCAACGACTACTACCGGTCGAAGGGTGTCGAAGCGCTTTCGTCCGAGCAGGTTGGCGCGATCGAGAAGACAACTGACGGGTTCCTCGTCCGCCTCCAGTCCGGCCGTGTCCTCACGGCAGCGACGGTCGTCGCGGGCCTGGGCGTCAGTCCGAACGACCGGCTCCCGGCCGCCGCTGGGCTACCGACCGAGAGCGGGATCCTCGTCGACGACCGGGGCCGGGTCGATGGTCGCGCCGACGTCTTCGCGGCCGGAGACCTGGCACGTTTCCCTGCGCTCGCACTCGGTAAGACGGTGCGTATCGAGCACGAGGATCACGCGAGGAGCCACGGCCGGCTGGTCGGGGCGAACATGGCCGGCGGCGATGAATCGTACGACCATCTCCCATTCTTCTACTCCGACCTCTTCGAGCTTGGCTACGAGGCAATCGGCGAGACGGATCCCCGCCTCGAGACGACAGAGCATTGGGCGGAGCTGGGACGCAGGGGGGGTTGTCTGCTACGCGGACGGGGTCGGTCGGCCACGGGGATTCCTGTTCTGGGACGTCTGGGGCAAGACTGACGCCGCCGCAGCGCTGATTGCTGCCGGCGAGCCGATCGGCTCCGACACGTTCGCGAGTCTCGTCGAGGGCTAGCTGTAGGACACAGGCGGCGCGTCTTTTGCCGCCAGGTGAATCCAAAGCAAACTCGAAATCGAGGCGGTTGCGGGAACTCC
>JAHDVS010000072.1 GCA_023382435.1 Thermoleophilia bacterium
TCGCCCCGCCGCGCCGGCCCGAGCGCCCTCAGCGCGCGCCCGTAGCGTCGCTCCGTGTCGGGGGTGAGGCCCCAGCGTCCGTGTTCGTCCTGGCGGACGAGGCCGAGCCGTTGACTGTCGAGCAACACGAGCTCGAGCTCGAGCTCGTCGAGGTCGAGGCGGGCGGCGAGCTCGGGCGTGGTCAGCGCCGGTGTCACGTCGTGCCCTCGTCGTCGGGGCGGGCGTGCCCGAGCCAGTCGAGGTAGCTGCGGGCGGTCAGACTGAGGTGTCGTCGGCGGGGTGTCGGGACGGGGTCGGGGACGGGGTGCTCGACGACCCCGTCCCCTTCGGGGAAGGGGACGGGGGACGGGGTCGCCTCGGGGGCACCCGGGGACGGGGTCGGGACGGGGTCGGGGACGGGGTCGCGGCGGGTCACTCGTCGGCCTCCCGGTAGGGTCGGGCGAGGGTGACTAGGCGTGCCCCGCGTACCCCTGTTGTCTCGTCGGCGTGCCCGTCGCGAACGAGGGCGTCGATCGCCTGGCGGACGTAGGAGCCTTTGCCCTTGACGTCGCGCTCGAGCTGGGTGCGGGAGAGCGGCTCCCCGGTGATCTCGAGGTGGCGGCTGACGCGTTCCATCAGCGCGGTGGGCCGGAAGTTGTCGGCGCCGTCGCCGGTGTCGTCGGCGGGTCGGAATGTCCAGGTGAGCGCGTGCGTGTCGGGGTCGCTGCGGACGTCGAGCTCGGCCGCTCGGGGCCGGGGCAGATAGCCGGGGCGGTCCTTGTGGGTGACGATCCGGTAGAGGCCGCGTCCGCCCCGGTTGAGCTCGAGCACGGCCTCGAAGCCGAGGTGGACGTCGATGCCGCCGACTTTGCGCTCGCTGCCGATGGCGTACTTGCCGCGCCCGTCGGCGTTCTTGATCACATGGTCGACCACGATCGTTGCGATGCCGGCCCGCCAGAACGGCTTGACCCAGACGCCGGCCCAGAGCTCGACGTCGGCGCGCTTGTTGTCGTCGAGGCCGGTGAGGCTGTAGGCGCCTGCGGCGGCGTCGATGACGACGAGGTTGGGGTGGAGCTCGATGAGGCGGGCGATTGCGTTGGTGGTCGGCTCGGTGTCGGGCTCGACGTAGTGGACGCGGCCGAGGTCGTGGTCGGTTGCGCCCATGTCGCGGAGGCGGTCGCGGGCGTCGTACTCGCCCATCTCGAGGTCGATGAGGACGGCGGCGCCGCCTTCGTGGATGACGCCAAGGACGGCGGCGTATGCGGCGAGTGTTTTCGCGGACTCCTGGGGGCCGGTGAAGGCGTGGCGTTTGCCGGGGTAGGCGAGGCCGATGCCGCCGAGTGTCGGCCGGGTCTGGGGTCGCTCGCCGAGGAGGGCGAGGTTCCGCGGCTGCCAGGTGTCGGCCGTGTCCTTCTCGGTCTCGGGATCCTCCGGGGGCGCGGTCAGCTCGCCGAGTCCGAGCCCGGCCGCGAGGTGGTCGCTCGCGTCTTTGCCTTTCGCGGGGAGCGCGATCGTCGCGTCGATGCCGGCGCCCTTGAGGGAGTTGGCCACTTCGGCGGCGTGCTTCCGGCCGGAGTCGTCGTTGTCGGCGATGACGATGATCCAGCCGGCGCCGCGAAGCTGCTCGGCGTACTCGTTCCGCCATTTGCCGGCGCCCATCGGGTTGCAGGTCGCGATGGCGCCGGCGGCCCGGACGGCTTCGACGTCCTTCTCGCCCTCGCAGACGTAGATCGGGGCGGTGCCGGCGTCGATCGCGGCCCGGAGCTCGGGGAGCCGGTAGAGGACGCGGCGGGCGTTGCCGAGCTTCCAGTCCCAGCCGCCGGCTCCGTCTGGGCGCCGCTGGCGGAAGCCCTTGGGCGCGAGCCGGACGGTCTGGAAGATGGTCTGCCCCGTCTCGTCCCGGTAGTCGTAGGTCGCGACGATCTCGGTCGCGCCGTTGCGGCTGGGGGTGTCGGGGGCGAGGTCGGCGAGGGCGAGCCCGAGCGCGGCGACGACGGCCTCGGTCGCGCAGCCGGCGTGGCACTTCACGAGCAGGCGCCCGTCGTCGCCTTCGCTGACGCTGAGCGACGGTGTGCGGTCGTCGTGGGCTGGGCAGCGGGCCGTCCAGCCGGTGCCTGACCGCTTCGCCCGCTTGAGCCGGGAGACGAGCTCCTCGCCGGTCACGCTGCCCACCGTCCCGCCCGTTGCTGTTCCTGTTCGAGCTGGCGTGCGAGCAGGTCGAGGAGCACGGCGTACTCCTGCGGGGAGAGCTGCCGCTGCCAGGCGGCCAGGAGCGCGGCGAGCGCGACCTGCGCGGCTTGTAGCCCGGTGACGCGGCCGGCGCTCACGCGGGCTCCTGCTCGAGCAGGGTGAGGACGTCGAAAGCCGCCCGCAGGACGGCTACACGGTCAGCGGGCGGTGACGGTGGGGGTGAGTCTGAGCCGGCTGGGGCGCGTGCCGCTGCGCGGCGTGCCCCGCTGGCGCGTCGTGCGGCGCGGGCTCTCGGGCGCGGACGCGGGACGCGGTGGGCGCGTCCGTGGTCGCCGCGTTCCCGCTCAACGCGGTAGGAGACGAGCCGGTCGCCTCGGAAGGTCGCGACGATCCGCCGGTTCGTCGGCGGGAAGGTGCTGCCCGCGTCGTCGTCCACGTCGCGAACCATCCCGCGGATCTCGTCGGCCGGGAGGCCGGTCGCCACGGAGGCGGAGGCGAGGAGGCGCGCCCGGTGCTCGGCCGCGAGGCGCTGCTCCTGCTCGTACCGCGCGAGGCCCGCGAGGAGCGCGTCGGCGAGCTCTACGTCACTCGGCATCGCGCGGGGTGGGCCGTGAGCATGGAGGGAGCCTAGCGCGAGGGCCGGACGAGGTGGCGCTCCCCCACCTACCAACGAGTACGGGGCCGTTGCCGGCCCCGCGCCTCGATGCTCGCGCCACCCTTGACGCTGAATCCACCCTACCAGCCGGGTCGGTCGTCCCCGCTTATGCCGTCAGCACCTAGCTATAAGCTGTCCTTATGA
>JAHDVS010000073.1 GCA_023382435.1 Thermoleophilia bacterium
CTCGGCGGGCTCGAGTTCGCCTGCGCGATCCCGGGCACCGTCGGCGGCGCCGTCTGGATGAACGCGGGCGCCTTCAGCGGCGAGCTCGCGGGGATCCTCGCGCGCGCCTACGTCGTCGACGCCGCCGGCGCCCGCTGGCTCAGCCCCGGCGAGCTCGGGCTGCGCTACCGCGGCTGCGACCTGCGGCCCGGCCAGGTCGTCGCGGCGGCCGAGCTCGAGCTCGTCAAGCGCCCGGTCGAGGAGATCCGCACCGCGATCGCGAAGCTCCAGGCGCAGCGCAAGGACGCCCAGCCCACCGACCGCCGCACGTTCGGCAGCGTCTTCAAGAACCCCGAGCACGACCTGACCGCCGGGCAGATGCTCGAGGAGTGCGGGCTGCGCGGCTTCCGGATCGGCGGCGCGGAGATCTCCCGCAAGCACGCGAACTTCATCGAGAACGTCGGCGGGGCCCGCACGGCCGACGTGCTCGCGCTGATCGGGGAGGCGCGCCGGCGCGCGCGCGCGTCGTTCGGCGTCACCCTCGAGCCCGAGGTGCAGCTGCTCGGGGCGATCGAGATCCCGCCGCTCCCCGGGGAATAGGACGCGCGTCGCCGCGGCCCCGGCAGGGGTGGCGGCCGGGACGGCGAACCTGCCGCCATGGGCACGACCCGGCGGCCCTCGCTCGCGCTCGCGCGTCCGCAGACGGCGCTGCTCGCCCTGCCCCTGCGGCGGGCGGCGGCGGTGCTCGTCGCCGCCGGCTGCACCGTCGGGCTGCTCTACGTCGCGGCCCGGGAGACCCCGGTGTTCGCGCTGCGCTCGATCGAGGTCAGGGGCGCCCCCGGCGAGCTCGCCGCACGCGTGGAGGCGACGCTGCGGCGGTTCCGGGGGACGAGCCTCGTCGCGCTCGACACCGCGTCCGTCGAGCGCGCGCTGCGGGCCCTGCCAGCGGTGCGCTCCGCCGCGGTCGAGCGCGACTTCCCGCACACGCTTGACGTCTCGGTCACGCCGGAGCGAGCCGCCGCCGTTCTGCGGCGCGGCAACGAGGCCTGGCTGGTCACGTCGGGCGGCAGGGTGCTCGACGCGGCGGAGGTCGCCGACCTGCCCAGGCTGCCGCGGATCTGGATCGGGGGTTCCCGGCCGCCCGCTCCGGGCGAGCTGCTCCACCCCGACGGCCTCGGCGCGGCCGCGCGCACGGTCGCCCTCGTGCCCGGGGACTTCCCCGCCCGGGTGGCGTCAGCGGCCGGAACGGCCGACGAGGTGACGCTCGTGCTGGCCAACGGGATGCAGCTGCGGGTCGGCGACGAGACCGACGTCCGCCTGAAGCTGGAGGTCGCCGCCACGGTGCTCCGGTCGCTGAGCCGCGCCGAGCGAGCGGGTCTCGCGTACCTCGATGTCAGCATCCCCGCGAGGCCGGTCGGCGCCCAAAAGTCTCAAGTCGAAGGTTGAGGATGAGATAGTGCTCAAGTTTTCCCTGCAAATGGCCGATTGACAAGTGAACACCGGCCACGTACCCTGGGCCTACGGTTTAGTTGAGCTTCAGCTAGAGAACGGTTGAGAGTGAGAGATCAGACAGGCAGTTACCTCGCGGTGATCAAGGTCGTCGGAGTCGGCGGCGGCGGCACGAACGCCGTCAGCCGGATGGTCGACGCCGGCCTCAAGGGCGTGGAGTTCCTGGCGGTCAACACGGACGCCCAGGCGCTGCTCATGTGCGAGGCCGACGTGAAGCTCCACGTCGGTGCGAAGGTGACGCGCGGGCTCGGCGCCGGCGCGAATCCGGAGGTCGGCTTCCAGGCGGCGATGGAGAGCCGGGATGAGCTGAAGGAGGCGCTCAAGGGCGCCGACATGGTGTTCGTCACGGCGGGCGAAGGCGGCGGCACCGGCACCGGCGGCGCGCCCGTGATCGCGGAGATCGCGCGCGAGCTCGGCTCTCTCACCGTGGGAGTGGTGACCCGTCCGTTCACGTTCGAGGGGCAGAAGCGCTCCGAGCAGGCGGAGGAGGGGATCAAGCGGCTCCGCGACAAGGTCGACACGCTGATCGTGATCCCGAACGACCGGCTGCTGTCGGTGGTCGAGAAGCGCACGTCGATCCTCGAGGCGTTCCGGATGGCCGACGACATCCTCCGCCAGGGCGTGCAGGGCATCACCGACCTGATCACGATCCCCGGTCTCGTCAATCTCGATTTCGCTGACGTCCGCACGATCATGAGCGACGCCGGCTCGGCGCTGATGGGCATCGGGATCGCGAGCGGCGAGGGGCGCGCGGCGGAGGCGGCCAGGACGGCCGTGTCGTCGCCCTTGCTGGAGGCGTCCGTCGAGGGCGCGACCGGCATCCTCCTGAACATCACTGGCGGGCCGGACCTCGGCCTGTTCGAGGTGAACGAGGCGGCGGAGGTCGTGACGGGCGCCGCCGACCGCAACGCGAACGTGATCTTCGGCGCCGTCATCGACGACGCCCAGGACGACGAGGTGCGCGTCACGGTGATCGCGACCGGCTTCGACGGGCGCTACCGCCGGGCGAAGCGCGAGCGCGGCGACGAGCGCGCGCCTGTCGCCGCCGGCGAGCGCGAGCGCTCCGACGCGGGCGGCGGCTTCGACGTGCCGGCCGACGTGCTCGAAGTCCCGTCGTTCCTGCGCGAAGACTCCTGACGTTCGGCGCGCCGCGCGCTGCGCGGTGTCCACGTCGCTTCGTGGCCGTGGCGCCTCGCTGGAGCGATCACGCTGGCAGGATCTGCGTCCCCCCGACTCAAGGGGTCTGACCCCTCCATCGCGAGCCGATGCG
>JAHDVS010000074.1 GCA_023382435.1 Thermoleophilia bacterium
CACGCTCCGGGCGGCCACGCTCCCGACCGCCTCTCCGAAGATCGACCGGCCGATCGCGAATCCGACGTAGCCGGGCACCGGCGCCGCGGCGCGCAGCCACGCGTCGACGGTCGCGTCCGGCGCGGCGCGGCCGAGGACGACGCAGCTCACACGGTCGCGACCGCCGTCGCGCACGAGCGCTGCCACGCGCTCGCAGTCCTCCCGGGCGGTGAGCCCCTCGAGCTTCCAGAGGTCGGGCTCGATCCCGGCGCCCCTGAGCTCCGCGATCGCACGCAGCACGAGCGCGGGACGCAGCTCGCTGTCGTAGCGCCCGCTGTCGCCGCCGACGGCGTCGAGCTGACCGCGCTCGGCCGGAACGAGCAACTCGAACAGAAACAGCCGCCCGTGCTCGTGCAGCCAGTCAGAGAGGCGCCGCAGACGGCTGGCCTGGCGGGCGTTCAGCTCGCGGTCGCCGTCCGGGTTGTAGCGGACGAGCACTTTCGAGAACGTCGGGTCGTACTCGAGGATCCGCTCGCCGAAGGCCTCGCCGTACTCGAAGTCGAACTCGGCCTGCCCGCTCTTCTCGACGGGCATCGCGAGCACCTCCCCCGCGGCCCGCGCGGCACGGGCGACCCGCGCCCCGTACTGGGCGTCGACGAGCACGCCCGCGGCCTCCCGCGGCGCCCCCTCGGCGATGGCGCGCAGAAAGCCCTCGTAGACGAGCCATTTCGCGTCGGAGATCCGCGCCGCCTCGTCGGCGGTCGCCGCCCGGCCGCTGACGCCGAACATCGCCTCGAACGAGCCCCGGTGGTCGAAGGCGAGTATGTGGAGCCGGCGGTCGTAGCCTCGGGACACGCCCCACATGTTAGGCGGCGGGAGGCGCGGCGAGCGGCAGCAGCACGTCGACCTTGGTGCCCCGCCCGGGCGTGGACGTCAGGGCCACGTCTCCGCCGAGGTGCGTGATGATGGCGGCGGCAGTTGCCAGCCCGAGGCCGGTGCCCTCGCCCCGACTCTTCGTCGTGAAGAACGGCTCCAGCGCCCGGGCGAGCACCTCCGGAGGCATGCCCGCCCCGGTGTCGGACACCGTCACCCGCGCGTAGCGCCCCGGGGCAAGAGCCGGATCCCGGTCTTCACCGGGCGCGACAGCCACGGTGGCGGTCTCGAGGACGACGGCGCCGCCCGCCGGCGTCGCGTCGCGCGCGTTCAGGACGAGGTTCAGCAGCACCTGCTCGACCTGCCCGGCGTCGACGTGGACGGGCAGCGCCCGCGAGGCGAGGTCGACCCGCAGCTCGAGCGTCTCCCCCGCCGTCCTGCGCAGCAGCGTCTCGAGACCGCGCACGATTCCGTTCAGATCGACGCGCTCGCGCTCGCCCGGGCTGCCGAATGTCAGAAGCTGGCGCGTCAGCGCCGCCGCGCGCGCGGCGGCGCGGCCGATCTCCTCCACGTCGCAGCGCAGCTGGTCCCCCTCCGGGAGGTCTGCCGCGATCAACTCGCTGTGGCCCTGGATCACGGTCAGGAGGTTGTTGCAGTCGTGCGCGATCCCGGCCGCGAGCTGCCCGACCGACGCCAGGCGCTGCGCCCGCGCGAGCTCGTACTCGAGGCGGGCGTACTCCTCCGCCCGGTGCGCGTTGACAGAAGTCATGCAGGACGGAGTATGGACCACGCCGCCCCGATCGAGAAGAGCAAGCGATGCTTCAGGCAATCAGGGAGTTGCGTAGCGCCGTTGCGACCGCCTGCGTGCGCGTGTCCGCGTCGAGCCTCGCCATCGCCTTGCGCACATGGGTGCGCACGGTCTCGGGGGAGATGAACAGGCGCTTGCCGATCTCCTCGTTCGTGAGCCCGTCGGCCAGCAGGCGCAGCACGTCGCGCTCGCGCTGGGTCAGCCTCGTCGCCTTCGCCGCCGCGTCGGACGTCGCGAGCACGCCGGCGAGGCCCGGATCGACGTACGTCTGCCCGGCAGACACCATCTCGACCGCTCGCACGAGGTCGGAGAGCGGTGCCTCCTTGAGCAGGAAGCCGCGCGCGCCGGCGTCCAGCGCCTCGGTCAGCAGAGCCCGCTCCCCGTAGGCGGTGTAGAGGATCACGGCGGTCCCGGGCGCGACCCGTTGCGCCCGTCGCGCCACCTCGATCCCCGACAGGCGCGGCATGCGCAGGTCGATCAGCGCGACCCGCGGCTGGCCGGCCTCGAGCTTCGCCAGCGCCTCCTCCCCGTCGCGGGCGCGCCCCACGATCTCGAAGCCGCCGCCCTCGAGCACGTCGCAGACAGCCTCGATCATCGCGGGGTGATCATCGGCAACGAGGCAGGTGATCGTGGCAGTCATGTCTGCGGCGTCACGCGGCCCTCGGGGCCGGGCGGCACCGGTATCTTGACCGCGGCGCCGGCGGGCCGCAAGCCCG
>JAHDVS010000075.1 GCA_023382435.1 Thermoleophilia bacterium
CGGTGACGCAGATCCGCCACGCCGACCGGGTCGACGTCGTCGTCACGAACCCGCCCTTCGGCGGCGAGGAGGAGAAGACCGTGCAGGCGAACTTCCCCGACGCGACCCGGACGGGGGAGACGGCGCTCCTCTTCCTCCAGCTCATCCAGCGCGTGCTGAAGCCCGGCGGCCGCTGCGGCATGGTCGTCCCGAACGGCGTCCTCTTCGGCGACGGCGTCGCCGCCCGGGTTAAGCAGCGGCTGCTCGAGGAGTGCGACGTGCACACGATCATCCGCCTGCCCGACGGCGTGTTCGCCCCCTACACCGACATCCCCACCAACCTCCTGTTCTTCGAGAAGACCGGCCGGACGAAGGGGGTCTGGTTCTACGATGTCCCGCCGCCGGAGGGGCGAAGGAAGTACTCGAAGACGAAGCCGATGCGGTTCGACGAGCTCGCGGTCTGCCAGGAGTGGTGGGGTGGGCGGGCGCGCGAAGGACGGGTCGAGAACGAGCTCGCCTGGTGGGTACCGATCGGCGAGATCGAGGCGGACGGGTTCAACCTCGACCGCCGGAACCCGAATCGCGAGGACCTCGCCCACCGGCCACCGGAGGAGCTGATCTCCGAGCTCATCGAGACCGAGAACGAGATCCTGCGCCTCCTCCGGGAGATCCAGACGGAGATCGCGCGATGAAACGCGTGCGGGTCGGCGACGTACTCCGGCTGAAACGCCGGCCCGTCGCTGTCGACCCGACCGCCGAGTACGTCTCGATCGGCGTCCGCTCGTTCGGCAAAGGGATCTTCCACTACCCGCCGACGACCGGCGCGGAGCTCGGCAAGCTCCGCTTCTTCGAGATCCACCCGGCCGAGCTGGTGGTCAGCAACATCAAGGCGTGGGAGAGTGCCATCGCCGTGTCGTCGGCCGCGGATGCGGCCACTATCGGCTCGAACCGCTTCCTCACCTACGAGCCCATCGACGGCGCGATCGACGTGCGCTATGCCTGCTACTTCTTCCTGAGCGAGGCGGGCCTACCGCTGATCCAACGGGCGTCACCGGGCTCGGCGGATCGGAATCGAACCCTCGCCATCGACCGCTTCGAGAACCTCGCGATCCCTCTACCCGGGATCGCAGAACAGCAGCGGCTGGTCGCGCGTCTCGAGTCGGCTCTGGGGGCTACACGGCTCGCGGCCGAACAGTCTGAACGAGCTTCTCGCCTCGATCGAGCCCTGACGGATTCCCTGGTAGACGCCATCGTGACCGGGAGCGCGGAACAGGGTTGGCCCGAGGTTCCGCTTGGCGACGTGGCGACGGTAAACCCCCGGCCCGCGAGGGTCGAAGGCCTTGTGGCGTTCGTTCCTATGAGTGCGGTCGATCAGAACCTTGGGAGGATCGCCAGCCCGGAGCTCCGTTCTGTCTCAGAAGCCAGGTCCGGTTACAGGCAGTTCCGCCGGGGCGATGTGATCTTCGCGAGGATCACGCCCTGCATGCAGAACGGGAAATCTGCCTTAGCAGATCTTGATGGAGTCGAATACGGCTATGGCTCGACCGAGTTCCATGTGCTCCGCCCCTCCGAGGGAGTGCTCGCCCGCTGGCTCCATCACGTGGTGCGTTCTCGAGGCTTCCGGGAACGGGCGCTGGGCGCGTTCACCGGTACCGCTGGCCAGCAGCGTGTTCCGGCCGAGTTCATGCGCAGCGCTCAAATCCCGGTGCCGCCTCTGGCCGTCCAGCGTACGCTCGTCGCTCGGCTCGACCGCATCGTGCGCCTTGGGGATGAGCTCCGCAAGAGACGCGAAAAGCAGTCAGACCTGGCGAAGGCACTACACCAGTCGATTCTCAATCACACGTTCGCCCCGGCGGCGTGAATGCGCTGCGCCATTCGGGCGCGGCGATGACAAGGTGGTCGAGAACCCGAAGTCCGGCTGTCCTCGCTGCCGTTTCCAGCTCAGCTGATCCCCGACGGTCGGCCTCGCTCGGCGTCGGATCGCCCGACGGGTGGTTATGGGCTACCGCGAACGCGCGCCCGTCGTGGCGTAGCACCGCGTTCAGGATCTCGCGCACCGGGAAGAGCGACCGGTCGACCGCTCCCTCGCCGACCGGCACGACGCGGCGTAGCCGGTTCGCGGCGTCGCAGACGAGGACGATCACTCGCTCGCGCCGCGCACCGACGAGCTCTCGCATCGCGACGGCGGCCACGTCTGCCGCGCTTCGGAGAACCGGCGGAGGCTCGCCGCTCGCCGCCAGCCGCCCGAGGCGGAACGCGGCCACGAGCGCTGCCGCCTTTGCCGGGCCGACGCCCGGACGTCGCGCGAGCTCCTCCGGCAGCGCGCAACCGAGCGCTTCGAGCGAGCCGAACTCGGCTAGCAGGGCCGCCGCGACGTCGAGCGCGCTCT
>JAHDVS010000076.1 GCA_023382435.1 Thermoleophilia bacterium
CGATCCCGATCCGGTCGCAGAGCTGGGCGAGCTCGTTGACGAGCGCGATGTTGACGGAGCGGAAGATGTTCTCGAGCAGCTTCACGAGCTCGGCCGCGTCGGGAGAGGAGACGGTGACGACCGCATCGAGGGCGCGCCGGTAGAAGGCGGCCGCGCGCTCGGTGCAGGCGGGGGTGACGCCCCCGACCACCTTGGGCGTGTTCCTCGTCGTCCAGTCGAGCCGGCCCGGGTCGACCCGCTCGGGGCTGAACGCGAGGTGGAAGTCCGAGCCGGCCTCGAGACCGCCGGCCGCGAGCACGGGCAGGAGCTCCTCCCGGGTGGTGCCGGGGTAGGTGGTCGACTCGAGCACGACGAGGTGCCCGGGGCGCAACCGGCGGGCGATCTCGCGGGTCGCTGCCAGCACGATCGAGAGGTCGGGCTCGCGGTTTCGCGTCAGCGGCGTGGGGACTGCGATCAGGATCGCGTCGGTGTCGCGGACGGCGTCGTAATCGGTCGTGGCCGAGAGCGCCCCGGAGTCGACGAGCCGCGCGACCTGCTCGCCGGGGACGTCCTCGATGTGGCTCTCGCCGCGCGAGATGCCCGCGACCTTCCCCTCGTCGACGTCGACGAGAACGACGGGGACACCGGCCTCCGCGAACACCGTGGCGAGCGGCAGGCCGACGTAGCCCGCCCCGATGACGGCCAGCTCCGGCTTCACTGGCGGGTCATCGTACAGAGGAGGTCCGCGATCCGGTCCGAGGCGTGCCCGTCCCCGTAGAGCGGCGGGTGCGACTCGCCGGGCCCGGCCTGCGCCACCGCCTCGGCGATTCGTGCCGGGTCGTCGCCGGTGAGGCGGTTCCAGCCCGTCTCGACCGTCTCGACCCACTCGGTGGAGGTGCGCAGCGTGACGCACGGGACGCCGTACCAGTAGGCCTCCTTCTGGACGCCGCCCGAGTCGGTCAGGACGGCACGGGCCTGGGAGGCGAGCGCGGCGAAGTCGAGGTAGCCGGCGGGCGGCAGCACCCGGACGTGCGGGCCGAGCTCGATGCCCCCGTAGGCGAGCGCGGCCGCTGTGCGCGGGTGGGCGGGGAACACGACCGGCTCGGCGAGCGCGTTGAGCGCCCGAGCGATCCGGGCGAGCGCGTCGGGGCGGACGTTGGCCTCGCGGTGGAGCGTGAGCAGCAGGTAGCGGCCCGGCTCGACCCCGGCCCGCTCGAGCGCCGCCGAGCGCTCGCGGGCGTGGGTGGCGAGGCGCACGTTCGCGTCGAGCATGACGTCGCCGACGACGTGGACGCCCTCCGTGATCCCCTCCGCGGCGAGGTTCCGCACGGCCACCTCGGTCGGGCAGAGAAGCAGCGTCGAGACCCGGTCGACGAGGATCCGGTTCCACTCCTCGGGCATCGTCCGGTCGAAGGAGCGAAGCCCCGCCTCGACGTGCGCGATCGGCACGCCGAGCTTGACCGCCACGAGCGCGCCCGCAAGCGTCGAGTTGGTGTCGCCGTAGACGAGTACGCAGCCGGGCTCCTCGGCGAGGAGCGCGCCCTCGAGCCCGGGCAGCATCCGCGCCGTCTGCTCGGCGTGGCTGCCAGAGCCCGCCTCGAGCCGATAGGCGGGCTCGCCGAGCCCGAGCTCGTCGAAGAACACCTGCGACAGCTCCGGGTCGTAGTGCTGCCCGGTGTGCACGACGACCTCGTCGACCGCGCGGGCCGCGAGCGCGGCCGAGAGCGGCCCGGACTTGATGAACTGGGGCCGGTTGCCGACGACGGAGAGGACGCGCACCCGAGGGAGGTTAGGCGACCGGGAGGCCGGCGCGGCGGGTCTATACTGGCCGCCCGGGGCCGTTAGCTCAGCTGGTAGAGCAGGGGACTCTTAATCCCAAGGTCGCAGGTTCGAATCCTGCACGGCCCAT
>JAHDVS010000077.1 GCA_023382435.1 Thermoleophilia bacterium
AAGAGGAGCTGCTCCTTCGCGTACGCCTCGACGAGCGCGACCTGCTCCGGAGGCCGGGCGGTCAGGCGCAGATAGCGCAGCGTCTCGTCGTCGATCGGGAAGAAGTTGCAGGTCGCGCCGCATTCCGGGGCCATGTTGGCGATCGTGGCTCGATCGGCCAGCGGCAGGCGGGCGAGCCCGTGCCCGACGAACTCGACGAACTTGCCGACGACACCCACGCCACGCAGGATCTCGGTGACGGTCAGCACGAGGTCGGTGGCGGTGGCGCCGCTTCGCAGCTCGCCGGAGAGCTCGAAGCCGACGACCTGCGGGACGAGCATCGAGATCGGCTCTCCGAGCATCGCGGCTTCCGCCTCGATGCCGCCGACGCCCCAGCCGAGGACGCCGAGGCCGTTGATCATGGTCGTGTGCGAGTCGGTCCCGACGAGCGTGTCCGGGAACGCGTGCAGCCGCCCGCCCACCTCGCGTGTCTCGACGACGCGGGCGAGGTACTCGAGGTTCACCTGGTGGACGATCCCCGTGTCCGGCGGCACGACCTCGAAGTCCCGGAAGGCCGTCTGCCCCCAGCGCAGGAACGCGTAGCGCTCCCGGTTGCGCTCGAACTCGAGCTCGGCGTTGCGCGCGAACGCGAAACGGGTCGCGAACTCGTCCACCTGGACGGAGTGGTCGATGACGAGCTCCGCGGGGAGGAGCGGGTTGATCCGCGCAGGGTCGCCGCCGAGCTCGCGCATCGCGTCGCGCATCGCAGCGAGATCGACGACGGCGGGGACGCCGGTGAAGTCCTGGAGCAGCACCCGGGCCGGCGTGAACGAGATCTCGCGGCTCGGCTCGTCCGTCGCGACCCAGGTCGCGACGGCCTCGACGTCCGCGCTCGTGACGGTCTCGCCGTCCTCCAGACGAAGCACGTTCTCGAGCAGGACGCGCAGCGTGTAGGGGAGGCGCGCGACGTGGAACCGGCTCTCGAGCGCGTCGAGCCGGGCGATCTCGTATGTCTGCCCGCCGATCGTGAGGCTCGACCGGGCTCCGAAGGTGTCCGCCATAGCTAGGGTGGAGACTAGCGAGAGCGACGAGGGCCGAGGGCGGCCACGAGGGAGGCGGGATGTCCACGATCACACGAGACGACTGGCGCGGGGTCGCCGAGGAGGCCCGGATTCCGGGTGAGGCGATCGTCGACGGCGAGCGAGTCGGGGCTGCGGACGGCGCCACGTTTCCGTGCGTGAGCCCGGTCGACGGGCGCGTGCTCGGCGACGTGGCCTCGTGCGGCCCGGACGACGTCGACGTCGCGGTGCGGGGCGCGCGGGCGGCGTTCGAGTCCGGAGCGTGGTCGAGGCTGGCGCCGAAGCACCGCAAGCGCACGCTCCAGCGGCTGGCGGCGCTCGTCGAGGAACATGCGAGCGAGCTCGCGCTGCTCGAGACGCTCGACATGGGCAAGCCGATCAGGGACGCGCTCGCCGTCGATGTCCCGCTCGCGGCGGAATGCATGGCGTACTACGGCGAGGCGCTGGACAAGGCGTACGACGAGGTTGCCCCGACCGGGCCCGAGGCGACGGTGCTGATCCTGCGCGAGCCGCTCGGAGTCGTCGGGGCGGTCGTGCCGTGGAACTTCCCGCTGCTGATGGCGACCTGGAAGGTGGCTCCGGCGCTCGCGGCCGGGAACAGCGTCGTGCTGAAGCCTGCCGAGCAGTCGCCCCTGACGGCGCTGCGGCTCGGCGAGCTCGCGCTCGAGGCGGGAATCCCGCCGGGCGTCCTGCAGGTGCTCCCCGGCTTCGGCGAGACCGCCGGACAGGCGATCGGGCTTCACCCGGACGTCGACATGGTGGCCTTCACG
>JAHDVS010000078.1 GCA_023382435.1 Thermoleophilia bacterium
ACCGCAGCCGACGTCGCCGCCATCGTCCGGCATTCCGGCTCGCGCCTGCTCCTCGCCGACCGCGAGCTCGAGCACCTGGCGCCCGCCGGCGTCGACACGGTCCGGATCGACGACACGGGCGCCGGAGACGATCCGTACGAGGTCCTGCTCGCTGCCGGCGAGGGCGGGACGCTCGCGGGCCCCGCGGACGAGGAGGACGTGATCGCGATCGACTACACCTCCGGCACGACCGGGCAGCCGAAGGGCGTCATGTACACGTACCGCGGCGCGTACCTGAACGCGCTCGGGGAGGTGCTCGAGACCGGCCTCGGCCCGGACACCGTCTATCTCTGGACGCTGCCGATGTTCCACTGCAACGGCTGGTGCTTCACCTGGGCGGTCACCGCCGCCGCCGGCACGCACGTCTGCGTGCGCTCCGTCGACCCGGGCGCGATCTGGAACCTGCTGGAGCGAGAGGAAGTGACCCATTGCTGCAGCGCTCCGACGGTGCAGCTCTCGCTCGTCAACCACCCGGACGCGCGCCGGCTCGAGCGGCCCGTCACCGTCACGGTCGCTGCGGCGCCCCCTTCGCCCGCCCTGCTCGCCCGGATGCGGGAGCTGAACCTGCGCCCGATCCACGTCTACGGGCTGACCGAGACGTACGGGCCGCACACGATCTGCGAGTGGCACCCCGGGTGGGACGAGCTGCCGGCGGACGAGCAAGCGCGCCTGCTCGCCCGCCAGGGCGTCGCGTACGTGAACGCCGTCGACCTCCGCGTCGTCGACGCCGAGCTCGTCGACGTCCCCGCCGACGCCGCGACGCTCGGCGAGGTCGTGATGCGGGGGAACAACGTGATGAAGGGCTATTTCGAGGACGGGCCGGCGACCGCGGAGGCGTTTCGCGGCGGCTGGTTCCACTCGGGCGACCTGGCCGTGCGCCACCCGGACGGGTATGTGGAGCTGCGCGACCGGGCGAAGGACATCATCATCTCGGGCGGCGAGAACATCTCGACGATCGAGGTCGAGCAGGCGATCGCCGGCCACCCCGCGGTGCTCGAGTGCGCGGTCGTGTCGATGCCGGACGAGCAGTGGGGGGAGCGCCCGAAGGCGTTCGTGACCCTGAAACCGGGCGCCGGGGCGAGCGAGCGTGAGATCATCGACTTCTGCCGGGAGCGGCTCGCGCACTTCAAGTGCCCGGCGGCGGTCGAGCTGGGTGAGTTGCCGAGGACCTCGACCGGGAAGATCCAGAAGTACGTGCTGCGCGAGCGGGCGTGGGCGGGCGAGAAGAGGAGGATCGGCGGATGACGGTCTATCGCAGCGAGCTGACGCCGCTCAGCTTCCTCCGCCGCAGCGCCACCGCCTTCCCCGACCGTATCGCGGTCGTCCAGGGCGAGCGGCGGCTCACCTACCGGGAGCTCGAAAGGCGCACCGGCGCGCTCGCCGGGGCGCTCGCCGCCGCCGGGGTCGAGCGGGGCGACCGCGTCGCCGTGCTCGCCCCGAACTCGCCCGCGCTGCTCGAGGCCCACTACGGGATTCCGGGCGCCGGGGCGGTGCTGGTCGCGCTCAACGTCCGGCTCGGCGCGGCCGAGATCGCTGGGATCCTCGAGCACTCCGGCGCGCGCCTGCTCCTCGTCGACCGCGAGCTCGAGCATCTGGCGCCCGCCGGCGTCGACACGGTCCGGGTCGACGACACGGGGGCAGCGGACGACCCGTACGAGC
>JAHDVS010000079.1 GCA_023382435.1 Thermoleophilia bacterium
CCGCGGAGCTCGCGGGCATCGACGCCGCGATCGTCGGCGCGCCCTTCGACGACCTCGTCTCGGACCGGCCGGGCACGCGCTTCGGCCCGCGCGCGATCCGCGCGGCAAGCTGCCCGCCCGGACCGCATCTCGAGGCGCGCATCGACTGGTCGTCCGTGCTGTCCGCCGTCGACTACGGCGACGCGCCGATCGTGCCCGCCGACCCGGCCGGCTCCCACCGGGCGATCGAGGACACGGTCGGCGAGGTCGTTCGAGCCGGAGCGGTCCCGATCGTGCTCGGCGGCGACCATTCGATCACCGAGCCAGACGTGCGCGCCTGCGCCTCCGTGCACGGCCCCGTCGGCCTCGTCCACTTCGACACCCACACGGACACCGGTACCGAGGTCTTCGGCGTCGAGGTGTCGCACGGGACGCCGATGTACCGGCTGGTCGAGGAGGGGGCGGTCGATCCGACCCGGTACGTCCAGATCGGCCTTCGCGGCTACTGGCCCGGGGAGCGCGAGTTCGCCTGGCAGGCGGAGGGCGGGGTCACGAGCTTCTTCATGCACGACGTCCGCGAGCTCGGAATCCGCGAGGTGATCGGGCGGACGCTGGAGCTCGCCGGCCCCGGACCGGTGTTCGTGACGGTGGACGTGGACGTGCTCGACCCCGCGTTCGCTCCGGGCACCGGAACCCCCGAGCCGGGCGGGATGACGACGGCCGACCTGCTGTGGGCATGCCGCACGGTCGCCGCGGGTGTCGAGATGGTGGGGGCTGACGTGGTCGAGGTGATCCCGACGGGAGTGGGCTCGGCCGACATCACGGCGCTCGCCGCGGACCGGATCGTGCGGGAGCTCCTGACCGGGCTGGCGCTCAGGCGGCGGGACTCGGCACAGCGCTGAGCTCGGCCGGGAAGCGCTCGAGCGCCCGCGCGGCGTCGAGCAGCCGGCGCGGGTGGTGAGCGCGCAGGCGCAGCGGCCGGTCGCTAGGCGGCGAGCGCTTTGCGCAGCGCGTCCGCGTCCGTGATCGACGCCCGGCAGGCGAAGCGCTCGCAGACGTAGGCGGCCGGGCGCCCGTCGACGAGCCCGCGGCCGGCCAGCAGGGGCACGCGCGCGGCGGCCGGGTCGTCCGGGTCCTCCGCGAACGCGTACACGGTGGCCGGGGCGAAGCGCTCGAGCGCGGCACGGCGCAGCGCCAGAGTGGCCGGCTCCGCTGCCGCGCCGACGATCGCGACCTCGCGGGGCGGGGCGAAGTGGAGGTCGAGCGCGCAGAGGAGCTGCCCGACGGCCCCCGGAGCGCGCTCGAGCAGCCGGTGAGCCAGCCGAAAGCACCCGACCGCCTGGCGCTCGAGCTCCGTGTCCCCGTAGATTCGGGAGAGGCGCAGGAGCACGGTCGCGAGCATCGAGCTTCCGGAGGGCGCCGGGTTGTCGTCGAGCTCCTTAGTGCGGGCGACGAGCGGCTCGCCGTCCGCGGCGGTGAAGAAGAAACCGCCGCGCTCGGGATCCGCGAACAGCTCGACGGCGAGGCAGGCGAGGCGGTGCGCCTCCTCGAGGTAGCGCAGCTCGCCGGTCGCGACGTGCAGCTCGAGCAGCCCGTGGGCCACGTGCGCGTAGTCGTCGAGGTAGCCGG